>NZ_CP045420.1:733906-1362812 GCF_009363795.1 Palleronia sp. THAF1 | reverse complement strand
ACTCTTCGCCCAGCGTCCACTGGTTGAAGACGAACTTGATGTCGAACGCGGTAGGCAGCGCGGCCTCGATCGCCTTGATCTCGGCCTCTCCGAAGCCGTGACCGATCAGAGAGGTGTGGTTGATGCCCGGTGCGTTACCCATGCTGGCGTGACCGACGGCGTAGGCGACCATCTCTTCGATCTGGGCAGAGCCGTAGCCCAGCTTTTCCAAAGCGGCAGGGACAGAGCGGTTGATGATCTTGAAGTAGCCGCCACCGGCCAACTTCTTGAACTTCACCAGCGCAAAGTCTGGCTCGATTCCCGTGGTGTCGCAATCCATCACCAGGCCGATGGTACCCGTGGGCGCGATGACCGATACCTGAGCGTTGCGGTAGCCGTGCTGCTCACCCAAGGCCAAAGCCTCGTCCCAGGCGCTGGTGGCCAGCTCAATCAAGGACGCATCGGGGCAGTCGGCGTGGTCCAAAGCGACCGGCTTCACGTCCAGTCCTTCGTAACCGTCGGTCTTGCCGTGGGCCGCTGTACGGTGATTGCGGATGACGCGCAGCATGTGCTCGGCGTTCTTGGCGTAGCCGGGGAACGCGCCCAGCTCGGACGCCATTTCGGCCGATGTGGCGTAGGACACGCCCGTCATCAGCGCGGTCAGCGCACCGCACAGGGCGCGACCCTCGATGCTGTCGTAGCCGTAGCCCATGTTCATCAGCAGGCCGCCGATGTTGGCATAGCCCAGACCCAAGGTGCGGAAGTCGTAGCTGCGCTGCGCGATCTCTTTCGAGGGGAACTGCGCCATCATCACGCTGATTTCCAGCGTGATCGTCCACAGGCGGGTGGCGTGCATGTAGTCGGCGGACTGAAACTCGCCGTCCTTCAGGAAGGTCAGCAGGTTCATGGAGGCGAGGTTACACGCCGTGTCGTCCAGGAACATGTACTCCGAACACGGGTTCGAGCCGCGGATCGGGCCGTCTTCGGGGCAAGTGTGCCAGGCGTTCACCGTGTCGTGGAACTGAATGCCGGGGTCGGCGCAAGCCCAGGCGGCGTGGCCGACCTGCTCCCACAATTCGCGGGCCTTCAGAGTCTTGGCGACAGAACCATCGGTGCGGCGTAGCAGTTCCCAGTCGGCATCGTCCTTGACGGCCTTGAGGAACGCGTCGGTCACGCGGATCGAGTTGTTGGAGTTCTGGCCAGAGACGGAGGAATAGGCTTCGGAGTCCCAGTCAGTATCGTAGGTCGGGAATTCGATGCTTGTGTAGCCTTGGCGGGCGTAATCCAGCACACGCTTGATGTAGGTTTCCGGGATCGCAACCGACTTGGCGGATTTGATCGCGGCCTTCAGCGCGGCGTTGGCGTTGGGATCGTAACGGTCGTCACCCTGATCGGCGTTCTCGGCGATGGCGGCGAAGATGCCGTTTAGCTCACGGGCGTGCAGCTTGGAACCGGCCACGAGCGACGCGACCTTCTGCTCTTCGATGACCTTCCAGTTGATGAACTTCTCGATATCGGGGTGATCGGCGTCACAGATCACCATCTTGGCCGCCCGGCGCGTGGTGCCGCCCGACTTGATGGCGCCTGCCGCGCGGTCACCGATCTTCAGGAAGCCCATGAGGCCCGAAGACTTGCCGCCGCCGGACAGGGGCTCACCCTCGCCTCGCAACTGGCTGAAGTTCGATCCCGTGCCAGAGCCGTACTTGAAGAGGCGCGCTTCACGGACCCACAGGTCCATGATGCCACCATCGTTCACCAAGTCATCGGATACGGATTGAATGAAGCAGGCGTGGGGCTGCGGATGCTCATAAGCGGAGTTGGAGGCCGTCAACTCGCCTGTCTGCCAGTCCACGTAGTGGTGGCCCTGGCTGGGACCGTCGATGCCGTAGGCCCAGTGCAGACCGGTGTTGAACCACTGCGGGCTGTTCGGCGCAGCCTTTTGCGTGGCCAGCATATAGCGCATCTCGTCGAAATAGGCCTGCGCGTCCTCTTCAGTGGTGAAGTACCCACCCTTCCAGCCCCAGTAGGTCCAGGCACCAGCCAGACGGTCGAACACCTGCTTGGCCGACGACTCGCCGTCACGTGCGCAGTCACCATCAGGGACAGAGCGCCACAGAAATTCAGGCACGCCCTTTTCCTTCACGCGCTTCAGCTTTTCGGGGATGCCGGCCTTGCGGAAATACTTCTGGGCGATGACGTCGCTGGCGACCTGGCTCCAGCTTGTGGGCACTTCGACCGCATCGTTCTTGAACACGACCGTACCGTCGGGATTACGAATCTCGCTGACGGTGGTGGTGAATTCCAGCGCGGCGTAGGCGTCCTGCCCGGCCTTGGTGAACTTACGATCGATTTTCATGCGTATGCGCCCCTTTATATCCAATGCCCAAGCCGACCCCTGCCTCTGACGGGCGCACATGATGCTCGGACCCGCTATGTGCGAGGATGCGCCGGATAACAAAATGTGGTGGTCTGCCGTTTCGTTCGCACAACTTGACGTGTCGCCACCATCGGCGCAAACGAATTTTGGCGTTTATACACCGTTAATTTTTCTTGACGGGATCGAGTGATTCCCTCGCCGCGCCACCCGACCGCCATTTCCGCAATAATCCCTTGAGGATAGGCGTCGCGGCTGAAGTTATCCACAGGGTCGGTATAGGGTGGACAATTAGCGAGCGTGCCCAAATCTTCGGCAGATCACCCGCAATGCATGGGCGGCGACTGCGACATGATCACTACATCTGGTAGAGGCAAAGCGGAATCGGCACCGAATCTCCGACCCGTGCAAAGGCATGTAACGCCACGCCTGAAGCTTCGTACGAGAATAGTGAAAATGGTCGGGGCGAGAGGATTCGAACCTCCGACCCTCTGCTCCCAAAGCAGATGCGCTACCAGGCTGCGCTACGCCCCGACGTGCGCCGTCCTAACGTGCAAGATCGCTCAAGGAAAGCGACTTTAGTTGCCGCAGGCCCATGCCGCTTCATCTTGCGGCAACGCAGGGTGACGCAGCACCGTGCCCTCTTCGATCCCCAGACGCGCGGACAGCCCGCCGTTGATCTCCAGCACCGCGCGCACCTTGTCCCCGCCGGGGATCGGTGTCTCGTCCAGCGGAACGGCATTCTCATGGATGTGAGTGATCGTGCCGCTGTCGTCCATGAACAACATATCCAGTGGGATCAGCGTGTTGCGCATCCAGAAGCTGGCGGGTTGTTCTGATTCGTAGACAAACAACATGCCCTGCATGGTCGGCATCGATTCAACGTTCATCAGACCTTGCGCGCGTTCGCGATCATCATCGGCCACATCGACGGCGAAGCGGGCCTTTCCCCAATCGCCACGCAGTTCGACAGACTCAGGCGCGCATTGCGCTGTTGCGAACCCTGCGGACGCGACGACGCCCAGAAACGCCGTGACTACTCCGCAGCCTCGCGGCCCTGAAATTCGACCACGCTGTCGGTCTCGGCCGAAAGCTCCGCCAATCCGGTATTGCCCACTGCGTGTTCCCATGCGTTCACCTGTGTCGCCAAGCGTCCACGGGCGCCTTCGGCCACGCGGATCGCGATCGCCTCGCCGGGTTGCAGGTCGGCCAGGGATGACCGGCGCAGAACCTCGACGTGGATGAATACATCTTCGCCGAGACCGAAGACATTGGCAAACCCGAAGCCCTTGGCGCGGTCGAACCATTTGACGCGGGCCGGCTCCAGATCGCCACCGACGAGCGTTTCGTCGAACGGCAGGCTGCGCGACATGCCATCGTCGGCGCCTTCGAATTCGGGCGCTTCGATTTCCAGAACTTCCTGTGCCTGAATACCACGGTCGGTCTCGACCACACGCAGACGCACCTTGGCACCGTCTGCCACACTGTTCTGGCCGAAGTTGCGCAGCACATTGGCGTGAAGAAGAATATCGCGTGCAACGCCTTCGCAAACGACGAAACCATAGCCTTTCGTACTGTCGAACCACTTCACCAGACCTGAATGGACGGTAGATTCCTCAGATGTGTCGTCAGGCATATGTCCTCCGTGGAAGCGTTCTATCGCCCCTTGTCTGTCACGGCGGACCTGTCCCGTCCGCCGATCAATAGAGGAGGTCTACGCAATTATCGCTCAAGGAAAAAGTCTTTTCACATCCCATTGCTCATTGTTCTTGATTTTTACCCAGCGTTCCCGGTCGTGAAGGCGGTGTTCACCGTCCTGCCAGAATTCGATCTCGACGGGCCGAATGCGGAACCCGCCCCAGTGATCTGGACGCGGCGGCGCGTCGCCGAATCGATCTGCGGCTTCCTTCACCCGCGCCTCCAACGTGGCCCGGTCTGCCAAGGGACGCGACTGCTCGGACGCCCAGGCTCCCAGACGTGAGCCCAGATCGCGGGACGCATAATAGGCGTCGGCTTGTGCGCCGTCCTCACGCTCGACCGTGCCGCGCACCCGAACCTGACGCCGCATGGTCTTCCAGTGGATCGCGAAGGCCGCCTGCCCGCTGGCCGTCAACTCTAGCCCCTTGGCGCTGTCGTAATTGGTGTAGAAGACGAAGGCATCCGCCTCGATCTCTTTCAGCAGAACGATCCGCACGTTCGGCAGACCATTCGCATCCACCGTGCCAAGCGCAATGGCGTTGGGGTCGTTCGGTTCGGTCTTGGCGGCCCGCTCCATCCAGTCGCGCAGCAGTGCCACCGGATCGCTTGCGCCAAATATGCTGGTTCCCTGCGTCATGTCCGTGTTCCCGTCGCTCTTGATGACTCTATCTCTATGGCCTAATCCCGCCGGAACAGAGATCACAAGGACGGAGCGATACCATGGCGGGGATGATGGCAGGAAAACGCGGCCTCATCATGGGGTTGGCGAACGACAAGTCGATCGCCTGGGGCATCGCCAAGGCGCTGGCCGACGAAGGCGCAGAGATGTGCTTTTCGTATCAAGGCGAGGCGCTGAAGAAGCGCGTCGGCCCGCTCGCCGAAAAGGTTGGTTCCGACTTTCTGGTCGAATGCAACGTGGCCGACATGGGCAGCCTGGATGCGCTGTTCGATCAGATCAAAGAGCGTTGGGGCAAGATCGACTTCGTCGTCCACGCCATTGGATTTTCGGACAAATCCGAACTGCGTGGGCGCTACGTCGACACCAGCCGCGAGAACTTCCAGATGTCTCTGGATATCTCGTGCTATTCGTTCACCGCCGTGATGCAGCGCGCCGAAAAGCTGATGACAGACGGCGGATCGGCCCTGACGCTGACCTACTACGGCGCCGAAAAGGTTATGCCGCATTATAACGTGATGGGCGTGGCCAAGGCCGCATTGGAAGCCAGCGTGCGCTACATGGCCGAGGATCTTGGCCGCGACGGTATCCGCGTGAATGCCATCAGCGCGGGAACGATCAAAACGCTGGCTGCCAGCGGCATCGGCGATTTTCGCTACATCATGAAGTGGAACGAATACAACTCTCCCCTGCGCCGGACGGTGACGCAGGAAGAGGTGGGCAAATCCGCGCTCTATCTGCTGTCCGACCTTGGCTCTGCCGTGACCGGAGAGATCCTGCATGTGGACTCGGGCTACCATGTTGTCGGCATGAAGAACCCCGACGCGCCCGATATCACTCGTGACTGACCCGCGATGAGCCTTGCGGCCTTCATCGGCGTGGCGATTGCCCATCTTCTCGCGGCGATCTCTCCGGGGCCATCCTTCGTGCTGCAAATCCGCACGGCTGTGTCCGAAGGCTTCCGCCCTGCCGCCGGGCTGGCGCTGGGGTTCGGGATTGGTGCGATGCTTTGGGCGGCGGCGGCGCTGTTGGGCCTTGCCCTGTTGTTCCAGATCGTGCCGCCCCTCTTCGTCGTCCTGAAAATCGGCGGCGGTCTGTTCCTGCTGTGGCTGGGCGTACAGATGTGGCGCCACGCGTCAGAGCCGCTGCCGACCGCCCTGCCCAATCAACCGCCGCGCGGCATGTGGTCGGCGATCCGACTGGGCACGCTGGCGCAGCTGGCCAACCCCAAGCCCGCCATCTTCTTCGGCGCTGTCTTCGTCGGCCTTGTGCCACTGACGGCGACGCTGGGGGACAAGGCCATCGTCCTGTTTAATATCCTGTGGGTCGAGGTGGCGTGGTATCTGATCACCGCGCGCCTGTTCTCACTGCCTGGACCGCGCGCGGTCTATACGCGCGCGAAAGGCTGGCTGGATCGCGGGATGGGCACCATACTGGGCGCACTGGGTGTGCGCGTCGCACTGACTTAAAGGAGACCGCCATGACCGACCGCTTGCCCCACGAGAAGGGCTTTCACGTCAGCTGGGACCAGCTGCACCGCGATGCCCGCGCGCTGGCGTGGCGGCTGGATGGCATGGGCCCCGATGGCGATGCGGGCGACAAGGGCGGTGGCTGGCGTGCTGTCGTGGCGATCACGCGCGGCGGCATGGCGCCTGCGATGATCGTGGCGCGGGAACTGGACATCCGCACCGTCGATACGATCAGCGTGAAGTCCTACGATCATCAGTCGCAAAGCCATGCCAAGGTGCTGAAGTCGCCAGATTCCGAGATGATGGGCGACGGCTCCGGAATCCTGGTGGTCGACGATCTGGTCGACTCGGGCCGCACGCTGGAACTGGTGCGAGAGCTTTATCCGAACGCGCATTTCGCCACCGTCTACGCCAAACCCAAGGGGCGCGCGCAGGTGGATACCTTCATCACCGAGGTCAGCCAGGACACGTGGATCTTCTTCCCCTGGGACATGGGCCTGCAATACGTGCCCCCCTACCGCGGCACCGATTGATGGGACTTCAGGGCTCTGCCCTCGCGGCTGCGCCGCTCACCCGAGGTATTTGCGGAACGATGAAGCCATGAGCGTCTGGCTGCTGCTGTCTTTGGGCGCGTCTGCCGCGTGGGGCGTGATTCTGTTCGTATCCGATCGCGGCATCGCGCAGATTTGGCCCCCAAGGCGCGGCGGTTGGGTATCAGCGATCTGGGCGTGGGGCCTGACCACGGCGATCTACGTCGGCCTTATCAATGCAGGTTCAGAGGCGTGGAACCTGTTGGGATGGCCCGCTTGGTTCCGCTGGGGCATTGGCGGCGTGGCCCTGACGGCGCTGTCCTTCTGGGTGCAAGGGCGCGGCATCTGGGATCTGGGGCTGGGCGGCACGAGTGGCTGGGACGTGGGGCTGGTCAAGACCGGGTCCTACGCACACCGGAGGCACCCGCAATACGCAGGCCAGATCGTCAGCCTGATCGGGCTGGGGCTACTGTTCGCGGCGCCGTCATCTCTGATTGCAGCGGCGGCGGGCTGCGCGGCGCTGGGCTATGCAAGCTGGGTTGAAGATCGTGCGCTAGCCCGACGGCACGGGGCGGCACATGCAGATTATCGAAAGCGTGTCCGGTTCTTTTAGCAGCGTGTGTTGCCGCATATCGACTCGCAAGGGATGCCGTCGCGGTCCCGGTCGCGTGCCGTATCACCGCAAACAACGAGAGCATGACAGGCTTCTGCGCAGGATCGCATCTGACCACAGGTCTTGCGCGAGCAACTGAACGTCTGCGCTGTCAGGAACGGTGCGAAGGCCGTCTCTGCCAACGGTTTGGGATCGGCGAAAGCGGGGTCGGCGATGAAGGCCAAGACGAGAATCGTACGGAACATGGCGAAAGGTTAACGAAAGGTTAACTCTGATCAAGCCCTACCCTGCCTTTGCTCTCTTCTCCTTCTCAGACCTAACGTGCCGCGCCAATTCCTGCGCCACCGCGAAGCTGCCCTTGATCTTCTGGCTGTCCTTGGTCCAGTCGCGGCGGACAATGATCTTGTTGTCCTTCACCTTCGCCTCGCCGTCCTGATCCTTGATGAAGGCCACCAGCCCTTCGGGAGAGGCGAACTTATCGTTATGGAACTGGATCGTGACGCCCTTCGGCCCGGCGTCGAGCTTGGCGATCCCGGCCTTCTTGCATTCGGCCTTGATGCGTACGACCAGCAGCAGAGTGTTCACCTCGCGCGGGAGTTCGCCGAAACGGTCGATCAGTTCGGCGGCGAAGCCTTCCAGTTCCACCTTCGTCGTCAGGTCGGACAGGCGACGGTAAAGTCCAAGGCGTACATCCAGATCGGGTACGTAATCTTCCGGTATCAGGACCGGAACCCCAAGGTTGATCTGCGGAGACCAATCGCTGTCGCCGAGCTCTATAGCGCCTTCGAGTTCGCCGGACTTCAGCTTGGAGATCGTTTCCTCGAGCATCGACTGATACAACTCGAAGCCCACTTCCCGGATCTGGCCGGACTGTTCCTCTCCAACAAGGTTGCCCGCGCCCCGGATATCCAAATCCTGGCTGGCAAGCGTAAATCCGGCGCCCAGCGAGTCCAGCGACCCCAAAACGCGCAGGCGCTTGTCGGCGGTCGGCGTCAGCTTGGTGCGTGGCTTAGTGGTCATGTAGGCGTAGGCGCGCGTCTTGGCGCGACCGACGCGACCCCGAATCTGGTACAGCTGCGCAAGGCCGAACATATCCGCGCGCCACACAACCATCGTATTCGCGGTCGGGATATCAAGACCCGATTCCACGATGGTCGTCGCCAGAAGCACATCATACTTGCCGTCGTAGAAGGCGTTCATCCGGTCATCGAGCTCTCCCGCCGCCATCTGACCGTTGGCCGAGACGTAGCTGATTTCCGGCACCTCTTCCTTCAAGAACTCTTCCAGCTCTGTCAGGTCGGTGATGCGCGGAGCGACGAGGAAACTTTGCCCGCCGCGATAATGTTCGCGCAACAGGGCTTCGCGGATCGTCACCGCGTCGAACTCGGACACGTAGGTGCGGATGGCCAAGCGGTCGACGGGCGGCGTACCGATGATCGACAGATCGCGCACGCCAGTCAGCGACATCTGCAACGTGCGCGGGATCGGCGTCGCGGTCAGGGTCAGGACATGCACGTCCGTTCGTAGGGACTTCAGCCGTTCCTTGTGGTTCACGCCGAAGCGCTGTTCCTCGTCGATGACCAGCAGGCCGAGATTCTTGAACTTCACCGATTTCGCTAGCAACGCGTGGGTGCCGATGACGATATCGCAGGTGCCGTCGGCGATGCCCTGGCGGGTCAGTTTGGCGTCCTTGTCGGATACGAAGCGCGACAGTTGGCGGACCTGCACCGGGAATCCTCGGAAGCGGTCAGCGAAGGACTTGTAGTGCTGCCGCGCCAGCAGTGTGGTCGGCGCGATAACAGCGACCTGCACGCCCGACATGGCGGCGATAAAGGCGGCGCGCATGGCGACCTCTGTCTTGCCGAAGCCCACGTCGCCGACGATCAGACGGTCCATGGGCGTGCCGGACCCAAGGTCGGCCATCACGTCCTCGATGGCGGACATCTGATCCTCAGTCTCCTCGTACGGGAATCGGGCCGAGAAATCTTCCCAGGCGTGGGTCTCTGGCTCCAGCACGGGGGCCTTGCGCAGCAGGCGTTCGGCGGCGATGCGGATCAGGCGATCTGCGATTTCACGGATGCGCTGCTTCAGCTTGGCCTTCTTCGACTGCCAAGCACCGCCGCCCAGCCTGTCGAGCATCCCCTCTTCGTGACCGAAGCGGGACAGCAGTTCGATGTTTTCCACGGGAAGGAACAGGCGATCGCCGCCCTGATACTCGATCAGTACGCACTCGTGGGCCGCACCGGCGGCGGTGACGACTTCCATCCCCTGAAAGCGCCCGACACCGTGGTCTACGTGAACGACCAGATCGCCTTGGCTGAGCGACTGCGCTTCGGTCAGGAAATTCTCGGCCCGTTTGCGCTTGGGGCTCTTGCGCACCAGCCGGTCGCCCAGAACGTCCTGTTCCGAGATCACCGTCAGATGCGTGCCGTCGATCGCGCCCTCGAACCCGTGCTCCAGCCCCCAGACGACGAGATGCAGGCCGCCTTTGCCTTCTGGCACGTCGCGGAAATCGCGGATCAGCGTCGCGCCATCAACATCCTCGTCTTCCAGCAGACCTTGCAGACGTTCGCGCGCGCCATCGGAATAGCTGGCGACGATGACCTGCCCATCTTTGCGCTTTGCCTTTACATGATCGGCCAACGCACCGAAAAGGCTAACGCTTTCCTGCTGACGCTCGGGGCTGAAGTTGCGCCCGATTCGTCCACCTGCATCTGCGACACCGGGGCCGGTCGCCTGTGCCAGCGGGTGAAAGCGCACGATACGGTGGCCCTTGATCGCCGTCTCCCACGCGGCATCGTCCAGATACAGCGTCTCTGGCGGTGCGGGCTTGTAGACGGAATCTACGCGGCCCTTCTTCGTCATCGCGTCTTTGCGGTTGTCGTATTGGTCGGCGATGGTGTCCCACCGCCCCAGCCGAGCAGGCGTGACCTGATCGTCCAGCGTGATCGCGGCATCGGGCAGGTAGTCGAACAGCGTCTCCAGCTTGTCGTGGAAGAAACCCAGCCAGTGCTCGATCCCCGCATGTTTGCGGCCTGCGCTGACGGCCTCGTACAGCGGATCGTCGGTGCCCGCCGCGCCGAATTCGATGCGGTAGTTCTGGCGAAAGCGGGTGATGGCGGCCTCATCCAGAATGACTTCTGACACCGGGGCAAGTTCGACTTCCTTCAGCTTGTCGGTGGTGCGCTGGGTCGCGGCATCGAAGCGGCGCGCGCCGTCCAGCGTATCGCCGAACAGATCCAGGCGCACGGGGCTGTCGTGACCCGGCGGCCAGACGTCGATGATGCCGCCGCGGATCGCGTAGTCGCCCTGTTCGATGACGGTGGGGGCTTGGGTAAATCCCATACGCACCAGAAACTTGCGCAGCCCTTCTTCATCCAGCCGCGACCCAACGGTCGCGGTGAAGCTGGCGTCTGCCACCGTATCGCGGGGCGGCACCTTTTGCGTCGCGGCGTTCAGCGTGGTCAAAAGGACGAACCGTTTGGGCATCGCGTGGCACAGGGCGGCCAGCGTCGCCATGCGCTGCGCCGAGATGTCGGCGTTCGGGCTGACGCGGTCATAGGGGAGGCAGTCCCACGCCGGGAAGGTAAAAACCGGCAGGCCGGGGTCGAAGAAGGCCAAGGCGGCTTGCATCGCGGCCATCCGCTTGTCGTCGCGCGCGACATGGACGACCTGCCCCGCCTTGCCGACTTCGGACAGGACGAGATGGGCGTCGAAGCCTTCGGGTGCTCCGCCGAGCGAGATGCGTTTGGTGTCTGGCATGGCGCGTCAGGTAAGGGGTGGCGCGGGGGTGTCAATGCGGTTCAGAGGCGCTGCCAGCCCGCGACACATATTTCGGGAATGATGGCGATGGCACGACGAAACCCCGGACGCGCGCCAGGGTCCCACTGAAATGTGCGCTGCGACTACAGCCGATCCGCGCTGAACGTATCGCATTCGCGCATGTCGCCGGTGTCGAAGCCACGCGCGAACCAGCGTTGGCGCTGCTCTGACGTGCCGTGGGTGAAGGTATGCGGATTGGGCGCACGGCCCGCGTTGCGTTGCAGCGTGTCGTCGCCGATCTGCTTGGCGGCGTTCATCGCCTCTCCCACATCGCCCTTGTCCAGTGAGTCGAAGCGTTCGTCCGCCTTCGCCGCCCAGATGCCCGCGAAGCAATCGGCCTGAAGCTCGATCCTGACGGAAATCGCGTTCGCCTCGCGTTCCGACACGCGCTGCCGAATGGCGTTGGCTTCAGATAGAATGCCCAACTCGTCCTGCACGTGATGCGCGATCTCATGTGCGACGACGTAGGCCGCCGCGAAGTCGCCACCCGCGCCCAGACGGCGCTCCATGGTGACGAAGAAGTCCGTATCCAGATACGCTTTCTCATCCGCCGGGCAGTAGAACGGCCCCGACGCGCCCGAGGCCCCGCCGCAGGGCGATTGGGTGACGCCTTTGAACAGCACCATGGTCGCCGGGTCGTAGGGTCGGCCCACCTGTTCGGCGAAGACGTCGGCCCAAACTTCCTCGGTATCTGCCAAGGTGACGGCGACGAACTGGGCGCGTTCCTCATCGGCGGCGGTGATTTGACCGCCCCCTTGCGGCTGCTGGACCGAGGCGTCCTGCAACAGCGGCGTCAGGTCGATCCCGAAGATCCAGCCGATCACGACGATGGCAAGGATGCCCAAGCTGCCGCCGCCCACGACACGCGCGCCACCGCTTCCGCCGCCCCGGCTGCGCCGATCTTCGATGTTGCGGCTTTGCCGCCGTCCCCGCCACTGCATCGCGCTCTCCTGACCTGTTCGGGCAGATCATAGCGCCGCTTTGCGGCTTGACCCAGCCCAAGCCGCATGGTCCTTCGCAAACATGCTACGACGCCTTTACGACTGGACCCTTTCGCTGGCTTCCCACCCACAGGCCCTATGGGTTCTGGCGGTCGTCGCCTTCGTGGAATCGTCCATCTTCCCGATCCCGCCTGATGTGTTGATGATCCCGATGATCCTTGCGACCCCGCGCCGTGCATGGCTGATCGCGGGCGTGGCGACGGTATCGTCAGTGCTTGGGGGATTGGCCGGCTACGGAATCGGCTACGGCCTGATGGATCAGGTCGGGCGGCCCGTTCTGGAGTTCTACGGCAAGGACGCCTACTTCGGAGAGTTCGAGGCGCGCTACAACGAATTCGGTGCCTGGGCCGTGCTGATCGCGGGCGTCACGCCGTTCCCGTTCAAGGTCATCACCATACTGTCCGGCGTCACCGCCCTGTCGCTGCCGGTGTTCATCGTGGCATCCATCGTCGCACGCGGACTGCGATTCTTCTTGGTTGCAGCGCTTCTGCGTGCCTTCGGCGAGCCGATCCGCGACTTCATCGAGCGCCGCTTGGGCTTGGTCTTCGTGGTCTTCTGCATCGTTCTGGTCGGCGGCTTCATCGCGGTGAAATACCTATGACCGCGCGGCGTCTGATGCTTCTGGCGGCGGCCGGTTCCGCCCTGCTTCTGGCCGGAGCCTATGTGTTTCAAGCGCTTGGATACGCCCCCTGCAAACTGTGCCTGTGGCAGCGATGGCCCCATTGGGCGGCGATCGGACTGGGCGTGGTCGCCTTCGTCTGGGCGCGATGGCCGGTGGCGCTTCTCGGCGCGCTTGCCGCCCTGACCACGGCCGGGATCGGCATCTATCATACGGGCGTCGAGCGTGGCTGGTGGCCCGGCCCTTCCTCTTGCTCGGGCGGCGGCGATCTGTCGGGCCTGTCCGGCGCGGACATGCTGTCGGTCGAGACGGTGGACAAGGTCATCATGTGCGACGCCGTTTCCTGGGCCTTTGCCGGGCTGTCTATGGCGTCCTGGAACGCGGTGGCGTCTTTCGTGTTGGCCGGGTTCTGGGCGCTTGCCTTGACGCGGGCGTTTCGCAGCTAGGCCCCTGGCCGGCTTGGGTATTTCCAACGATAAAGGTGCTGGCAGATGGCTGAAGTGACGCTGATCGGAGTGCCCTTGGATTGCGGCAAGTCCCGCTCGGGCTGCATCATGGGGCCGGACGCCTATCGCGTCGCAGGCCTTGCACCCACGCTGGAAGGCTTGGGTCATTCGGTTCGCGACATCGGCAATCTGACGCCCGGCGCGGATGTGCAGCACGACTGGCGTCCGCATCTTGTGGCCCCCGGTCGGGTGGCGGCTTGGACCGAGACGCTCATCGACGCCGGGCGCGGCATTGACGGGCTGCCGATTTTCATGGGCGGCGATCACGCGTTGGCGCTGGGTAGCGTTGCTGCAATGGCCGCGCGGGCGGCGGACAGGGGCCGGGCGTTCTTTGTGCTTTGGCTCGACGCGCACACCGACTTCCACACGCCCGCCACGACGGAAAGCGGCAACCTGCACGGAACGCCGGTGGCCTATGTCACGGGGCAGGACGGGTTCGACGGATTTACCCCCCTGCCCGCCCCCGTCTTCTTGGGAAACATAAGCATGATGGGTCTGCGCTCTGTCGATCCCAGCGAACGCACCCGGCTTGAAAGCAGCCAGGCCGATTTGCACGACATGCGCAGCATCGACGAAACGGGATTTGCGGCTCCCCTGCGATCCTTCCTGTCGCGGGTCGCGGATGCGGGTGACGTGGACCTGCATGTGTCGCTCGACGTCGATTTTCTTGATCCTTCCATCGCACCTGCCGTTGGCACCACCGTTCCCGGCGGCGCGACGTTCCGAGAGGCGCATCTGGTGATGGAGATGCTGTCGGAAAGCGGACTGGTGACATCCCTTGATCTGGTCGAGCTGAACCCCGCGCTGGATGAACGGGGCCGAACAGCCCGGCTAATGGTGGACCTTACAGCATCCTTGATGGGTAAACGCATCTTCGATCGCCCAACGCGGAGCTTCCAATGACCGCCCCTGGAAAGCTGGCCATGGTGCCTTTCGTTTCGGTGGCCGACATGATGCGACTGGTGCATCGCGTTGGGCTGACGACAATGCTGGCGGACTTGGCCGAGGCCATAGAAGCCGATTTCCGCCGTTGGGAGAGCTTTGACAAGGTGGCGCGCGTCGCGTCGCATTCCGATGTCGGCGTGATCGAATTGATGCCGACGTCGGACGGAGACCTCTACGGGTTCAAATATGTTAACGGCCATCCCAAGAACATGGCCCAGGGACGCCAGACCGTTACCGCCTTTGGCTTGCTGGCCGAGGTAGACAACGGCTACCCTGTCCTGCTGTCGGAGATGACGGTGCTGACAGCCCTGCGCACGGCGGCGACCAGTGCGATGGCGGCCAAGTGGCTTGCGCCGAGGAATGCCCGCGTCATGGCGATGATCGGCAACGGCGCGCAAGCAGAGTTCCAGGCGCTGGCGATGAAGGGCACCGTTGGGATAGACACGGTACGGCTTTGGGATATCGACCCGGCGGCGACAGCCAAGGTCGAGCGAAATCTTGCGGGTACCGGCCTGAATGTCGTGTCCTGCGGGTCGGCGGAAGAGGCGATGATCGGCGCGCAGATCGTCACCACATGCACCGCCGACAAGCAATTCGCGACGATTTTGACCGACAACATGCTGGGCGCCGGTGTCCATCTTAACGCCGTCGGTGGCGATTGTCCGGGCAAGACCGAACTGCACCGCGATATCCTTGGCCGTTCGAACGTCTTCGTGGAGTTTCCGCCGCAGACCCGGGTCGAAGGCGAGATTCAGCAGGTGGCCGACGATTTTCCCGTCACTGAACTGTGGCAAGTGATCGCCGGGACTGCACCGGGGCGCGTAAGCGTGGATCAAGTCACATTGTTCGACAGCGTCGGCTTCGCGATCGAGGACTTTTCGGCGTTGAAGTACGTGCTGAAGAAAGCGCGCGAGACCGGCGTATTCGAAGAGTTGGACCTTCTGGCCGACCCTGACGACCCGCGCGACCTGTTCGGTATGCTCATGCGGGCGGCGGAACGCTGATCGAAACAGACCGTCATGGGGCTGGCCCGGCTTTTCAGAATGTCCCGACGACAGGACCTATGACATACCCGGCCTGACGGCTTGCAACACAGAACGCCGAAGCCCCAAGCGAAGCGCTTTCGATTTGGATCTCTGTGTCTATGGCGCCCGAGCTGTAACGCTCTCTTGCCGCTGGAGAATCGCGCATCGCGTTTTGAACCTCGCCCGATTTTGCGCCATTTGCCTATCCCTCCGGCGCTTGTCTTGACTGGCCTCCTTTCGCTGGTAGCGTCGTGTGCACAGCCACCGACAGGACAGCGCCCATGCCAGACGCCCCCGGCCAGAACATGCAGATCGACGGCGACCGCCTGTGGGACAGCTTGATGGAGATGGCCAAGATCGGCCCCGGCGTCGCGGGCGGCAACAACCGCCAGACGCTGACCGACGCCGATGCGGAAGGTCGCGCGCTGTTCCAGTCGTGGTGCGAAGCGGCGGGCTGCACCATGGGGCTGGACAGCATGGGCAATATGTTCGCCCGGCGCGAGGGCACGGACCCCGACGCCCTGCCCGTCTATGTGGGCAGCCACCTCGACACGCAGCCGACGGGTGGCAAATACGACGGAGTTTTGGGCGTCCTTGGCGGGCTGGAAATCGTGCGCACGCTGAACGACCTGAACGTGAAGACCAAGCACCCCATCGTCGTCACCAACTGGACGAACGAGGAAGGCACCCGCTTCGCCCCCGCCATGCTGTCGTCCGGCGTCTTCGCGGGCGTCCACGATCAGGACTGGGCCGAGCATCGCACCGACGCGGCCGGGGCCCGCTTCGGGGATGAGCTGGACCGTATCGGCTGGCGCGGCGAGGAACCCGTGGGCGCGCGCAAAATGCACGCCTTTTTTGAGCTGCACATCGAACAGGGCCCGATCCTAGAGGCCGAGGACACCCAGATCGGCGTCGTCACCCACGGTCAGGGCCTGTCGTGGACGCAGGTGACGATCACCGGCAAGGACAGCCACACAGGCTCTACCCCCATGCCCATGCGCCGCAACGCAGGCCTTGGCATGGCGCGCGTGCTGGAGGCGGTCGAACGCATCGCCCTGTCCCACGCCCCCGATGCCGTGGGGGCTGCGGGCCACATCGACGTTTACCCCAACTCGCGCAACGTGATCCCCGGCAAGGTGGTCTTCACCGTGGACTTCCGTTCGCCCGACCTCTCGGTGATCGAGGACATGGAGAAACGCCTGCGCGAGGAAGGACAGCAGATCGCGCAGGACATGGGTTTGGGAATCGACTTCGAAAAGGTCGGCGGCTTCGATCCGGTGGCGTTCGATGAAGATTGCGTGGGCGCCGTGCGATCAGCCGCCGAACGCCTCGGCTACTCGCACATGGATATCATCTCCGGCGCTGGCCACGACGCCTGCTGGATCAACCGCGTCGCCCCCTCGGCTATGATCATGTGCCCTTGCATCGATGGTTTGTCCCACAACGAAGCCGAAGAGATCACGAAGGATTGGGCCAAGGCCGGGGCGGATGTATTGTTGCATGCGGTGGTGGAGACGGCGGGGGTGGAGGGGTGAATTGGTCGAAAGGGCTCTTTCGACTTTGGCTGGTGATCGGCTTGTTTTGGATTGTAGTGGTCTCGCTTCTCGCCCTCCCGAGCATTTCGACGTTCTCTAGACTTCTATCCCACGCACCGATCCCTGAAGTGTCGATTGACAGAGACGGTTTGGGTGAAGAACAGCTGAAAGAGATTGCGATCGCACACATCGCCGCGCGCAGGAAAAGCATCGCGATCGAAGAATGGCGCACATTCGCATGGTTGGCGTTCTTTCCAGTTTTGTCGTTGTTCATTATAGGTTCTGGGCTGGTTTGGGCTACGAAAGGCTTTGGCGTGAAATGAAGGAAAGAAAATGACCACCGTCATCCGCAACGGCACCATCGTCACCCATGATCTGACCTACGCCGCAGACGTCCTGATCGACGGCGGCAAGATCACCCAGATCGGCCCCGGCCTGAAGGGCGACGAGGAACTTGACGCCACCGGCTGCTACGTCATGCCCGGCGGGATCGACCCGCATACGCATCTGGAAATGCCCTTCATGGGCACCTACTCCACCGATGATTTCGCCTCTGGCACACGCGCAGCCCTCGCGGGCGGCACAACTATGGTGGTGGACTTCGCCCTGCCCTCACCCGGCCAAGGCCTGCTCGACGCCATTCAGATGTGGGACAACAAGTCGGGCTGCGCGGCCTGCGATTACTCGTTCCACATGGCCGTCACCTGGTGGGGCGAGCAGGTCTTCGACGAGATGGAAACGGTCGTAAAGGACCGCGGCATCAACACCTTCAAGCACTTCATGGCCTACAAGGGCGCGCTGATGGTGCAGGACGATGAGATGTACGCCTCCTTCCAGCGCCTTGCGGAACTGGGCGCCATCGCCATGGTCCACGCCGAAAACGGTGACGTGGTCGCGGACCTGTCGGCGAAGCTGCTGGCCGAAGGCAACACCGGCCCCGAGGCGCACGCCTACTCCCGCCCGCCGCAGGTCGAGGGCGAGGCCACCAACCGCGCCATCATGATCGCCGACATGGCGGGCGTGCCGCTCTATGTCGTGCATACCTCCTGCGAGGACAGCCACGAAGCCATCCGCCGCGCCCGCCAGCAGGGCAAGCGCGTCTGGGGAGAGCCGCTGATCCAGCACCTGACGCTGGACGAATCCGAGTACTTCAACACCGACTGGGACCACGCCGCCCGCCGCGTCATGTCCCCCCCGTTCCGCAACAAGAAGCATCAGGATTCGCTCTGGGCAGGTCTGCAATCGGGCTCTTTGTCCGTGGTGGCCACCGACCACTGCGCCTTCACCACCGAACAAAAACGCTATGGCGTCGGCGATTTCACCAAGATCCCCAACGGCACCGGCGGACTGGAGGATCGGATGCCGATGCTCTGGACCCACGGCGTCGCCACCGGCCGCCTGACGCCAAACGAATTCGTCGCCGTCACCTCGACCAACATCGCCAAGATCCTGAACTGCTACCCTCGCAAGGGCGCGGTCGCTGTGGGGGCCGACGCCGATCTCGTGGTGTGGGACCCCGAAAAGGAAAAGACGATCACCGCCGACAAACAGGTCAGCGCCATCGACTACAACGTCTTCGAAGGCCAGCACGTCAAAGGCCTGCCCCGCTTCACCCTCACCCGAGGCCACGTCGCCATCCACGACGGAGAGCTGCGGGCCGAGGAAGGCCACGGCCAGTTCGTCAAACGCCCGCCGAAAGGAGCCGTTTCGCAGGCGCTCTCCAGCTACAAGGCAATCACCGCGCCAAGGCCGGTGGAGCGGTCGGGCATTCCGGCGAGCGGCGTCTGATCTGGAATGGATGACGCTACCCTTCATCGTTCCGAAAATACCTCGGGGGAGCCCGGAACGGGCGGGGGCAGCGCCCCTGCTGTTGTCTCCGCCCAGTCCCTCGATCTGACTTTTCGCACCAACGACGGCCCCGTCCACGCGCTGAAGGACGTATATCTGTCGGTTGCGCCCGGCGAATTTGTCAGCTTCATCGGCCCCTCGGGCTGCGGGAAGACCACTTTCCTGCGCTGTGTCGCGGCGTTGGAGACGCCCACGGGCGGCACGCTTACCGTCAACGGACAGACCGCCGACGAGGCCCGCATAGCCCGCGCCTATGGCTATGTCTTTCAGGCGGCGGGTCTGTATCCGTGGCGGACCATCGGCGGAAACATCCGGCTGCCACTGGAAATCATGGGCTTTGACAAGGCCGAAAAGGACCGGCGCGTGAAGGACACGCTCGCGCTCGTCGATCTGGACGGGTTCGAGAACAAGTACCCCTGGCAGCTGTCGGGCGGCATGCAGCAGCGCGCCTCTATCGCGCGGGCGCTTGCCTTCGACGCGGACCTGCTGCTGATGGACGAACCCTTCGGCGCGCTGGACGAAATCGTGCGGGATCGGCTGAACGAAGAACTTCTGGCGCTGTGGGACCGGACCGGCAAAACGATCCTCTTCGTCACCCACTCGATTCCCGAGGCGGTGTACCTGTCGACCAAAATCGTCGTCATGTCCCCCCGTCCGGGCCGCATCACCGACGTGATCGACAGCCCCTTGCCGCGCGAGCGCCCGCTCGATATCCGCGACAGCCCGGAGTTCATCGCCATCGCCCACCGCGTCCGCGAGGGGCTGCGCGCGGGGATGGAGGACGTATGAGCCGCTGGCGCGACAACCGCTGGACCGGAGAACCCGATACGCGCAAAGCGGCGTGGTGGGCGATCGGAACCTCCACCTTCGCCATCGTACTGTTCGGGTGGCTGCTAATGGACATTGCGTTCGGCACGACAGAGATCCCGGTATGGGTCAGCCCTGTATTCCTGATCTCAATCGTTGCGATTATCGCGTTTGTCGTGGCTGCTTTGAAGCGTTTTCGTATTCCATGACGGACACACCGCTCTCTGCACCCGCGGCGGGGATCGGGCGGTCGGGGCGCGCGTCCCGGATCGCTCGCCGCCTGCATCATACTGCATTGCCTGTTCTGACTGTCGTCGGCGCCCTCCTCGCCATCTGGTATCTCGCCTGCATCCCCATGAACGCCGCGCAATCCGTGCTGGACGCGTCGCGCGCCGATCAGGTCGTGCGCCCCGAAAGCCCGCGCGAGCGGCGCGGCATGTCCGGGATTGCGCTGGCGGCGCTGAACCCCGGCCCGGCGACCGCGCGTGCCTTTACGCAAGATCGCCCGCGCCTGCCCGCACCGCATCAGGTGGCGGTCGAGCTGTGGAATACCACCGCCGTCGTCGCCCCCACCTCGAACCGCAGCCTGATCCATCACGCCTGGGTCACGTTCAGCGCCACGCTTCTTGGCTTCGCCATCGGCACCGGGCTTGGCATCCTTTTGGCCGTGGGCATCGTCCATTCCCGCGTGATGGACCGCAGCGTCATGCCGTGGGCCATCGTCAGCCAAACCGTGCCCATCATCGCCATCGCGCCAATGATCATCGTGGTGCTTTATTCCATCGGCATTCAGGGGATCGTGCCGAAGGCCATCATCTCGGCCTATCTGTCGTTTTTCCCGCTCGTCGTGGGCATGGTGAAGGGCCTGCGCAGTCCTGACGCGATGCAGCTGGACCTGCTGCGAACCTATGCCGCCGGAGGCGTGGCGACGTTCTGGAAATTGCGCCTGCCCGCCTCGGCCCCCTACCTCTTTGCATCTCTGAAGATCGGCATCGCGGCGAGCCTTGTTGGCGCCATCGTCGGAGAGTTGCCCACAGGCGCCGTCGCCGGTCTGGGCGCGCGGCTGCTGGCGGGCAGCTACTATGGGCAAACGGTGCAAATCTGGTCGGCCCTCTTTGCCGCCGCGATCCTTGCCGGGCTGGCGGTCGGGGCTATTGGGCTGATCGAACGCGCGGTGCTGACGCGCATGGGGCTGCGGCGATGAGGAACCTATACGATATCCTGCAGCGGCATCCGGCTCACGCGTTCTGGGGACCGGCGATGCCTTTCGTGTATGCCGCACTCTTTGTCATCTTCTTGCTAGCCTTCATTGATATGCGTCTCGCCTCTATCATCACGATCTGGGCTACAGGCTGGGCCCTGAATATTCGCCTCGCCGGGTTCGACGGTGTGGCCGCTCGCACCGCCGTCCCGATCCTGTTCGGCGCAACCATCCTCATCCTGTGGGAGGCCACCGTCCGTCTCTTTGGCGTTCCCGGCGTCATCCTACCCGCGCCATCGGCCATCGCCTCCGCCTTTGCAAACAACCTGCCGACGCTGTGGGGCGACTTCGTACAGACGGTGAGCAAAGGCGCGCTGTCGGGTTACGTGATCGGCGCGCTCGCCGCTTTCGCCACCGCGCTACTGGCCGACCGCTTCGGCTTCCTGAAACGCGGGTTGCTGCCCGTTGGCAACTTCATGGCCGCTCTGCCCATCGTCGGCACAGCACCCATCCTAGTGATGTGGTTCGGCTTCGACTGGCAGAGCAAGGCCGCCGTTGTCACCGTGATGGTCTTCTTTCCGATCCTGGTGAATACCGTGGCGGGGCTGGCCGACAGCCAGACCATGCAACGCGATCTGATGCACACCTATGGCGCGTCCTACTGGCAAAGCCTGCGCAAACTGCGCCTGCCATCGGCCATGCCCTTTATCTTCAACGGCCTTAAGATCGCCACCACGCTCGCGCTTGTCGGTGCCATCGTTGCCGAATTTTTCGGCAGTCCGATCCAAGGCGTCGGATTCCGCATCTCTGTCAGCGTGGGTCAACTGGCGCTTGATATGGTCTGGGCGGAAATCACGGTCGCCGCCCTTGCGGGCAGCTTATTCTACGGCATCATCGCGTTCATCGAAAACCGGGTGACCTTCTGGCATCCGTCCAACCGGGGCTGAACCCCGGACGTTTCCACAGAGAGGATTACCCCATGAGACCCATTCTGATCGCCACCGCACTCGCCGCCACGGCCCTGTCACCCCTGCACGCGCAAGAGGCCGACGAGGTTACGCTGCAACTGAAGTGGGTCACGCAAGCCCAGTTCGCAGGCTATTACGTGGCCGAGGCGCAGGGCTTCTATGACGCGGAAAACCTGGACGTCACCATCAACCCCGGCGGCCCCGACATCGCGCCGGAACAGGTGATCGCGGGCGGCGGCGCCGACGTGATCGTCACGTGGATGGCCGCTGCTTTGGCCGCACGTGAGCGGGGCGTGCCGCTGGTGAATATCGCACAGCCATTCGCATCTGGCGGCCTGCAGCTGACCTGTCTGGCCGAAACCGGGGTCGAGACCCCACAGGACTTCCCCGGCCGCACGCTGGGCGTCTGGTTCTTCGGCAACGAGTACCCGTTCTACGCCTACATGGCATCGCTCGGCCTGCCGACGGACGGGTCTGAGGAAGGCGTCGAAGTGCTCAAGCAAGCGTTCAACGTCGATCCGCTGCTGCAGGGTCAGGCCGACTGCATCTCTACCATGACCTACAACGAATACGGTCAGGTGCTGGATGCGGGCTATGGCGAGGACGAGTTGGTCAACTTCAACTACCTGAACGAAGGCTTCGGGATGCTGGAGGATGGTCTTTACGTCTTGGAAGAAGACCTCGAAGACCCCGAGTTCACCGACAAGATGGTCCGCTTCGTGCGCGCCTCGATGAAGGGCTGGAAGTACGCCGAGGAGAACCCTGAAGAGGCCGCCCAGATCGTCATCGACAACGACTCCTCCGGTGCGCAGACGCTGGATCACCAGATCTACATGATGGGCGAAGTGGCTAAATTGACCGAAGGATCGAACGGCGCCTTGGACGAAGGCTCTTACCAGCAGACGGTGTCCACCCTGCTGTCGGCGGTGTCCGAGGAAAACCCGGCCATCACCGAAGAGCCGACCGGCGCCTACACGACTGAAATCACGGACGCCGCGCTGAACTGATCGTCTGGCGTGGTCGCCTAGCCTCTGAACGGGGCGACCACCTGCGCCAGATCGACTCGCGCGCGAAGCCGTGCGGCCAGCAGATACGTCCCGGCGACCTTGCGCTGCACCAGCAGCGTGTCGCCGGGCGGCACGTGGGTGAAGTCCCGCCCCTCTCCCAGTGCCATGCCCATGTCGCGCAGACGGCGGGCCAAGTCGCTGGCGCCGAAGTCGAACGGACCATCGCGCAGGGCGCTCATTCCGGTATCAAACATGTTTAGGATCAAATCCTGCTGGTGGGCGGGCGTATCGGCGGTGAACAAGCCGATTTCGATCATCGCGGCCTTGGCAGCAGCCGGGTCGCGGGTCAGCCCGGCCTCCATCAGGTCGCGAAACGCGGCGGTCAAACTGTCCGGCAGATAACGCACCGCGCCGAAGTCCAGAAGGACGATGCGACCCGTTTCAGGCTCCACCAGATAATTGGCGAAGTTCGGGTCGGTCTGCATCGCGCCGAAATCGAACAGCTCTCGCAGAACCAACGTGATAAGCCGCTCCGCCAGCGCGTCCCGTTGCTCTTGCGACGCATCGGTCATCTGCTCGACCGGCACGCCGCGCAGGTAGTCCATCGCCAGGATGTTGTCGGTGCAAAAATCATCGTGGCGCTTCGGCACGACGAAGCCCTCGTCTCCCGCCATGAATCGCCCGAAGGCATCCAAATTATCGCCCTCGCGGCTGTAGTCCGCCTCCTCATGCAACTGCTGCCGAGCCGTTTCCAGTATCGGAGCCATGTCGATCCCGCGCCCGGCTGCCCCCGATAAACGCACCAGACCCGCGATGTTGGCGATGTCGCTATCGATGCTGTCCCGCACGCCCGGATACTGAACCTTAAGCGCCAGATCGCGCCCGTCTTTCGTTATCGCGCGATGCACCTGCCCGATGGAGGCTGCCGCGATGGGGCGCACGTCGAACCGCTGGAACCACTTTTGCCAGCCGGTGCCCCATTCCGCATCAAGCACATCGCGAAGCTGCTTGGGTGGCATCGGGTCGGCGTCCATGCGCAGACGATCTAGGATCGCGGCGATCTCGGGCGGCATCACGTCGCCCGCGTCCATGGACATCAACTGTCCGACCTTCATCGCCGCCCCGCGCATCTTGCCAAGCTCTGTCGCGATGCGGCGGGCGTTGGCGGGTGTCATCACCATGTCGGCCAAGCGCGGCGCGTGTCCCCGTGCCGCTTGGCCGAACCCTTGCGCCAAAGCGCCGCCTGCGATGCCACCGGCAAGACCGCCCATCCGCGCCATCCGCGTCCAGCGGCCAGAGGGCACGGCGACGCCGGCACGATCCTCTTTCACCAATGCTCGGTCCCCCGCGCGCCCTTGATGCGACCTTGCATATTGGGCGTGACCCAACCGCCGTAAAAACTGCCGTCCTGCGGATCGACGCGGATATCGCCGACGAAGCAGGCTTCCATCTGGGCAGCATAGAAGGCGAGGTAACCGGTGAGGTCTGCGAAAGCACGCGTGGGGGTATCGTAGAACCACGCCGCGCGCTTTGCGGCCACGCCACCGGCTGTGACATCGAAGTAGCGCGCCTGCCCCTTCCACTCGCAAAAGCTGCCGCCGGATGTAGGTGTCAGCGTTGCCGATACGTCGTCAGGCGGCAGGTAATAGGTCGGTGCGTGGTGTGTTTCTAGCACGCGCAGCGCGCGGGTCGTATCGGCCACCACTGCGCCGCCCAGCATCACGCGGATGCGTTGGGGCACCGGCTGCAAGGCGGGTGGTCGGGGGTAGTCCTGCACGGTCTCTGGCGGTAGGTCTGTCATGCGCCATACATGGTGCCGCCGCAGCCCGCGGCCAACGCGACGCAAGCGCGCGTTCTTCTTCGGGGGCGTCACCCAAACAAACCGGGCGTACCAAGCTTGACGCAGCTATCCCCTTGCATCGCCACGCCACACCGCAAATAGTCGCGCGCATCAAGAAAGGGGCGATCACAGCCCCGTCACATGGGAGATAGAGATGAAAAAGCTACTGATCGGCACCGCCGCCATCGCACTGACCGCAGGTGCCGCCGTCGCCGAAAGCCATTCCGACAGCCTGAAAATGGGCGTCCTGCTCAGCTTCACCGGTCCCATCGAAAGCCTGACGCCGAACATGGCCGCCGGTGCCGAGATGGCGATTTCCGAAGCTTCGGGTGACGCCAACTTCATGGACGGCATGATGGTCGAGCCCGTGCGCGGTGACGCCACCTGCGTCGACTCCGCCGCCGCGACGGCCGCCGCCGAGCGCATGGTCACCTCTGACGGTGTGGCCGGTATCATGGGTGCCGACTGTTCCGGCGTGACCGGCGCGGTTCTGGCCAACGTCGCCGTGCCCAACGGCATTGTGATGATCTCGCCCTCTGCAACCTCGCCCGGCCTGTCCACCGCCGAAGACAATGACCTGTTCTTCCGCACCGCGCCGTCCGACGCCCGTCAGGGTGAAGTTCTGGCCACCATCCTGAACGAGCAGGGCATGAGCGAAGTCGCCGTGACCTACACCAACAACGACTACGGCAAGGGCTTCGCCGATGCCTTCACCGCCGCCTTCGAAGAGATGGGCGGCACCGTCACCCTGTCGGCCGCGCATGAGGACGGCAAGGCCGACTACTCTGCCGAAGTGGGCGCGCTGGCCTCTGCCGGTGGCGACGCGCTGGTCGTGCTGGGTTACGTGGATCAGGGCGGCGCGGGCGTCATCCAGTCTGCGCTGGACACCGGCGCCTTCGACATGTTCGCGCTGGGCGACGGTATGATCGGCGATAGCCTGACCGAGCGTTTCGGTGCTGACCTGAACGGCACCATCGGCACCGCGCCCGGCTCCGACAACGAAGGCGGCGCGATGTTCCAGGAGATGGCGTCCGAGGCTGGCATCGACGGTACCTCTGTCTACGCAGGCGAAAGCTACGACGCGGCGGCGCTGATCCTGCTGGCGATGGCGGCTTCTGGCTCCACCGATGCCAACGAGTACAAGGGCAGCGTGATGGACGTCGCCAACGCTCCGGGCGAGCAGATCCTGCCGGGTGAGCTGTCGAAGGCGCTGCAAATCATCGCCGACGGCGGTGAGGTCGATTACCAGGGCGCCACCGGCGTCGAGCTGGTCGGTCCGGGCGAAGCCGCTGGCAGCTACCAGGAATTCGTCGTTGAGGATGGCGAGCTGTCGTCCGTCGGATACCGCTAAACCCATCGCATGACGGTTGCAGCCCGGGGTTCATGCCTCGGGCTGCTGCATTGAAGGACACGCGCCATGATCGTCGTCGAAGACCTGCACAAGCATTTCGGAGGCTTCCATGCCGTCGACGGCGCAAGCCTGCGCATCGAGCAAGGATCGATCACCGGGCTGATCGGCCCGAACGGCGCGGGAAAGACGACCCTGTTCAACGTGATCGCGGGCGTGCTGCCGCCGACCTCTGGCCGCGTGACCATGGCGGGCGAAGACATCACCGGCCTGCCCCCGCACGAGCTGTTCGGAAAGGGCCTTCTGCGGACGTTCCAGATCGCGCATGAGTTTTCGTCAATGACCTGCCGCGAGAACCTGATGATGGTGCCGCCGGGTCAATCGGGCGAAGTGCTGTGGAACACGTGGTTCGGTCGCAAGCGCATCGCAGACGAGGAACGCGCCCTGCGCGCCAAGGCCGACGAAGTGCTGGAGTTCCTGACGATCGAACACCTGGCGGATCACAAGGCCGGGCAGGTGTCGGGCGGTCAGAAAAAGCTGCTGGAGCTGGGCCGCACGATGATGGTGGAAGCGCGCATTGTCTTCCTGGACGAGGTCGGCGCGGGCGTGAACCGCACGCTGCTGAACACGATCGGAGATGCCATCCAGCGTCTGAATGTCGAGCGTGGCTACACCTTCGTCGTCATCGAGCATGACATGGATTTCATCGGCCGCCTATGCGATCCGGTTATCTGCATGGCCGAGGGCAAGGTTCTGGCCGAAGGCACCCTGGCCGAGATCAAGGCCAACGAGCAGGTGATCGAAGCCTACCTGGGCACCGGACTAAAGAACAAGGAAACGGCATGAGCGACGCATACGCCGGTCGCGGCCATACGGACAATTCCGTCGTGAAGCCCGGCACGGGCGGCACGATGACGCCTGCACATGAGACAAGCGGCGCGACCAGCGACGCCCCTGCTCGCCCCTTCCTTGAAGGCGCGTCGATGACGGGGGGGTACGGCAAGGGGCCGGACATCCTGCACGACTGCACCATATCGGTCGATCCGGGCCAGATCGCCGTGATCGTGGGGCCGAACGGCGCGGGCAAGTCTACCGCCATGAAGGCTCTGTTCGGGATGCTGGATCTGCGCGAAGGTCATGTTGTGCTGGACGGAACGGACATCACCGCCCTGTCGCCGCAGGACCGGGTACGGGCGGGGATGGGGTTCGTACCGCAGACCAGCAACATCTTCACCTCGATGACCGTCGAAGAGAACCTGGAAATGGGCGCATTCATCCGCGAGGATGACATCCGCCCGACGATGGAGCAGGTCTACGATCTATTCCCCATCCTGCGCGAAAAGCGGCGCCAGATGGCCGGTGAACTCTCGGGCGGGCAGCGCCAACAGGTCGCCGTGGGCCGCGCGCTGATGACGAAGCCGAAGCTTTTGATGCTGGACGAGCCGACCGCCGGGGTTTCGCCCATCGTCATGGACGAACTGTTCGACCGCATCATCGAGGTGGCGCGCACCGGCTTGCCCGTCCTGATGGTCGAGCAGAACGCACGGCAAGCGCTGGAAATCGCGGATCGCGGCTACGTTCTGGTGCAGGGCGCGAACGCGCACACCGGTACGGGCAAGGAACTGCTGGCTGATGCAGAAGTGCGTCGGTCCTTTCTGGGCGGATAGGATGAGGGGACCGGTTTTGGGTGTCTGGAAAAGCAAAGAGGCATGGGTCGTCGCGCTGATGTTGCTCGCAGGCCCCGTTGCAGCGTTCGAGGGCGGTGCGCTGACGTGCCGGTTCACTGTCGAATGCTTCGATGCCGAGGGCTGTGAAGAGACGGACTACGAGGCCGCGCTGGAGTTGCGCGGAGACGGCGCGGTGTTGGTGGATGTGTCGGAAGAGGTGCCACTGCAGGCCATCGAAACAGACGGCACCACCGCTTGGGTTGGCCATGCCAATGGTGCGGTGCGCCTGCTGACGGGTTTGGAGGGCGAGACCGCGCGGCTGTCGGTTCATCAGGCAGCGGGCGATCTGATGTTGAACTACACCGGCATCTGTGAAGTGGCGGACTAAGGCGTGCGGGCGGTGGCAACAGCGCTGGCGCTTGTGGCGGCCGCTCCGGCGCTGGCACAGGATGCAGCGGATCTGAAGGCGCGCGGTTACAGCGTCCTCGATTGCGTGTTCCGGGAACGCTGTGTCATCGGGCAGCCGTGCCAACCCTCTTACCGCGCCACCCGATACTGGCTGAACGATGCAGAGGGACGGGCCTATGCCGAACGCAGAGATGGCAGCTTCCGGCGCGGTATCCTGTCATTGGATGCCCGGTGGAAAGACCTGAGTCGTGCTCGGTCCATCGTGTTCGCGCTGCGCGAAGCCGTAGCCAGCCAAATGACGATGTTCCACGACGGAGGGGCCATCCTGTCAGTCCAATACGCTGCGAACCCAGGGTCGGGTCAGTTTCTCCTTGGGCGATGCTATCGGGATGGTGAAGCACGGGAACAATCTGAACCTGAAAGCGAGCCCCAAGTGCCTCTGGTAGGCGATCCCCTGACGATTTCACCCGTGGCGCCGGACGGCGATGGCGGATAGGTACGCGACCCGGTCAACCGGGCGCAGGCGAGAGAGAAAGATGCGATGGACCTTCTGAACGCCTTCGTGGCGCTGTCGAACTACGTGCTGATCCCGGCTGTGACCTACGGCAGCCAGCTGGCGCTGGGGGCCTTGGGCGTCACACTAGTCTACGGCATTTTGCGGTTCTCCAATTTCGCGCATGGGGACTCGATGGCGTTCGGCACGATGATGACCATCGGCGCCACGGTGCTGTTGCAGTCGCTGGGCGTGTCGCTTGGGCCCCTTCCCACCGCTCTGATCGCCCTGCCCTTCGGGATCGCGGGCGCGGCGCTGTTGCTGTTGGGGACGGACCGCGCGATCTATCGCTTTTATCGCGAGCAAAAAGCCAATCCGGTGATCCTCGTGATCGTCTCGATGGGAGTGATGTTCGTCTACAACGGCCTCGTTCGGATCGCTGTCGGAACAGAGGATCGCATCTTCGCCGACGGCGCCCGGTTCCTGTTCACGGTGCGCGACTTCAAGGCGTGGACGGGGCTTGAGGAAGGCTTGGGCATACGCACGAGCCAAGCGATCACGCTGGTGACGGCGGTGATCGTGGTCGCCATCCTGTTCTGGTTCCTGAACCGCACGCGCACGGGCAAGTCCATGCGCGCGTTCTCGGATAACGAGGATCTGGCGCTGCTGTCGGGCATCGACCCCGAGCGCGTGGTGCGTGTGACCTGGATCATCGTGGCGGCCTTGGCGACGATCGCGGGTGTCCTTTACGGTCTGGATAAGTCGTTCAAACCGTTCACCTATTTCCAGCTTCTGCTGCCGATTTTCGCCGCCGCCATCGTCGGCGGCCTCGGCTCGCCCATCGGAGCGATCGCGGGCGGCTTCGTCATCGCGTTTTCCGAAGTGGCGATCACCTACGCGTGGAAGCTGGTGCTGGTCTATGCCCTGCCAGACGGGATGGGGCCGGACGGGCTCGTCCAGCTTCTGAGCACGGAATACAAGTTCGCCGTCAGCTTCATGATCCTTGTCGTCGTGCTTCTGTTCCGACCGACGGGTCTGTTCCGGGGGAAATCGGTATGAACGAGACGTTGCGCAACACCGGGTTGTTCGCCCTTGTCGGGGTGCTGATCGTGCTGACCGGCGTTCTGCAAAGCTGGAACACCGCGCTGGTCATTCTGAACATGGGACTGGTGTCGGCCATCATGGCCCTGGGCGTGAATCTGCAATGGGGGTTCGCGGGCCTGTTCAACGTGGGCGTCATGGGCTTCGTCGCCTTGGGTGGTCTGGCGGCCGTACTGGTTTCGGCCGATCCCGTGCCGTCGGCTTGGGCTGCGGGTGGCGGGCGCATCATCGGCGGGCTGGCCTTGGGCGCGGCAACGGTGGCGGGCGCGATGGTCCTGTGGAAGCGGATGGCGGCGGGGCGCGCGCGCCTGCTGGCGTTGCTGGCCATCCTGTTCGTAGGTTTCTTCGCCTTCCGCGCGGTGTTCGATCCGGGCGTGGATGCAGTGGAATCGCTGAACGCGGCCACGGACGGCTATCTGGGCGGGCTGGGCCTGCCGATCCTGCTGTCCTGGCCCGTGGGTGGCCTGTTGGCGGCGGGGGCCGCTTGGGTCATCGGCAAGACGGCGCTTGGATTGCGGTCGGATTATCTGGCCATCGCCACGCTCGGCATCGCCGAGATCATCATCGCCGTGATGAAGAACGAGGACTGGATGGCGCGCGGCGTCAAGAACGTCATCGGCCTGGATCGCCCCGTCCCGTACGAGACCGACTTGCAGCAGTCGGACGCGTTCGTGGAGCGGGCAACGGGGCTTGGTCTCGACCCGGTGACCGCGTCGGGGCTTTGGGTGAAGATCAACTACGGCGTGCTGTTCGCCGTCGTTCTGGTCGTGATCTTCGTGCTGGCGCAACTGGCGCTGCGCTCGCCCTGGGGCCGCATGATGCGCGCGATCCGCGACAACGAGTTCGCCGCGCGGGCCATGGGCAAGAACGTCACGCGCAGGCATCTGCAGGTGTTCATCCTGGGCAGCGCGGTCTGCGGGATCGCGGGTGCGATGATGACCACGCTGGACGGGCAGTTGACGCCAGCATCCTACCAGCCGCTGCGCTTCACCTTCCTGATTTGGGTCATGGTGATCGTGGGCGGCTCGGGCTCGAACCTTGGTGCGGTTCTTGGTGGGTTGCTGATCTGGTTCCTGTGGATCCAGGTCGAGCCGATGGGCCGTCTGGCGATGGAGTTCCTGGCAGGCGGCCTACCGGACGGCTCGCTGTTGCAAGGCCGCGTGATCGCGGCGTCCGAGCACATCCGGCTGTTGACGATGGGCGTAGTTCTGCTCGTCGTGCTGCGGTTCAGCCCGCGCGGTCTGATCCCCGAAAAGTAGAGGGGTGCCCGGCTGCGTGCCGGGCACCCCTGCCCTTACATAGCGCTAACCAACCGCAACGCGTCGTGGATCGCGGCGTGGGTGTTGCGGGACGATACGGCATCACCGATGCGGAACAGCTGGTACGCCCCGTCGGGGTTGCCCGTCACCATCTGTGGCGCGCCGTGAATCAGCGCCTCGTGATCCACCTGCCCCAGATTGACCGACCCCGCCTTCAGGTCGAAATACAGATCGTCCAGGGGCCGCGTACCGTAGTTCACGACGATCTGGTCGTGGTCCTGCGCGGTCGTCAGGTCGGAATAGTCGGTGCCCACAGTGGCGCGAAGACGGTTGCCGTGCCGCGTGACCCCCAGCAGACGGCGCGCGACCGAAAAGGTCACATCCTGCTTTTGCAGGCTGCGCATGTAGGGCGTCAGGCTCATGCTCATCACCTCTGGCGAGATGTTGCGATCCGGGGTCATCACCGTCACGCGTGCTCCGGCCGCCGAGGCGATCTCTGCCGCCATCAGGCCCGGATGATCGCCAGCCTCATCATAGATCAGCACGTCTTGCCCCGGCTTCACGTCTCCTGCGATGATGTCCCAGGCCGATACGACCAGATCACTCTCGCCTTGCTGCTCGAACAGCTCCACATTCGGCAAACCGCCGGTGGCGACGATCACCACGTCGGGATCCAGCGCCGTCACATCCGCGCTGTCCGCGAAGGTGTTGAACCGGAAGGCCACATCGCGGGCGGCGCATTGGGCCATGCGCCAATCAATGATCCCGATCATTTCGGACCGCCGGGGCATCTGTGCGGTCAGACGCACCTGCCCGCCGGGATCGCTGGCGGCTTCCAGAACCGTGACGGCATGGCCGCGTTCCGCGCCAACGCGCGCCGCTTCCAGACCGCCCGGTCCTGCACCGACAACGACGATGTTGCGGGCCGTCTCCGCAGGGGCTGCCAGATGCGGCAACGACAGCTCCCGCCCGGTGGCGGCATTGTGGATGCACAGCGCCTCTCCGGCCTGATAGATGCGATCAAGGCAGTATGTTGCGCCGACGCAGGGCCTGATATCGTCTTCCCGACCTTCGGTGATCTTCTGCACGATATACGGGTCTGCCATGTGGGCGCGGGTCATGCCGACCATATCCAGCAGGCCAGACGACACGGCATGACGTGCGGTGGCCACATCGGGAATACGTGACGCGTGGAATGTGGGCATCCCGGTCGCTGCGCGGACCGATCCCGCGAAGTCCAGATGCGGCGCGTAGGCCATGCCCTGCACCGGGATCACGTTCGTCATCGCTGCATCGGTGAAGATCCGGCCCCGGATCACGTTCAGGAAGTCGACCTGGCCCGTGTCCTTGAGCCTTTGCGCGATCTCCAGCCCTTCGGACGCGTCGATCCCGCCTGCCTGCACCTCATCGGCGGTAAAGCGGAAGCCGATGATGAAGTCCGGCCCGACACGCGCCCGGATGGCATCGAGCACGTCGAGGGACATCTTCAAGCGGCTATCCAGCGTGTCCGCCCCATACGGACCTTCCAGCCGGTTCGTCAGGGGTGACCAGAACTGATCGAGCAGGTGACCGTAGGCCTGCAGTTCTATTCCGTCCATTCCGCCCGCCTGCATCCGCTCTGCCGCGTCCGCGAAGTCAGAGATGATGCGCGCGATGTCCCAGTCTTCCATGACTTTCGGGAAAGCCCGGTGCGCCGGCTCTCGGTGTGGCCCAGAGGAGACGGAAGGCAGCCAATCGCCCTTGCCCCACCCGGTCCGTCGGCCAAGGTGCGTCAGCTGAATCATAGCGGCACAGCCGTGCTCGTGAAGCGCGTCGGTCAGCGCGCGGATATGGGGCACGACCTCGTCCCGGTAGGCGAGGATGTTGTTGAAAACGGGCGGGCTATCGCGAGAGACCGCCGCCGATCCCGCGGTCATGGCCAGCGCCACACCGGCTTTGGCACGCTCTGCATGATAGGCCACGTAACGCGCGGTCGGGTTGCCGCCTTCAGGGTAGGCCGGTTCGTGCGCGGTCGTCATGATCCGGTTCTTCAGCGTGAGATGCTTCAATTGGTAAGGCTGTAGAAGCGGATCTTTGGACATGCGCGGTCTCCGTGGCTGACTGCACCACTGGAAATCCGAGCGACACCCGTGTCTATGCTGGCAGCGACACGATGGAAGGCCCGCGCGACCATGGATGCGAAGCTTTTAACCTACGATGATATGGCCCCGCACCTGTCTTGGCCCGATGCGGTCGAGGCCTTGCGCCGGGGCCACCGGCTGGCACGCCCGCAGATCGGTGACCTGTTCCTGGGCCCCCCCGAAGGCACGCTCCTGACACGCGGCGCTTACCTGCCGGGACTGGGCTACGGCGTAAAATCGGTGACGGTCCTGCCCGGCAACCCGGCGCAGGGGCGGCCATCAGTTCAAGGGGCGATGTTCGTCTTCGATGAGGAGACCGGCGCGCTGCGCTCTATCGTGGAAAGCCGATTGGTCACGGAATACAAGACGGCGGCGGACTCCGTCTTGGGTGCCCGTCTGCTGGCGCGGCCCGATGCGCGGCACCTTCTGATCGTCGGCGCGGGTACGGTCGCACGCAGCTTGGTGCATGCCTACGGCGCTGCGTTTCCGAGGTTGGAACGCATATCGGTCTGGGCGCGCAATTTCGCGCAGGCGCAAGCATTGGCTGCGAACGTCGAAAGCCCCTTGCCCGTCCACGCCGTCGAAGACCTGCCTCAGGCGGTTGCGGAGGCCGACATCGTATCCACCGCGACGATGGCGACCACGCCGGTGCTGAAGGGTGAATGGGTCCGTCCCGGCACCCATGTCGATCTGATCGGCGCGTTTCGCAAAGACATGCGAGAGGCAGACGACACCCTGATCTCTGGCGCTGCCCTGTTCGTCGACTGCCGGGACACGACAATCGATCATATCGGGGAACTGACCATTCCCATATCGGCCGGGATCATCGACGAAAGCGCAGTTCTGGGTGACCTGTATGACCTGATAGAAGGAACTCAAGGACGGCGAGACCCACAGGATGTCACCGTGTTCAAGAACGGCGGCGGAGCACATCTGGACCTGATGATGGCCGCCTACATTGCGCGGTCAGCACGCGGGCTACAAGAGAAGCGTTAATATATCCTTGATTCGTATGGATGTTCGCGATTTCTATCCGTCCTCGCCCAAACTGCCACATTGGTTCGACTTTCTGAACAGTGGACGGTCAGCACCTTATCCATGATGACCAATTCGTTAACGATCTTTGTTGATCGCAGAAACGCTTCCAGCCTCGCGAGATACAGCACGCAACGGCGCATTGATTCATGAAAAAGCCCGATTTTAAAGGCAAAACACCGAATGTCTGTCATCATCTTCCGCAGCGGATGGCACCATTTCGCCACGCAACTGCCTTCTTTCGTCAGCCTAAAGAATGCAGAGATTTGTCTTCCTGAACCTGAGAAGTTGACCTAAAACAAGATCATCGGGAAACCGATATGGCCGTTGGGGGACGGCCTGCCTTGGGATCAAGGCGAATGTCTGCGGTGAACGTTAAAGTTCCCAAAGAAAGCATATGGTGGCCTGGATCGTCTATGATCCAAGCCTGCAATGGATGCCGAAAGGCACCCTTTCGCGCCTGTTCGACCACTGGTCGGCTGCGCTGGTGGAATGGAGACGGGTATGACGCTGTTTAATCTCTTTGGTCTTTTCGGGCATACGACAAACACGACGACGAGCTACTCCAGCAAGGATGGTATCGTCGACGGAACGGATGGCGCGGACAACATGGGGGCCGGCTACACCGATAGCGAAGGTGATCAGATCAACAACAACGCGAACCTGATCGACGCGCGCGGCGGTGACGATACGGTCCATGCCTTGGACGGGAACGACGTTGTGCTTGGTGGATCCGGCGATGACTCCATCGACGGTGGCACCGGCAACGACCTTCTACTGGGCGACAGCGCCCTGACCGAGGTGAAGTGCTCCAGCTCCGGCACGTATACGCTGGCCGTCTGGGACCTGTCGAAGACGACGGTGCGCGACGAGCACGGCAACATCGTCTCTCCCAGCAATCATGCCATCTACCCTTGGGAAGACTCGGCGAGCGGTGAATCCACCCACGACATCCAGGGCCTGACCTTTTCGTTCGATGCAGGCACCGAGCCCGTGGCCGTCGGCGTGAACGATGGCGATGCTCATTTCAACGACGGCGACCTGAGCCAGGACTTCGCCCAGACCACCACGCTGAACGGCGAGACCGGTCACGCCGGGGAGCGGTTCACCCCCGAATACCAGTACTCCATCCAGTCGAGCACTGGCGAAGTCATCAATATCTATGTTTCTGAAATCGGCGGCAACAACGCAGCGGCGCTGGTCTCCGACAAGCCTCTGCAAGCCGGTGAGACCTATACGTTCATCGAGAAGGTCGATGAGCATCCCTCCATCGCCTACTCGGACATCGCCGACGGCTACCTTGTCGGCGAAGATGCCGAAGGCGCCGGCGACGATACGCTGGTCGGTGGCTCTGGCCACGATACGCTCGTCGGCGAAGGCGGCGACGACCTGCTGAAAGGCGGCTCCGGTGACGACACACTGATCGGCGACGGCAACGGCAGCGACTACGTGGACGGCATCGCTTCCGGTTCGGATGGCGTGAAGCAACTGGCGGTCTTCGACATCAGCAACACCGTTGTCCGCGACGCGCACGGCAACATCGTCTCGAACGGATCGCACCAGTCGCCCTGGGAGAACAGCTCTACCGGTGAGCCGACGCACGACATCCAGAACTTCACGTTCAACGTCACGAGCGGCCCGCAGCAAGTGGGCGTAAGCGACAACGACAGCCTGTTCAACGACGGCGACAAGAACCAGGTTCTTGACCAGAGAACGACCTTGGATGGCAACACCGAGCACGCCGGCGACCGCATCACGCCCGAGTACCAGTATTCGATCCAGTCGAGTGGCGGTGAGATCATCAACATTTACGTCGTGGAATTCGACGGCAACGACGCGGTCGGCTTCGTAGCCGACGCGCCCATCGTCGAGGATGAAACCTATACCTTCATCGGTCGGGTCAGCACCTATCCGGACGTCGACTACGACAGCCTGTACAGCGACTACTTCGGCGGCGGTGCCGATGACGACTCCAACGCCGGCAACGATACGCTTCACGCCGGTGACGGCAACGACCTGCTGCAGGGCAACGGCGGCGACGACCTGCTTCTGGGTGAAGCGGGCAACGACACGATGGAAGGTGGCACGGGCAACGACGTTCTGGACGGCGGGACGGGTGACGACCAACTTGACGGCGGTGCCGGAAACGACGCCCTGAACGGTGGCGACGGTGACGACAGCGCCGTCGGCGGAAACGGCGACGATACTCTCGTCGGTGAGGCCGGCAACGACACGTTGATCGGCGACGGTGGCGACGGGTTGGAAACCGGTGCCCGCGAAAGCTTCGAGTGGATCGATCAATACCACCCCGGCACCCACGCCAGCGGCTTCACGCAGGATACAGGCGAAGTCTCTGTCACCTACAACAAGACCATCCACGGCCACGTCGAGTCGACCGTGACCAACACGGACGTCCAGTATGACGGCGTCAACGTCGACAGCGAGTACGACGGCGAAAATTCCGGCCTCAAGTCCGTCTTGGACAACACGGGCGAAAAGGCTGTCTACTCCTTCGATTTCTCGCAAGACGTCGCGAACCTGGAGTTCAGCATCGCCGACATCGACGAGGACAGCCAAGTCGTCATTCAGGCGTTCGACGCCGACGGCAACCCGTTGGAGGTCAACATCACCTCCGGCGCCGGGCTCTCTACGGTTGGCAACACCGTAACCTCTCAGCAGGGCTACGTGGACAGCGACGATCTGTCGGCCCAAGCCGTCGTTTCGATCGACGGTCCGGTCGCGTCTTTGCTGATCACGCACCAGCTGTCCGGTGGAGACGACCGCTCGGGCGTCTACATCTCTGACCTCTTCTACGATCCGATCCTTGGCGAAACGGTCGCAGCACCCGGCGATGACGAGCTGTTCGGCGGCGATGGATCGGACGTTCTCGAAGGAAACGAAGGCCGCGATTTGCTGGATGGTGGCGCAGATGCCGACACCATCGACGGCGGCGCCGGCGCGGATACGATTGTCGGCGGCACCGACGGCGATCAGGTCGACGGCGGTTCCGGCGGCGACATCATCTTCGATGCAGCCGACCTCGACGACACCCAGAGCCAGGATTTCGACACGCTCGACCTGACGGGTATCGGCAACTTCCGCTTGGAAAACCTGCGCCCCGACTCCAACGGCAACGGTCAGGACGGCACGGTCGTTTTGCTGGATGCCAATGGTGATCCGACCGGCGAAAGCTTCACCTTCACCGAGATCGAACAGATCCTGGGCGAAGAATTCGTGCCGTCCAACGGTCTGGTCGAAGGCACCAATGGTGATGACACCATCTCTGGCGGCTTCGTGGATGGCGATGGCGACGCGGTAGACGGCAACGACGCCCTACTGACCGGCGAGAACGGCAACGACGACATCATCGTCGCTGGCGAAGGCAACGACAGTGTCGATGGCCTTGACGGCAACGACGAAATCTTCGGCGGCGCGGGCGACGATACCGTCAATGGCGGTGTCGGAGACGATCTGATCGTCGGCGACGATGATTTCCCCGGCCGTGATGGCGTGACCGCGCCCGACCTGAACGGCGGTGCTCCGGGCGATGACAGCCTGTCCGGTGGTGACGGCAACGACACCATCCTTGGCAACGAAGGCAATGACACGCTGGACGGCGGTGCAGGAGACGACTCCGTTCTCGGCGGCGAGGGTGCCGACACCATCACCGCCGGTGACGGCAGCGACTTCGTGGACGGTGGTGTGGGTGACGATGTCATCAACACCTCCGGCAACGGCCCGATCGTCGACGCGCTCGACCCGACGCCGAACGACGATCTGGATACCGTCCTCGGCGGGGCCGGCAACGACACCATCACCACGGGTGACGACGACGACAGCATCGAAGGTGGCTTGGGCGATGACTTCATCGATGCAGGCATCGACGAGGACACAGTCACCGGCGGCGCTGGATCGGACACTATTATCGGCGACCAGGGTGATGACAGCCTGACAGGTAATGCAGGCCAAGACTACGTCAGTGGTGGCAACGGCAACGACACGATCGAAGCCGGCGCGGACGACGACAACGTGGCCAATGGTGCAGACGGTGGTGCGTCCGGCGCCCTGCCCGCCGACGAGTATGACAACTCCTACGCCGGTGGCGCGGGCGACGACCTGATCAACGGCGGCGCGGGCGATGACATCATCACCGGCGACGACGACAGCCGGGTCAGCGCCGAAACGGGCGAGGACTTCGACCCGACCGCCGACGGCTCCGACACCATCTTCGGTGGTGACGGTAACGACGAGATCCACACCGGATCCTGGGCCGATAGCGACGATGGCTTTGGCGACGTTCAGACCGGCGAGATCGGTGACACGGCATTCGGTGAAGCAGGCGACGACATCCTGCGCGGTGCCGGGGGCGACGACTTGCTCGACGGTGGCGACGATCGCGACAACATCGCCGGTGGCGGTGGTGCGGACACCATCCGCGGTGGCGACGACGCCGACACGATCATCGGTGGCACCGACGGCGACGAGGTCGACGGTGGGTCCGGTGGCGCGATCATCGACGACCGGGCGGATCTGGTCGATGGCGTCAGCCAGGACTTCGACACGCTCGACCTGCGCGGTATCGGGAACTTCCGCCTGGAAGACCTGCGCCCCGACGCCAACGGCAACGGTCAGGACGGCACGGTCGTGCTGCTCGATGCCAACGGCGACCCGACCGGTGAAAGCTTCACCTTCACCGAGATCGAAGAGATCCTCGGCGAGCCAATGGTGCAGGCAGACGGTGTCGTTCAAGGCACGAACGATGACGATGTCATTGTGCCGGGCTTCGAGGATGAAGACGGCGATCTTGTCGACGGGAACGACGCCCTGCTGACAGATGAAGTCGGCGATGACGACATCATCGTGGCCGGTGAAGGCAACGACAGCGTCGAAGCCGGAAACGGCAACGATGAAGTCTACGGCGGTGCCGGTGACGATACCGTCGATGGCGGTGCGGGCGATGACCTGATCGTCGGTGATGACGGCTTCCCGGGCCAGGACGGCGTGACCACGCCCGATCTGAACGGCGGAGATCCGGGCGACGACAGCCTGTCCGGTGGTGACGGCAACGACACTATCCTCGGCAACGAGGGGAACGACACGCTGGACGGCGGTGCCGATGACGACACCCTCGACGGCGGTACGGGAGACGACATCCTGCTCGGCGGTGATGGCAACGACGATATCACCGGCGGCGACGGCAGCGATGGTGTGATCGGTGGCGACGGCGACGATGTCATCGACACGTCCGGCAACAATCCCTTGGACGACGCCATCGATCCGACCCCGAACGACGACTTGGACACTGTTCTTGGCGGTGCGGGCAACGACACCATCACGACCGGTGACGACGCCGACAGCATCGACGGCGGCGCTGGCGACGACGTGATCGACGCAGGTATCGACGATGACACCGTCACTGGCGGTGGCGGCAACGATGATATCACAGCAGGCGACGGGAACGACCTGGTCGACGCGGGTGCTGGCAATGACGTGGTCGATGGTGGCCTTGGGGATGATACCATCCAGGGTGGCAACGGCGACGACAGCATTACCGGCGGTGATGGCAACGACGAAGTGCGTGGCGGTGGCGGGAACGACACCGTGGACGGCGGCGCAGGCGACGACTCGGTCTTCGGTGGGTCGGAAGACGACACCCTGCTGGGTGGTGAGGGCAACGATACGATCAGCGCCGGACTGGGCGATGACAGCATCGATGGCGGCGACGGCAACGACGAAGTCTCGGGCGGGATGGGCAATGACACCATCAACGGTGGCGCCGGGTCCGACAGCCTGCATGGCAATCTGGGCGACGACCTGATCGATGGTGGTGACGACGACGACACCATCAGCGGCCAAGACGGCGACGATACTCTGCTGGGCGGCCTTGGCGACGATAGCATCACGGGCGGCGACGGCTCGGATGAGATCGACGGCGGCGACGGCGCGGATGAGATCGACGGCGGCGACGGCGCGGACTTCATAGACGCTTCGGGTAATGTTCCGGAGATCGACGCCGATGTTCCGCTGGTCCAACCGGGCGATGAGCCGATCGGTGACGAGGATCCGAACCCGAACAACGACCGCGACCTTATCGTGGGCGGTGCCGGCAACGACACGATCCTGACCGGTGACGATGCCGACACGATCTTCGGTGGCGTAGGCGACGACTCGATCGACTCTGGGATCGACGACGACAGCGTCGAAGGGGGCGACGGTGATGACTTCATCACCGATGCACAGGGATCGGACACGATCTTCGGTGGAGAGGGTAACGACACCATCCTCGCCGGAACCGATACCTTCACCGACACCGGTGAAGAGCCCTTCCTGCCCAACGGCTTGCCCAACCCGTTCTTCGGGACCGGCGATCCGAACCCGGACGACGGGCGTGACCTGATCGACGGTGGGGCCGGCAACGACAGCATCGTCACCGGCGATGACGACGACACCATCTACGGCGGTGACGGCAACGACACCATCGACGCGGGCATCGACGACGACCTCGTCTATGGCCAGAACGGTGACGACGTGATCCTTGGCGGTCAGGGCGACGACACCATCTTCGGTGGCGACGGAGCCGATACCATCGACGGCGGCGCAGGCGACGACTCGATCCGGATGGGCAACGGCGACGACTTGGTCGACGGCGGTGACGGCAACGATACCATCCTTGGCGGCGACTCCGGTGGCTCTGATACGGTCAACGGTGGCGAAGGCGACGATCTGATCGTCGGCGGCACCGGTGGCGATGAGTTGAACGGTGATGGTGGCAACGACTTCATTCGCGGCAACCTTGCTGACGACAGCATCGACGGTGGTGAAGGAGATGACACCCTTGTCGGCGGTCTGGGCGACGACAGTATCCTTGGTGGTGACGGCAACGACTCGATCAATGCCGCGGAAGGCAACGACACCGTCGACGGCGGTGCGGGTGACGACACCATCAACGGTGGCGATCCTGAAGGGGCCGACTTGCTGCAAGGTGGCGACGATGCCGATACCTTCATCCTTGTGGGTGGCGGCGACACCGTGCTCGGCGGATCGGGTGGCAATGACTTCGACACGCTTGACCTGCGGGGCTCGACGCCAGCGGGCGGCGGCTTCCAGATCATCAACCGGACGCCGGACAACGATCCCGGTGACACGATTGACGGCGACAGCCCGAATGATGGCGAAGACGGTACGGTTGTCTTCTTCGACTCTGCGGGCAACGAGACAGGGCGTCTTGAGTTCGAAAACATCGAACGCATCATCCCCTGCTTCACGCCGGGCACGCTGATCGCCACACCGAAAGGCGAAATACGGGTCGAGGATCTGCGCGAAGGTGACCGGGTCATCACCCGTGACAACGGCATCCAGGAAATCAGCTGGGTGGGCAACAAGCGCCTGTCCCGTGAGGAACTGGTCCGCCAGCCCGAACTCAAGCCGGTCCTGATCCGTCAGGGCAGCTTGGGCTACGGCCTGCCGGAGCGCGACATGCTGGTCAGCCCGAACCACCGGATGCTGTCGGCCTCGGACGAGACGGCGCTCTACTTCGAGGAACGCGAAGTGCTGGTGTCGGCCAAGCACCTGACCCACGCCAAGGGTGTGGACCAGGTCGAGGCGCTGGGTGTGAATTACATCCACTTCATGTTCGAGCGTCACGAAGTGGTGCTGTCGGATGGCACGTGGTCGGAAAGCTTCCAGCCGGGCGACTACACGCTGAAGGGCATCGGCGACGATCAGCGCGCCGAAATCCTGACCCTGTTCCCGGAGTTGGAGCAGCACGACGGGATCGACGGATACCAATCCGCCCGTCGCAGCCTGAAGAAGCACGAAGCGCGGCTTCTGCTGAAATAAGACCAAGGGGGCCTGCGCCGATCGGTGCGGGCCTTCTCACGCATAGGGAAACCGCAGACGCCGTTGGGCGCTGCGGTTTTTTGTATCGTCGGTGTGGTGGTCGCGAACTGGGCCACTATTCAAATGACCCGCCCGGCATCTCGGGCGGGTCACTCACAATCACGAACTTAGCTGGCTTCGGACCGCTACGCGCGGCCAGCGTCAGCCCATCCGCTCGGACGCGTAGGTGCCGGGGGATGCCGGGAAGACCACGGTCTTATCGCCGTTCAGGAACACGCGGCCGCGCACGTGGGCATGGACCGCCCGCGATAGCACGGCGGCCTCCACATCGCGCCCAAGGGCTACGTAGTCAGCCGGTGATTGCGAATGCGTCACGCGCACGGTGTCCTGCTCGATGATCGGGCCCTCGTCCAGATCGGCGGTCACGTAGTGCGACGTTGCACCGATCAGCTTTACACCCCGCTCGAACGCCTGCTTGTAAGGGTTTGCGCCCTTGAAGGACGGCAAGAATGAGTGGTGGATGTTGATGATCCGCCCCGACATCTGCTGGCACATGCGGTCCGACAGGATCTGCATATAGCGCGCCAGCACGATCAACTCTGCGCCAGTGTCATCCACCACGTCCATGATCTTGCCCTCGGCCTCTGCCTTGTTCTCGGGCGTTACGCGGATGCAGTGGAAGGGGATATCATGGTTCACGACAACCTTCTGATAATCCATGTGGTTCGAGATCACGCCGACGATGTCGATTGGCAGAGCGCCGATACGCCAGCGATACAGCAGGTCGTTCAGGCAATGCCCGAAACGCGAGACCATCAGGATCGTCTTGCGCTTGACGCTTTCGTCGAAGAACTCGGCCTCTTCCATCTCGAAGGTATCGGCGATGGGCGCGAAGGCTTCGCGCAGATCGTCCAGTGATTTGCCGCCTTCGGACAGAAAGCTCATCCGCATGAAGAAGTTGCCCGTATCGCGGTCATCGAACTGGGCACTGTCCACGATGTTACATCCCTGATCAGCCAGGAAGGTGGCAAGGGCCGCCACGATTCCGCGGCGAGAGGGGCATTGGACCCGAAGGGCGAAGGTAGTCATGCGGGGGTCTCCGGCTAGATGTGCGAAACGCTGCGCCATGGAACCCGGCGCGGCGCTGGTGGCAAGACCGTCCGCGACGCTGCCCGCGCCGAATGCGACCGCAGGCACTGGAAACCGCCCGCGGATACAGGCACGGTTGCGGAATGAGCGTATCACATCCCCTCCCCCGATCCTGGCTGTTCGTGCCGGGCGACAGTCCCTCGAAGATGGAGAAGGCGCGCGCGTCGGGTGCCGACGCGCTGATCCTGGACCTGGAAGATTCGGTCGCCCCCGGTGAGAAACAGGCCGCGCGGGAGGCCGTGGCGACGGAACTGGCGAAAGCCGCGCCGATGCCGCGCTACATCCGCGTCAACGCGTTGGACACCGATTGGACGCAGGCGGATGTGGCGGCTGCGGAAGGCGCGGATGGATGGGTCTTGCCGAAATGCGAAGGCCCCGCCGATCTGGACGTGTTGGCGCGACTGGCACCGGGCCGCCCCGTGCTTGCCATTGCGACCGAAACGGTGCGCGCCGTGCGTGCGCTGCTGGCCGAAGACTGGACTCATCCTTCTTTGATCGCCTTGGCGTGGGGCGGCGAAGACCTTGCCGCCGATCTGGGGGCGACGGGCAACCGCGACGGGCGCGGCCAGTATCACAGCCCGTTTCTATTCGCCCGCGACGCCATGCTTTTCGCCGCAAAGGCCGCTGGCGTCGGCGCGATCGATACCGTTTACACCGATTTCCGCGACTCGGACGGATGCCGCGCGGAGGCCGTGGCGGCAGAGACCGTGGGGTTCGGCGGCAAGATGGCAATCCATCCTGCACAAGTCGCCCCCATAAATGAGGCGTTCACGCCCGCACAAGACCGCGTGGACTGGGCGCGGGCCGTCGTAAGGGCGATGGAGGGTGACGGCGTATCCAGCCTGAACGGCCAGATGCTCGACCGCCCGCATCTAAGACAAGCGCAGGCGATCCTGTCGCGCCTGCGCCCATGATCCGCGCGCTGTCGCTTCTGATCCTGCTGGCTGCCTGCGCACGCGGGCCGGACACCGTGCCGCCGCCTGCCCCGGATGTGCTGCGCGTGGCGACCTACAACGTGCATTACATCAGCCTGAACGGCGAAGGCGATTGGTCCGTCGCCGATTGGGAGACGCGCAAAGGCCCGATGGATCAGGCCGTGAAGGCACTGAACGCCGACGTCATCGCCTTTCAGGAGATGGAGAGCTTCGGGCGCGGCGCAGACCCGAACGTCAATCTGACGAAGGATTGGCTCCTGCAACAGAACCCCGATCTGGCCGAAGCGGCGGTGGGAGACGCACGAGAGTTCCCCTCGACCCAGCCGATCTTCTACCGCCCCGACCGCCTTCGGCTTCTAGATCAAGGCTGGTACTTTTTTTCGACCACCCCCGACGTGATCTACTCACGCAGCTTCGACGGATCGTATCCCGCCTTCGCATCTTGGGCGCGGTTTCAGGATCTGCGCGACGGCACGAACGTTCACGTTACCAACATTCACACCGACGCCTTCAGCGCCGAGAACCGGACCGGTGCGATGGATCTGGTGGCCGAGCGCATGGCCCCAATCATCGCCTCGGACGACGTGGCGATCCTGGCGGGTGATCTAAACGGCACGGTCGGCATGTATCCCGTGCGGCGGATGCAGAACGCCGGGCTGACCTTCGCAGGCGTGAAGGGATCGACCTATCATTTCGACCGCGGCCTCAACATCTTCGGTGCCATCGATCACATCGCTTATGACGGTGCTAGACAGCAAGGAGAGCCGATCGTCGTGCGCCGCCAATTCGGAGGCGAATGGCCAACCGATCATTATCCCGTGATCGTCGATCTCGACTACTGAGCGCGCGGAAACACGAAGCAGCGGTCGCGGCGGATCGCCAGCCACATCGGCGTGCCGGGTTTCGGCAGGAAAACCGAAGGCACCGTCGCCTGCATCTCCAGCCCCGCATCGAGGCGGAATTCTACGAGTGACTCTTTGCCGATGAAGCGCGAGCGAGTGACGACCGCGCGGGCGGGCGTGCCGTCCTGCGGCGTGGGGCGCGGGCCTTGCCCGGCGCGGTCGAAGTCGATCCGTACATGCTGGGGCCGGATCACGATATCCACGACTGTGCCGTCCGGTACGCCTGGTGCAAGGAACTGGCCGAATGGCGTATCGGTCAGCGCGCCATTAACTTCGCCTGAAAAGACGTTGATATCACTAAAAAAAGCGGCAGCGGCGCGATCCATCGGTGTGTTGTAGATGTTGTAGGGCGCGCCGCTTTGCACGATCCGACCGTCCCGCATCAGGGCGATCTTGTCCGCCATGCGCATGGCTTCTTCCGGCTCGTGCGTGACCAGCAGGACCGCCGCGCCCTCTTCCTTCAGAAAAGCCAGCGTCTCGTCGCGGATACCGTCGCGCAGGCGATTGTCGAGGCCGGAGAACGGCTCATCCATCAACATGACACGGGGCTTCGGGGCAACGGCACGCGCAAGGGCGACGCGTTGTTGCTCACCGCCCGACAGCTCATGCGGGTAGACGTCAATGTAACGGCCCAGCTCGACGCGGGCGAGCAGCTCTTCCACGCGCGCGCGCCGTTTCGCCTTTGGTCCGCGCAGCCCGAAGGCGACGTTGTCGGCCACCGACAGGTGCGGAAACAGCGCGAAATCCTGGAAGATCAGGCCGACGCCACGCTTTTCTGGGGGGACCAGCCCGCTCGCTCCGCAAACCTCTTCCCCGTCGATGCGGATGGTGCCCGATTGCGGCACCTCGACACCCGCGATGGCGCGTAGCGTCGTGGACTTGCCACAGCCCGACGGCCCCAGCAGGCACATCACTTGCCCCGCGCCGACCGAAAGCGACACGTCATGCACCACGCGCTGCCCATCGAAAGCGCAGCACAGGCGGTCGATCTCCAGTCGCGGAGCGGTTTGCGGCATGGTCTTTCCCGACAGGAATTGTCGGGGTCAGCTAACAGCGATACCGGACCCCTTCAAGATTGCCACTCACATCGACAGGTTCACCGCCCCGCCATCCAGCAAGATGTTCTGGCCCACGATGAAGCCCGCATGCTGTGAGCACAGGAACGCACAGGTCGCGCCAAACTCATCTGCCGTGCCGTAGCGGCGGGCGGGGATCGTCGCTTCGCGCTCGGCGCGGGCTTCATCAATAGAAATGCCCTTCTGCTCGGACACGCCGGTATCCAGCGACGTGGCGCGGTCCGTGGCATGGATGCCCGGCAGCAGGTTGTTTATGGTCACACCGCTGGGTGCCACCTGCCGCGCGGTGCCGGCGACATATCCCGTCAGACCGGCGCGGGCCGCATTCGACAGCCCCAGAACGGCGATGGGTGACTTCACCGATTGCGAGGTGATGTTGACCACCCGACCCCATTCGTTGGCGATCATCTGCGGCAGGCAGGCTTTCATCAGCGCGATGGGCGTCAGCATGTTCGCATCGAGCGCGCCCAGAAAGTCGTCTCGCGACCAGTCCGTCCACATGCCCGGTGGCGGGCCGCCTGCGTTGGTCACAAGAATGTCGGGGTCCGCCGCCTCTGTCAGCACACGCTCACGGTCGGCCTCGTTGGTGATGTCGCCGGGCACCTCGGACACCGAAACACCGAACTCCTCGCGAATCGCATCGGCGGCGCGGGCCAGATCGTCGGCCCCGCGTGCGTTCATCACAAGATCGACATCCGCCTCGGCCAGCGCCCGCGCGCAGCCCAGCCCTAACCCCTTGGAGGACGCCGTCACCAATGCGCGCTTGCCTGCAATACCCAGATCCATTCCAAGTCCTTTCAAGTTGATTTCCCGCTGACACTAACGCTTGGTGCAGGGGCGTCGAGGGTGCGCAGACGCCGATGCGCGGACAATGCCGCGTGCAACGCCTGACTTGCGACGCTTCGTCAACAAACCCAGCCAAACGCGCGTTCGCGTTGCAAAATTCGGCATTTTGCGATAGGCGCTCATATGAACCAGGTGGGGGCTTGGTTGAACCGCAACGAAGCCGAGCGCGCCGCGTTGCTGAGTTTGTGTGATGTCCGAGGGGTTGCTGCCATGACCATCCAGCCGGTGTTCGAGCAAGACCAGAGCCAGGCGCTCCGGGTTTATTCCGCTGCCGATTTCACGGCGCTTGATGGTGCCAACTTCGGCGACCCCCTCACAGCTTCTGGCGATCTGATCGAAGGCGACGTCTACCAGCTGCGCGCGTCTGCAAGCTCTGGCAAGCTGCGCGTTCTACGCACCGCGAACGGTTTGGAAATTGCACCGAAAAGCGAACTCGGTCGCCCGGGCGCGGTTTTGCACCTCGATTGCTGCGCGACATTCATGGCGCCTGACGGGACGGTGGTCGAGATGCTCTTGTTGGTCGAGATGTGCACCCAAGGTCGCACCATCGCCGCCGTTCATGTGCATCCGTTGATCGAACTGGCCCCGCGCGTCGATTACGCACTTGTTGCGGTCGACCCCGACTCTGCGATGGTGCGCTTTGCCGAAGCTTCGTGCGTGTCCTTTGTGGGCGACACGCGGATCACGATGGCATCGGGTGCGCAGGTTGCGGTAAAGGATCTGAAGGTCGGCGACCGCGTTCTGACGCGCGATCATGGCGTGCAACCTGTCCGCTGGATCGGAAGCCGCACAGAGCGCGCTGCGGGCGCCTTCGCTCCGATTCGCATCGCGGCGGGCACCTTGAACAACGACGGCGACCTCGTGGTCAGCCCCAATCACTGCCTTTTCGTCTACCAGCGGCAGGACCGTCTGGGCGCCGGGCGAGCGGAAATTCTGGTGAAGGCGCAGTATCTTTTGAACGATGAGACCGTGACGCGCACCTCTGGTGGCTTCGTCGACTACTACCAGATCTCATTCGACCAGCATGAAATCATCTACGCCGAAGGCATCGCGGTCGAAACGCTGCTGGCCGATGACAGTATGCGCCCTGCCCTTGTTGCGGAACTTCCGTCCCGCCCCGCCGATATGGCGCGCCGGGGGCTGGAGGTCGCGGAGGGCGCGCTGGATTCGCGCCACGCGGCAACTCTGCTGCGTCAAGCCAGCGTCGGTTAAAGGCCGAAGAACTCTTCGCGCACGATCTTGCCGTCCGCCACGTGGTAAACGGCGACTTCCTTGACCGGCATGATGGATCCGTCTTCCTTGTTCTTCGCCTTCACGTCGAAGGTCACGGCAAACCGGTCTTCGCCATGGAGGAACGGATCGCTGACCACTTGCTCCAGCGTCTCGAACGTCTGCTCCCACCACGCGTGTTTGCCGCGAATACCCTCTAGTCCATGGGTCTCACGCCCAGTGCCGTAGTCGGTCGCCTCGACCGACACCGCGTCTTGCGCATAAAGCTTCGACAGGTTCTCCGTCTCGGCCCCGGTGCGGCATCCTTCGACCAGTTGTGTCGCGATGTCCTGCAATGTCATGAACGGCCTCCTATATCGGGTTGATCCCCATGCGCACCCTGCCCGATTGCGCGTCCCTTTGCACAGGCCTATACCGCCCGTCATGCTCGACAGAACCCATAATTCGGCCCAGTTGCCGCCCGAGATCGCACGCCGCCGCACCTTCGCGATCATCTCTCACCCCGATGCGGGCAAGACGACGCTGACCGAGAAGTTCCTGCTGTTCGGCGGGGCCATCCAAATGGCCGGTCAGGTGCGCGCCAAGGGTGAGGCGCGGCGCACGCGGTCGGACTTCATGCAGATGGAAAAGGATCGGGGCATCTCTGTCTCGGCCTCTGCCATGTCGTTCGATTTCGCGCAGGGCGACACGAACTACCGCTTCAATCTGGTGGATACGCCGGGTCACAGCGACTTTTCCGAAGACACCTACCGCACGCTGACAGCTGTGGACGCTGCGATCATGGTGATCGACGGCGCGAAGGGCGTGGAAAGCCAGACGCAGAAGCTGTTCGAAGTGTGCCGCCTGCGTGACCTGCCGATCCTGACCTTCTGTAACAAGATGGACCGCGAAAGCCGCGATACGTTCGACATTATCGATGAGATTCAGGAAAACCTTGCCATCGATGTGACGCCCGCGTCCTGGCCCATCGGCGTCGGCCGTGACTTCCTTGGCTGCTACGACATGATCAACGACCGGCTGGAATTGATGGACCGTGCCGACCGGAACCGCGTCGCCGAGACGATCAGCCTGCAGGGTCTGGACGACCCGAAGATGGCCGACCACATCCCGGCGCATATGCTGGAACAGCTGCGCGAAGAGGTCGAGATGGCGCGCGAACTGCTGCCACCCTTCGACGCGCAAGCCCTGCTGGACGGCACATTGACGCCGATCTGGTTCGGCTCTGCCATCAACTCTTTCGGCGTGAAGGAGCTGATGTCAGGCATCGCGACCTACGGGCCAGAGCCGCAGCCGCAAAAGGCTAGTCCCCGGCAGATCGCACCGGATGAAGACAAGGTGGCGGGCTTTGTCTTCAAGGTGCAGGCCAACATGGACCCCAAGCATCGCGACCGCGTGGCTTTCGTGCGGCTGGCATCCGGCCACTTCAAGCGCGGCATGAAGCTGACCCATGTGCGCACCAAAAAGCCGATGGCCGTGTCGAACCCCGTTCTGTTCCTTGCGTCGGACCGTGAACTGGCAGAAGAGGCGTGGGCGGGTGACATCATGGGCATCCCGAACCACGGCCAGCTGCGCATCGGCGACACGCTGACCGAAGGCGAGGCTCTGCGGGTACAAGGCATCCCCAGCTTCGCGCCAGAGCTTTTGCAGAACTGCCGCGCGGGCGATCCGATGAAGGCCAAGCACCTGGACAAGGCGCTGATGCAATTCGCCGAAGAGGGGGCCGCCAAGGTCTTCAAGCCGATGCTGGGATCGGGCTTCATCGTCGGCGTGGTTGGTCAGTTGCAATTCGAAGTGCTCGCCAGCCGGATCGAGCTTGAATACGGCTTGCCGGTAAGGTTCGAGCCGTCGCAATTCACCTCTGCCCGCTGGATCCTTGGCCCGAAAGACAAGGTCGAGGCATTCGCGCAGGCCAACAAGGGCCACATGGCGACCGACAACGACGGCGATCAGGTTTTCCTGACGCGCCTGCAGTGGGACATCGACCGCGTGGAGCGCGACTACCCCGACCTGGCGCTGACCGCGACCAAAGAGATGATGGTGTGATCCCCCGCGCGACCATAGCCGAAGCGCTGGAGGTTGGGGCGGACGACCTGCCCCCTGGCGATCTGCCCATCGCCCGCTTCGCCGAGCGATTCCTTGGTGCCTTGGCGTCCGAGGACGAAATGGACGCCTGGACGGTGGACGTTTTCCACCACCTCGTGACCGCCGCACCGGACCTTGCGCTGGCCGCGTTGCTCACGTGTCTGGAAAAGGCACCCGATCAGGCGCAATCGCTTGGCGAGGGCCCGCTGACGGATCTACTGACCCGGTCGGGCGCGGATGTCATGTCTGGGATCGAAGCCGCCAAACGCCCTGCCCTGACCCGCGCGCTACAGGCTGCGGATATCAGCGAAATCGAACACCCGTTCCTGCTCGCGCGGATCGAAGCGGCGCGCGGCTGAGCCTTGCACCGGGGGCGGTGCGGGTCCATCTGACCAAAGCATTCCAATCCGAAAGCTACCCCCATGTTCGCGTGGTTCGAACGCCGTCTTGATCCCTACCCGCACGACGCGCCGAACATGCCGCCGTCGACGCTGTGGCGTTTCGTGCTGCACTACAGCCGCGGCGCGTTGCCGTGGCTGATCCTGCTTGCCCTCGGTTCGGCGATCATCGCCACGATCGAGGTGGTGCTGTTCGGCTGGCTGGGCGAGCTGGTCAACCGCTTGGCCGACACGCCGCGTGACGTGTTCTGGGCGCAGGAAGGCCAGCGATTGGCGATGATGGCGGTCGTTCTGCTGCTGGTTCTGCCACTTTTGAACGCGCTGGCGTCTATGGTGCTGCACCAGTCGCTGATGGGCAACTTTCCGCAGCGCATCCGCTGGCAGGCCCACCGCTATCTGTTGCGCCAGTCCATCGGCTACTTCCAGGACGAGTTCTCTGGCCGGATCAGCCAACGCCTGATGCAGACCTCTCTGGCGGTGCGCGAGGTGGCGATGAAGCTGATGGACGTGGGCACCTATGTCTCTGTCTACTTCCTTGGCGCGCTGATGCTGGCGGCCAGTCAGGACTGGCGGCTGGCGCTTCCTTTCTTGGCATGGGCCGCCGGATACGCCCTGCTTCTGCGCGTCATCATCCCCCGACTGGGCCGGGTCAGCCAAGCGCAGGCCGATGCGCGCAGCGCCATGACGGGACGCGTGGTGGACAGCTACACCAATATCGCCACCGTCAAGCTGTTCAGCCATTCCGACCGCGAGGAACGCTGGATGCATGAGGGCATGGATGCCTTCCTGCAGACCGTTTACCGCCAGATGCGCCTGTCAAGTTCGCTCGACATGGTGCTGATCACACTGAACGTGTGGTTGGTCGGCGGTGTGGCTGGGCTGGGCCTGTGGCTGTGGTCGCAAGGGGCCATTGCCGTCGGTGCCGTGGCCATCGCGATCCCGCTGGCGCTGCGGTTGAACAACATGAGCCACTGGATCATGTGGGAGTTCGCGGCCCTGTTCGAAAACATCGGCACCGTACGCGACGGTATGGCGACGCTGTCCATGCCTCGCGATGTGCAGGACCGTGCGGGCGCGCTGCCCCTGCAGCCCGGTCCCGGCGGCGTGCGCTTCGACAATGTGACCTTCCGTTACGACGGACAGGCCACCGCGCAGCCCCTACCTGTCCTGACCGATTTGTCGCTGGATATCGCACCGGGAGAGCGTGTCGGCCTGGTGGGCCGATCCGGCGCTGGTAAGTCCACCCTCGTCAACCTGCTGCTGCGCTTTCACGACATCCAGCAGGGTGCAATCACCGTCGACGGTCAGGACGTTCGCGATGTCACGCAAGACAGCTTGCGCGCCCAGATCGGCGTTGTGACGCAAGACAGCGCCCTGCTGCACCGTTCGGTGCGTGACAACGTGGCCTACGGCCGCCCCGATGCGACAGAGGCGCAGATCATGGATGCCCTGCGTATGGCCGAGGCCGATGGCTTCGTTCACGACCTAACCGACGGCACCGGGCGGCGCGGGCTGGACGCCCATGTGGGTGAGCGTGGCGTCAAATTGTCGGGCGGCCAGCGCCAGCGAATCGCCATCGCGCGCGTGGCGCTGAAGGACGCGCCGATACTGGTACTGGACGAGGCCACCAGCGCGCTCGATTCGGAAGTCGAGGCCGCGATCCAGTCCCGGCTGGAGGCGCTGATGGAAGGCAAGACGGTCATTGCCATTGCGCATCGCCTGTCCACCATCGCCGCGATGGACCGACTGATCGTGATGGATGGCGGGCGTATTGCGGAACAGGGCACCCATGCGGAATTGCTGGCCAACAACGGCCTTTACGCGCGCCTGTGGCAGCGACAGTCCGGTGGTTTCCTGACCACGGACGACGAGGTGGCCGCCGAATGACGCTACAGAATCGTGTTCAGCCCGATGGGCGGATCACCGACACCCCCATGCGCGGGATGCTGATGGGCAACCGCGGCATTCTGCACGACGACGCAATGCGCTTGGGCAAGGCGCGCTGGAAGAGCAAGGCTTGGATCGCCTGCGTTCTGTCGTTCAAAGGCCGCAAGCGAGAGCTGATGGCGCCACGACGCTACACCGAGCTGTTCTTCCTTGACGAGGCGGTCGCCTTGGCCGCCGGGCACCGCCCTTGCTTTGAATGCCGCAAGGCCGAGGCCAAGACCTTCAAGGCGCTGTGGCAGCAATCCGTCGGCCCCGCCCCGCGCGCCGCTGATATCGACAAGGCGCTGCACTCGGCCCGCATAGCGCCCGAACGCGACGCGGTACCAATGGATCGCATCCCCCCTGGCAGCATGATCGTCTGGCAGGGCCACTCGCACCTGGTACAAACGCGCACTCTGCTGCCCTACACGCCGGACGGCTACGGCCTTGCGATCCCGCATCCCGACACGACTGCTACCGTTCTGACCCCAGCACCGATCCGCGCGGTGCTGCACGCGGGCTACACACCGCGATTGCATCCAACCGCTGCAGCGTCGCACCACGGCGGGCAAGATTGACGCGCACGTCAATCTTCGCTAGCACCACATCCGATCGCGATGCGCGCGGTCTTACGCCGGGACGCGTGATTTGGCGTCCCAACCTCCGGCGGCACTGCCCGCCCAAGTTCGGACATCCATGACCAAATTCAGCGACCTGAAGCTGGGCCCCAAGGTCCAGAAAGCCATCGACGAAGCCGGCTACACAGAGCCGACCCCCATCCAGGCGCAGGCAATTCCCGCCGCGCTTGAAGGCCGCGACGTTCTGGGAATCGCCCAGACCGGCACCGGCAAGACAGCCTCTTTCACGCTGCCCATGATCACGCAACTGGCGCGCGGCCGGGCCAAGGCGCGGATGCCGCGCAGCCTTGTGCTGGCCCCCACGCGTGAACTGGCCGCACAGGTGGCCGAGAACTTCGACACCTACTCCAAGCACGTGCGCCTGACGAAGGCTCTGTTGATCGGCGGCGTATCCTTCAAGGAACAAGATCAGTTGATCGACAAGGGCGTCGACGTTCTGATCGCCACGCCGGGCCGCCTTCTGGACCATTTCGAGCGTGGCAAGCTACTGCTGACCGACGTGAAGATCATGGTCGTGGACGAAGCCGACCGGATGCTCGACATGGGATTCATCCCAGATATCGAGCGCATTTTTAGCCTCGTGCCCTTTACCCGGCAAACGCTGTTCTTCTCGGCCACCATGGCGCCAGAGATCGAGCGGATCACCAACACCTTCCTGTCGAACCCGCACCGGGTCGAAGTCGCGCGGCAAGCCTCTGCCTCGGAAACGATCGAGCAAGGCGTTGCGATGTTCCGCCCGTCGCGCAAGGACCGTGCCGCCAGCGAAAAGCGCAAACTTCTCCGTCAGCTGATCGACGCGGAAGGCGACAAGCTGACCAACGCGATCATCTTCTGCAACCGCAAGTCGGACGTGGATATCGTCGCGAAAAGCCTGACCAAATACGGGCATGAGTGCGCGCCGATCCACGGCGATCTGGATCAATCCGTGCGTACCCGTACGCTTGACGGGTTCCGCGCGGGCAATCTGCGCATCCTCGTGGCGTCTGATGTCGCCGCGCGCGGTCTTGATGTGCCTTCGGTCAGCCACGTTTTCAACTTCGACGTGCCGGGCCATGCCGAGGATTACGTGCACCGCATCGGCCGCACGGGTCGCGCGGGCCGCGACGGCAAGGCCATCACGCTGTGCCAGCCGTCCGACGAGAAGAACCTGGAAGACGTGGAACGCTTGCTGCAAAAAGAGATCCCGCGTCTCGACACTGGCGCGGCTCCGGCCCCCGCAGAACCAGAAGCGTTGAAGGCCGACGCCGAAGAGACACCGAAGCCCCGCCGCACGCGCAGCCGCAGCCGCAAGCCGGCCGCAGAGGCGAAAGCCGACGCTCCGGTCGCGACCGAGGCACCTGCCGCTGAAGCACCCAAGCCAGAGGCAACGCCGGAACCGACACCCGCGCCGCAGACCGAGCCTGTTGCGGCCGCAGAAGCCGATAAGCCGCAAGAGCGTAGCCGGGGCGGTCGCAACCGTCGTGGTGGCAGCGGCGGCGGTCGGCGTGACGGCAGCAACGGTGGCAACGGTGCACAGGTCGTCGGCATGGGCGATCACATGCCAACCTTCATCGAGAAAAGCTTTGAAGAACGGATGGACGGCTAGGCCACTTGCCGCCAACGTGATCGCGCGCTGCTGGTCGGCGCGCGCGCGACCCCTATCCTGCGGGGCATGTTCAAATTCATCACGATTGCCCTCGCCCTTCTGGCCGCGCCCGCCCTGGCCGAAGACTACTGTCGCGCGACGCTCAACGCCGACGAAATCCTGATCGACCGCGATACGCTGGACCGGGACGCGCCCGGTCTGCGCGAACGGCTGGGCCGTTGGCCGACGAAGCCCATCGACCGCCTGCGTGGACGCGATCCGGCCTGTGACAGCGAAACGCTGATCTCGTTCCTTTCGTTGAACGTGCCGGAAGAAGAGATCGACGGCTATTGCCTTCTGCCCGACCCGGAGTTCGGCTATCTGCTGGCCCCCGGCGCGCGCGATTATCGCGGGCGTTGCACCGCAACGACCTGTGAGCGCGTGAACACCGCCCGCGACGGCGCGGTCGGCGTGGCAGGTACTACGACGGACATCCTCACCCGGCGCGGGGCGGACCAATCGCGCACGCAGGCGATCAAGCATGCCTCTGGCGCCGCGATCCTGACGGGGTCCGCCGGTTCGATCCTAGCCTCACTCGGGACAGGTGCGTCGACCGCCATGACCGCAGCCCTGGCCGCACCCGTCGTGGCAGGTGCGGCGGCCGTCAGCGTGGTGGCTGTCGGTGGAGCGGTCTGGTTGTGTCGTTAAGATGCGAGGGGCTTTGCCCCTCGCGCTCCCCAAGGTATTTATCGAACGATGAAAAGCGCCTTCGGTCCTAGGACAGACGGCTGACCACCACCGTCACTTCGGGCTTGCGGCCCAGCACCGAATTGGCCGAGTTGCGCGCCGCGCGGCGCAGCAGCTCGTCCAGCTTCTTGTCGTCTCGCAGCACATTGTCACCGGCGCGACGGACGGCCTGGTCCAGATCGTGCTCGACGATATCGGACACGCTTTCGCCCATCTCGTTTGTCTCCGGCAGGCCCTTCAGATCGACCCAGGGTTCACCCAGCGGGGCATCGTCTTCGTCCACCAGAAGCGAGACGATCATGTGCCCGTTCAGCGCCATGCGGATACGGTCGCGCACGACCCCGTCCATTGCGCCGATCTTGACCGAACCGTCCAGATAGGTGCGGCCCGTGTCCACGTATTCCACCGTCTCGGGCTTGTTACCCGACAGCGATACGCAAGTGCCGTTCGGAGCAACAACGCCCGTGCGGCCCATGCTTTCGGCCAGCTTGGCATGTTCGCGCAGGTGGCGGTGTTCGCCGTGCATGGGGATGACCATCTGCGGCTTGGTCAGTTCGTGCATCACTACGAGATCGGGACGGTTGGCGTGGCCAGAGACGTGATAGCGGCCATTGTCGTCGTCCTGCACATCGACGCCGCGTTCCGACAGTTGGTTCCAGATGTCGATAACGCCACGCTCGTTGCCGGGGATCGTGCGAGAGGAGAAGAGGAACGTGTCGCCCTCATCCATGCTGATGCCCAAGAACTTGCCGCGCGCCAGTTGAGCGGACGCCGCGCGACGCTCGCCTTGGCTGCCGGTGACGATCAGCATCAGGTTCTCACGCGGGATGTCACCCGCCTGTTCCGGCTGAATGAAAGGCGGGAAGTCGGGCAGAACGCCGGCCTCTTGGCTGGCGTCGATCATCCGCTTCATCGAGCGGCCCATGAGGCACACAGTCCGGCCCGCTTCCACGCCCGCCATCGCCAAGGTGCGAACGCGCGCGACGTTCGACGCGAAGGTGGTCGCGGCGACCATGCCCTTCTGTTCGGCAATGAAGCGCGTGATTTCGGGACCGACGGAGGATTCGCTGCGGCCCTCATGCGTGTTGAACACGTTGGTCGAGTCGCAAATCAGCGCCTTCACGCCATCCTTGGCGACCTCTGCCCAAAGATCGCGGTCGAAAGCCTCGCCCACGCCCGGCGCATAGTCGATCTTGAAGTCGCCCGTGTGGATCACGCGGCCTTCCTTGGTGTCGATGACCATGGCCGACGATTCAGGGATCGAGTGCGAGATCGGCAGGAAACCAACGGTGAACGGCCCCACGTTCACTTGCTCGGGCCAAGGCGCGACGACATTCACCTTCGCGGGGTCGTGGCCGTGCTCTTCCATCTTGCGGCGCGCGTGGATGGCGGTGAAGTTGCGCGCATAGATCGGTGCTTCCAGCTGTCCGTAGGTCATGCCGACGGCGCCCACGTGGTCTTCGTGGGCGTGGGTGATGAAGATCGCCTCGATCCGGTCCTTGCGCTCTGCCAGCCACGTGATGTCGGGGTAGATGAGGTCGACGCCGGGGGTCGTATCCATATCGGGGAAGGTCACGCCCAGATCCACGACGATCAGGCGTTCCTTGCCCGGAGCGCCGTACCCGTAAACGTAACAGTTCATGCCGATTTCGCCTGCCCCACCGAGGGGCAGATAGATCAGTCGTTCAGTTGCCATTATTCTTGTAAGCCTTTGTTATACCGATGGATCACGGTCAGTCCGTGCATCGTAAGATTGTCCTCGAACACGTCGAACAACGTGTCACCCTGCTGGAAAAGAGGTGCCAGCCCACCCGTTCCGATGACCTTCATGGGGCGCGCGCGCTCATCCTTGATGCGCTGCACTATTCCACCCACAAGGCCGATATATCCCCAGAACACGCCGGACTGCATGCAATCCACGGTGTTGGTGCCCACGACATGGGGCGGCATCGTCACATCCACAAGAGGCAATGCCGCCGCAGCGTCATGCAGCGCCTGCAACGAGAGGTTCACGCCGGGCGCGATGACACCGCCGACGTATGCGCCGTCGGAAGCCACAACATCGAAGGTAGTGGCGGTGCCGAAATCGACGACGATCAGATCACCGCCGTACTTGTCGAAGCCTGCAACAGTGTTCACCAGCCGGTCAGGGCCCACTTGCGTGCCCGCATCCACCCGCACTTCAACGGGCAGCGGGCAATCGGCCTTGCCAACCACCAGCGGGCGGCAATCGTAATAGCGGTTGCACAGGACGCGAAGGTTAAAGACGACGCGCGGAACGGTCGAGGAGACGATGGCCTCGGTGATCTCGCCGTCGATCTTCTGCAGGTTCATCAGGGTCGAGAGCCAGACGTAATACTGATCCGCCGTGCGCGTCACTTCCGTCGCGGTGCGCCATGTTGCTCGGAACTCCGCCCCATCCCATAAGGCGAAGACGGTGTTGGTATTGCCCACGTCGATGGCCAGAAGCATGCGCAGCGCCTTCTAGAAGTAGACGTCGGCGGCGGCGATGCGGATTTCGCCGTCCGCCGTGTCGAGGATCAGGCGGCCGCCGTCGTCCACGGTCTTGAACTGACCGGTGTGTTCGGCGTCCTGTGTGCGGGCGGTGATGACCTCTCCAAGACGCGCGGCGTTGCGCAGCCATTTTTCGCGGATCGGCTCGAAGCCTAGCGACATGAGAATCGACTCTTCGGTGGCGTAGAAACCAGCAAGCTCGGTCAGGAATTGCTCTGGGTCGATTTCCTCGCCCACGGCGACCGGCGGGAACGCTGCATCACGGATGCCGCCGGGCGTGTGTGACAGATTCACCCCCACGCCGATGCACAGCCAGTCGATCTGGTCGCCCTTGCTGGCGCTCTCCAGCAGGATGCCAGCGACTTTGCCATTGTCCAGCAGTACGTCATTCGGCCATTTGAGCGACAGGCGCGTGCGGCGGACATGCAGGGCCAGGGCCTCGAACAGCGCATTGGCGATCATGAAGGATCGCAGCGCAGCCCAACCGGCGTTTCCGGTGGGGCGCATGGCCAGCGTCGCCGCGAAATTGCCCTTGGGGCTGGCCCACTCCCGCCCCTGACGCCCGCGCCCACCTGTCTGGTGGTGCGCCAGAACCCATGTGGGCTGGCTTAGGGTCGGAGCAAGACGCGCAGCCTCTGCGTTCGTGCTGTCGCAGGTGTCGCGAATGATGCGACCGTAGCCGTCTGGCCAGCTGGCACTACTGGACAAGTGAGTCCGCCGCCGCTGCCGCCGCCCCTTCGATACCGAAAAGGTTGATGACGCCGAACACCATCACCAGCGCCGACACGACCAGCATGCCCCACAACACCGGATGGGTGCCGCCGTCGAGGCCTTCGGTCTCGGCCCCGAAATACATCAGGTAGACGATGCGCAGGTAGTAGTAAGCGGCAATGGCCGAGGCGATCACGCCCAGCACGGCCAACCAGCCAAGGCCAGCGCCAACAGCGGCGGTCAGCACGTAATACTTGCCGAAGAAGCCCACCAGCGGCGGAACACCCGCCATCGAGAACATCAGGACCAGCATCGCCAGCGCCTTGGTCGGCTCGACCTTACTGAAATTCGACAGGCTAGAGATCGTCATGACCGGCTTGCCGTTCTTCTCCATCGACAGGATGAAGGCGAAGGTGCCGATGTTCATCGCGACGTAGATCGCCATATAGACGAGCATCGCCTGCACGCCGAAGGCCGTGCCAGCCGCCAGACCCATCAGCGCAAAGCCCATGTGGTTGATCGATGAATAGGCCATCAGGCGCTTGATGTCGGTCTGGCCGATGGCCGCCACCGCACCCAGGAACATCGACGCAACCGACAGCACCGCGACCACCTGCTGCCAATCGCCGACCACGCCGCCGAAGGCATCATGCACGACACGGGCGAACAGGCCCATTGCCGCAACCTTGGGGGCAGTGGCGAAGAACGCGGTGACGGGCGTGGGAGAGCCTTCGTAAACGTCGGGCGTCCACATGTGGAAGGGTGCAGCACTGACCTTGAAGGCCAGACCCGATACAATGAACACAAGGCCGAACAGCAGGCCCAGCGGCGTTTCGCCCTGCGCGGCCTCAAGGATACCGGCGAACTGGGTGGTGCCCGCAAAGCCATAAGTCAGCGATGCGCCATACAGCAACAGACCAGAGGATAGCGCGCCGAGCACGAAGTACTTCAGTCCTGCCTCGGTCGATTTCAGCGAGTCGCGGCGCAGGGACGCGATGACGTAAAGCGACAGCGACTGCAGCTCTAGCCCCATGTACAGGGTCATCAGGTCACCTGCAGATACCATGACCAACATACCCACGACACCAAGCGCCATCAGCACGGGGTACTCGAACCGCAGGATATCGCGCCGCTCCATGTAGCTTTTCGACATGGCCAGGACGGCAGCGGCCGACAGCAGGATCGTCACCTTGGCAAACCGCGAAAACGCATCGTCGATGAACAGACCGTTGAACGCCACCTGATCGCGCGGGCCGGACACGCCGATCCAGAAGGCCAGCGCCAGGAACGCGGCAACGGTCGTCCAAGTCAGGGACGCGGCGACCTTGTCCTTGCCGGTGTAGACCGCGACCAGCAACGCGCCGAGCGCGTAGAACGCCAGCGCGAACTCGGGCAGGATGATCGAGAAATCATTTGCGGTCATGGCGCTGTCCTTACTGGGCGGCTTCTGCGACGGCGGACTGATCCATCAGCCCCGCAGCGTCGAGCGCGGTATCGTAGTTATCGAGCAGACCGGCAACGCTGGGGCCGACGATGTCGGTCACAAGGCTGGGATAGACACCCAGCAACAGCGTCATCGCCACCAGCGGCGCGAAAATCCAGCGCTCGCGTGGGGTCAGGTCCTTGATGGTCTTCAGGCTTTCCTTGATCAGATCGCCCATGACGACGCGGCGGTACAGCCACAGCGCGTAGGCGGCCGACAGTATCACACCCGAACAGGCCACGGCAGCGACCCAGGTGTTCGCCTGGAACATGCCCATCAGGGTCAGGAACTCACCCACGAAACCCGACGTGCCCGGCAGACCAACGTTGGCCATGGTGAAGAACAGGAAGATCAGCGCGTAGGCCGGCATCCGGTTCACAAGGCCACCGTAGGCATCAATCTCACGCGTGTGCATCCGGTCGTAGATCACGCCCACGCACAGGAACAGCGCGCCAGAGATAAAGCCGTGGCTGATCATCTGGAAGATCGCACCGTCGAGGCCCTGCTGGTTGGCGCTGAAGATACCGGCGGTGACGTAGCCCATGTGGGCGACCGACGAATAGGCGATCAGCTTTTTCATGTCGTTCTGCGCCAGCGCCACCAGAGAGGTGTAGACGATCGCGATAGCCGACAGCCACAACACGAGCGGCCCCAGTATGTCGGATGCGACCGGGAACATCGGAAGCGAGAAACGGATGAACCCGTAGCCGCCCAGCTTCAGAAGGATCGCAGCCAGAACGACCGACCCCGCGGTCGGTGCCTGTACGTGGGCGTCGGGCAGCCAGGTGTGGACGGGCCACATGGGCATCTTCACCGCGAAACTCGCGAAGAAGGCCAGCCACAGCAGGGTTTGCAAGCCGCCGACGATCTGCATCCCGCCAAGGCGGAAGGTCTGGTAGCTGAACTCATGATCCAGAAGCGCGACGATGTCGGTCGTGCTCGCGTCCACGTACATCGCCAGCATGGCGACCAGCATCAGCACAGAACCGAGGAAGGTGTAGAGGAAGAACTTGAACGATGCGTAGATTCGTTCCTTGCCGCCCCAGATGCCGATGATCAGGAACATCGGGATCAGACCGCCCTCGAAGAACAGGTAGAACAGGATCAGGTCGAGCGCGACGAACACGCCCAGCATCAGCGTTTCCAGCAGCAGGAACGCGATCATGTATTCCTTGACGCGAGTGGTCACCTCCCATGCCGACAGGATCACAAGCGGCATCAGGAAGGTGGTCAGCAGGACGAATAGAAGGCTGATGCCGTCGACGCCTACTTTGTAGGTCAGGCCGCCGATCCATTCGTGCTGTTCGACGAACTGGAATCCGGCACCCGCCTCGAACCCGGCAAGCAGAAGAAGCGACAGCGCAAAGGACGCACCCGTGGCGATCAGCGCCAGATACTTGGCGTTGCGCTGCGCAGCCTCGTCTTCGCCGCGCAGGAACAGTGCAAGGATGATTGCCGCCAGCGACGGCAGGAAGACGATAATGGAAATCAGGCTGTCCATGTTACTGCCCCCCGCTCAGCGTCATCCAGGTGATCAACAGCGCGATGCCGATGACCATCGCGAAGGCGTAGTGGAACAGGTATCCCGACTGCGCCCGCCCGGCGAGACGCGTGAAGAACGGGATCACCCCCATCGCCAAACCGTTGATGCCACCGTCGATGACCGCGCCGTCACCCTTCTTCCAGAAGAACCGTCCCAGCCAGCCCGCCGGGCGGACGATGGCGAAGTTATAGATCTCGTCGAAGTACCACTTGTTCAGCAGGAACAGGTACAGCGGCCGCATCGCGTCAGCGAACTGGCCCGGCATGGCGGGACGGCGAATGTACATCTGGAACGCCAGCAGGAAGCCAAGCAACATCGCAACGAACGGGCTGACCTTCACCCACTTGGGCGCGTGGTGCGCGTCGTCCATCACGTGGTTCTCGGGGGCCATGTAGATTGCGCCCGCCTCCCAGCCGCCCGCCATGACGTCACCGTGCGTGTCTTCGCCACCGTCGCTATCGGCTGTTGGCTCGGTGGCGTCGGCCACGGCCTCGTCCACGTCACCCTCGGCCAGCTCTTCGATGGCTTCGCCAGCGCCCTCGCCCGCATCATCCCCGGCGGCGGTTTCCGCGCCGTGGTCGTCAGCTGCTTCGGCCTCGGCGTGGGCCGGGATGCCGAAGAAGCGGTTCACCTGCGCGTGGTCGCCGAAGAAAGAGCCGTACCAAACCATGCCAGAGAACACCGCACCCAGCGCCAGCACGCCAAGCGGGGCGAGCATCACCATCGGCGATTCATGGGCATGCTCATGCGTGTGCTTGTCGCCACGCGGCTTGCCGTAGAACGTCATGAACATCAGCCGCCACGAGTAAAAGCTGGTCATGGCAGCGGCCACGACGAGCGCCCAGAAGCCGTAGGTGCCGACACCCGTGCCTGCGCCCCAAGCGCTTTCGATCACGGCATCTTTCGACAGGAAGCCAGCGAAGCCGATGTGGGTCAACGGGATGCCGACGCCGGTGATGGCCAGCGTGCCGATCATCATCGCCCAGAAGGTGTAAGGCAGCTTTTTCCGCAGACCGCCATAGTTCCGCATGTCCTGCTCATGGTGCATCCCGTGGATGACCGAACCGGCCCCAAGGAACAGCATCGCCTTGAAGAAGGCGTGCGTGAACAGGTGGAACATCGCGACCGAGTAGACGCCAACGCCAGCGGCCACGAACATGTAGCCCAGCTGCGAGCAGGTCGAATAGGCGATGACGCGCTTGATGTCCGTCTGCACAAGGCCAACGGTCGCGGCGAAGAAGGCCGTGCTCGCGCCGATGATCGTGACGAAGGCGGTGGCCTGCGGCGCGTATTCCATGATCGGCGACATGCGGCAGACCAGGAAGACACCCGCCGTGACCATCGTCGCCGCATGGATCAGCGCGGACACCGGCGTCGGGCCTTCCATGGCGTCGGGCAGCCACGTGTGCAGGAACAGCTGCGCGGATTTACCCATGGCGCCAAGGAACAACAGAACGGCGATCACCTCGGCGGCGTTCCAGTCGGACCACAGGAAGCGAATCTGCGTCTCGGCCAGTTGCGGCCCGGCGGCGAAGATATCGTTGAACTGAATCGAATCGACCAGAAGGTAGATCGCGAAGATGCCCAATAGGAAGGCGAAGTCGCCCACGCGGTTCACCACGAAGGCCTTGATGGCGGCGGCGTTGGCGGACGGCTTGCGGAAGTAGAAGCCAATCAGAAGGTAGGACGCGAGGCCAACGCCCTCCCACCCGAAGAATAGTTGCAGCAGGTTGTCCGCCGTCACCAGCATCAGCATCGCGAAGGTGAAGAACGACAGATATGCGAAGAACCGGGGGCGGTAGCTCTCGTTATCGCGAAAGTTCTCGTCGTGCGCCATGTAACCGAAGGAATACAGGTGCACGAGCGCGGAAACCGTCGTGATGACGATCAGCATGATCGCGGTCATCCGGTCCAGCCGGATCGCCCAATCGGTCGCAAGGCTGCCCGACTCGATCCACGTCAAGATCTGGATGCGCGCGGTCTCACCGTCAAATGACAGGAAGACGACCCACGACAGCAGCGCGGCCAAAAACAAAAGCGACGTGGCCGTCCACTGCGCCGGCTTTTCGCCGATGAACTTCCAGCCGAAGCCGCAAATGATGGCACCGATCAGGGGCGCGAACAGGATGATCGTGGTCATGGGATCAGCCCTTCATCACGTTGATGTCTTCGACCGCGATCGTGCCTGCATTGCGGAAGAAGCAGACTAGGATCGCAAGGCCGATGGCGGCCTCTGCGGCGGCGACGGTCAGCACGAACAGCGTGAACACCTGCCCCACCAAATCGCCCAGATGGGTCGAGAAGGCGACGAGGTTGATGTTCACGGCCAACAGCATCAACTCGATCGACATCAAGATGATGATGACGTTCTTGCGATTCAGGAACAGGCCGAAAATGCCGATGACGAATAGTGCCGCGGCGACTGTCAGGTAATGTTCTAGTCCGATCATGTCCTGTCCCTCAGGGCCGATTTCGATGCCGGTCCTACCCCTAGACGCGACGGTGGTCCATCGCCGGTGGCCGGTCTTTTTTGATCTTCCGGTGCGGCCTACAGGAAGCCGAAGCCACCCACTGCCACAATGACAACAACGACGACCACGATGATGGTTGTTCGCGACATGCGGTTCTCCTTACAGGCCTTGGCCCGGCTTGATGTCTTTCAGTTCCATGGCAGTCGACGGGTCACGCATGATCTGATCCATCACATTCTGGCGCTTGACGCCCGTGCGGTGGCGCAGCGTCAGGACGATGGCCCCGATCATCGCGACCAGCAGGATCAGTCCGGCAAGCTGAAACAGCAGCAGATAGTCGTCATAGACCAACTGACCGATGGCCTGCGTGTTCGACCCTTCGATCCGCGCGATGGAGGCGGCCACGTTCTGCTCGGCCAGATCGCTGGCCTGCCAGACGCCGAATGCGATCCCCAGCTGCATCAGGATGACGACACCAATCAGCAGGGCAATGGGCATATAGCCCGCCATTTCGGCCTTCAGCTTGGCGAAATCCACGTCCAGCATCATCACGACGAACAGGAACAGCACCGCGACGGCGCCCACGTAGACGATGACCAACAGCATCGCGACGAATTCTGCCCCCATCAGGACGAACAGCCCCGCCGACGACAGGAACGCCAGGATCAGCCACAGCACCGAATGCACCGGGTTCCGCGCAATCACGGTGAACAGGCCAGCCGCCACAACAAGCACGGCGAAAAGGTAGAAGGCAAAGTCGGGCGGGGTCATGCGGTCGGTCCCAGTGCTTAGCGGTAAGGCGCGTCGATTTCGAGGTTGCGGGCGATCTCTGCTTCCCAGCGTTCACCGTTCTCCAACAGCTTGGCCTTGTCGTAGAACAGCTCTTCGCGCGTCTCGGTCGCGTATTCGAAGTTCGGCCCTTCGACGATGGCATCCACCGGGCAAGCTTCCTGACAGAAGCCGCAGTAGATGCACTTCGTCATGTCGATGTCGTAGCGCGTGGTGCGGCGGCTGCCATCTTCGCGCGGCTCGGCGTCGATGGTGATGGCCTGAGCGGGACAGACGGCTTCGCACAATTTACAGGCGATGCAACGCTCTTCCCCGTTCGGGTAGCGACGCAGAGCGTGCTCACCCCGGAAACGCGGGGAAATCGGCCCTTTTTCATGCGGGTAGTTCAACGTCGCCTTGGGCGCGAAGAAATACTTGAAGCCCAGGCGCATGCCCTTCCAGAAGTCGAAGAGCAGCCAATAACGGCCGGCGCGGGCGTAGTCGAAGCTGGAATCGGACATGGGTTAACCTCCAACCGCCCAGCGGGCATAGGCACCGCCGAACAGTTCAAACTTGGCAAGGAACGATACGATAACGACCCAGATCAGGCTGAACGGAAGGAAGACCTTCCAGCCAAGGCGCATCAGCTGGTCGTAACGGAAACGGGGAACAATGGCCTTCACCATGGCGAACATGAAGAAGAAGAAGGCCATCTTCAGGATCATCCAGAACGCGCCGTCGGGCAGGCCGGGAATGGGCGACAGCCAACCGCCGAAGAACAGGATCGAGGTCACGGCACAGAGCAAGAAGATTGCGATGTATTCGCCGGCCATGAACAGCAGGAACGGCGTGGAAGAGTATTCCACCTGATAGCCCGCGACGAGTTCCGATTCGGCCTCTGGCAGGTCGAACGGCGGGCGGTTCGTCTCCGCCAGGCACGAGATGAAGAACAGGAACACCATAGGGAAGTGCGGCAGCCAGTACCAATTGAACAGGCCCAGGTTGCCGTCCTGCGCGCGCACGATGTCCGACAGGTTCAGCGATCCGGTGGTGATGATGACACCGATAATGATCAGACCAAGCGACACCTCGTAGGAAATCATCTGAGCCGCCGACCGCAGCGAGCCCAGGAACGGATACTTCGAGTTCGAGGCCCAACCGCCCATGATCACGCCATAAACCTCCAACGAGGATACGGCGAAGATGAACAGGATCGCGACGTTGATATCGGCCAGAACCCAACCTTCAGAGAACGGAATCACCGCCCAGGCGACCATGGCCAAAACGAAGCTGACGATTGGCGCCAACAGGAAAACGAAGCGATCCGCACCGGCGGGGATGACGATCTCTTTCAGGATGTATTTCAGCGCGTCGGCCACCGATTGCAGCACGCCGAAGACGCCCACGACGTTCGGGCCGCGCCGCATCTGCACGGCAGCCCAGATCTTCCGGTCGCCATACACAAGCGCCAGAAGCGAGATCATCACGAAAGCCACGATCAGCAGGGACTGCGCGACGACGATCAGCAAGATCCCCAGCGGTGTTGTGAAAAATCCGTCCATCCGGCGTTCCTAACTCGGTGGCCCTACATGGCCTCAGATCAGTGGGATGCCGTCCTCGCGGCACCTTGCCACTTCGGTTTCGGCATCGAGTGTCCGCTTGCCGGGCGGCAGCGCGGGCGAGACGGTGTAAACCGCATCTCCGCGCCAAAGACCACCCTCTTGCGACGCAATCGTGCGGATATGCCGTGCGAAACCAAAGCCCCGTATCAGCGCGTACCCGGCCGCGACACAACGCGCGTAGGCTCCGGCGTCCCGACCGTCTCGCGCGCCGCGCATCTCGACAAGGAAATTGACCAGATCCGTGTCTAGAAGGCGTGTCTGACTGCCCAGATACTGCGCATTTTCGGGCGGGAACGGGGGGCGTTCGGGCAGGTCCTCCGGCAGTGCACCTAAACCCACGCAGCCCCCCAGAACCAGCGCCGCGACGATGGCACGCACCCCGCTCACTCTGCCGCGAGCGGGGCCTGTTTGCGTTCCTTGGCGTGTTGGCTCAGCTCGGCCATCAACTGGCTGGCTCGGCAGATTGGGTTCACCAGGTAATGATCGTCGATCGTCGTGGCGAAGTCGCCATCCGCGATGGTGCCATTGCCCAGATCACCCATCTCGTTCAGCGGCACCGCGTCGATCGCCCTCATGTGCGGGACCGCCTTGAACAGCGACGCCCGCAGGTCGCGCAGCGAATCAAAGGGCAGCGCCGCACCTATTTCTGCAGACAGAGCGCGCAGAATGGCCCAGTTCTCTTTCGCCTCACCGGGCGCGAAGTTGGCGCGCAGCGCAAGCTGCGGACGGCCTTCGGTGTTCACGAAGATACCCGTTTCTTCCGTGTAGCAGGCGGCGGGCAGGATGATGTCGGCCCGGTGCGCGCCACGGTCGCCGTGGCTACCTTGGTAGATCACGGTCGGACCTGCGGGAATGTCGATTTCGTCCACGCCAAGCGCATAAATCGCGTCGGCCCCGTCCAGAGCGCCGGACAGACCGCCTTCGGTTACGGCGTCCAGGTCCATCGCACCGACGCGGCTCGCCGCGTGGTGCAGCGTGACGATGCCACCCACACCCGCCAGCTTCGACAGGATCGCTGCCGCGTCGTCGCGCAGGAACACGCCCTGCCCCACGACCACGATGGTCTCTCCGTCGATTTCCGGCAGGTCCAGCTTCGACACGTCGCTCGCACCCGTTCCCAGATGCGCGTAGTCGTAGGTCAAATTCACGCCTTCGCCGATCAGGGCAATGTCTGCGCCGTTCACCCAAGCCTTGCGGATACGACTGTTCAACACCGGCGCTTCGATCCGAGGGTTCGCGCCCACGATCAGCACGCGGGCGGCGTCTTCAATCTGCTCGACCGTGGCGGTACCTGCGTAGGCGCCCCGATTGCCGGGGATCAAGTTCGCGCCGTCGAGACGACACTCGACGCGACCGCCCTGCCCTTCGATCATCTGCTTCAGCGCGAAAGCAGCCTCTACCGGGGCCAGATCGCCGACCAGACCGGCCACCGTCTTGCCGCGCATTGCATCGGCGGCAGCGCCAAGCGCTTCGGGCCAAGTCGCGGGGCGCAGTTTGCCGTTTTCGCGGATATACGGCTTGTCCAGACGCTGACGCTTCAGGCCGTCCCAGACGTAACGAGAGCGGTCGGCCAGCCATTCTTCGTTCACGCCGTCATTGTTGCGCGGCAGGATCCGCATCACTTCGCGGCCCTTCGTGTCCACCCGGATATTCGAGCCGAGCGCGTCCATCACGTCGATGGTTTCTGTCTTCGACAGCTCCCACGGGCGGGCGGTGAAGGCGTAGGGCTTGGAGGTCAGCGCGCCGACGGGGCACAGGTCGACGATATTCCCCTGCATTTCCGAATCGAGCGTCTGGCCAAGATAAGAGGTGATTTCCGCATCCTCACCGCGCCCAGTCTGTCCCAACTCAGGCATCCCGGCGACTTCGGTGATGAAGCGCACACAACGGGTACAGGAAATGCAGCGCGTCATATGGGTGCCGACGAGCGGACCAAGGTCCATATTCGTCACGGACCGCTTCGGCTCACGAAAACGGCTGAAATCGACACCGTAGGCCATGGCCTGATCCTGCAGATCGCATTCGCCGCCCTGGTCGCAGATCGGGCAGTCGAGCGGGTGGTTGATGAGCAGGAACTCCATCACCCCTTCGCGTGCCTTCTTCACCATCGGGCTGGTGGTGCGAATCTCTGGCGGGGCACCGTCCTTGCCGGGGCGCAGATCCTTGACCTGCATCGCGCAGCTTGCGGCTGGCTTCGGAGGGCCGCCCACGACTTCGACGAGACACATCCGGCAGTTGCCCGCGATGGACAGCCGTTCGTGGTAACAAAAGCGCGGGATCTCGATGTCGGCGACCATCTCGCAGGCTTGCAGAAGGGTCATCGTCGGATCGGCTTCAACCTCGGTTCCGTCGATGATGATCTTGCGCAGATCGCTCATACCCATGTCTCCTGGCTGCGGGTCGTCATTGCGCCCCATCTAACGGCTTCGCCGCGGGTCGAAAAGGCGCAGAGCGCCCCAAACGGCGTTTTGGCGCGGATCAGTCGCAGATCGCCGAGAACTTCCACGACTCAAGGTTCTCTGGCGCGTGACGCTGACGATCCACGATACGTGCGACCACCACCTCTTGTCCCTGCCGACCGCACTGCGCTGCCGCGACCATCGCCGCGTCCTGCACAGCCTCGCGATAAGGCACGATGTTCGGGGTCACGTAGATCGAGAAGTCGTTGGCCACCGGGTTCGCGAACTCACCTTTGAACAGCCGCAGACGCTTGCGTCCCGGCCCAAGCGTCACATGCGACGGCACTGTGCGCGGCAGATAGCCGGCATAGTGACCATCGACGATCGGCACCCGACACAGATCGAACTTGTCCTCAGGGTAACACGGCATCTCGACGATGACGGTCATGCCACCGGCCAAAGCGGCGCCGGGGAGCAGAGCGAAAAGGGATACAAGCCAGCGCATCAGTTGGACTGCAACAGTTTGCCGGCCTGCGTGCCGCGCGCGATTTCCTCGCGCCCGACCTGACAGTAACCAGCGGTATTGCCCGGTCGCGCGCCGCGTGCGGACAGATCGGAACGCACCTGCGCCTCTAGCCGGTCGCGCGCGGCTGAGTCGCGCAACGCGTCGATGTCCGCGTCGGTGTAACCTGCGTTCTTGGCATAGGACTCAAGCGACTTCAGGAACGTATAGGCCCGCACCAATCGAGGTGAGATCGTGGGGCAGTTTTTGCGCACCTCATCCGCCAAGCCGATGGCGTAGAAGCCCTGCAAGACGGTCTGGTCCTGTTCTAGTCCGGTCTGCGCCGCTGCGGCGCCTGTGCCGACTGTCGCCGACAGCACCGCACCTAAAAGCAATTGTTTCATATCGGTCTCCGACCATGCATCCGAGAATCCGCACACCCGGCTTGTCTTCAGTAAACCAAGTATGGACGTTGGGGCGGGCGAGACAAGCGCATCACGCCAGAAACCACGGAAAGATTACCGGAAATTGACCTTTAGCGTGGATCGCAGCGACCGGAATAGACCGTCGCGCCGCTCTCGGTTGGCTGTCCGACCCAAGCGTTGGGATCACCGGCGGCGGACACCCAGTCGATCTGAGACGAGCCGTAGTAGCGCATACAGTGGTTCGTGGCGGGGAAGCGCACCGACTCGCGCACCGCTTCCAGATCAGCAGCGCCCTGCGCCACGGACACTTGGAAAGTCTGTGCGCCACGGGCGGCGGCCAAGTTTGTCTTGAACGGCAAAGGCTCTGACGGCTGGATGCGATTGGTGAACGGAACGTTCGGAAGATTGAACCGACCGCAACCGGTCAAAGACGCGGCAAGGGCGACGAGGATGATCAGGCGCGTCACGGGTCGGGGCCTCCGGGCTTGTCGAAATACGTGTCCCGAAAGGGGTTACACCCAAGACCCCCTGTGCGCAATTCTTGCCTTCGCCCGCAATCAGGGCGCGGACATCGCATTTCGCATGGCGATGTTGAAGATGAAGCCGCGCAGATACTCGTTGATCGTCAGCGTGCCGTCGCCGTCCGTATCGGCAAAGGCGTGGGCTCGCACGAAGCCCTCGTCATGCTCTGCGCGGGCGATCACACCATCTCGGTCACGGTCGAAGATGTCGAACACGATAGCCTGCGCCGTATCGTAGGCCTGACGGCGCCCCCGAAAATCTGCGATCTCGACCATGCCCAGTTGGAAGGCTTCCTGCTCGTCCCGCGTGATCTGGCTGTCGCTGTCCGCGTCGATCAGGGTGAACACCGTGTCCCCGAACAGCGTCATCTCTTCCAAAGAGATATGCTGGTCGTTGTCGGTATCCACAGCCCCAGCGATCAATTCCGCCTGCGCGCGGGCAGCGTCTGCGATGGGTTGGGCCACCACGGCGGGCGCCCCGATCACCAGCAAAATGGTCACGAAAACAGATCGGATCATGGCGGAACGCTCCCTTGTCTTTAGACGTAGATGGGCGTTCCGCCCGTTAGGGCAAGGGACGCACAATTGCTGTGCGTTACTCGGCAGCGATGGGACGCTTGTGTTTGATACGATCTTCGATCTCGTCGCGGAAGTTGCGGATCAGACCTTGGATCGGCCAGGCCGCCGCGTCGCCAAGGGCGCAGATCGTGTGGCCCTCGACCTGCTTCGTCACATCGAGCAGCATGTCGATTTCCTCGACCTCGGCATCGCCGCGCACCAGACGTTCCATCACTCGCATCATCCAGCCAGTGCCTTCACGGCAGGGTGTACACTGCCCGCAGGACTCGTGCTTGTAGAACGCGGCCAGACGCCAGATCGCCTTGATGATGTCGGTGTCCTTGTCCATCACGATGACGGCCGCAGTGCCCAGACCCGATTGCAGGTCGTTGCGCAGGTAGTCGAAGTCCATGATCGCATCGCGCATGTTTTCGCCACGCACACACGGCACGGACGAGCCACCGGGAATCACGGCCTTCAGGTTGTCCCATCCGCCCCGAATGCCGCCGCAGTGCTTCTCGATCAGTTCTTCGAACGAGATCGACATCGCCTCTTCCACGACGCACGGCTTGTTCACGTGGCCAGAGATCGCGAAGATCTTGGTGCCGACGTTGTTTTCGCGACCGAAACTGCTGAACCACGACGCTCCGCGCCGCAGAATCGTAGGCACGACGGCGATGGATTCGACGTTGTTCACCGTGGTCGGGCAACCATACAGGCCCGCACCCGCCGGGAACGGCGGCTTGAGGCGGGGCATACCCTTCTTGCCTTCGAGCGATTCGATCAGTGCCGTCTCTTCGCCGCAGATGTAGGCCCCTGCCCCATGCGCGAGATAAAGATCGAAGTCCCAGCCCGATCCGGCGGCATTCTTGCCCAGAAGCCCGTCGTCGTATGCGGCGTCGATCGCGGCCTGCAGCGCCTCTTTCTCGCGGATGTATTCGCCACGGATGTAGATGTAGCAGGCGTGCGCGTTCATCGCGAAAGACGCGATCAGGCAGCCTTCGATCAACGTGTGCGGATCATGCCGCATGATCTCGCGGTCCTTGCAGGTGCCCGGCTCTGACTCGTCGGCATTCACGACCAGATAGCTGGGTCGACCGTCCGATTCCTTGGGCATGAAAGACCACTTCAGACCCGTCGGAAAACCGGCTCCGCCGCGCCCGCGCAGGCCCGAATCCTTCATCTCTTGAATGATCCAGTCGCGCCCCTTGCCGATCAGGTCAGCCGTTCCGTCCCACTGGCCACGCGCCTTCGCACCGGCAAGGCTGCGATCGCCCATACCGTAGAGATTCGTGAAGATGCGGTCCTTGTCGTCGAGCATGTCGGTCTCCTGGCCGGGGCTTCGGCTTTATTTGGCGTCGTCGCGGCGCTTTTGCCAGATGCGAAATGTCGCGACCAGCGCCCAGACGAAAACAGCAAGCGCCGCGATATCGACGATGAACACCAGTTGCTGCGGCAATCCCAGCGCGCTGCCGGTCAGTTGCAGCCCCATCCACATGATCATGGTCATCGCCATGATGACGCCGATGTTGCGGGCTTGCTTGCCGGTTTTCAGATCGTCCTTTGCCATGGGGGCGTCATAACGCGAACGACGACGGGCGACCAGAGTATCCGGCCGCCCGTATCGTGGTTTTCCTGTGAGAAGGGTTAGTAGACGTCGCCACCGTCCACGCGCTTGGAGAAGTCGGTTTCTTCGCCGGAGGCCAAAGCCTTGGCTTGGCTGACCCATTCATCCCGGCTGGCGCGGCCCTTGAAGCCCTCTAGCCGACTATCAACCCAAGCCAATTCCTCGTCCGACCAGTTCGCGATCTGATCGAAATGGTAGAAGCCCATGTCGTGCAGCATCGTTTCCATCTTGGGACCGACGCCCTTGATCCGTTTCAGGTCGTCCGCACCACCTTCGCGCGGCGCGTCGAGGCGGGTGGGCTCGATGCCCACAGGCTCTTCCGGCTCGGCGGCGCTTCCAGCCGATGCAGCCGTCGCGGTCGACGCGGTGGCCGCACCGCCCTTGCCGCTATCGTACTTCCACTCGCCTTTCCGGGATGCGAGTTCTTCGGTGCCCTGCACCTGCGTGGATTTCCATTTCTGGTCCGAACTTGCGGCGTCGGCTTGCGTGGTGCCCGCACCGTCCGATGCGCCATCGATGCCAGAGGTGGGCTTGGTGGCATCAGCGCCGCTGGCCGTGACAGCCGCACCGGACGCATCGGCTTCCGTGGTGCCCGCAGCGGCATAGCTGGTCGCATCAGAAGTTGATCCCCCGGTAGAGGAATCCTTGTTCTGCGGACGATCCGCACCCGACGATGCATCCGCACGGTCTTCCATCAGATGGGCGCGGCCCGCCACCTTGGACGGATCCACATCGTCATGCGCAGGCCCGGTGGGGCTGGCGCCTTCCTTGCTGCCTTTGGGCGCACCGATTGTCGCTGCGGTCGTACCGGCGGTTGCGGTCGACGTATCGCTGGGCGTCTGGGCCGTGCCCGAGGTTCGGGCGGCCATCGTGTTGTTGGCCGTTCCGGACCCAAAAGAGCCCGGTTTCACTCCAGCCGTCCCCGGCTCAACCCCAGCGGTGCCCGCCTTGCGCGTCCGGTCTCCCAGCTTACCATCGGAAGACGCCTTCAGCTTCGGCAGATCGTCCTTTGGCCCTTTGTGCAGGGCGGTAAACAGGAACACCGCAACCGCTCCGGCTACGAGGATCGCGAGGAAAGCGGCAGGTGAAACGGTGAAGCCACCCACCAGCATAAGGGCCACGAAGGCCACGAAGCCCGCGCCGCCCGCAATGGCCGCGACGAGCAGAAGTGAGCTCGGAGTCTGTTTTTGCATTGGTCCATCCCTGTTCGGTGACCTTATTCTTAGGTCACTTCGCGCGGAATGCTAGCGTAGGGTCAGGTGTTTGTCTGCCCATCTTGCGCAAGACCCTTGGCCTGGCCGATCCAGTTGTCCCGCGTGGCCCGGCCCTTGAAGCCTTCAAGGTTGCGATCGACCCACGCCAATTCTTTAGCGGCCCAGCCCGCGATCTGGTCGAAATGGTAGACTCCCATCTCGTTCAGCATTCGCTCCAGCGCCGGTCCGATGCCCTTGATCCGCTTGAGATCGTCGGGGCGATTGTCGCGCGCTTCGTCCAGCATCGCCGGCTTGGTCTCTTCGCCTTCCGGCACATCGGCAGCGGCGGCGTTGTTTGCATCGGTACCATGGGCCGTGTCCGAAGGACCGCTGCCCGAATGCGCGGAGGTTTCGCGGCTGTCCTCGGAGATATCGGTCGTGCTCTCGCCCGCACCGTGGTGCGCGTCGGACATCGGTTTGTCGTGGCCGCCTTCGGGGATCGCGTCGCCCACGACCTCCCCCTCATTGGGGCGTGCGGCATCGTCAGCCTCGGCGGCCTGGCGGGAAACGGCGCCGTTGCCGACCTCGGCGAAGCCTTTCTGATCCGGCGTTTCCCCCTTGATGGGCGCCTTTGGCGGCAGCAGGTCGTCATTCACGTCGGGCGGTGCGGCAGCGGCGCTGTCTTCGACCGGACGCCACGGCGTGCGCAGCGGCACTTCCGTGCCGTCGATCCGCTTGAGCGTGTCGCCGATTTCTTCCGCCAGCGTGACGGAAGCGTTGTACCCATTCACCTTCTCGATATCCGTCAGCGAGGTGATCCCACCCGCAGGCTCCGACGCGAAACGGCCCGCTTGCGATCCGGGCTGCGGCACCTTGCCCGCCGCCATTTCGTCCAGCAATTGCGCGAAGCCTTCCGCCGTCAAATCCTCGTAGTAGTCCTTGCCGATCTGGGCCATCGGCGCGTTGGCGCAGGCCCCCAGACACTCGACCTCTTCCCACGAGAACTTGCCGTCGTCCGACAGCGCGTGGGGCTTCTTGGCGATCTTGTCCTTGCACACCGCCACAAGGTCTTCCGCGCCGCAGATCATGCAGGACGTCGTGCCGCAGATCTGGATGTGGGCGACCGACCCAACCGGCTGAAGCTGGAACATGAAGTAGAAGGTCGCGACTTCCAGCGCGCGGATATAGGCGAGATCGAGCATCCCCGCGACGTGTTCGATGGCCTTCCGGCTCAACCAGCCCTCTTGTTCCTGCGCGCGCCACAGCAGCGGAATGATGGCGCTGGCCTGCCGACCTTCGGGGAACTTGGAAATCTGCCCTTCGGCCCATTTCCGGTTCTCTTCGGTGAAGACGAAACTGTCGGGCTGCTCGGGATGAAGACGACGGAGCATGGGCGGGCCTTTCGCGGCGGTCGGGATCGAAGGTGACTTAGCGAACTGCGTCGCGAAGGAAAAGGTGGTGCTGTGTCGCTAAAAGAAGATCAGTGTCGCCAGAACCAAGGCCAGCGCGGTCAGGCCGCTGGGCACCATGGCCGCGTCGCAGAACCGGGTAAACCTGTTGGACCGCGTCCCCTGCCCCAGCCAGACAAGGAACGAGGTCAGGAACAGCAGGACGACCAACGGCGTAAAGGCGATCAGCGCGCGGGCGACGGTTTGCAGAAGTCCGATGTCCATCCGGTGCGACCACGCCTAGCGGTCGATCTCTCCGAACACGACGTCGAGCGTGCCGATGATGGCCGACACGTCCGCCAGCTGGTGGCCCTTGGTAATGTGGTCCATCGCCTGCAGGTGCAGGTAACCCGGTGCGCGCAGCTTGGCGCGGTAGGGTTTGTTGGACCCATCGGCGACCATGTAAACGCCGAACTCTCCCTTTGGCGCTTCCACGGCGGCGTAGACCTCGCCCGCAGGCACGTGGAAGCCTTCGGTATAAAGCTTGAAATGGTGGATCAGCGCTTCCATCGAGGTCTTCATGTCCGACCGAGTCGGCGGCGACAGCTTGCCGCGATACATCACCGGGCCGGGTTCGTTCCGAAGCTTTTCGCAGGCCTGACGGATGATCTTCACCGATTCCTTCATCTCCTGCATCCGTACAAGGTAACGGTCGTAGCAGTCGCCATTCTTGCCGACAGGGATCTGGAAATCGAACTCGTCGTAGCACTCATACGGCTGCGCGCGGCGCAGGTCCCATGCAAGGCCAGAGCCGCGCACCATGACGCCGGAGAAGCTCCAGTCTTCGATAATTTTCTGATGGACGATGCCGATGTCGACGTTGCGCTGTTTGAAGATGCGGTTGTCAGTGATCAGACCGTCGATGTCGTCAAGCACGTCAAGGAACGGATCGCACCAGGCGTCGATATCCTCGATCAGCTTGGGCGGCAGGTCCTGGTGCACGCCGCCGGGGCGGAAGTAGTTGGCGTGCAGACGCGCACCGCAGGCACGGTCGTAGAAGTTCATCAACTTCTCACGCTCTTCAAAGCCCCACAGCGGCGGGGTCAGGGCGCCCACGTCCATCGCCTGCGTGGTCACGTTCAGCAGATGGGACAAAATGCGCCCGATTTCGCAGAACAGGACCCGGATCAGCTGGCCGCGACGGGGCACTTCGGTGCCGGTCAGACGCTCGATGGCCAAGCACCACGCGTGTTCCTGGTTCATCGGGGCCACGTAATCGAGTCGGTCCAGATACGGCAGGTTTTGAAGGTAGGTGCGGCTTTCCATCAGCTTCTCGGTCCCGCGGTGCAGCAGGCCGATATGCGGGTCGCAGCGTTCCACGATCTCGCCGTCCAGCTCTAGCACCAAGCGCAAAACACCGTGCGCCGCAGGGTGTTGCGGGCCGAAGTTGATGTTGAAGTTGCGGATGCTCTGCTCGCCGGTGCGAGCGTCATCGAAGTTGTTGTCCTTCATGGCGATCCCTCTCGTCAGGCCCGTGCCTGCGTATCGTGTTGCATCCAGGTCGTCGGCAGCGGCATGCGGCGCGCGACGGCGTCATATTGCGGGGCGAGCCATGCACGCGCCCGGTGTGTATCTTCTTCTGTCATCTGCGACGGTGCTCCGCCGTGGACGATTTTCTCTTCGGCGGGATACGTGTCCAACCCCAGAAACGCGCAAATCGAGGCCCAACCCTCGGACGTGCGCGCCTTATCGAACGTGCCGATCCAGCGCTTGGCTGTCGGGAACGCACGCTCTATTCGGTCTAGCGCGCCAGCGTAATCGCCGCGCACCTCGATCTCCGTTTCCTTACCCGCGAAGACACGGGCCAGGATCCGACGCGCACGATCCGGATCGACCGTTTCCCCGTCGCCGCGTCGGCGGGCGATCATGCGCACGTGGCTCCACAGCCGCTCTACCGGGTCGCGCATAAGATAGATCGCGCGCACGTCATTCGCGATAGTGGCCATGCGTCGCAGAACCGGCTCTGACTGGATCGCGTAGGCGGGCGTTACATCGCCCACGGCCAGCGCCGCACCGGCCCGATCCCGCAGGTAGCCAAGATAGGCGTCCTGCCCCCCGTCCCGCAGTGCATCGGCGAAGGCTTGACGGTCCGCGATCCGGGCCATGATCTTCGGCGCGCAATCTTCCGGCGCCTTCGACAGCCGACCTGTCATCTGCGCAATCTCGTCTTCCAATCGCTCGATCGCCTTGGCCGAATGTCCTTTTTCCAAGGTGTCGAACCAATGCAACTCCTTGATCGACCGCAGGTACACCTGCGGGTGCACGGCAAGGCTTTCGTACAGCCAGCTTGTGCCGGACTTGGTGGCCCCTAGGCCAAGGATGATCGTAGGATCGCTCACGCGCGGTCGCTGAATGCATCGCGGAAGGCGAGCACCCACAATAGCAGAACCGCGCCCACCGGCAGGATGGCGATGAAGGCGTAGTACTTCGAGATTCCGTGCGACGGCAGCAGTTTCCAGAACGGCACCACCAAAAGCGCTGCAAGGAAGACGAAACCGGTGATCAGATCGCCCGAATTCATGCGGACTACGCCCCTTCCTTCGACTTCTCGTCTCCGGGCAGGATGTAATCGGCCCCTTCCCATGGCGACATGAAGTCGAACTGACGGTATTCCTGCACCAAATCGACAGGCTCATACACGACGCGCTTCACGGTCTCATCGTAGCGCAGCTCGGTGTAGCCGGTTGTCGGGAAGTCCTTGCGCAGCGGATGACCGCGGAAACCGTAGTCGGTCAGGATACGGCGCAGGTCCGGGTGGCCGGTGAAGAGGATGCCGAACATGTCGAAGACCTCGCGCTCGAACCAGCCCGCGCTAGGATGCACGTCGGTGATCGAGGCTGCCATCTCATCTTCTCGCACCTGCGTCTTGATGCGCACGCGGTGGTTCTGCCACATCGACAGAAAGTGATAGACCAGATCGAACCGCACCTCACGCGCCGGGTGGTCGATGGCCGTCAGGTCGATCAGCGAGGTGAAGCGGCAGGTCTTGTCGGTCCGCATGAATTCGACCAGTGACTTCACCGAGGCAAGCGCCACGTTCACGGTCAACTCACCGAAGGCCACATCGTAGCCAAGCACGCAGTCGGGCCGCGCGGCCTTTATGTGCTCTCCCAGTTCGATCAGGGCGTCGTCGGACATGCCAGACATCGGGGGGAATCTCCTAGCGGGTGATGGTGCCGGTGCGGCGGATCTTCCGCTGCAACTGAAGGATGCCGTACAGCAGCGCCTCTGCCGTCGGCGGGCAGCCGGGCACGTAGATGTCCACCGGCACGATGCGGTCGCAACCGCGCACCACGGAATAGCTGTAGTGGTAGTATCCGCCGCCGTTCGCGCAGGACCCCATCGAGATCACATAACGCGGCTCGGGCATCTGGTCGTAGACCTTGCGCAGCGCGGGCGCCATCTTGTTGGTCAGCGTGCCTGCCACGATCATCACGTCGGACTGTCGCGGGGACGCGCGCGGCGCGACACCAAAACGCTCGGCATCGTAGCGCGGCATGGATGTGTGCATCATCTCGACCGCGCAGCAGGCCAGACCGAAAGTCATCCAGTGCAAGCTGCCGGTGCGCGCCCAGTTGATCAGGTCATCGGCGCTGGTCAGCAGGAAACCCTTGTCCGTCAGCTCGTTGTTCAGCTTCTGGGTTGTGTAATCGGCATCGGGGCCGGCTTTGACAGCGCCCTGCGGGGTCGCACCTGGGATCACAGACATGGGGCGGGTCCTTCCATCGGAAAAGCCGGGAACACACCACGGCCTTGTTGAGATTGACCTATAAGCGGCCACGCCAATCGTCAACGCGGGGCAGTGCCGCAGCAGAGGTCGCGATGAATAGTTAATTCATCAGATGTTATGGAAATCCCGATTAAGTCCCGAACTTTCCGAACATCGGCCCCTGACGCCCGTCAAAAGGAAGAGGCCGGACAGGTCGTTGCCGGTGTCATCAAGAAGACGCGAGCCCCATGTTGAAGTCCCACCTCCCCGAACGCCTCAAGCAATTCCTGCACACCGAAGCAGGTCTGTTCTCAATTCAATGCGTCCTGTTCGTCCCGATCGTCGGGCTGGGCGTGACGCTGATCCTGCCCGCTCTGTGAACCTAAGGTCGCGCGATCACTCCCAGTCGAGCGCGCCCTTCTTCCATTCGTAGGCGAAACCCACGGTCAGCACGCCCAAGAAGACCATCATCGACCAGAAGGCCACATCAGTCATCACGTTGAACGATACGGCCCACGGGAACAGAAACGCGATCTCCAGATCGAAGATGATGAACAGGATGGCCACGAGGTAGAACCGCACGTCGAACTTCATCCGCGCGTCGTCGAAGGCGTTGAACCCGCACTCGTAGGCCGAAACCTTCTCTGCATCCGGGTGGCGCACCGCGACGATGGCGGCGGCAAGAACCAGAATGATGCCAAGCGCAATGGCCAGACCCAGCAGGATCAGGATCGGAAGATAGTCGCGAAGCAGGTCATCCATGGCGGGGTCCTCTTGGGTTCGGTTTCGAAATAGCCAAGGGCGGCGTGGCGGTCAAACCGATCCGTCATCAACGGCTCATGTCACTTGCGCCGGGGTCCCTTGTCGCCGCCCTTGCCCTTGGGCTTGCCGCCCGGACGCTCCATCCGCTGCCCGGTGTTCGCCGCACCGGGCCGCACTTTCGATCCCGGTTTGGAGGGGCCAGCCGAGGATCGATCCGAAGTCGCGCCGGGACCTGGCTTGCCCCGGTGCGGCTTCGCACCATCGCCGGGCTTGCCGCCCTTCGGCTTGTCCCACCGCTTTTTCGGCGCGGATGCGTCCCGGTCGGCACGCGCGTGTGCAGGCTTCGCCCCTGTCGGCTTGTCCCGCTTGGGCGCAGCGCCATCGGCGGGCTTATCCCATCGCTTCTTCGGTGCATCCCCGTCGGCAGACTTGTCCCAGCGCTTCTTCGGACCGGCATCCGCCTTCGGCGCACGTGGCTTGCGCGGCGCCATATCGGCAGACGGCGCGGGTTCGGTCTTTTCAGGCGACCAGTCGGACTTCGCCTCTGCTTTCGGTGCGCCCGGCTTCGGCGCACGCGGCCCATCCGAGGGACCATCCGACCGCTTCGCCGGACGCGGCCCCGAATCGGGCGGGCCATCGGCGCGGCGCACGGTCATCCCATCTTCCAGCTTGCCGCCCGTCGCAGCCATGAAGCCGTCGATGCTGTCCGCCGTCAGCTCCACATAGGTCTCTGCAGGCTGGATACGGATCGCGCCGATCTGATCCTTGGTCAGCCCGCCCATGCGGCAGATCAGCGGCAGGATCCAGCGCGGCTCTGCCCGGTCGTTGCGGCCCTTGGACAGCGCAACCCAGGCAGAGGGTCCGAACGGCTTGCGCTCTTCTCGCTTCGGCGCGGTCGTCGGGTCAGACAGCTCTTCGGGGGCGGAATGATGCGCGCGATAGAGACGCAGGTAGCCTGCCGCGATGGTTTCCGCATCGTATTGCGCCATCAGCTTTTCGGCGAAGGCGGCTTCCTCTGGCGTGATCTCGTCGGCCCAAGATTCGTCGGACAGCAGCCGTTCTTCATCGCGCTTCAGAATATCGTCGGCAGAGGGGGCTGCGACCCATTCCGCGTTGATCTTCGCCCACTTCAGAAGGCGTTCGGCCTTGCTTGTGGCTTTCGGCGGCACGACTAGGGCGGACACGCCCTTGCGCCCTGCCCGGCCCGTGCGACCCGAACGGTGCAACAGGCCTTCGGTGTTCGTCGGCAATTCCGCGTGTATCACCAAGTCGAGGTTCGGCAGGTCGATACCACGCGCGGCCACATCCGTCGCCACGCAGACCTTTGCCCGCCCGTCGCGCATGGCTTGCAATGCGTGGGTCCGCTCGGTCTGGCTGAGTTCGCCCGACAGCGACACAACCGCCAGCCCGCGATTGCCCAGACGCGCGGTCAGCCGCGCGACAGTGGCGCGGGTGTTGGCGAAGACGATGGCGTTTTCGGCGTCGTGAAAGCGCAGCACGTTGATGATCGCATTCTCGGCATCCGATGGATGAACGCGCATCGCCTGATACTGAATGTCACTGTGCTGACGCCCGCCGCCGACCGTGTTCACGCGCACGGCGTCGTTCTGGTACTTCTTGGCCAGCGTCGCGATCATCGCCGGCACGGTGGCCGAAAACATCAGCGTGCGCTTGGTGCTGGGCGCTTCGGCCAGCATGAATTCCAAATCCTCGCGGAAGCCGAGGTCCAGCATCTCGTCCGCTTCGTCCAGCACGGCGGCTTTCAGCCCGTCCAGCTTCAGCGAGCCGCGGCGGATGTGGTCCGTCAGACGCCCCGGCGTACCCACGACGATATGCGCGCCACGCTCCAGCGCGCGGCGTTGGTCGCGCATGTCCATGCCACCCACACAGGCGGCGAATCGGGCGCCGGTGTCTGCGTAAAGCCACGCCAACTCGCGCTGCACCTGCATCGCAAGTTCGCGCGTCGGGGCCACGATCAAGGCCACGGGCGTATTCGCCGGAGGCATCTTTCCGTCGTCGTCCAGCAAGGTCGGCCCGATTGCCAGACCGAAGCCCACCGTCTTGCCCGACCCCGTCTGGGCAGAGACCAGAAGGTCCGCGCCGTCGAGTTCTGGGGCGGTCACCGCCTCTTGGACGGGGGTCAGCGTGTCGTAGCCGCGCGCCGACAGCGCATCTTGCAGGGTCTGGATCATGGAAAGGGCCGTTCGGTCATGGGGCACACACCGCGCCCGGAAAGAAGCGCGTCCTACAGGGACCGGGCCGTGATGTATAGGGGCGGCCGATCACTCCCAGGCGGGATAGAAATCTTGCGTATATAGCCGCTCGCTACCGGCAGGGGGCAAGGCATCAATGAATGTATCGCGCTCGGTGATGCGCTCAAACCAGCGTTGCGTCTCTGGAAAACCGTCGAGTGTGGCGAAATGGCGCGCCATATAGACAGCCTGCCCCACGGCGATATCGGCGGCGGAAAAGCCGCTGGTCAGCAGATAATCACGATTCTCCACCGGAGAGGACAGGCGCCCCTCGATCGCCGCGTAGCACTTTTTCAGACGTGCGGCTTCCAGCTTCATGATGATCGGCGACCGCATCGCATCGTCGTAAAGGACGACATGCTGCTGGGTCAGCGCGGCGGCGTGCTGGCTGATGGTTTCGGCGAAATGCAGCCAGATCAGGTATTCGGGGCGGTCGATGTCGCCGGGCGGACGCCCCAACCCGCGTTCAGGGAATCGCTCGCAAAGAACCTCTAGGATTGCGCCCGATTCCCAGATCACGTCACCATCAATCTCCAGCGCAGGCACGCGGCCCACGGGATTGATTGTCAGGTATTCGTCGGCCCGCAGGGATTTGTCGAACGCATGGACGCGCAGACTGAAATCCATGTCCAACTCGTGCAGGCACCACAAAACCCGCATAGAGCGCGTTTCGTGGCAGTGATGCAATGTGATCATCAAATCGGCTCCTTCGCCATTCGACTGGTTATCCCCCGCCCCTGCCCGCGCTGCAACCAGAACGCCCTTCGCCCGGAGCAGACGCGGCGAGATTACGCAGACCGCTTGTTTATGCATCGCGCCTGGGCAGGCCCGCGAACGGGAGGCATCGCCATGACGCTGATCCGCTAGATGTCTTCCAACCGAACCAACGCGTCGCCCTGCGCGACCTGATCGCCTTCTGACACCAGAGCCTCGGCCACCGTTCCGTCGCGGGGGGCTTTCAAGGAGTGCTCCATCTTCATTGCCTCCAACACCGCCAAAACCTGACCGACGGTGACCGTATCACCCGCCCCAACGGACAGGCGCACGACCCGTCCGGGCATCGGGGCCAGCACCGTGTCGCCACTGTCCTGCATGGCACTGGCCGCGACCATGGGATCGTGGATGCCAAAGGTATGCGGTCCGGTCGTCACGCGATTGCCGTGGCGCGTGGCGGCGGCGATCCGGTTCCCATCGATGCGCCAACCATTTGCGTCGCGGAGGGCGCGAAGATGCGTGTCGGCCAGCTGGATGTCCCGGACATCAGGACCGTCGCAGGTGATCCGCACGTCATGTGTGGTCTCGCCCGCCGTCAAAGCGACGGTCTGCGGCTGCGGTTTCCACAATGCAAAGCCCTGCAAGGCGGGGCCGGGTTCATCCAATCCCATCGCGGCAATCGCAGCCACAGCAACGTCGGCGGGTTCCGGATCGGCCACTGTCGTCAGCCCATCGATCTCTGCCCCGATCAGCCCCGTCTCCACATCCCCGGCCCGCACCCGAGGGTGATCGATCAGCGCTTTCAGGAAACCCGCGTTCGTCACCGTTCCGGCGATGCGCAAGCGTTGAAGGCCGTCAGACAGCCGCTGGAATGCGATGTCGCGCGTGGGACCTTCCGCGATCAGCTTCGCGATCATGGGGTCGTAGTGCGGCGTGATCTCGTCGCCTGCGCGCACGCCCGTCTCGATCCGCAGGCCTTCGGGGAAATCCAGCGCCGCAAGGGTGCCCGTGACCGGCAGGAAATCGTTTGCGGGGTCTTCGGCGTAAAGCCGTGCCTCGACCGCGTGGCCGGTCAGGGTCAGTGCGTCTTGTGCCATGGGCATGGGTTCGCCGGACGCCACCCGCAGCTGCCATTCCACGAGGTCCACGCCCGTGACCGCCTCTGTCACCGGGTGTTCGACCTGCAGTCGTGTGTTCATCTCCATGAAGTAGAAGGCGGAAAGGTCGCCTTCCGCGATGAACTCGATGGTGCCCGCGCCCGCGTAGCCGATGGCTTCTGCCGCGCGCACCGCTGCCTGCCCCATTTCCAAACGCATCGCGTCGGACAGGCCCGGAGCGGGGGCTTCCTCGATCACCTTTTGATGGCGGCGTTGCAAAGAGCAATCGCGCTCGAACAGATGCACCGCCCGTGTGCCATCGCCGAAGACCTGCACTTCGATATGACGGGGCCGGGTCACAGCTTTTTCGATCAGCACAGAGTCGTTGCCGAACGCGCCCTTGGCTTCGGCTCGCGCGCTGTTCAACGCGTCTTGGAACGCGTCCTCGGACTCGACCAGCCGCATCCCCTTGCCGCCGCCACCCGCGACCGCCTTGATCATCACGGGCCAGCCAATCGTCGCGGCCTCCTGCGCCAGCCGCACATCCGCCTGATCGCGCCCGTGGTAGCCCGGCACGATGGGCACGCCTGCGGCTTCCATCTCGGCCTTGGCGGCGTCCTTCAGGCCCATCTTGCGCATCGCGTCGGCGCTGGGTCCGATGAAGACCAATCCCGCCGCCTCGACCGCCTGAACGAAGTCCGGGTTTTCGGACAGGAAGCCGTAGCCCGGATGGATCGCCTGCGCGCCCGTATCCAGCGCCGCCTGCACGATCACATCGCCCCGCAAGTAGCTATCGGCGGGCGCGCTGCCGCCGATATGAACCGCACGGTCGGCCATCTGGACGTGACGGGCATGCGCATCGGCGTCGGAATACACCGCGGCGGTCTGCACGCCCATGCGGCGGCAGGTGTCGATCACCCGGCACGCAATCTCGCCCCGGTTCGCGATCAGGATGCGGTTGAACATGAGAAAATTCCTTTCATCGCCGCCAGCCGCCGCCAAGAAGGTCGGAGGCCTGCGTCACCATTTCTGCGATCACCTGCGCCGCCGGGGGTGCATCATGGATCAGGCCCGTCGCCTCGCCCACGAATGTATTTGCTGTCGCAGTATCCCCCGCCTTCCACGCTTCGGCATAGCGCGCAGCCTCAACCGTTGCCGCGGCAATCAGCCCGGACAGGTCATCGTGCCAGCGGTCGGTGAAGGCGTTGCGCAATACGCGTGCGGTGTAGCCTTCGGGCCAGGCGAGCCTGCGCGCGATGTCCATCACACTGCTGCGGATCGTGTCGTCGCCGGACGCACCTACGGCGGCCGCGATCATGTTGGGATGCACCAGCGCCTCTGCGCTTGCCCAAAGCCGTGAGCCCACTAGCACACCTTCGGCCCCCAGCATCAAAGCCGCTGCCAGCCCCCGACCGTCTGCGATGCCGCCCGCCGCCAGCAGCACGGTATCGGACGCGCGGTCGGCCAGAAGGTCGGCCACCTCCGGCACCAGCGTCATCGTCGCGCGCTTAGCACCGTGCCCCCCGGCCTCGGCCCCCTGCGCCACGATGAACTGCGCGCCCGCGTCGATCGCCGCCTTCGCGTGATCCAGTGTCTGCACTTGGCACATCAGCGGCACACCTGCGTCGCTGATCCGAGACGCAAACGCCGCCGGGTCCCCGAAAGACAGCATCACCACCGCCGGATCGCTTGCCAGAGCGTCCTCCAGCACCGCATCGCTCAGGGCCCAGGTGATGAAGCCCACACCGATCCGCGCGTTGCCAGCCGCGCGCCGTTCCTGCGCCAGCCACTCCGCATCGCCGTAGCCACCGCCCAGCAGACCAAGCCCGCCGGCCTCGGACACAGCCGCCGCCAATCGTCCGCCAGCCGCCTTCGCCATGGGCGCAGAGACGACCGGATGCGTGATGCCCAGACGTTCGGTCAGGCGGGTCGCGATCATTCCAGAACCTCGACCACGCGGAATCGCTCGCACAGCAGCATCATGTCTTCGGACCAGCCGCCGTTGCGCTTGAAGAACGCGATATGCCCGGCACGCCAGTCGGCAACGGTCCCCTCGCCTTCCGCCCGCGCGAAGGCATCCGGCACCGCATCGAAGCGACACTCAAAGACCTTGGTGGTCTCGATCACGACCCGCGGCGTGCCATCCCACGCGCAGGCAATGTCGCGGCGCCCGACGACCGGCCGGCTATCGGGGTCATCCTCGAACTCTCGCAACGCACCGCATGTAGCGGTCTTGGTCCCGGCGATCACCAGATCCGTCAGTTTGCGGCACAGCTTCGCGCTGTCGCCGAAGCGGAACGTCCCCGCGCCGGGATAATCGTCGTTCAGATCGCGGTATTCATCCATCACATGCGGAACACGCCGAAGCGCGTCTCCTCTATCGGGGCGTTGGTCGCGGCGCGCAGGGACAGGGCCAGAACCGCGCGCGCCTTTCGGGGGTCGATGCAGCCGTCGTCCCACAGCCGGGCGCTGGCATAAAGCGGGTGCGACTGCGTTTCGAACTGCTGGCGGATCGGATCCTTGAAGGTGGCCTCATCTTCGTCGGACCACGTCTCGCCCCGCGCCTCCAGCGCCGTGCGCTTGACCGAGGCCAGCACCCCGGCGGCCTGCGGCGCGCCCATGGTCGCGATGCGGCTGTTCGGCCAAGACCACAGGAAGCGCGGCGAATAGGCCCGCCCGGCCATCCCGTAGTTGCCCGCGCCGTAAGAGCCGCCGATCAGCATCGTGATCTTCGGCACCGAGGTGGTGGACACCGCCGTCACCATCTTTGCCCCATGCCGCGCGATCCCACCCGCCTCTGCGTCGCGGCCCACCATGAAGCCGGTGATGTTCTGCAAGAAAACCAACGGAATACGTCGCTGGGAACACAGCTCGATGAAATGCGCGCCTTTCTGAGCACTGTCCGAAAACAACACGCCGTTGTTCGCGATGATACCCACGGGGCAGCCCATGACATGCGCGAAACCCGTCACGAGCGTCTCACCGAAGCGCGCCTTGAACTCGTCGAACCGAGAGCCGTCGACAATCCGCGCGATGACCTCACGCACATCGTAGGGGGTGGTCAGCGACGCAGGTACGGCGCCAAGGATCTCTTCGGGGTCGTAGGCCGGGTCTTCCGCCGCCTGCCACTGCAGACCACCATCAGGCACGGGCCCCAGCGACGCGACCGCCTCGCGTGCGATGGCCAAAGCATGCGCATCGTCCTCGGCCAGGTAATCCGCCACGCCGGACAGGCGTGTGTGCACATCGCCACCGCCCAACGACTCGGCGTCGATCTCCTCGCCCAGCGCCATCTTCACCAGGGGCGGCCCGGCCAGGAAAATAGTGCCCTGCTCCTTTACGATGATCGTCACGTCCGACATGGCAGGCACGTAGGCCCCGCCCGCCGTGCAAGACCCCATGACGACCGCGATCTGCGCAATCCCGGCCGCACTCATCCGCGCTTGATTGTAGAAGATGCGTCCGAAATGGTCGCGGTCTGGGAAAACCTCGTCCTGCTGCGGCAGGTTCGCGCCGCCCGAATCCACCAGGTAAATGCACGGCAGCCGGTTCTCTTCCGCGATCTCCTGCGCGCGCAGGTGCTTCTTGACCGTGACCGGATAGTAGGTGCCGCCCTTCACCGTGGCATCGTTGGCCAGCACCATGCACAACCGTCCGGAAACGTAGCCTACGCCCGCGATGGCCCCTGCCGCTGGAGCAGCTCCGTCGTACATGTCGTGCGCTGCCGTCAGACCCACTTCCAGAAACGGCGATCCCGGATCGAGCACACCGGCCACCCGGTCACGTGGCAGCATCTTGCCGCGCTTCAGATGACGCGCGCGAGACCGCTCGCCGCCGCCCTCCATCGCCAGCGCGGCGGCCTGTTGCACCACGTCCAACGCGTCCAGATGCGCGGCGCGATTGGCGCGATAGGTCTCGGACCCCGTCAGGACCTGCGATTGCAGCTTCATTCAAGCCACCCCATGCTTCATCGTTCCAAAAATACCTCGGGGACGCGCGCCAGCGCGGGGGCAGAGCCCCCCCTCCCCCTCATTCCCGCGCCGCCCGCTCGCGCAGCGCGCTGCGGATAACCTTGCCCGTCACTGTCATTGGGAGCGCCTCCAGGAACGCCACCTCGCGCGGGTAGACGTGGGCCGACACCCGTTCGCGCACCATCGTTTGCAGTTCGGCTGCCAGCGCATCGCCGCCCTCCACTCCGTCCTTCAGCACCACATAGGCTTTCACGATCTGGCCGCGCACCGCATCGGGCTTGCCGACCACACCCACGGTCGCCACGGCATCGTGCGTCAACAAGCAATCCTCAATCTCAGACGGTCCGATCCGGTAGCCGCCAGAGGCGATCACATCGTCCTCGCGCCCCAGAAAACGCAGATGGTCGCCCTCCCAGATGCCCCGGTCGCCGGTCAGCATCCAGCGCCCCTTGAACTTGGCCTCCGTCTCCTTCGGCTTGCGCCAGTATTCCAGCATCATAGACGCCGAACCACGCGCCACGGCGATATCTCCCTCACCGTCGGTCGGCACGCCGTCGTCATCCAGCACCGCCAGCTTGTGCCCCGGCACCGCACGGCCGATGGTGCCGGGCACGGCCTTGAACATCTCGCCAGAGGAGGCCGCGATCATGTTGCACTCGGTCTGGCCGTAGAACTCGTTGATCGTCACGCCCAGCGCGCGACGACCCCATGCGAGCATCTCTGCCCCCAGAGGTTCGCCGCCCGACGCGACCGACCGCAGGTTCGGGATCGAAACGTCGGTTGCCTTCATCATACGCAGCACGGTCGGCGGGAAGAACACGTTGCGCACGCCGCCTTCAGCACAGATCCGCACGGCATCATCGACGGTGAATTTCGGCGATCGCGCCGCGACGACCGGCACACCCAGCGCAAGGCCCGGCATCAGCACATCGAACAGGCCCCCGATCCACGCCCAGTCGGCGGGCGTCCAGATCACATCGCCGCGCTGGCCAAGGTAATCGTGGCTCATTTCCACACCTGGCAGATGGCCGGTCAGCACGCGATGGCCATGCAGCGCGCCTTTCGGCGCCCCCGTGGTACCAGAGGTATAGATCAGCACAGCCGGATGGTCGGGATCGAACTCGGGCGCGGCGCTGGATGCTGCGCGGGCTTCAGGCAAGGTCGCGCGGGTGATGCAGCCGATTCCAGAACCTTGCAGCGCCGCCTGCCCTTCCTGATCGGTGACCACGACGCCCGCGCCTGCGTCTTCCAGCCGGGTCATCAACCCATCGCGACCGAAGAGCTTGAACAGCGGCACAGAGATCGCGCCCATCCGCCAGCACGCCAGATGCGCGGCGGCACACAGGGGACGTTGGGACAGCAGCACGCCTACCCGGTCGGTCGGACGAATGCCCTTCTGCATCAAAGCGGCTTCGACCCGACGCGAGAGGTGCCACAGTTGGCGATACGTCACCTCGCGCCGGATACCGCCCGACAAATCGATGATGGCGATCCGATCGGGTTCGGTCGCGGCCCAGCCATCGCAGGCCTGATGCGCCATGTTCATCGCCGCGGGCAGGTCCCAGCGGAACCTATCGTAGAGCACGTCGTAAGGGCGGCGGGTCAACATGGGCAAACGCTACAGCCCCGCACCGGGGCCGTCCATCGCCTGTCGCGCGATGACACGCCCACTCCGGTCGAGGCGGTAGACCGTGCGCACCGCATCACCGCAGGCCACGACCAGCCACGCATTCCCGTCCCCCGGCGTCGCGGCACAATCTGACGCCTTCGCGCCGGGCACGCGATCCGCATGAAGCCGCGCGACGCGCTCGATCGCCTCACCCATATCGGGCGCGCGCAACCGCAGGCCGTAGACAGCGGCGAGCACACACACGAGCAACACAGGAAGCCACAGGACCGGACGCATGCGCTAGTTCAGCCGGTCGCGCAGGTCGCGCAGGACAAAGACCTGCTCGGCGGTCGCGCGCATCCGGCACTCGGTCCCGCCGGGACCAGCCCCCGTGCCGCCCCCATAGGACAGTCCGACCAGTTCGCACCGCGCGTCCCGGTAGGTGATCCATGCCCGCTGCATCTCGCGCAGGCTTTCGACGCCAATGGGCGGCACAAATCCCGAGGCATCGACGGCGCGCGCCGCATCTACAGCCTCGGCATAGACCCGGTTCAACTGGTCATCCCAGTAATCCAGTTCCGCGCCATAACAGTAGCCGTAGGCCACCTGCGAGCCCCCGCCCGTTTCGATGCAGTGCTCTGCCGAGGTCCCGATACAGGAAAGCGAAGAGCCATCGGCCTGACAGCTTTCGACAATCGAATGATCGATGACCGGCTCCTGCGCGGTCGCGGGCGCGTCCCATACGGACACCGCCAAAACTATCGCGATCCAACGCATCACATAGGCTCCAGTAGGGTTTGCAACCGCTGAACACGCGCCGCTGTCATGTCCAGCTTGCAGGATGCTGCAGCGATAGAGCGCATGGAGCCCGCACCCCACAGCGCGTAGTCCAAAGCGCATTCCGCGTCCCGGAAGGCGATCCACGCACGCTGCGCCGTCAAAAGCGCCTCTGCGCGCTGGGCGAATGCGCCCTCCGCGATCCCGGCTTCAGCGGCATCATCGGCCCGCACGGCGGCCTGAACATCCGGCCACATAGCGTTCAGACGGTCATCCCAGAAACCGGCCTCGATCATCATGCAGGCCGTCATGCCGAAGGTGGTCTGACCGTCAGGCTCGGCCTCCATGCAAGCGCTCGCGGCGTCGCCCACGCACTGCATCAATTGGTCGGCCGTCGCGTCGGTCACGCAAGCCTCAAACACTAGCAGATACTGTTCCGGATAAGGCCGATCCGCCAACGCAGGCCCGGCCAAGACCAGTAGCCCCAAGCCCATGCTCTGTACTCTCGCAAGTACTCGAACCCACCGCATACCGGTCATCCCATAGCGCCCATCAGTTCACGCCCGATCAGCATCCGGCGGATTTCCGATGTGCCCGCGCCGATCTCCATCAGCTTGGCGTCCCGGAACAGCCGACTGACCACCGTGTCGTTCATGAAGCCTGCCCCGCCCATCGCCTGAACAGCCTGGTGCGCGACGGTCATCGCCTCTTCTGACGCATAGAGCACGCAGGCCGCCGCATCCGCACGGGTCACACGCCCCGCATCACACGCCTTCGCGACCTCGTACACATAGGCCCGTGCGCTGTTCATCTTGGTGTAGATATCCGCGATCTTGCCCTGCATCAGCTGGAAAGACCCGATGGGCTTCCCGAACTGCTTGCGCTCGGCCAGATACGGCATGATCTCATCCATCGCGGCGGCCATGATGCCCAGCCCGATGCCCGACAGGACCACGCGTTCGTAGTCGAGACCAGACATCAGGACGCGCACGCCACCGCCCTCTTCGCCCAGCACGTTTTCAAACGGGACTTCCACGTCGTCGAAGATCAGCTCTGCGGTGTTCGAGCCACGCATGCCCAGCTTGTCAAAGTGGGCCGAGGTGGTGAAGCCGGTCATCGTCTTCTCGATCAGGAAGGCGGTGATGCCCTTGGTCCCGGCGTCGGCGTCCGTCTTGGCGTAGACGACCAGCGTGTCCGCATCCGGGCCGTTGGTGATCCAGTATTTCGTGCCCGACAGTCGGTAGTGATCATTCCGCTTATCCGCCTTCAGCCGCATCGAGACGACATCCGATCCCGATCCCGCCTCTGACATGGCCAAAGCGCCGACGTTTTCGCCAGAGATCAGCTTGGGCAGGTAGCGCGCCTTCTGTTCGGCACTGCCGTTCAGCGCGATCTGATTCACGCACAGGTTGGAATGCGCGCCGTAAGACAGAGAGACGCTTGCACTGGCCCGCGCGATTTCTTCCACGGCAACCACATGCGCCAGATATCCCATCCCAGCGCCGCCGTCCGCTTCCGGCGCGGTGATCCCCAAAAGCCCCAATCCACCCATCTCCGGCCACAGGTCGGCGGGCATCTCGTTGCTCCTGTCGATCTCGGCGGCGCGCGGCTTCAGGCTTTCCTGCGCCCAGCGGTGCACCATCTCGCGCAGCGCGTTGATGTCCTCGCCAAGATCGAACGTCAAGGATGCCGTGAACATGGTGGTCCTCCCCTTTGTACCTACGGTATCGCGCCGGGCGGGATTGGCAATCGGTTGACCGGGCTGCGAACACGGGGCCAAGTGTCGCCATGGGATTTCGTATCTGCCTGATCGCCGCGACCGTGCCTGTCGAGCGCCTGATCTCCGGGCTGGATTGCGACGTTCTCCGTACCGAGGACACGCAGCCGGATGGTGACGATTGGGCTGCACGGGTCGGCGCGACGGGCTGGTCCGTCGCGTGGTTCGAAGACTTGGTGATCGCCGACGTGGCCGAGCAATTCACACTTCCCGAGCTGTCTAGAGACGCCGACGCGCTTGTCCTGCGCGTGAACGAGACGTCGATGCACAGCTCCTGCGCCTTTTGGCGGGGCGGTCGGCGTGTCTGGCGGATCGGACATCGCGGGGATGCGGGCGATCCCTATGATCTGACGCGACTTGGACCAGCGCCGCCTGACTACGCCGCGCTGCAAGATGCAGCCTACGCAGCGCAGGACGCGGCATCGGGTCGGGTGGATCACGTGTTCGACGTGCCGGTCCGCCTGTTCTCGGCTCGTGTCGGATTGCGCTACGATCAGGAGGTCGCGGCGGGGGCCGTGGATCAGTTCCGGGTCATCGTCGGCATGCAGTAGGACAAGTCTTGCACAGGTTTCATCGCAATCCTTGGAAGGGACTGCCTACCCCAACATCCGTTCCGCCAGATCGGGCAGGTCATCGAAGTGGCGCATCATCGCGTCCGGCTCCAGCCGCGCTATGGCGTCCCCTTCCGGCCCGAAGCCGACTAGCACAAGCCCCACACCCGCCGCCCGCGCAGTCTTGGCGTCGGTATCGGTGTCGCCGATCAGCAGCGCACGCCCCGCCTCACCGCCCGCCAGTTCGATGGCGCGCAACAAAGGCGCCGGATCGGGTTTGCGGACTGTAAGCGTATCCGCGCCGATCAGCGTCGGCAGCACATGGGCGGTGCCCAATTCATCCATCAACTGCCGCGCCAGCCCTTCGGGCTTGTTCGTGCAGATCGCCACCACGAAGCCGCGCTGCTTCAGGGTCTCCACCGCCGACCACGCGCCTTCATAGGCGCGCGAATGCACGGCGATGGAGTCGCCATAGGCGGCCAGCAGCGCGTCATAATCGGCGTCCACCTCTGCCTCTCCACCCGCACCCGTCCGCGCGAAGCCCTCTCGCAGCATCGCCCGTCCACCCCGGAACGCGATGCCCGCATCCGCTACCGGGTCCAGCACGTCACCCAATCCGCGTGCACGGAAACAGCTGTTGGCCGCGGCGATCAGGTCGCCCGACGTGTCCACCAATGTGCCGTCCAGATCGAAGACCACCGTGCGCATCATATGTAACCTTGCGTAACCTGCAGTGAAGGCGCGACGCTTGCGCGCGGCCAAGGATCGGGTAGACGGACGCGAAACGGAAGGAAAGGCCCCCATGCCCGCGCATCTGATCGTCCTCGCCGCCGGCCAAGGCTCTCGCATGAAGTCCGAACTGCCCAAGGTGCTGCACCGCGTGGGTCATGCGCCTTTGTTTGTCCACGCCTTGACCGCTGGTGAAACGCTGGAGCCTGAAACCCGCGTGCTGGTCGTGGGGCATGGCGGGGATGCCGTGCAGGCCGAAGCCGCCAACTACGATCCCGACATCCGCATCGCTCACCAGACCGAACAGCTTGGCACCGCCCATGCGGTTGCGCAGGCCTGTGATGCGCTGAAGGGCGCTGAGGGTGATGCCTTCGTCCTGTATGGCGATACGCCGTTCATCCGACCCGAAACCCTGTCGCGGATGGCAGCGGCGCGCGCGGGCGGCGCAGCGGTCGTTGTTCTGGGGTTCGAGGCGGCCGATCCGGGCCGCTATGGGCGGCTGGTCGTCGAGGACGGCACATTGGAGCGGATCGTCGAGTTCAAGGACGCGACAGAGGCCGAGCGCGCGATCACACTATGCAACTCCGGCGTCATCTGCGCCGACGCGGCCACGCTGTTCGATCTGATCGACGCGGTCGGCAACGACAACGCATCGGGTGAATACTACCTGACCGACATCGTCGGCATTGCGCGGGCGCGCGGTCTGCATTGCGCTGCCGTCACCTGTCCCGAGGCAGAGACGATGGGCATCAACACCCGCGCCGAACTCGCCCGTGCGGAAGCCATTTTCCAAGACCGCCGCCGCGCCGAAGCGGTGGACGACGGTGTCACGATGACGGCGCCGGAAACGGTGTTCTTCGCATACGACACCCACCTTGGACGCGATGCCGTCATCGAGCCGCACATCGTCTTCGGACCCGGCGTCACGGTTGAGTCGGATGCGCAGATCCGGGCGTTCAGCCATCTGGAAGGCTGCCATGTCGGCGCGCGCGCCGTCGTTGGCCCCTACGCCCGTCTGCGCCCCGGTGCGGAATTGGGCAATGATGCCAAGATCGGCAACTTCGTGGAAATCAAATCCGCCGAAATCGGCGAAGGCGCGAAGGTGAACCACCTGTCCTACGTGGGCGACGCGACTGTGGGGGCGAAGGCCAACATTGGCGCAGGCACCGTGACCTGCAACTACGACGGGGTCTTCAAGCACCGCACCGAAATCGGCGAGCGGGCGTTCATTGGGTCCAGCACCATGCTGGTCGCCCCCGTGCGCGTGGGCGACGACGCCATGACCGGATCGGGCAGCGTGATCACCAATGACGTGCCCGACGGCGCGCTGGGACTGGGCCGCGCGAAGCAGGTCACTAAAGACGGCTTCGCGAAACGACTGATGGCCTCGCTGAAAGCGGCCAAGGCGAAAAGGACCAACTGACATGTGTGGTATCGTCGGCATTCTGGGGGAGCACGAAGTCTCTCCTATCATTCTGGAGGCCCTGCGCCGCTTGGAATATCGCGGCTACGACAGCGCTGGCATCGCCACGATCCACGACGGCGCGCTGGACCGTCGCCGCGCGGTGGGCAAGCTGGTGAACCTGTCCGACCACCTTGTGCACCATCCCCTGCCCGGCAAATCCGGCATCGGACACACGCGCTGGGCAACACATGGAAAACCGACGGAGGTGAACGCACACCCCCACCGCGCAGGCCCCGTGGCGGTGGTTCATAACGGGATCATCGAAAATTTCGCTGCCCTGCGCGAAGAGCTGCGCGCAAAGAACTACGGCGCGGAGTCGGACACCGATACCGAAACCGTTGCCTTGCTGTGCCAGTCCTTCCTCGACGGCGGGGCGTCACCGGTAGAGGCGGTGCGCCAGACGCTCAAGCGGCTGGACGGTGCCTTCGCACTGGCGTTCCTGTTCGACGACCACCCCGACCTGATGATCGCCGCGCGCCGGGGATCGCCGCTGGCCATCGCCCACAACGGAACGGAAGCCTTCGTCGGATCGGACGCCATCGCTCTGGCGCCCATGTCCGACCGTCTGATCTACCTGGACGAAGGCGATTGGGCCGTCATGTCGCGCAGCGGCTACACGGTGTTCGACGAGAATGACCAAGAGGTCGACCGCCCCGTCACCCGCATCGCGGAAACCGCCGGTCGCGTGGAAAAGGGCGGCCACCGGCATTGGATGTCCAAGGAGATCGCCGAACAGCCCGCCGTGATCGACGATTGCTTAAGGTATTACGTCAAGGACGGCACTATCACCTTCCTGGAAGGTGCGATCGACTTCACCGCCTTCGACCGGATCGTCATGGTGGCCTGCGGCACCGGGTCTTACGCCTGCCACGTCGCGAAATACTGGTTCGAACGGCTGGCCCGCATTCCGGTGGAGATCGATATCGCATCCGAATTCCGCTACCGCGAGCCGCCCCTGAACGAGCGCGTTCTGGCGATCTTCGTCAGCCAGTCGGGCGAGACTGCCGATACGCTGGCCGCGTTGCGCTACGCCAAGGATACGGCCTTCTGCGTGTCCGTCATCAACGTGCCCGGATCGTCCATCGCGCGCGACAGCCGCGTGGCGTTGCCGATCCATGCGGGTGCCGAGATCGGGGTCGCCTCGACAAAAGCCTTCACGACCTCTCTGGCCGTTCTTGGCCTGATGGCGCTGAAGGCCGGGTTGGATCGTGGGGCGCTGGGCGCGGACGACTTCGCCGCGCATCTAAACGCACTGGGCGGCGTGCCCGCGCTTGTCAGCCAAGCGCTGAATATCGAGACACAGATTGAAGACATCGCGCGCGATCTGTCTGAGGCGCGCGACATCCTGTTCCTTGGGCGCGGTGCGCTGTATCCTTTGGCGCTGGAAGGCGCTTTGAAGATGAAGGAAATCAGCTATATCCACGCGGAAGGTTATGCGAGCGGAGAGTTGAAGCACGGCCCCATCGCCCTGGTCGACGACACCGTGCCGATCATCACCTTCGCCCCGTCGGATGCGCTATTCGGCAAGACCGTGTCGAACATGCAGGAAGTGATGGCGCGGGGCGGTCGGGTGGTTCTCGTCTCGGACGCGAAAGGCCTTGCGGCAGAGCCAGACGCTTGGGCCACGCTGGAGATGCCCGCCTGCCCGGACCTCTGGGCCCCGATCCTGTACGCCGTGCCCGCACAGCTTTTGGCCTATCACACGGCGTTGGCAAAGGGCACCGACGTGGACCAGCCGCGGAATTTGGCGAAGTCCGTCACGGTCGAGTAACCGGCCCTGCGGGGCGGATATTTGCGAAAAGCAAAGACCGGTCAGAGCGCGCGAAGAACCTGCGGCAGGATCTCTGGCAGGTCTTCGGCAATCAGACCGGGACCGAATTTCAGCGCGCATTCGGTATGCAGCCAGGCTGCCGTACAGGCCGCATCGAAGGGCGTGAAGTCACGCGCTAGTAGCCCGGTGACGAATCCCGCCAACACGTCCCCCGATCCGGCGGTCGCCAACCACGGCGCCGCGCGATCGTAGGCGGCAGCATGGATGGCGGCGCGGCCGTCCGGCGTGGCGATCACCGTGTCCGGCCCCTTGAAGACGATCACGCAGCCCGCCCGCGCAGCGGCGTTTCGCGTGGCATCGACCTTGGAATAGGTATTGTCCTCGGACAGCCTTTCGGAGAGGTCGGGGAACAGCCGCGCGAATTCGCCTTCATGGGGCGTCAGCACGCAATCAACGTGCAAAAGGGCCATCAGATCGGCGTTGTTCGCCAGCAACGTCAACGCGTCCCCGTCCAGCACGATACGCCGCCGCGCTCCGAGCGCCGCCCACACCAGCCCCGCCTCACGCGGCCCGGTCCCCAGTCCCGGTCCCAGGCAAAGCGCATTCAACCGCGCATCCTCCAGCATCGCGGCCAGCGCATCGCCGTCGGTCACGGACCGCAACATGATCGCGTTCAACTGTACCGCGTTCTCGATCAGCGCCGCCGGAGGACACGCCACCGTTACCAACCCCGCCCCGATCCGAAGCCCCCCCCTAGCGGCCAGCCGGGCGGCCCCGCCACGACCGACCCCGCCCGACAGAACGAGCGCGTGGCCGTGGTCGAACTTGTGGCGGCCTATCTTCATCAGCCATTCGGGATTGCCAACTTGCCTTACAATCGCCTTGTCTTTGGTGAAACGATCCCCGTCGGTATCTAGGAATATTGTCGCTCCCCAGTTTGAATTCTCTTGGTAAAGAAGTGTAGGAGGAATACGCGGAAGATGCGGCAAGCCAATATCGACAACACGCACCGAGCCACATGTTTCGGGGCCATTGGCAAGCACATGACCGCGTTTCTGCGTGTGGAAGGTGACCGTCAGATCGGCAACCATGCCATCTTTTGCTAACAGCTTACCACTATCCGAACAAAGCCCGGTTGGAATGTCGATCGCAACAACGCGTTTGTCGTCGTGCAATCGCCGACGACCCTGACCATGCAGTAGATGCCATGGGAGGAAATCCGTTAAATCCGCTCCTTCCAATTTGCGGTTGAGACCAACGCCGAAGACCGCGTCTATCAGAAGGGCGACCGGTTCATGGTTATCGTCTGGACCGTAACTGTCTCCGATCGACAGCACTGAACCGTGCTGCTCCCACTGATGCTGCATCGTTGATGCGTCCGAACCATCTGCAGGTGCATCCCCGTACAGAAACACCTCGATGTCCCATTCCCGCTCCTTCAGCAGCCGCGCGACGACGAAGCCGTCGCCGCCGTTGTTGCCGGGGCCGCAGAGGACGACGGCGCGGTGAGAGCCTTCGCGCAGTTCCGGCCACTCTGCGAATATCGCCTCTACCGCGCCCTGCCCTGCGCGCTCCATCAGCTCCAACCCCGTGACTTTGCCGCTTTCGATGGCAGCGCGCTCGATTTCGCGCATCTGTTCGGCAGTCAGCAGTTCCGTCATCATTTCGCCTTTCGCAAACTGCCCAGCAGACAATCCGATTGCACAAAAAATCGGCAGCACCTACCAAAGCCTCGACCGCGCAGCACTGCCGGAAGGCTAGCTGATTGAGGCCCCGTCGGGGAAGTGGTCTGTCGCTTGTGGAATGATAGTGGAGGATTCGGGCCGATGAAGAAGATCGAGGCGATCATCAAACCCTTCAAACTCGATGAGGTGAAGGAAGCCCTGCAAGACGTGGGCATTCAGGGCCTGTCGGTGCTGGAAGTCAAAGGGTTCGGACGCCAGAAGGGCCATACCGAACTGTATCGCGGTGCCGAATACGTCGTCGACTTCCTGCCGAAGGTGAAGATCGAGGTCGTGCTTGACGACAACCAGGTCGACGCCGCGATCGAGGCGATCATCGCTGCGGCCAAGACCGACAAGATCGGCGACGGCAAGATCTTCGTCTCGCCCGTCGAGCAGGCCATCCGCATTCGTACCGGGGAGTCCGGGCCAGACGCCCTGTAACCCGTTCACACACCCAGACACTCAAACCGAGAGGGACACATGAGCAACGCTGATATGCTTAAGATGATCAAGGATGAAGACGCGGAATACGTCGACATCCGCTTTACGGACCCGCGCGGCAAACTGCAGCACGTGACCGTCATGGCCGATCAGGTCGACGAGGATTTCCTGGAAGAAGGCTTCATGTTCGATGGCTCGTCCATCGCCGGATGGAAGTCCATCGAACAGTCCGACATGAAACTGATGGTCGACCCCGAAAGCGCCTACGTCGATCCGTTCTACGCCGAAAAGACCATCGCGGTGCACTGCACCGTGTATGAGCCCGACACCATGGAGCGTTATGACCGTGACCCCCGTGCGACCGCGCGCAACGCTGAAGACTACCTGAAGGCGTCCGGCATCGGCGACACGGCGTTCATGGGCCCCGAGGCCGAGTTCTTCCTGTTCGACGACGTCCGCTTCTCGGTCGAGATGAACAAGGTGTCCTACCAAGTCGACGCCACGGATGCGTCCTGGAACTCGGATGCCGAGTTCGAGACCGGCAACATGGGCCACCGTCCCGGCATCAAGGGTGGCTACTTCCCCGTGAACCCCATCGACGAGGGCCAGGACCTACGCTCCGAGATGCTGTCCACGATGAAGCGCATCGGCATGAAGGTCGACAAGCACCACCACGAAGTGGCGTCCTGCCAGCATGAGCTGGGCCTGATCTTCGACAGCCTGACCAAGCAGGCCGACGAGCTGCAGAAGTACAAGTACGTCATTCACAACGTCGCCCACGCCTACGGCAAATCGGCCACGTTCATGCCCAAGCCCATCGCTGGCGACAACGGCACCGGGATGCACGTGAACATGTCGATCTGGAAGGACGGCAAGCCGCTGTTCGCTGGCGACAAATACGCTGACCTGTCGGACGAGGCTTTGTGGTTCATCGGCGGCATCCTGAAGCACGCCAAGGCCCTGAACGCCTTCACCAACCCGTCCACCAATAGCTACAAGCGTCTGATCCCGGGCTTCGAGGCTCCGGTTCTGCGCGCCTACTCTGCTCGCAACCGCTCGGGCTGCGTGCGTATCCCGTGGGCCGAATCCCCCAAGGCCAAGCGCGTCGAGGCCCGCTTCCCCGATCCGGCAGCGAACCCCTACCTGTGCTTCGCCGCCCTGCTGATGGCCGGACTTGACGGCATCCAGAACAAGATCAATCCGGGCGAAGCCATGGACAAGGATCTCTACGACCTGCCCCCCGAGGAGCTGGCCGAGATCCCGACCGTCTGCCACTCCTTGCGCGAAGCGCTGGAAGAGCTGGAGAAGGACCACGAGTTCCTGCTCAAAGGCGACGTGTTCACCAAGGACCAGATCGACGGCTACGCCGCGCTCAAGTGGGAAGAGATCTACGCCATGGAGCACACGCCCCACCCGGTCGAGTTCAAGATGTACTACAGCTGCTGATTTTCAGTCAGCACTGTTAGACAAGGGGCGTCCTTCGGGGCGCCCCTTTTTCGTGGCGGCCCCTTCGGCAGTCCGTCCCCTTCATCATTCCTCAGCAATTTTCGTCTTCTCGTGCCCGGAAAATTTTTTTCATCACCCCTGCACAAAACCGCAGGATTGGCGTGGACCGGACACGATCCTGCCCCAATCACCGATGATGTTTCTCGAATAGGAACAATAACACTCAATTCGAAGGACAGGATAGTGATCGAAATTTCCCACAAGACCGCCGCTGCCGTTGTGCTGGATGCCAAGGCCGACGTGACCCTGAACGACCTGCCCGGGATCGTCGGCTGGCTGCTGATGCAGTCCGACGTTCAGGTGCACAGCCTCGGTCTTGGCGTGACCGGCGAGACCCTCGAATACATGACCGACCACGGCCGGTTGACGCTGGAAATCCGGGGCACCGAAGACGGCACACGCCAGATCGACATCGCCTGCACCGCGCTGGTGCGCGGTAACCGGGAAGTCGGTCGTCAGCTTTGCTTCCAGATCGTCCGTCGCCTGATCGCGCGCACGAAGGTCTCTTCGATCTACTGGCAGCCCACACGTCAGCGAATCGTGCCCACCGACTTCACCTGGGCCGATCTCGAAGCCGCCCCGAAGCGTCTCGCCTCTTGAGGCGAGACTGCTTTGCGGCGTTTACACCTACCAAGACCGACCTAAGATAAATGGAGTTCAAGGCGCTCGCGCGCCATTCCTGTGCATGAGTGGAAGGTCGTAACACGTGGACGACAATAAGATTTCCCAAGACTCGCTTTGGATATTCCCCAGAGTAAATCGAACCGTTTTTGCGACATCGGCGATCCTGATCGTCGGATTCATCCTGTTCGGCGCCCTGTTTTCGGAAACTGCGAATACGATTTTCGCTGGCCTGCAGGATATTCTGGCATCCAACCTCGGTTGGGCGCTGATCATCGAAGTGAATCTGCTGATCCTCTTCGTGCTTTATCTGGCGCTCGGCCCCTTCGGCGACATTCGACTTGGCGCGATGGACGAGGAAGCCGAATACGACCTGTTCTCATGGACCGCGATGCTGTTCAGCGCGGGCATCGGCATTGGCCTTATCTACTGGGGCGTGGCCGAGCCCATGTATCACTACTTCTCGCCGCCGCGCGCCGAGCCTGAGACGCTTGAAGCCGCCCGAGAGGCGATGGCCCTGACCTTCCTACACTGGGGCTTTCACGGCTGGGCCGTCTATGCCGTCGTGGCCCTATCGCTTGCCTACTTCCACTACCGTCGTGGCCTGCCGCTGACAATCCGTTCCGCGCTCTATCCCCTGATCGGAGACCGCATTTACGGACGCTGGGGCGATCTGGTGGATATTTTGGCCGTCTTCGGCACGATGTTCGGCATCGTCACCTCGCTGGGCCTAGGCGCTATCCAAATCAACGATGGTTTGGGCACCGTGTTCGGCATCGGCTCCAGCGTCTTCGTACAGATTGCCGTGATCGCGGTGATCACCGGGCTGGCGACCGTATCCGTGGTCGCGGGGCTTGATGGCGGGATCAAGCGGCTGTCGAACTTGAACGTCGTCCTGTCCATGTGCCTGCTGGCCTTCATCCTGATCGTCGGCCCCACGCTGTTCATCTTCGACGGCTTCGTGGAAAACTACGGCCTGTATCTGCAAAGTTTCCTGGATATCTCGACCTGGACCCAGACCTGGACGCCAGCGGACGCGAACGACACCTGGCAAAATTCCTGGACCATCTTCTACTGGGCGTGGTGGATCAGCTGGTCGCCCTTCGTCGGTGTGTTCATCGCGCGCATCAGCCGCGGCCGCACCATACGAGAGTTCATCGCGGGCGTCATGCTGCTGCCCTGCTCGATCATGTTCTTCTGGTTTTCCGCCTTCGGCGGCGTCGCCATCGACATCTCGCTGGGCGGCGATCCGGCGTTGGTCGAAGCGACAAAGGAAGGCTACGGCAACACTATGTTCGCGCTGCTGGAGTATTTCCCGTGGTCGTCCGTCACCAGCGTCTTCGCGGTGGTCCTGATCGTGCTGTGGTTCGTCACTTCGTCGGACTCAGGGTCCTACGTGATCGACATGCTGACGGCGGGCGGCGATCCGAATCCGCCAAAGGTGCAGCGCATCTTCTGGGCGATTTCCGAGGGTGCGGTGGCCTCTGTGCTGTTGCTCGCGGGCGGGTTGTCTGCGTTGCAAGCAGCGGCCGTCATTGCGGGCTTCCCCTTTGCCGTTGTCATCGCGCTGATCGCCTTCGGTCTGCTGAAAGCGCTGCGCTGGGATCCGTTGATCGTCCACCGGCACAACATGCGGTATCGCAATGACGTAGAGGCCGACCACAACATGCCGTCCGAACTGCCCGGTGATGCCGCGGACGTGGACGCAGACGATCCGCCCGGAGAAAGCCAACCGGCAGAATAATCAGGCACGCACAAGGTAAGTGTGAATCGAGAACACCACAGCGCGCGTCTGCGGCAGCCGCAGAATGACCTGCCGTTCGGCCCGCATGTAGGGCCGAGGCCCGTTGGGCGCGCGCGGTTCCTCTTCGGGTTTGGGGTTGTGCAGCACCGGCTCCCAATAGGGCAGCCGGTTCCACCGCACCAGCGGCGCATCGGCCCGCACCCCATCGAACAGGCGTTGCACGCGCGCGGCGATGGGGGCGTCGTAGTCGGGCACCGGGGCGTGTATGCGCGTCAGGGGACGCCCGATCTTCTGCGATAGCTGCCAGCGGGACGGAAAGCAGATGACGGCGGCGCCAAGCCAATGCTCGCCCTGCCCCGGCAGCATGATTGCGAAGTCCTCCTGCGCGATCCGGCCAAGGCTGCCCAGTGGGTCGGTGGGGTCTGGCGGAACGCGATGATCCGGAACCTCTGCCGCGACCAGCGCCAGCAGTTCTTGCGCCGCCGCCTGCCCTTCGGGTCGCATCGCGATCACCGCATCGCGCTGCTGAGCGATCAATCGGTCGCGCAAGTCCATCTGGGCGGCGAACGCCTCGTCCCGCCGCAGCCAATCCCCCGGCGCGCAGGGCCGCGTGCCTGGAAGTGGATGAGCAAGCGCATCGTCAGGCAATCTGTCTTGCAGCGGGTCCATCCGCGCAGTCTGCGGGGCCGCCTAAGCCGGCGCAAGCTGCGCCTTGTCCAGCCGTGTCGCGCCCAGCCACGACAGGGCGACCAGCACGCTGGCGGTGCCCAACACCAAGGGCAAGCCGCCCAACTGGTAGGACAGGCCCGACAGCACCGTGCCCAGCAGCCGCCCGGCCGCATTGGCCATGTAGTAAAAACCCACGTCCATCGTGACCCGATCCTCTTCGGTGAAGGCCAGCACAAGGTAGGAATGCAGTGAAGAGTTCACCGCAAACACCGCGCCGAACACCAGTAGCCCCACGATCAACGCCACCGTCAGCCATGGTGCGGGGTCGCCCGCAACCCAGACAAGCGCCGTCAGTATGATCGGGATCGGTAGAAGGATCGCAGCCCAGCGACGTGCTTCCTCGACGATCTCGGCCTCTGGACGGCTGGCAGCGCGCAGCAATCGCGGCGCAGTGGCTTGGACCGCACCGTAGAGGATGATCCAGACGGCAAGGAAGGTGCCGATGGTGAAGAAGGCGGCTCTGTTGCCAGCCTCTGTCCCGTCGGACAGGACGGCGTAGAAATAGATCGGGATACCGACGACGAACCACACATCCCGCGCGCCGAACAGCGCCATGCGCGCGGCCGACAACCAGTTGATGTTCGGGTTCTTGGAAAAGACCTCTGTGAAGGCGCGCCCCTTGCGACCCTGCGGCAGACCGGACGGCATCGACACGACAACGATTGCGAAGATAGCGCCAAGCACCACGGCCATCACCAGCAATGCCGCATCGAAACCCAACGTTGCCAGCAGCGCCGCGCCCAGCAGGAAGCCGCAACCCTTCACCGCGTTCTTCGATCCCGTCAAGACCGCGACCCAGCGGAACAAACCACCCTGCGCTTTCGGGGCCAGCACCTTCACCGCCGACTTCGCCGACATCTTCGAAAGGTCTTTCGCCACGCCCGACAGGCCCTGCACGACCATGACGAACACGACGGAAGTCGCCACGGACCAAGCCGGGTCCAGCTGCGTCAGAGCCGCCAGGCACACCACCTGCAACCCAAGCCCCGCATATAGCGTCGAAGTCAGCCCGAACCGCGCGGCGATCCAGCCCGCGCAGAGGTTTGTGATCATGCCCGCAAGTTCATACAGAACGAACAGGTAGGCCAGTTGAACCGGGCTGAAGCCAAGCGTGTGGAAGTGCAGCAGAACGAGCATCCGCAGCGCGCCGTCGGTCAGCATGAAGGCCCAATAGGCCGCTGTGACGGCAATATAGGCCGCCACTCCGTCGCGCATCTTGCTCACAACGAACTGCCCACCATACGCGCCACGTCGATCAACCGATGGGCGTATCCCATCTCGTTGTCGTACCAAGCGTATACTTTCACCTGCGTGCCGTTCACCACCATCGTGCTGGGCGCATCGACGATGCCCGACCGCGTGTCGTTCACGTAGTCGGCCGACACTAATGGGCGAGTCTCGTAGCCCAGAATGCCACTCAACGGGCCATCGGCGGCGGCCCGGAACATCTCGTTGACCTCTTCGGCGGTGGTGGCGCGCTCGACCTCGAACACCGCGTCCGTCAGAGAGGCGTTCAGCAGCGGCACACGCACAGCATGACCGTTCAAGCGGCCCTTCAGTTCGGGATAGATCAGCGTGATCGCCGTCGCCGATCCGGTCGTCGTGGGGATCAGCGAGTTCAAGGCAGACCGCGCCCGCCGCAGATCCTTGGCGGGCCGGTCTACGATAGTCTGCGTGTTGGTCACGTCGTGGATCGTGGTGATCGACCCATGTCGAATACCAAGCCCTTCGTGGATGACCTTGACCACCGGCGCCAAACAGTTCGTCGTGCAAGAGGCCGCCGTGACGATGTGATGGGCGTCCGCGTTGTATGTATCATGGTTCACGCCGTAAACGATATTCGCGGTCGGCCCGTCCTTGACCGGAGCGGAGACAACCACCTTCCGCACGCCCGCATCGAAATAGGGTTGCAGCTTGGCCTCGGTCTTGAAGACACCGGTGCAGTCGATGACCACATCGACGCCGTCTAGCGGAATATCTTCGATCCGGCGCGCCCCGTGAACCGGCAGGTGCACCCCGTCGATGGTCAGGCTGTCGACGTCGGCGGAGAACGCAGCGTCCCACCTTCCGTGAACGCTATCGAACTCTAGCAGGTGTGCGTGCGTGGCCGGATCTCCAACAGCGTCGTTGATCCATGCGATCTCTGCGCCGCTCTCAAGCAAAGGGCGAAGCGCCAGCTTGCCAATGCGACCCAAGCCATTCAGCGCATACGTGGTCATCGGGCAATCTCCGTATCGCCAATGTCATCAACAGCCCGCTGCAGGGACTTCCGATCCAGACTGTCGAGCGGCAAGGCCGTGAAGACAGCAATACGGTTCCGCAGGCCCGCATATGTCTGCTGGAACGCCAGCTTCTTCTCGGCCTCGGTTCCCGTCGCCGTGACGGGATCGACCATGCCCCAGTGGCCACTGATGGGCTGACCCGGCCAAGGGGGACACTCCTCGTTTGCCGCGCGGTCGCAGACCGTGAAGACGAAATCCAGCTTCGGTGCATCGGGCCCCTGGAACTCTGCGACCGTCTTGGCCCGCGAGCCCGATACGTCGTGTCCCTTGCCCTCCAGTAGCGCAACGGCAAAGGGGTTCAGCTCTGACCGAGGTTTGGTGCCTGCCGAATATGCCGTAAAGCGGTCGCCCGCGTGATCTCGAAGGATGGTTTCTGCGATGATGGATCGGGCGGAATTGCCGGTACAGATGAACAGAACGGAAAATGGCGTATCGCCCACGGCGCTCTCCTTTTCGGACAAGGTATCGGGGGAAGCGCACATCTCGGGGCGCCCCCTACAGCAATCGTCGCGCAGGTAGCCGATCACTTTCGCGGCGCGGTTCACATCCGCACGATACAGAAGGGATCGACCCTGACGGGTCTGCGATAGAAGTCCTGCATGACGCAGCGATGACAAATAGACGGAGAGCGTGCTGCCAGGCACATCGAGGATCGCAGCGATCTCGCCAGCGGAAACCGCATCAGGATAGCGCCGCATCAGCAACCGGAATATTTCCAACCGCTGAGGGTGAGCAAGCGCAGACAGGGATTCGACCATCGCTTCCATATTTCGTGAAATATAGAAACGACAGAACCTGTCAAGTGAGAGTCTGAACTGCCTCGAAGACCTCCAGCACCGGAGCACCCTGATACATTTCGGTGTTGGGCCGCACGCCGGAATGCGCCTTGCGGAAGGCCTCGGACTTCGTCCAGTCTCGGAATGCAGCCTCGGTCTTCCAGGCGGTATGACTGGCGTAAAGCGTATGATCTTCCCGCGTCTCCCCCTTCATCAGGTGGAAGGACACAAAGCCCGGTACCTCTTTCAGATGGCTGTCGCGGCTGGCCCACATCTCTTCAAACGCCTGTTCCTGGCCACGAGTCACGTGGAAGCGGTTCATCGTCAGATACATTGTCATCTCCTTTTGCATCGCCACCTAGCGCGAGCGACAGACGCAAAAAGGCGCGCCGACCGGGGCGCGCCTTTTCAAATGATGGTGGGCGATACTGGGATTGAACCAGTGACCCCTTCGGTGTGAACGAAGTGCTCTACCGCTGAGCTAATCGCCCGGTGGACGCGTCCTAGCTTTCCTGTTCCTCGTCTGCAAGAGCCTCTTGCACGAGTTCGGCACCGGCTTCGGATTCCGACAGTGCGGGGCCTGAGCGACGAAGTTTGAGGGTGATCGCCTGACCGTTCGGCAGGTCCTTGGCCTTGACGATCCGCACACGGCCGAAAGGCTGGACGTTCAGCGCCTCTCCATCCGTTATCGCCTGGCCCATGACCGACAGCATCGCTTCGACTACCGGCTTGGCGTCTTTCTTCTTGATACCAGACAGTGCAACGACGCGGTCGATCAGTTCTGGCTTTTTCAACTCTTTCGTCACCGTCGGTGCGATTTCCTCGACAACCTTCGCGGCCGGCGCCTCTGCTGTTTTCGGAGCGGGCTTCTGGGCCGACGGTTTCGGCGTGGTTTTGGTCGTCATAACAAATCCTTCAGAAAGGTTAGACACATCCTGCCCCGACTTTGCGGCGAAATGAAGGCAGGCGAGCGATGCCGCATTCGGTGCGCACCGAAAAAAGGCGCGAGGTTTCCCCCGCGCCTCTTTGATTTGCTTAGTGTGTGACCTGCGCCGCGCCCTGTGCCGCCGCAGCCCGCGCCGCGCGTTCGGCGTCGGCGGCTTCCTGTGCCGCCTCGTCCCATTCGACGGCCTCTGGCGTGCGGACCAGCGCGTGTTCCAGCACCTCGTTCACGTGAGTGACGGGAATGATCGTCAGCCCCTCTTTCACGTTGTCCGGGATGTCGGCCAGATCCTTCTCGTTTTCCTTCGGGATCAGCACCGTTTTGATGCCACCACGCAGGGCCGCGAGCAGTTTCTCTTTCAGACCGCCGATGGCCGACGCGTTGCCCCGCAGCGTAACCTCACCCGTCATGGCGATGTCCTTGCGCACGGGGATCTGCGTCAGCACCGACACGATGGCCGTGACCATGGCCAAACCGGCACTTGGCCCGTCCTTGGGCGTCGCACCATCCGGCACGTGGACGTGGATATCCAGCGCGTCGAACTTCGGCGGCTTCACACCGATACGCGGAGAGATCGAGCGTACGAAGCTGGAGGCCGCGTCGATCGATTCCTTCATCACATCGCCCAGCTTGCCGGTCGTCTTCATCCGGCCCTTGCCCGGCAGGCGCAGCGCTTCGATCTGCAGAAGCTCTCCCCCGACGGAGGTATAAGCCAAGCCGGTCACGACACCGATCTGATCCTCTTCCTCGGCCAGACCGTAGCGGTGCTTTTGGACGCCAAGGAAATCCGAAAGATTTTCAGGCGTTACGACGACCTTCTCAACCTCTTTCTTAACGATCTGCGTCGTCGCCTTGCGGGCCAATTTCGCCAGCTCACGTTCCAGGTTCCGCACGCCCGCCTCACGGGTGTAGGTGCGGATGACCTGCATCAGCGCCTCGTCTGTGATCTCGAACTCGCCCTTCTTCAGGCCGTGGTTCTTGACCTGCTTGGCGATCAGGTGACGCTTTGCGATCTCTGCCTTCTCATCCTCGGTGTAGCCAGCCAGCGGAATAATCTCCATCCGGTCCAGAAGCGGGCCCGGCATGTTGTAGGAGTTCGCGGTGGTCAGGAACATCACGTTTGACAGGTCGTATTCGACCTCGAGGTAGTGATCGACGAAGCTGCCGTTCTGCTCGGGGTCCAAGACCTCCAGCATGGCCGACGCGGGATCGCCCCGGAAATCCTGGCCCATCTTGTCGATCTCATCGAGCAGGATCAGCGGATTCGTCGTCTTGGCCTTCTTCAGCGCCTGGATGATCTTGCCGGGCATGGAGCCGATGTAGGTCCGGCGGTGGCCGCGAATCTCGGATTCGTCGCGCACGCCACCCAGCGAGATGCGGATGAACTCACGCCCCGTGGCTTTCGCGACCGACTTGCCCAACGATGTCTTACCCACACCCGGAGGACCGACGAGGCACATGATCGGCCCCTTCAGCTTGGACGAGCGTTGCTGCACGGCCAGATATTCGACGATCCGTTCTTTCACCTTTTCCAAGGAGTAGTGATCGTCATCCAGCACCTTCTGGGCGCGGCCAAGATCCTTCTTCACGCGCGACTTGGTGCCCCACGGGATCGACAGCATCCAATCCAGATAGTTTCGCACGACCGAGGATTCGGCGGACATCGGAGACATGGACTTCAGCTTCTTGAATTCGGCCTCCGCCTTCTCGCGGGCCTCTTTCGACAGCTTGGTCTCGGCGATGCGCTCCTCCAGCTCGGCCAGTTCGCCGGCACCTTCTTCGCCGTCGCCCAGCTCCTTTTGGATCGCCTTCATCTGCTCGTTCAGATAATACTCGCGCTGCGTCCGCTCCATCTGGGACTTCACGCGGGTCTTGATCTTCTTCTCGACCTGCAGGACCGACACTTCGCCCTGCATCAGGCCGTAGACCTTCTCCAACCGCTCGGCGACGGTCAGCGTTTCCAGCAGTTCCTGCTTTTGCGCCACGTCATTGCCCAAGTGCCCGGCCACAAGGTCGGCCAGCTTGGCGGGATCGGTCGTCTCACCCACGGCGACCAGCGCCTCCTCGGGGATGTTCTTCTTGACCTTGGCGTAACGCTCGAACTCTTCAGAGACAGAGCGCAGCAACGCGGCCACGGTGTCTTCGTCGCCCTGCGTTTCGGACAGTTCTTCGGCGCGCGCCTCGAAGAAGCGGTCGTTTTCCAGGTACTCGGCGATCTTCACGCGCACGCGACCCTCGACCAGCACCTTCACGGTGCCGTCGGGCAGCTTGAGCAGTTGCAGCACGTTGGCCAGAACGCCGGTGCGGTAAATGCCGTCGGCATCGGGATCGTCCACGCCGGGATCGACCTGCGCGGCCAGCAGGATCTGCTTGTCATCAGCCATCACGTCTTCGAGGGCGCGGACGGATTTCTCGCGGCCGACGAAGAGCGGCACGATCATGTGCGGAAACACGACAATGTCGCGCAGCGGCAGGACGGGATAGGTATGCTCGGTCATCTTTTGTCCTTCTTGGCAAGGGCGGCCACGTCCCGCTTTGCGGCAACGCGAAGGGCCCTCCGGTCATGGCACCAGATGTGGGGGCTAGGGCGCGCGGACGCAAGCGCCTGCCACTCTCCTCATACCCCTTTGTGCGGGGCGCGCCGCACCGATCCGGGTTTGGTGCGGCGCGATGGGTGTCAGGTCGCGTAGTCTGGCACCTGCACGTTGAATCCATTCAGCATGACAGAAACCATGCAATAGAGACCGATCAGATAGATCAGCTCTGCCGCACCTTCATCGCCGAATGCCTCGACCGCGCGATCATAGACGGGGCGCGGCAACAGGCGACTTTCGTTCAGGGCATGCGCCGTATCGTAGGCGACGCGCTCTTCCTTGCTCAGGCTGTCGGGCCGCGTGCCCGCAACGATAGAGGCCACGCAATCGGGATCCATGCCCTTGCTTTCGGCAGCGGCGACGTGGGCGTAGAGCTCGTACGCCGCATCGTAGTGAGTGCCGGTCACGAGGATAGCGATCTCGCGGACGTTTGCCGGCAGTTGCGAGTCGTTGCTGATCGCCTTGATCAACTCCCATGTCGGCCCACCCAGACGCGGATAGCGCAGCATCGGGTTCCACGGGCCGATCAGCGCACCATCGTCATTGATCGCGCGAAACGAGTTAAAGCCGCTTTCGATGCCCTCTTTCATGTCCTCATACAGATCGCGTTGCGATCCGCTCAGGGTGGTCGGGTCGATCAGGGGAAGTCTCATCATGCGCTCCGTTTGCAAGGGGTGCATCGGCAACGCTGCGGCGCGGCACAAGGTCCGTCAGCGCGCCGGGGTCAACAGCGCCGTGGCCGTCATGAAGATCAGCGCGCCCTCTGATTTCAACTCAAGCTCGGTGATCTCAAGGATACGGTCATCGAAATAGGGGATGAGTGTAATGGTTCCGGCGACGGACATGCCTTCGGTTTCGGGCAGCATGCCTTGCAGTTGCGGCAGATCTTCAGGCCCGCAGGGCGTGTCGGACAGAATATCGGCGAACTCCGGCGTTTCAGTGGTGTCGAGCATGTCGTCCACCGCGTCTACGTCGTACGGCGTGTCATGCGCCAGCATTAAGGGCAGCGAACTGCCGATCTGGTCGTCGATAAAAGCGGTCTGCAGGGTGCCGTCGGCGCCCAGCGTGACGATCTCTGGCGCGGTCTGGCGCAGAATCGACAGCGTCTCGCTTTCCAGCTGAATATGCGCCTCTCGATCCCACTCTCCCGCCAACACTGCGTTGAGACGCGCGGCGTCCGTCTCGCCGCACAGGCTATCGGTGACAGCGGGCGATGCACACAGGCAGGCCAGGATCAGAATGCGCATGGTCTCTCCTTCAAGCGGCTACAGCCGGTCTATATCGCCCACCTCGCGCAGGCTATGGAAGTCGGACTCCCACGCGGCAAATGTGCCGTCTGCGATGGCGCCCCGCATCCCGGCCATGATCTGCTGGTAATAGTGCAGGTTGTGCCAGGTCAGCAGCATCCCCGCGATCATCTCCCCCGCGCGGTACACGTGGTGCAGGTAGGCGCGCGAATAGCCCCGACAGGCCGGGCAGGTGCAGTCTTCGTCCAGCGGGCGCGGGTCGTCGGCGTGGCGGGCGTTCTTCAGATTGACCTGCCCACGCCGCGTCCAGGCCTGCCCCGTGCGGCCAGAGCGTGACGGCAGCACGCAGTCCATCATGTCCACCCCGCGCTTCACCGCGCCCACGATGTCGTCGGGCTTGCCCACGCCCATCAGGTAGCGCGGCGCGTCATCCGGCAGCAGACCCGGCGCGTAGTCCAGACAGTCGAACATGGCCGCCTGCCCCTCACCCACGGCCAGCCCCCCGATGGCGTAGCCTTCGAACCCGATGCTCCGCAGCGCGGCGGCCGACTCCTCGCGCAGGTCACGCTCCAGCCCGCCCTGCATGATGCCGAACAGCGCGTGGCCGGGCCGGTCCCCGAAGGCATCGCGCGACCGCCGCGCCCACCGCATCGACAGGCGCATGGACTCCTCGATCCGGTCGCGGTTGGCGGGCAGTGCGGGGCATTCGTCGAAGGCCATCACGATATCAGACCCCAGATCGCGCTGGATCGCCATCGAGGTTTCTGGCGACAGGAAATGCTTCGAGCCATCCACGTGGGACCGGAACGTCACCCCGTCTTCGGTCAACTTGCGCAGATCGGCCAGGCTCATCACCTGGAAGCCGCCCGAATCCGTCAGGATCGGCCCCGACCAATTCATGAACCGGTGCAGACCGCCCAGACGCGCCACGCGCTCGGCCCCCGGTCGCAGCATCAGGTGGTAGGTGTTGCCCAGCAAGATATCGGCGCCCGTCGCCGCCACGCTTTCGGGCAGCATCGCCTTGACGGTCGCCGCCGTTCCCACCGGCATGAAGGCGGGCGTGCGGATGTCGCCGCGCGGGGTGTGAATCACACCCGTGCGCGCCGCCCCGTCCGTCGCCCCGAGTTCGAAGGAAAACCGTTCCGTCACTTACCGCTCCGCCTTCTTTGTTTTCCCAAATACTCATGTCGACCGCGTCGATGCGCGTGTTCCGCGTGCCTTACGCGCAGCGGACCCAACGGGCAATCGTCGCTTGCCGACCGGACGGGTCAGGCCACATAAGCGGCACGTCACTGGAAGGAACGTCACCATGTCGGAACCGCTGCGTCTTGGTTGGGAAGAATGGCTGTCCTTGCCCGATCTGGGATTGCCCGCCCTGAAGGCAAAGGTCGATACCGGTGCGCGCACCTCTGCCCTGCACGCGTTCGAGATCGAGCCCTTCGGCCCGGCCTCTGCCCCACGCGTGCGTTTCCTGATGTACCCGGATCCCGCCCGGCCGGAGATGGCTATCGCCTGCTCGGCCCCGGTCGTGGATCGCCGTGAAGTCACATCGTCCAACGGCGAGGCAGAGCTGCGGTATGTCATCCAGACGACGCTCCAGATTTCCGACCGCACGTGGCCGATCGAGCTGACGCTGACGGACCGTGGCGCGATGGCCTATAGGATGCTGATCGGACGTCAGGCAATCCCGGAGGATGCCGTCGTCACGCCGCAGGAAAGCTTCTGCCAGCCCAAGTTGGATTACGACGTCTACACCTCTGCCAAGGTAAAAGAGATCGCGCCCGACCGCGCCCTGCGTATCGCTGTTCTCAGCCGAGAGCCCGACACCTACTCCACCCGCCGCCTCGTGGCCGAAGGCGAGAAGCGCGGACACACCGTCGAGGTGATCGACACGACGCGCTGCTACATGACGCTGAACGCCATGGCGCCCGACATTCACTACGACGGCAAGCGCCTGCCCCGGTATGACGCGGTTATCCCGCGCATCGGCGCGTCGATCACGCCCTACGGCACCGCCATCGTCCGCCAGTTCGAGACCATCGGCACCTACGTTCTGAACTCCAGCGCCGGGATCACGTCCAGCCGCGACAAGCTGCACGCGCATCAGGTCTTGGCGCGCCAGAAGATCGGGATGCCGGTCACGGCCTTCGCCTCATCTCCGAAGGATACCGCCAACCTGATGAACATCGTGGGCACAACACCGCTGATCGTGAAACTGCTGGAATCCAGCCAGGGCAAGGGCGTCGTGCTGGCGGAGACGAAGAAGGCCGCCGAATCCGTCATTTCCGCTTTCCGGGGCCTCAAGGCCAACTTCCTTGTTCAGCAGTTCGTCAAGGAAGCGAACGGCGAAGACATTCGCTGCATCGTCATGGGCGGCCGGGTCGAGGCCGCGATCAAGCGCACGGCGGCGGCGGGAGAGTTCCGCTCGAATCTGCACATGGGGGGATCGGCTTCTGCGGTGAAGATCACCAAGACAGAGCGCGACACCGCGATCCGCGCCGCAAAAGCTTTTGGGCTGGGGCTGGCGGGCGTCGACCTGCTGCGCTCGGACGATGGGCCGAAGGTGCTAGAGGTCAACTCCTCTCCCGGTCTGGAGGGGGCGGAGACGGCCAGCGGCAAGAACATCACCGGCGCGCTTTACGAGATGATCGAAAAGCGCGTGCGCCCTGCTCCGGCCCGCCGCTCGACCCGCTTAAAGAAGTCCAGCGTCTGATTCCACGCGACTTCGGACCGCGTCGCGCCATATAGCTCGCCATGAGACGTTTCCTGCTTCTTCTGGCGATCCTGTGCCTGCCAGCCCTGCCCGTCATCGCGCAAGAAGGTGACGGAATCGAGCCGCCGGGCACGTGGTTCCCGGTAGAGACTCTGAATGCGGGTCTCGCACCGGTGCCCGACTACGTGTTGCGCGACACGCCGCAAGGTGCTGTCGAAAGCTTTCTGGACCTTGTGGACGATGGCGATCTGGATGCCGCGGCGCATCTGCTGGACCTGACGTCGGTGCCACCTGAAGATCAGGCCCTGCGCGGGCCGGTGCTGGCCATGCAACTTCACTCGGTTCTGGAACGCCGGGCGATCCTGTCGTGGTCCATGCTGCTGGAACGGCCCGATGGCGTGGACAGCCGCGCACCCGATTCGGCCGCGATGGCAGGTCAGCCGCGCCGCTCCCTGATCCTTGGCGTGCTGAGCATCAACGGACGGGAAGCGGCAATCCGTCTGAACAGGGTGCGGCCGAACGGCGGCGATCCGGTCTGGGTGTTTTCGAACCGCACGGTGCAGCGCGTGCCTGAACTGTATCAGCGCTACGGCCCGACCCGCATGGAACGCGCCCTGCCCGAATGGACGAAGATGGAGACCCTGGTGGGGCTGCGCGCGTTCGAGTTGTTCGGTCTGCCGCTGACGCTGTTGCTGGCATGGATCACCGCCCGACTGACCTATGACGTGTTCCAACGTCTGTCGCGTCGGGCCAAGGGCTATTGGTCCACGATCGCGCTGAAAGCCTTGCGCTGGCCGCTGATCATCGTGTTCACCACGACGGTCGTGCTATTGGTGGCGCTGAAGATCTTCAATGTTTCTGGCGGATTAGCCGCCGTACTGACGCCGCTGACGCTGATCGGCTACGTCGTGGCGTTCCTGATGTTCTCGCTATCGCTGCTGGACACCGCTCTTGACCGTGTGGTGACGCTGGACAGCGACAAGCTTGCCGATCCAGAGAATTCGACCATTCGCAACTACGCGACCCTGATGACCGCCGGTCGACGGTTTGTGATGGTGATCGGCGTGATCGTGGGTCTGGGCATCGTGCTGGCCTCGGCCAACGTGTTCCGCAGTCTGGGCTTTTCGCTTCTTGCCTCTGCCGGTGCGCTGACCCTGATCCTTGGCTTTGCCGCGCGGCATGTGCTGGGCAATATCTTGGCGTCCTTGCAGATCGCGCTGAACCGTTCGGCCCGGATCGGGGACCGTGTGATCTATGACGGGCGCTACTGCACCGTCGAGCGCATCCACTTCACCTACATTCAGCTGAAGACATGGACAGACAACCGCATGATCGTGCCGGTCAGCAAGTTCGTGGGCGACGAGTTCGAGAATTGGTCGATGGTCACCGGCTCTATGGTGTGCCGCGTGCCGATCACCTTCGAACAGGACGTGGATATCGACGCGGTGCAGGAAATCTTCGACCGCCTGTGTGGCGAGAACGAAGATGTCGTCGAAAGCGTTGACAACGCCGCCGTTGCCTATTCCCAAGACGCGTTCGGGATCACGATGGAATTCCGGTTCCGCGTGGACGATCCGAACAAGACCTATCAGGCACAATACGACATGCTGGAAGCCGTCGTGAAAGAGGTTCAGGCCAAGGAACGCGAAGACGGCATCAAGATGCTCGCCCGCGTCGGCATGGACGATCTGACCCGCGCCTGATCGCCCACTGGACCCTGCGCGCCGGAATCCCTATCTATTCCGTCAGACTTACCGACAGGAAACCCCATGTCCCAGACCGAACAACTGGAAGGCACACCGCTGATCCAGCCCTCCTCGACCGACCACGCCCTGCATGTGGACGTGGTCGAAGCCTGCCGTTCCGTCTACGACCCGGAAATCCCGGTGAATATCTTCGATCTCGGCCTCGTCTACACGATCCTGATCGACGACGAGAACGCCGTGAAGGTCATCATGACCCTGACCGCCCCCGGCTGCCCCGTCGCCGGAGAGATGCCCGGTTGGGTCGCAGACGCCGTGTCTTCTGTGCCCGGCGTCAAGCAAGTGGACGTCGATCTGGTGTGGGAGCCGCCATGGGGCATGGACATGATGTCCGACGAAGCGCGGCTTGAACTGGGGTTCATGTAGGGGCATCGCCTGCGGGCTCTACTGCAGAGCATACGACGCTACGGAGTTTAAGCGCGGCGCGGTCATTGAACCCCGCCGCGCTTTTGCTTTTCAGGTTCAGGCGCCGACCTTAGTTCACTTGGCGGAACGTGTATTGCGGAACCGGTGCCGCGAAATCCGGGCTTGGCTGAAGCATCGCAGCCTGTTCGCGCTGCAACGCGAAACGCTCGTTCGCCGCACAAGCCGACATATCGCCAGCGACGCAAGCTATGCGCAGCATCCGCACCTCGATTGATCCAGTTTCTTCAGGCGTCGCCACGCAGCCCGATAGAAGGCCCGCAGCCAACAAAAGTCTTTTCATCTCAACTTCTAACTTGATGTCACGAAGCAGGGTTTCTTCCCGGTCCGCGCCGTTTCAAAGGTTGATACATGACTTTGTCGTGCAATCCTGACGTGTTCAGCCCCCGAACGAGCGCGACCCAAAACCGCCCCCCGTTCGAGACGCGCCGAAGCCGCCACGCGATTGCACCGCTTGGCGCGATAACGGGGCTGCCGTGCGGGTAGAGGGGTTGGCGGCGAAGGATGCGGGGCGCACTTGGGTCGATCCGCGCAGGCCCGACAGCGTGGTGCGTCCGCCCGGTGTCGAGTAGTTGCCCGCTCCAGTGCGATACAAGGGCTGCGCAGCCATGCCGCGCCCGCCCAGCATGTTGCCGATCATGTAGCCCGCCAGCAGCGGCAGGAAGATGGATGTGCCGTCAGTGCGTTGCTCGACGATGCATTCGCCGCCGTGCTGCTCTTCGCAGACGTCCTGATCCGCGTAGCGCGGTGCACTTTCACGGTGGACCGCTTCCGCTTCGGCAAAGCCCTGCGCGCAGTCTTCTGCGGTGAAGTCGTTGTCGCCCAGACCGGCGACGGCCTGGCATTCCTCGACCGTCGGGAAGACTTCGGCCTCGACCCGTTCCTCGGGCTGACAGGCGGCCAGACCGAAGGCGGCAGAGCCCAGAAGAACCACGCGGGCGGTGCGGGAGCGTTTACGGGTGGTCATTGGCTGATCCTCTTAGGCTTCGATGTAGTGCGGACGAAAACGGCTGGTATCTTGCGTGATAAGCGAGCGGTCTTCGCGCAAGCCCAGGCCATGCGCCTCTGACCCGACCATCCAGACTCCCGTTACCGTATTGTCGTCGCCGAAGGTCGGCAACGGGGCGTATTGTTGCAGGATGCGGGGGTGTGCATCGTAGGACGTGTCGCTAGAGGCCTCGTTCGCGCCCTCCGCCCGAATACGAACGCCAGCACCCTCTCTGCTGAAAATCGGTTTTTCGACCACGTTCGGCCCCAGCGCGTCGGCGTTCTGATCGGCGAAGACGGCGGGCAGCAGGTTGGGGTGGTCGGGAAACATCTCCCACAGTACGGGCAGGATACCTTTGTTCGATACGACGGCCTTCCACGCCGGCTCCAGGAACTGGCACTGCGCCTCTTGGATCGCATCCGCGAAATCGTCGCGCAGCATGTCTTCCCACGGATACAGCTTGAAGAGTGTGCCGATCACCCGGTCGTCGCTGTCGGCGAACTGCCCCGCTTCGGTCACGCCGATCTTGCGGATGTCGGTGAAATGCGCGCCCATTCCGCCTTCTCGCGCGGCCCAGCCGATGGTCTCGGCGGTGGCGTAATCTTCCACGGCATCCTCGAAGGCCGCGAAGTGGATATCGGTGCCTTGGGGGAACAGCTCGGCGAAGCGCGCCGCCAGAGCCTCGTGCAGTCCGTTGAACTGGTCTGTGCCCTCGGGCAGGCGACCGGCGGCGATCATGTCCTCCAGCCAATGCCACTGAAAGCCGCTGGTCTCATACAGGGTGGTCGGGGTATCGGCGTTGTATTCCAGCAGCTTGGCTTTGCCGTCGCCGTGGTTGGGGCCACCGTAGGCGAAGTCCATCCGGCCGTACAATTCGGGGTCGGCGTTCGCCCAAGACCGCTCCACCAGATCCCAATGCGCGCGTGGGATGCACAGACGGGTCAGCAGGTCTTCGCACAAAACGATCTTCGCGACCGCCTCGCGGCACATGGCGTGCAACTCTTCCGCCGGAGCTTCAAGATCCCGCTCGATCTGTTCCAGCGTGAAGGCGTAGGCGCTGGATTCGTCCCAGTACTGGGCGCCGTCCATGTGGTGAAAGGTGAAGCCCGCGGCCTCTGCCTTTTCTTTCCAGTCGGGCCGCGCGCCCAGATCGATCCGTTGCATGTGACTGCCTCCCGCCCGTCACTTAAGCGGGCGGGAGGCGCAGTGAAAGGTCAGCCTTTCAGGAAGTCGACCAAGTCGCGGTTCAACTGTTCGGCATGGGTCGCGGTCAACCCGTGCGGCGCGCCATCGTATTCCTTCAGCGTGGATTTCTTGATCGCCTTGGCGGCGGCCCGTCCAGAGGTGTCGATGGGCACCACCTGATCGCCGGTGCCGTGAACGACCAGCGTGGGGATATCGAACTTCTCCATATCCGGGCGCAGATCGGTGTGGCCGAAGGCGTCGATGCAGTCGAGCGTCGCCTTCGGGCTGGCCATCATCGCCATGTTCCACGTCCACTGCAGCACAGCTTGGCTGACGCCACCGGCATCGGTGTCATTTCCGTAAAAGCCGGGGAAGAAGTCAGCCAGAAACTGCGGGCGATCCTTGCGTACGCCATCCTTCATATCCGTGAAGACGCTCTCGTCCACGCCGTCTGGATTGTCCTTCGTTTTCTTCATGAAGGGCGCGATGGACGAAATCAGCGCCGCCGAGCGCAGCTTGGCGGTCCCGTGACGGCTTACATAGCGCGCGACCTCTCCGCCTCCCATGGAGAAACCGGCAATCGTCGCGTCGCGCAGGTCGAGCGCATCCATCACACTGGCCAGATCGTCGGCCATGCAGTCGTAGGTGTAGCCGCCAAAGGGTTGGCCGGACCGACCGAAGCCGCGGCGGTCGTAGGACACGGCGCGAAAGCCTGCATCGACCAACGCCAGGGCCTGATGCTCCCAACTGTCGGCGTTCAGCGGCCAGCCGTGAATCAATACGACGGGGCGGCCCTCGCCCCAGTCCTTGACGAAAAGTTCAGTCTTGTCGGTCGTTTGCACGATCGGCATGTGTCGGTCCTCCGATTGAATTTCGAAGGACCAACGAAGATTGTCGAGCAGCGTTCCCTTAATTAACGCGCTGCCAGGTCTGCGACGAGCACAACAAACCGCCCGCGACACAGCCCGAGAGCTTCATCGAGTTGCCCGACACCGCCGCCTTGCCGTTGTAGACCTTGCCGTTCGAGGGGCGGAACACCTTGCCGGTGTAGTTGCCACCGCCCGTCGGCGACATCTGGCGCACGATCTGACTGCCTTCGTTACCGGTCTGCACGACCGCGCCCGACGTGTCGAACGAGCGGACGAGCGTGCCGCAATATCCGCCACCGCAGGGGGCGATCTGGATGTGACCGACGCGGCCGTCATCCGGCTGGGTCTGCCATGTGCCCTCGATCGGGTCGGCGCTGGCCATTCCGGCCATTCCAAGAACCGCGATGGCGGAAAGAACGATACGTTTCATGTGGGTCTCCTCCCAAAGATGTATCTTCATCGTGCCGGGGCCGCGTGCGTTGTCCAGAGTGACGTGAGGTCGGCTTGCCAAGTAACGCGGCACGGTGCCACAAGCGGCAGCGTTCAGAACCGGAGTCCCGCCAATGATCCTGTATCCCGCCATCGACCTGAAGGACGGCCAATGCGTGCGCCTGTTGAAAGGCGACATGGAGGCCGCGACAGTGTTCGGGGACGACCCCGCCGCACAGGCGGCCACCTTCGTCGACGCTGGCTGCGCCTGGGTGCATCTGGTGGACCTGAACGGCGCCTTCGCCGGGCGTCCCGTGAACGCCGAGGCGGTCGAGGCGATCCTGTCCCGCGTGGACGTGCCCTGCCAATTGGGCGGCGGTATCCGCGATATGGCTACCATCGAGTCGTGGTTGGACAAAGGGCTGGCGCGGGTCATCCTTGGCACCGTCGCCGTGGAAGACCCCGATCTTGTGCGGCAGGCCGCAAGGGCGTTTCCCGGCAAAGTGGCGGTGGGTCTGGATGCGCGCAACGGCCGTGTTGCAACCCGCGGCTGGGCCGAAGAGACCGACGTGATGGTGACGGACCTCGCTCGCCAGTTCGAAGACGCAGGCGTCGCGGCGATCATCTATACCGACATCGACCGCGATGGCGCGATGGCGGGCCCGAACATCCCGGCGACCGGGGCCCTGGCCCGCGCGGTGGACATTCCGGTGATCGCATCGGGCGGCGTGTCGTCGATGGATGACCTGCTGGCCCTGCGCGACACTGGCGTCATCGCGGGCGCGATCTCTGGCCGGGCGCTCTATGACGGCGCGATCGACCTTCGCGCGGCGCTGAAGGCTCTGCAGGGCTGATGCGACAGCGACTGGCGGATCGGTTCGAAATCGGCCGCCATCCACTGCGTTTTGTGTCCGAGGATGCCGGGCGGCTGAGCTTCGCCGCTGCGAATGGCGACGTGGTCGGCGGCGTGCTGGTGACACCCGACACCCCGCCGCCCTGGCCCACCGTCCTGATGATCCACGCCCATGGGAACCGCTACGACCTCGGCGCGCGGGAACTGACCCAAGGCCGCCCCGCCAGCCCCGCGCCGCTTGGCCCTGCTCTCTCGCAGCTTGGCATCGCTTCTGTCTGTATCGACCTGCCGTGTTTCGGCACCCGCCAGCATGAAAAGGAAAACGCCGCCGCGAAGGCCGCGCTGTGGCGTGGCGGCTCGCTGGCCGGGCGGATGCTGGGCGAGCTGTCGTCACAACTGGACTGGCTGGAAAGCGATGCGCGCTTCGGGTCGGTCGCCATCTACGGAATATCGATGGGGGCGACGTTGGGCTATTGGCTGGCGGGCGTAGACACGCGTGTCTCCGCCGTAGTCCAGCTGTGCTGCCTCGCCGACTTGGACGCGTTAATGGCCAGTGGCGCGCATGATCTGCATGGGCCTTACCTGACGATTCCCGGCCTGCCCACCTTGGCCCGCAACGGCCAGATCGCCGGGATGATCGCGCCGCGTCCGCAGCTCATCGGGTTGGGCGCGCTCGACCCGCTGACACCCGACGACTCAAGGGGCATCGCGCTCGGGGATGTGGCAGAAGGCTATGCCGATGCGCCCACCGCCCTGTCCGTGACCGTGGAGCCGAACCACGGGCACGAGGAAACGCCCGCTATGCGCGCCGCCGTGCTTCAGTTCCTGACCGGTCAGTTGATCCGCTGACCATCCGCATCGAACAGATGCACCTGAGCGTGATCCAGCGCCACGCGCACCGGATCGCCCAGCTTCACACCCGGCTGGCCGTCGAGCACCGTGACCATGACCGTCCCGTCTTCGGCCTTAGCGTGAACCACCGTCTCCGCTCCCAGCGATTCCACCAGCGTCACCGTGCCTGCGATGGCCACTTCGCCCTCTTGCGCCAACCGCAGGTGCTGGGGCCGGATGCCGACCGTCACAGCACCGTCCGATGGCACGTCCACGTGCAATCCGCCCGGCAGGGTCGCTTTGCCGTCCGTCGCGGTACACTGGAAGAAGTTCATGTTGGGCGCACCGATAAAGCCTGCGACGAACAGGTTGGCGGGACTGTTATACAGACCCAGAGGGGTGTCCACCTGCTCGATCACGCCCTTGCGCAGCACCACGATGCGGTCGGCCAATGTCATCGCCTCGATCTGGTCGTGGGTGACGTAGATCATCGTGGTCCCCAGCCGCGCGTGCAGTTGTGCCAGCTCGGCCCGCATCGTCACACGCAATTCGGCATCCAGGTTCGACAGAGGCTCATCCAGCAGGAAGGCCGATGGCTCGCGCACGATGGCCCGCCCGATGGCGACGCGCTGGCGTTGGCCGCCCGACAGCTGCGTGGGGCGACGGTCCAGCAACTCGTCGATCTCCAGCATGGTCGCGGCGTCATCGACCCGCTTGCGGACCTCGGCCTTGTCCATCCGCGTGTTTTCCAACCCGAAGGACAGGTTCTGGCGGACGGTCATGTGCGGATACAAAGCATAGGACTGGAACACCATCGCCAGCCCCCGGTTCGCCGCCGACTGCCGCGTCACGTCGACCCCATCGATGGCGATGGTTCCGCTGGTCGGCTTGTCCAACCCGGCGATCAGGCGCAGCAGGGTGGACTTGCCGCAGCCGGACGGGCCGACGAAGACGACAAGCTCCCCCTCGTTCACCTCTAGGTTCACCCCGTGGATGACCTCTGTGCCCGCGAAACTCTTGCGGATGTCCGATAGCGTGATGCGGCCCATGCGCAGCCCCTTACTTGATGCCAGCGCCGGCGATGCCGGTGGTGATGAAGCGTTGCAGGAAGACGAAGACAAGGACGACCGGGATCATCGTCACCACGGTCATCGCAAGGATGTAGTGCCACTGCACGTTCAATTCGCCCGCGTAGGTGTTCAGGCCCACCTGCAACGTATAGGTCTCGCGCTGCGACAGCACGATCAGCGGCCACAGGAAGTCGTTCCAGCGCCAGACGACCGAGAAGATCGCCAGCACGGCCAGCGCGGGCGCGGCCAATGGCAGAACGATACGCCAGTAGATCTGCCACTCGCTCGCGTGGTCCATCCGTGCGGCTTCCAGCAATTCGTCGGGGATCGTCAACATGTACTGGCGCAGCAAGAAGACGCCCGTGGGCGTGGCGACCGTGGGCAGGATGACGCCCCAAAGTGAGTTCAGCAGCCCGGTCGCGTTCACGACCGAATACAGCGGCACAAGGATGACCGACAACGGCACCATCAGTGTGGCGACGATGATCAGCATCACGGCATCCCGGCCCCGGAACTGGTATTTAGACAGGGCGAAGGCGGCCATGGAATTGGTCAGCAGCGTGATGATCGTCGCCATCGTGGTGACGAAGACCGAGTTCCATAAAAAGCGCAGGAAGTCGTTTGCGAGCAAGGGTTCGATGTAGTTTTCGGTCGCCAGCCCAATCTCGCGGACCGGGGTGCGGTCGGCGATGTTGACGTCGATGCGCTCGTCCGGCGCATCAGGGTCGACCATCTGAGCATTGGTGCCGATCCGACGGATCTCGGCCAGCCGCCGGGTGCCGCCGTCCTCGGTCTGAACCGTGTAGAGGGGCAGCGGGTCGTCGTAGCCGTCCACGGCAATCGTGATCTGTTGGTAGGGCAGCAGCGTGGGTGGGAACTCGGCCAGTTCGGCGGGCCCTTTGAAGGACGACGACACCAGCCACAGCGCCGGCCCGAACATCAGGATCGTGCCGCCGATCAGCCACAGCCACGTGACCACATCGGTCCAATGCCAGCGATTGCTGTGGCCCCGGCGGCGGAAAAGGAATTGCGACACGTGGCTCATGCGTCACGCCTCCCCTTGCCTTCGGATCGGCGCGACAGCCACAGCTGCACCAGTGTCAGAACCACCAGCACCAGCCCCATCAGGATCGACGCCGCCGCCGCCAGCCCCGGATTGCGCAGGATCGAGGCGAAGCCGACTTCGTAGATATATTGCGTGAGATACAGGGTCGAGGTGCCCGGCCCGCCGCCAGTCAGAACGTAGACCTCATCAAAGATCTGCACGCCCTTGATCAGCGACAGCACCAGCACCACCGCAAGGTTCGGCCCCAGAAGCGGCAGCGTGATGCGCCAAAAGACGCGGCCCGGCGGCGTGCCGTCCATCTCAGCCGCCTCGTACAGATCGCGCGGGATCGCCTGCAGACCGGCCAGCAGGATCAACGTGTAAAAGCCCATATGCGCCCAGACCGACACGCCTATGGTGGCCGCGAAGGCGTAGGTGCGGTCATTCAGCCAGACCTCTGGGTCCAGCCCAAGGTTCACCATGATCAGGTTCAGCAGGCCCTGCCGTTGCAGGATCCACCGCCATATCAGGCCGACGACGACCGGAGACAGTAGGACTGGAAAGAAGAAGACCGCGCGGAAAAAGCCGCGACCGGCGATGTTGCGGTTCAGGATCAGCGCTGTGATCGTCGAGACGACGACCATCATCGTGACCTGTAGAATGACGAAGAAGAACGTGTTGCCAGCGGCACGCCAGAACAGGTCTTCGCGGCAGGTGATGGCGCGGGTGTAATCCTCGCAGGCCAGCAGCCGTGCGTATTGATCAGCGCCGACGAAGGTGCGGTCCGACAGCAGCACGTTGGTGCCCGCCGTGGTCGAGTAGACGAAGTTCAGCGCCAGCGGGAACAGCACGAAGACGCCGAAGATCGCAAGGTTGGGGGCAAGGAAGGCAGCCGCCATCCCGCCCTGCCCGGTTTTGCGCTGCCACCACCGCAAGGGGTAATCGACGGCGCGCGCGAGCCAGATCAAGGGCAGCGTGACCACGCTGCCCAAGGTTTTTCCAATGGCGGACATATGCGCTTACTGCGACGCGTTCTCGACCGCGTCGGCGATGTCCTGATCCATCAGCATCCGCGCTTCTTCCAGCGTGATCTCGTCGGCCATGGCTTGCGAGGCACGGGTCACGAGCGCGCCGTAGTAGGCGTTGGCCCACTTCCAGGCGGGAAGCTGGTCGGCCAGCGGCAGCGTCTCACCGGAGGCTTGCACGAAACGGTCCAGCGCCGGGGGCACGTTCGGATCGTCGGACTGGAAATTCAGACCGCCGGCTTCGACGATGCCCGCGTGGGCCGGAAGGAACAGTGTACGCTCGGAGAATTCGCGCACGATTTCTTCAGAGGCGAGGAAGTCCATCACGCGTGCCACCTCTTCGGGGTGCTCGGTGTACTTGATGCCGACCAGCGCCGCGCCGCCCGCAAGGCCCGAACAGCCCGCCGTGCCGCAGGGCGATCCGATGGCGACCCAGTCGAAGGCATCGCCGATCTTGGTGGACAGGTTCGCCACCTGCCAGGAGCCGGAGTAGAGGAACGGGATCTGCGCGTTGATGAAGTCATCCGCGCCAGAGCGATAGGTCGTGCCAGCGGCCGACACCCAGACTTCGGGCAGCTGCTTGCCCTCTTTCGTCCAGTTCACCAGCTTTTCGACGAAAGCCATCGTGCCGTCATCGACCGGCGCGGGCGTGCCGTCTTCTGCGATGTAGTTGGCCCCGAAAGACGCGTTCGGGCCAGAGATACGGTGGCCAGAGCGGTCCACGGCGAAGGCCGCGGCGGTGCCTTGGCTTTGGCGCACTTCATCGGCGGCGTTCACCCAGTCATCCCACGTTGCATCGTCGCCGGGCATTTCGACGCCCGCCTGTTCGAACAGGGTCTTGTTGGCGTAGCCTCCAACCATGGTCAGCTGCGTCAGGAAACCGGGGATCGCGTCGGATCCGTCTTCGCGCATCCAGTCAAAGCGATTGCCGAAGTTCTCTTCCCAATAAGCGGCGTCTTCCACGTAATCGGACAGGTCCAACCAGTGCTGCGCCTGCTCTTTCAGGTTCGTGACGCGTGCGATGTCGGGGCCTTGACCGGAAGCCAACTGGATCGGCAGCTGCTCCTGAATGACCTGATAGGCTACATTGTCGAGCACCACGTCGATGTCGGGGTTCTCTTCCTCGAAGCGGTCGAGCAGGTCTTGCATGACCTCGCCCTCGATCCCGTCCGAATACCACATCATGCGCAGTTCGGTGGTGTCCTGCGCAGTGGCGGCGGTGCCGAGCGCGGCAAGTGCCACGGTGGCCATCAGTGTATTCAGTTTCATGGTCTTCCTCCCTTGGTCGGCCCCTTTTCGGGGCCTTTCGGTTGACGTCAATCCTGCCCGTTCAGCGGCAGGGTCCGACGCTCTCCCACAACGGTAAACGATGCGGGGTCGATCTGTCTTCCCTCGGCGTCGATCCGGCCAGAGGGATGAAAGCGGACAGCTCCATAGTCAGGATCGTCCAGAGCTATGGTGCCGTCTGCCTGTTCGATCGGTGCAAGCCCTTCGAAGCGCTTGGCGAATCTGTCGCCATGCTGGCGCGTAGAACCCAACCGCACAAGCCACCACCCGTCCCGACCGGCAAGCCGCAGTTCGGTTCCGGCGGTGGGGCCTTGGATCATCTCTTCCAGCGCGCCGGAGGCTTTCAGCATCAGTTGCGCCCCCCCGGCCTGCGCGAGAGCCATATCGCCCTGCACGCGGCTGGCGTCGAAGGCCGCGCGGGGAAACCATGCATGGGTGAAATCCGGTTGGCTGGGGTGCCCATTGAACCGGACGAGAGCCAGATCGCGATACTGCTGGACGCGCGGCACACTGGCCGATCCGCCCCAGTAAGATGGGCGACCGTAGCCCGAATGGATGACCTCTCCGGGGTGGTTGATCCAGACCTGTGCATTGGGATCGGTGCCCATGCGCAGATGGATCAGCGTTTCCTGGTATCCCCAATCGCCCCAGCGGTAGGCCGCCGTAGACCCCATCGCGTGATCGCGTGTCTTGTGATGATACAGCTTCGCGATCCGGCCTTCGCCTTGCGCGAACGTCCACTCCTGCGCGTCGTCGCGGTCCCACGTGGCGCGGTCGGTCAGATCAGGCAGCACCAGCCCACGGTCGCGGATGCAGATGGCCAGGCCGGGCAAAGCATGGAACCGCGCGCCGTAGCTGCCGGTGCCCCAAAGCATCCGCCCGATGGCGGACAGTTCGGCGGTACATGTGGCGCGCAAGGAATGCTCGTAGCTGCGCCCCTGCGCTGCCGTCAGGATGCCATTGTGTGCGCTGTTCGCGACCAACTCGATCAGCCGCGCGATGCCCTTGGCGGCGCGGTTACGCAGCGCGGCGTCGGGCGAGCACGCATGGATCGCAGTCAGACCCTTCAGGTCGATGGGGAAGTAGGGAGAGGAGTTAAATTCCGCCATCTCCCACTGCTCGAAATGATCGAACCAGGCGCGCAGGCGTTCGGCTCCAATCCGTGATTGCTCCGCGCCGGAGCGACCGGAACGGCGGAAGGTTGCATCAGGCAGCAGCGCGCCCCCAAGGTGAGCGGCGGTGTGGAACAGCAGCGCGTGGTTTTCAGAGAAATACCACTGCACGTCGTTGCCCGGTTCGTCCATCCAGTATCGGTAGCCTTGGATCGTCTGGTCGATGCGGTCGGCCAGATCGCCCAGCAGTTCTGGGTACAGCGTGCGGCCCACGATCAGCGGGACCAGAGCGAAATCGGCGCAATCCCAGCAGGCGTCGATCCGCGGCAAGCTGGCCTCGATCATCGCGCGGGTGCTCGCGCCGCCATCGCCGGTGGCAAGCCGTGCAAGGGCTGCGACGGTGTCTGCCTCGCCATGCTGTGCCACATGGGCCAGCGCCTCGGCGATGCGGGCCGCTTCGCCTGTCGGGGCGGGGCCTTGGGCGGTGGCGTGCGAAATCTCGGTGCCCAAAACGCGCGTGGCGGCAAAGCCGTCGGTCTCTAGCGTCACCTCCACGTGACGGAAGTCTGCGGGCAGGTCTGACGCGTCGCCCAATTCGATCCGGTCCGCCCCCGCTGCCAGCGTTGCGCGCCGCTGGGGTGCGGTATCGTGGGACATGAAGTCACCCGCAATACGCACGTCGGCAGTCAGCGGCACGGAGGTTGGTCGCGGCAGCAGGATCGTCAGCGGACCGCCATCATGGGCGACGCGCTCGAAGTGCATCTCACCCAGAAGCGCCTCGATCTGCGCAGCGGCCTGTGGCGCTTCGATGGCTTGCGCGGCGTCCGGGCCGTCTACGTAGGTCAGTTGCGCATAGAACCGCGTATCGCGCTCGGCCAGATCATCGAAGAATAGAACGACGCGGTTTTCGCCTTCGTCCAGGTCGACGAAGACCTCCGCCTCCGTCTCGAAGTTGCGTCGGTAGTCGGACATCGACAGCACGGGCGCGCCATTCACCCGCAGCACAGCGCCGCCACAGGTGGCCAGCCGCAGCGTCGCCCGTCCGGCACGATCCGCGATCAGCAGAACTTCCGCACGCGCCGCGATCCGGGTCGCGCGGAACCAAAAGCCAGACAGATCCAACCGGGGCGAGCCGAAGCCCAGCCAGTTGCGATCCGCCGAGCCCGTCGCGCGCTCCTCGACCGCGGCGCCCCGGTAGCGTTCGGCGAACTCGGTGCGGCAGGGGTATTCGTGCGGGATGAAGTTGCGCTCTTTCGTCATGAAGAAGAACGGATCCATCTCGCCCTCCTTGGGGCGCTCGGCCACGTCCCATGGTTGCTCGGTCACATCCGAGTGCCGCCACAGGGTGACGGGTGCGCCATGGACCAATGGACGGGTCAGATGGGTCACTTCAGGTCCTTCACGGCGACGGGCGACATTTCCTGATAGACTTGGTTCTCTCCCGTCATGCCCCAGACGAAGGCGTAGGGGCCAGTGCCCGCGCCCATGTGAATGGACCAGGCGGGGGACAGCACGCCGACACCCGCCGCCACGACCATGTGGCGTGTGCAGTCGGGCTTGCCCATGAAGTGCATGACGCGGTCTTCGTCGGACATGTCGAAGTAGAAATACGCCTCCATCCGGCGTTCGTGCGTGTGGGGTGGCATGGTATTCCAGATGCTGCCGGGCGCGGGGTCGGTGATCCCCATCAGCAGCAGGCACGAGGGCGAGACTTCGGGGTGGATATACATGCGCAGGGTGCGCTTGTTGGACTTTGCTTCGTCGCCCATCGTGACGGGCTTGGACTCGGCCTTGGTGATCAGGCGGTTCGGGTGATCGGCACCGGCGGGCACCGAGTTCAAATAAAAGCGCGCGCCCTGCCCCGACAGTGCGACGTCCTGCGCGCCACGCCCGACGTAAATGATATCGCGGGGCGCAAGATTGAACGCTTCGCCATCCACGGTCACGGTGCCCGGCTTGTCGCCAAGGTTGGCGATGCCACCCTCACGCGCCTGGAACAGATGATCGGTGCCGACCTCTGTGCCGTCGCCGATCTGGATCGGGGCGTCATCGGGGCAGATGCCCGCCACGACCATCCGGTCAACGTGGGTGTAGACGAGGCGCGCTTCGCCGTTGGCCCACAGCGCGGGCATCAGGAATTCGGAGCGCAGCGCGTCGGTCGACATGCCGTCGATCTGCGCAGGCGACGCGCCGTAGCGGGTGGTCCAGGTTGTGGTCATGGGTGCATCGCCTCGGTCAGACAGAGTATCGCCAGCGCCTGGCCGTAGCCGGTGGGCTGGATGGGAATGTCGCGGTAGAATTGCAGATCGTGGCCCATGCGCGTGCCGTAGGACACGCCGCCGACAACGCCCGCCGCGTCGATCTGGCGCTCGACGTAGGCCGCGCCGCGCCGTCCGGCCTGCGCGGCATCGCGGCCCGCAAGTCCCAGCCGTGCCGCCTTCATCAGCCCATAGGCGATGCCCGCCGTGGCGCTCGTTTCCTCGTAGGAACTCGGATCGTCCAGCAGGGTCCGCCACGCGCCATCTTCGGTTTGCATCGGCAACAGCGCCGCGATCTGGGTCGTGAGCACGTCCTGCAGATAAGCAGAGACCGAGGGCGACAGCCGGCACAGTTCCGGCAGGTCAACCAGCCCCGCCGTCACCCAAGCATTGCCGCGCGCCCATAGGGCACGGGCGAAGTTGTGACGGCCATGGAAGGTCCAGCCGTGGAACCAAAGACCTGTTTCGGGGTCGGACAGGTGGCGTGTATGGACCAGGAACTGACGCTCGGCCTCGTCCACCAGATCGCGGCGGCCAGAGGAGTCGCCGTAGGACGCCAGAAACAGGGCAACCATGTAGAGCGTGTCGTCCCACAACTCTCCGTCGTTGATCTTGTCGGATACGTCATGCTGGAAGCCGCCTTCCTGCGTGCGGGGGGCGTCACGCATCAGCCAATTGGCCCAATCGTCCATAGCGGGCTGCCAGCGATCATCCTGATTCTCGCGCCACAGGATCGATAGGGCAAGCATGGGGGCCGTAGTGTTGACGTTCCGCTCGGGAAGACCGCGTTCCAGCCACTTTGCGTAATAGCCTTCCAGCACGTCGCGCAACCTGTCATCACCGGTCGCAAGCCACAGCTTCGCCAGACCGAACAGGCCAACGCCCTGCGGCCATTCCCATCCATCGAAACTGATGTAATCGCCCGCTGTCCCGTCAAGGTTCGGCTCGTCGAACTGACCTTCATGGCGCAGCCCGGTCAGACCGGCGACAAGCTGGTTTAGCGTGGGGGACAGGGTAGTCTTGACGTTCATCGGTTCCTCCGCCCTTGCACGCTGATCCCGGCCCTCGCCTTGCGCAAGACGTAAGATTCTTGCAGGTCGGTTTACATGGAAAAACGCCGGATCACGCTGGACGACCTTGCGCGCCATTGCGGCGTGTCGGCTGCGACGGTCAGCCGGGCGCTGGCGAAACGGCCCGGCGTGCGCCCCGATCTACGCGACAAGATCCACGCCGCTGCCGTGACGCTGGGCTATCCCCTGCCTTTGGCGATGGCCGGTCGCAAAGCGATCCTGATCGCCGGGCAAGCCGCAATGACCGACGCCGCCCGCAGCCAGTTCACCCTGCATGTGCTGGAGGGCCTGCGCGCCCGCGCGGCGCTGCACGATCTGACGCTGGAATTGCGCGCAGCCGATGGGCGGCTCATTGATGCGATCCGACCAGACGACGATGCGATGGGCTACCTGCTGCTGTCTCCCGGTGATGACCAGATCGCCGAGATGCGGGCGACCGGCCTGCCCTGCGTGCTCGTCAACGCGGACGATCCCGAGATGCAACTCTCTTCTGCCGCGCCGAACAATTCCATCGCCGCGGCGCGGGCGACGGATCGGCTGATCGCGCTGGGGCATCGCAGGATCGCGTTCCTGACCTGTGGCGATCGGCGCACCATCGCACGGCGGCGGGCTGGGTGGCGCGAGCGGATGGAGATCGCGGGCCTGGTGCCGGATACGATAATAGAGGTGTCGGACTGGGTGCCCGCCCTTGCGGCGCAGGCGGTGACGGAGTGGTTCACGGGCGGACGCGACGCCACCGCCCTTTTGGCGGCGGGCGACAGTCTGGCGGTGGGCGCGTTGATGGCGCTGTCGCGGATTGGAATAAACGTGCCCGGCGATGTCAGCGTGATGGGCTTCGACGGGATGCCGCAATGCGCGTTGCAATCGCCGCCGCTGTCAGCTGTCGAAATCCCGATGGCCGAATTGGGCGCGGTGGCCTTGGACCTGCTGCGCGATACGGTTGCCAAACCCGACCAGCCCGCCAAACGGGTCGAGCTGGCCTGCCGGGTGGTCGAACGCGGCTCGACCGGCCCTGCGCGGACCTAGTTGCCTACGGCTGCGGTTGCAAAGTTCTGCAAGGCGCCTTCGATCTTCTCCAGAACCTCCAGGTCGTCATCCACGTCCAGATCGTCGAGGCTTTCTTCGATCTCTTCATAGGCGACGTAGGTCTGATCGCCGTCGGAATAGACCAGCATCTTCAACGGCAGGACCAGACCAGCCAGCATGTCTTCCTGCATCACGGGCGTGCCCAATTGCGGATTGCCGAAGATCAGAAGCTTGGACGCGTTCAGCTCCATCCCGGCATCGGCGGCGCCCGAGCCGTGATCGACGGTGGCGAAAATAGTGGCGCCTGCGCTTTCAACGGCGTTTTCGAGACGCGAGAACGCGTCATCGACAGAGCCTTGCGCCTCCATCCGTTCGATTTCGGCCAGGGCCGGGGCGGCGGTCAGGGCAAGGGCGGTGGCTAGAATTGTGCGGTTCATGTGATCCTCCATTTACCGGCCAACCTTTGGCGGGCGCGCGGGTTCCCTTGCGCCGCTGGCCCGCGTGGGGCATCTGGACACCCGAAAGGATTGCCCATGCTGAAGACACGCATCATCCCCTGCCTTGACGTGGCCGACGGGCGCGTGGTCAAAGGCGTGAATTTCGTTGACCTGCGCGACGCTGGCGATCCGGTGGAAGCCGCCATCGCCTACGATGCGGCCGGCGCGGACGAGCTGTGCTTCCTTGACATCCACGCCACCCACGAAAACCGTGGCACGATGTTCGATCTGGTGCGCCGCACGGCGGAACACTGCTTCATGCCGCTGACAATCGGCGGTGGTGTACGCACGGCTGACGATGTGCGCGACCTGCTGCTGGCGGGCGCCGACAAGGTATCGTTCAACTCCGCCGCCGTTGCCCGCCCCGATGTGGTGTCCGAGGCGGCGGAACGCTTCGGCAGCCAGTGCATCGTGGTGGCCATCGACGCGAAAGGCGTCGCGCCGGGCCGGTGGGAGATTTTCACCCACGGCGGGCGTCGCGAAACGGGCATCGACGCTGTAGAGTTCGCGCGGACGGTCGTGGCCAAAGGGGCTGGAGAAATCTTACTGACCAGTATGGACCGCGACGGCACGCGGGCGGGCTTCAACCTGCCCCTGACCCGCGCGATCAGCGATGCGGTGTCGGTGCCCGTGATCGCCTCTGGCGGGGTCGGCACATTGGATCACTTGGTCGATGGTGTGATCGAGGGGGGCGCATCGGCGGTGCTGGCCGCCTCCATCTTCCACTTCGGCGACTTCACCATCGGCGAGGCGAAGGCTCATATGGCGGCTGCCGGTATCCCCATGAGGCTGGCATGACCGCCCTATCCCGCCTTGCGGCCACCATCGAAACCCGCAAGGGCGCGGACCCGGACACAAGCTGGACGGCCAAGCTACTGGCGAAAGGCCCCGAGAAATGCGCCGAGAAATTCGGCGAGGAAGCGGTCGAGGCGATTATCGAAGCGGTCAAGGGCGACCGGACGCGGCTGACGTCCGAAGCCGCCGATGTAATTTATCACCTGCTGGTCATGTGCGCGGCACAGGATGTGAGCCTTGACGACATCGAGGCTGAGCTCGCCCGGCGCGAAGGCCGGTCCGGGATCGACGAGAAAGCCGCCCGCTGAATCGGCTTCTGCCAAAATTTTCATCGAATCTCTCGACTCTTGCATGTCGATCCGGCTTCCTGACGGCAAGCGGCACAAGACCGCCCCTTCGATTTGAAGATCGGCGGAACATCCCGCCATCTTCCCGCATCGCAGAACCGGGAGAGACACCAATGAAGATCACATATGCGCTGGCCGGGCTGATGGCCTTTGGCGCGACCGCCGCCACCGCACAGACAGACATGCCCTTCGCGCTGGACTGGAAGTTCGAAGGCCCTGCCGCACCCTACACGCTGGCCGTCGATCAGGGGCTGTTCTCGGATCAGGATCTGAATGTCTCGATCACCGAGGGCGCAGGCTCGCTGGATGCGATCCCGAAGGTCGCCACCGGCGCGTTCCCGGTGGGCTTCGCCGACATCAACTCGCTGATGCGCTTCAAGGATCAGAACCCTGACGCCCCCGTCGCCGCCGTCATGATGATCTACGACAAGCCCCCCTTCGCCATCGTGGGCCGCAAGTCGCTGGGCGTCGAAGCGCCGTCCGACCTGGAGGGCAAGGTGCTGGGCGCCCCGCCGCCCGATGGCGCTTGGGCACAGTTCCCGATCTTCGCCGCCGCCAACGACTTGGACATGGATGCCATCACGGTAGAGCCCGTCGGCTTCCCCACGCGCGAGCCGATGCTGGCGCAAGGAGAGGTTGCATCGGTCACAGGCTTCTCGTTCTCGTCCACGCTTAATCTGGAACGTCTTGGCGTCGATCCCGAGGATATCTCGGTGATCCTGATGGCAGACAACGGCGTGGATCTCTACGGCAACGCGATCATCGTGAACACAGACTTCGCCGAGGCGAACCCAGAGGCCGTGACCGGCTTTCTGACCGCCATCGCGATGGGCTGGCAGGCGGCTATGGACGATCCCGATGCCGCCATCGAAGCCCTGCTCAAGCGCAACCCCGCCGCCGACGCCGATCTGGAAAAACGCCGGTTGCTGATGGCGATCGATGCGAATGTGCTGACCGACTACGTGGCCGAGAACGGTCTGGGTGGCGTCGACGCCGACCGCATGGCCAGCGCCATCGAGCAGACGCAGACGGTCTACGAGTTCCAGACCGTCCCGACGCCCGAAGACGTGTTCGACAACAGCTACCTGCCGGACGCCGAAGCGCGGATGCTGAACTAGGAAGCAGTCTGCCCCTCGGACAACGAGGGGCAGCACGGCGTGCTGCCGGGCGACGCACATCAAAGGGGCGCACACCGAATGAAAGACTTCATCTCCATCAGACAGGTCCGTCACGCCTACGCCACAAAGGCAGGCCCCTTGCCGGTGCTGGACGGGCTGGATGTGGAAGTGCCCAAGGGCAGCTTCGCCGCTGTCGTCGGTCCTTCCGGCTGCGGAAAGTCCACGCTCACGCGCCTTGTTGCGGGCTTGATGAAACCCGATGCGGGCGAAGTCTGGCTGGACGGCACGCGCGTCACCTCGCCCCGCAAAACGGTCGGGATGGCCTTCCAGAACCCCGTCCTGCTGGAATGGCGCAGCATCCTCGACAACGTGATCCTTCCCCTCGAGATCGTCGCGCCGAAGATGTCCCGCAAGGACCGGGTCGCCCGCGCCGAAGAATTGCTGAGCATGGTTGGGCTGGAGGGTTTCGAAGCCAAGCGCCCCTCTGAGTTGTCGGGCGGTATGCGTCAGCGCGCGTCGCTCTGCCGGTCCATCGTGCACAAACCCGACGTGCTGATCATGGACGAACCCTTCGGCGCGCTGGATAATTTCACCCGCGAAGACCTGTGGCAGACCATGCGCGCGCTGAAGGCGGCAGAGCCGTTCACCGCCGTTCTCATCACCCACGACCTGCGCGAAAGCGTCTTCCTCGGGGATCAGGTCATCGTTTTGTCAGGCCGCCCTGCCCGCACCCAATACGTGCTGGACGTGGACCTGCCCGCTGACCGCGACCTCGACGTCCTTTACACCGAAAAGACCGGCAAGATGCTGCATATCCTGCGCGACCAGATCAAGATCGCCCAAGGGAGGGACGCGGCATGAGCGACCGTATGCGCGCCATCGCCGTTCCCGTCACGGCCCTACTGTTGTTCCTCGCCTTCTGGGAGGCGCTGGTCTGGATCAACGACTGGCCCAACTTCGTCATGGCGTCGCCCTCTGACCTACCTGCCGCCTACATCCGCTTTTGGGAGCTGTTCCTGATCGGCGGATGGCAAACGCTGTGGCGCACGGTCGTCGGCCTTCTGATCGCTGTCGTCGCGGGTCTTGCGCTGGGCATGGTCATGGGCTTTTCGCGCACCGCCCGCGATGGCCTTTACCCGCTGCTTGTGGGCTTCAACGCCATTCCCAAGGCAACGCTTGTGCCGGTTCTGGCGCTGTTGTTCATCGGCCAGCACGACTTCAACACGGTGCTAATGGCCGCCCTGATCTCTTTCTTTCCCATCGCGGTGTCGGTCGGCATCGGCTTGTCCACGCTAGAGCCGGAGTATCGCGACATTCTTGGCGCTTTGGGCGCATCAAAAATGACCATCTTCCGCAAGATCGCGCTGCCCAAAACCCTGCCGGAGTTCTTCGGCGCGCTGAAGGTATCGGTCACGCTAGCCTTCATCGGCACCAATCTGGTGGAAATCGTCTCTCCCCACGGGCGCGGCCTCGGCGCGCTGTTCCTGTCGGGGCAGACAAATAGCAACTACCCGTTGATGTTCGCGGTTCTGATCGCGCTCGCGGTGCTGGGGATCGTGCTTTATTACGCCGTGGTCTACCTGGAAAAGACTTTCGCGGGTTGGGCCGAGCGTCAAAGCTGACGCCGCCTCTTCATCGTTCTGAAAATACCTCGGGGTAAGGCCGCAGGCCGAGGGGCAGCGCCCCTCTACAGTCCTGCCGCGCCTATGGCGCGAGGGGCAGCGCCCCTCTACAATCCTGCCGCGCCTATGGCGCGAGGGGCAGAGCCCCTCTACAGTCCTACAGCGCCTATGGCGCGAGGGGCAGAGCCCCTCGACAATCCTGCCGCGCTCCTACTGCGCCGCGGCCGCCGTTGCGCGGATGCGCTCGATCATCGCGCGCAAGCCGTTCGAGCGTTGCGCCGACAGGTGATCGTTCAGCCCAAGCCGCCCAAGTTCGGCGCTGGCGTCGATTTTCGGCACGTCCTTCACCTCTTCGCCCGCGTAAAGCGCGTGCAGGATCGCGATCAGCCCTTTCACGATCATCGCGTCCGAGTCGCCCTGAAACGCAAAGCGCCCCTGCTCGACTGTCGGCACCAGCCAGACCTGGCTGGCACAGCCGTCGACCTTGGTGGCGGGGACTTTCAGCCCGTCGTCCAAGGGCTCCATCGCGCGCCCCATCTCGATCACGTGGCGATAGCGGTCTTCCCAATCGTCCAGGAACTCGAACGTCTCGGCGATCTCTTCGAAGGCGGGGCTGGCCATGGGTGTCTCCTTGATTAGAACCGAATTAGGCAAGCGCGCCCCTGCTCGCAACCCGCACGGCCTTTTCACCGCAGGCGGTATCGGCTAGGCCCTAATCACGGGGATTTGACGGATGGGGCAGGCCATGACGCAGATGAAGACGAAGATCGGGATCGCACTGGTGCTGGCGCTGGGCGTTGCGGGATGCGGACGGCTGGCCGACAGCCGGTTGAACCCGCTTAACCTGTTCCGAAGCAGCGAAGAGGTCACGGTCGCCCCCACCATAGTCGAGGGCGCGGAACTCGCCGACAGCCGCGGGTTGATCGACCAGATCCTGACACTGGATGTTGCCCAGACAACAGGCGGCGCGATCATCCGTGCGACCGGTGTGGCGGCGCGTCAGGGCAACTGGGACGGCGATCTGGTTCCCGTCCCGACCGAAACGCCCGGACGTCTGACGCTGGCTTTCGTTGCGCAAGAGGCACCAGGCCCGACGCCCGTGTCCACCCAACGCTCTCGCGAAGTGACGGTGGCGATCCGCCTAACCGAGCGCGAACTAGCCGGTATCCGCGACATCACCGTGACGGGTGCACGCAACGCCCGCGCCGTGCGCCGCTAGACCGTCACCCTCAGGCGACGGTCTTCGCAGTATCGTCCTGCTCGGCCGGCAGCAGTGAAATGATACGCGTATCTGCCACGTCCGGCACGTCCTCTTCATCCTCGACGAAGTGGATCTCTCCGCCAGTGTCGATGTAGGCCAGCACATGCGCCTCTGGCCGTTTTTCGCGCCAGTCGGCCTTCGAGTATTCTTCTGTCAGGCGGGTCAGGCGGAACTCCCAGTCCTGCCACATCAGGCGGTTCAACGCGTTGTAGGTCATTCCGCCGACGAAGTGGCGCCCACCCAACGTCGATGGCAGCGCGTGGCGCGCGTTCGTCGATTTCTCGCGGCCCACTTGGTAGACATTCTCTCGCCCGAACTCGGGGCCAAGGTCGGTGGCGACCAGCGTGTTGTAGGCGTCGTTGTCTGTCGCGGCGACGACGGTCTTGTAGCCGTTCAGCTCGATGCGCAGTTCGGCCCCTTCGGACAGGATATCGCCGAAGAACGTGGTGATCCCCGCCTCACGCGCGCCACGAAGGTGCCCGCGGTTCGGGTCGGTCACGAGCACCGGGATCTCGGCCTTCTTCAGCGTCTGCGCCAAGCCCGTGGTGAAGTGCGAACCGCCGACGAGGATCACCCCCGGCGTCTCTGCCGCCGTCAGCCCCAGCCACTTCGCCACGGGTGCCAGCGTGAAGCCATGCACAACGACCGACGCGGCCACCAAGATGAAGGCGAGCGGACCGATCAGCGCGCCATCTTCGACGCCTAGTTCCGCAAGGCGGCTGCCAAACAGACCGGCGACGGCGACCAGCACGACACCGCGTGGACCGGTGGTGGCGACCAGAAGCTTCTCCTTCAAAGGCAGTTTTGTCGCGGTCAAAGCCAGCATCACCGTCACCGGGCGCACGATACTCAGCACGATGATGACGAAGACCACCGACCGCCACGTGAGCTGCGACAGCGCCGCGAAATCGAGCGACGCGGCCAGCAGGATAAACACGCCGGACACCAGCAGGATCGTCGCGTGCTCTTTGAAGCGGTGCAATTCTCCGTAAGACGGCAGGTTCGCGTTTGCGATGACGATGCCCATGACCGTCACGGCCAGCAGGCCGGACTCGTGCAGCACCATGTTCGATACCGCGAAGACGGCCAGGACGCTGGCGAACAACACCGGCACTTTCATGAATTCAGGCACCTTGGCCCTGCGGAAAGCCCAGGCCAGCGCATATCCCGCCGCGATACCCAGCACCGTGGCCAATGCGATGCCGATCACCAGCGTCCACACCGCGCTGCCGACCTGTTCGGCGGTGCGCAGGACGATAACGACCTCCAGCGCCAGAACAGCGGCAAGCGCGCCGACGGGATCGTTCAAGATCGCTTCCCATTGCAGCAAGGCCGCCGGACGGCGTGCCAAGCGCGCAGATCGCAGAAGCGGTGCGATCACCGTGGGGCCGGTGACGATCATGATGCCACCGAAAACCGCGGCGCTTTCCCACGTGGTGCCAGCGCCGTAGCGCAGCGCCAGCGTGGACAGCAGCCAGCCGAGCGGCGCGCCGATGAAGACAAGCCGTTTCACCCCATCCGCGGCGTCCCGCAGGGTGTGGAAGTTCAGAGTTAGGCCGCCTTCGAACAGGATGATCGCGACCGCGATAGAGATCATCGGCAGATAGAACTCGCCGATGTCGCGTGCCGGATCGAAGATGCCGAGGACCGGCCCCGCCAAGACCCCAACGGCCAGCATCAACACGATGGCCGGCATCCGCAGCTGCCACGCCAGCCACTGCGCGCCGACGCCCAGCGCGCCCACAAGCGCCACGGCCGCTATTGGATCAAGCGCCCCCGGTGCGGTCTCGACTGCCATGTTCGTCTCCGATGAAATATCCCTGACGCGCTATCTATCGCGCGGCACGGACAAGGAAAGTGGCTTGACGTTCGGGGGTGTCCTCGGGATCAGGGCCGAGGCAAGCAAGGGGTACGGTATGGCGACGCGCGATTGGTGGCAGGACGGGATTATCTACCAGATCTACCCCCGCTCGTTTCAGGACTCGACCGGGTCCGGCACCGGCGATCTGAACGGCATCCGGCAGCGGCTGGACTACGTGGAAGCGCTGGGTGTGGATGCGATCTGGATTTCCCCGATCTTCCCCTCACCCATGGCGGACGGCGGGTACGACATCAGCGACTACACTGGGATTGAACCGATCTTCGGCACGCTTTCGGATTTTGGCGCGCTGGTAGAGGACGCCCACGCGCGCGGCCTGAAGGTGCTGCTGGATTTCGTGCCGTCCCACACCTCGGAAGAGCATCCGTGGTTCATCGACTCCCGCGCCTCCAAGACCGCCGCCAAGCGCGACTGGTATATCTGGGCCGATCCCGCGGCGGATGGTGGCCCACCCAACAACTGGATTAGCGAATTCGGCGGCCCCGCGTGGACAATGGATGAAGCGACCGGCCAGTATTACCTGCACATCTACGCCCGCCAGCAACCTGCCCTGAACTGGCGCAACCCGGACGTGGCCGCCGCGATGCTCGACGCCATGCGCGTGTGGTACAAGCGTGGCGTCGATGGCTTCCGCGTCGATGCGGTCGAACACCTGACCCCTGACGCGCAGCTGCGCGACAACCCGGCAAACCCAGATTGGGACGGCACAGAGCCTGCCCGCGCGCTGTTCCGCACCTTCACCTCGCACCAGCCCGACGTCTTTCCCCACGTCCGCGCCATGCGCAAGCTGGCAGAGGAGTACGGCGGGCGCGTGCTGGTGGGTGAGGCCTACGGTCATCTGGACGAGATCATGCTGTATTACGGCGATCAGCTGGACGGCTTCCAACTGCCGTTCAACTTTGAGCTGCTCAAGGCCGACCTGCACCCCCGCCGCCTTGCCGATTACATCCGCTACTACGAGGGGCTGATCCCGAAGGGCGGTTGGCCCAACTGGGTGATGGGCAACCATGACCGCCCCCGCATCGCGGGCCGCGTGGGCCTGCCCATGGCACGGTTGGCGCAAATGCTACTGCTGACGCTGCGCGGCACGCCGACCCTGTGGCAGGGGGATGAACTGGGGATGGTGAACGAGGCCGTGCCCGACGACATGCTGCAAGACCCTTGGGCGATCAACAATCCCGGCTCTGGCCTTGGGCGCGATCCGGTGCGTATTCCGATGCCGTGGGACGACGGCGAAGGTCGCGGTTTCACCACCGGCGCACCGTTCCTGCCGTTGTCCGCCGTCCCATCGGCAGCCGAGCAGTCAGAAGACCCAGCGTCCATGCTATCACTGGTGCGCGCTCTCACCGACCTGCGGCGCAAGACCCCCGCCCTGCGTCATGGCGACTGGATCCTTGATCATGCAGACGAGGCTGTGCTGGCCTACACCCGCAGTGTCGATGGGGAGCGGATCGGCGTCGTGTTGAACATGAGCGACACGGACCAGCCGCTGCCGATCACCGGCACGCCGCTTCTGTCCACGATCCCCGGTCGCGATGTGACCGCCCTCGACACGCTTCAGCCAGCCGAGGGCGTGATCATCCGACGCTAGAGCACCACCGCGATCACGATGATCATGATCAGCGTATACAACATGATCCCGCCGCCGATCAGCACGGTCGGGAAGTTGCGCGTGATGGCCGCGCGGCCCATCTGTCTTGCCTGGTTCATCAGGTCGGGCCACGTGTAGCTGACAAAGTCACCTTGGGTGAACACGGCCTTGATTTTGCCCTCGGCATCTACGACCGGCAGACGGCGGAACCGCTCGTTCGACATGATGCGCAGCCAGTCGACCACGTCGTCGTCTTCGCGGGCCAGCCGCGGCTCTACGGTCATGATCTCTTCCAGCTTCGTCTCTGGCGCGGTGCGGTTCTGGTTCACGATCTTGCGCATGATGTCGCGCTCGGTCACGACCCCGATCACCTTTTCCGCGTCATCCACGATCATCACGGAACCGTAGTTCTTCTCGCACATCGCGGCGACGGCGTCCGAGACCAGTTGCTCTTTCTTCATCGTCAAGGGCTTCGGCTTCGACTTGAACTCGGCCCGATCCTTGATCCGCATCCCGCTGCGTTGTTCGGCTTGCATGGCTGTCCCTCCTGTTAGCTGTCATGGTTAGGGAAAAGACGTAGCGCACCACGGGGCGGCGCAAAGGGCTGGCCAAACCGGGTGGCGCGCCCCACATGGGCTGCATGCACATACCGTTCGACAACAGCTATGCCGCCCTGCCGCCCCGCTTTTTTGCCGCGCAATCGCCGACCCCGGTGGCCGCGCCGCGCCTTCTGGCGCTGAACGACGGTCTGGCGCGCGATTTGGGGCTGGACCCAAATGCGCTTCGCACCGGCGAAGGCCTTGCGATGTTCGCCGGGAACGCGGTGCCCGAAGGGGCCACGCCAATCTCGCAAGCCTATGCAGGTCATCAATTCGGCGGCTGGGTGCCGCAACTGGGCGACGGGCGAGCGGTACTGCTGGGAGAGGTCATCGGCCGCGAAGGTCGCCGTGACATCCAGCTGAAAGGCGCGGGCCGCACGCCTTTCAGCCGGGGCGGCGACGGGCGCGCATGGCTCGGGCCGGTGCTGCGTGAGTATCTGGTGTCCGAAGCCATGGCCGCGATGGGCGTGCCCACCACCCGCGCGCTGGCCGCTGTCGCGACCGGAGAGGAGGTGTTTCGCGATACGATAGTGCCCGGTGCGATCCTGACCCGCGTGGCCAGCAGCCACATCCGCGTCGGCACCTTCCAGTATTTCTACGCGCGTCAGGACACCGAAGCGCTTGGCCTCCTGGTCGACCACGTGCGCGCCCGCCACCATCCGGACGCGGATGGCCCGGCGGAGTTGCTCGAAGCCGTCGTGCAAGCGCAGGCCAAGCTGATCGCTCGGTGGATGTCGCTTGGCTTCATTCACGGGGTGATGAACACCGATAACATGGGACTGGCGGCGGAAACCATCGACTACGGCCCCTGCGCCTTCTTGGATGGCTATCACCCCGACACGGTATTTTCATCCATCGACCGGCACGGGCGCTACGCCTACGCCAACCAACCGCAGATCGCGGTCTGGAACCTTGCGCAGCTGGCGACGGGCCTGCTGCCCCTGATGAAGGATCGCGAAGCGGCGGTAGCCAGCTTTACGGAAACGGTCAACGGTTTCGCGACGCATTACCAATCCGAATGGCTGACCCTGTTCGGCGCGAAAATCGGCCTGAGCACGATGGAAGAGGACGACGCGGACCTGATCCAGCGTCTTCTGGACATCCTTGCCACCAACCGCGACGACTTCACGCTGGTGTTCCGGGGCCTGTCGGACGGATCGGCGCAGGATCACGTGACCGACCGTCCCGCCTTCGACCAATGGCACCAGATGTGGATCGGGCGCTTGCGCCGCGATGGCGCGGGTGAAAAGGCGCAGATCGCCCTGATGAACCGCTCGAACCCGGCGGTCATTCCGCGCAACCACCATGTCGAGGCGGTGATCGCGGCGGCTGTCGCGGGTGACATGGACCTGTTTCATGCCATGCACGAAGCGACCACCGAACCCTTCACGCCACACCCGTTGTTCGGCGCGGCACCAGAGCCGGGGGAAGAGGTGCAAGCGACCTTCTGCGGCACCTAACCTTCGATCATCGACACCCGGTCGGCGTGGCGGCCACCCTCGAATGCGGTGTCTAGGAACGCATCCACGATGCGCAGGGCCAACCCCTCGCCTATCACCCGCGCGCCCAGTGACAGCATGTTCGCGTCGTTATGCGCGCGGATCATCGCGGCAGAGAACGTGTCTCCGCATACGCCGCAGCGGATGCCCGGCACCTTGTTGGCCGCCATCATGATGCCCTGCCCGGTGCCACATAGCAGGATGCCGGAGGTGCAGTCGCCCGACGCGACCCGCTCTGCCGCAGCGCGCCCCTGCTTGGGATAATCGGTGCGCTCGCCAATGGCGAGACCCATCTCCACCACGTCGATCCCGCGCTCTTTCAGATGCGCGACGACCGCCTGCCGCATCTCTACCGCCGCGTGATCCGACGCGACCACGATCCTGTCAGCCATATTCCATCCTTCCCGCAAGAAGGGCGGCCAAGGTCATCCCCGCCGCCCCGTTCTTTGTTTTCACAAATACTCAATTCCCACCGATCACTCGGTGACGGTCACGCTTTCGATGACGTCCGGGTCGGCCACAGAGCCGCCACGGCCCTGTCCGCGCGTGATGCCATGCACGACGTCCATACCGTCCGTCACTTGCCCCACCACGGTATATTGCCCGTTCAGGTGCGGCGCTGGCTGGAACATGATGAAGAATTGGGAATTCGCACTGTCGACCGAGTTGCCGGAGCGGGCCATGCCCACCGTGCCACGCTCGAACGGGCGGTCGCTGAACTCTTGCGCGAGATCGGGCATATCGGAGCCGCCCATGCCCGCGTTGCTCGTGTCCAAGTCGGCACGGCCGAACTGCACGTCGCCGGTCTGAGCCATGAAGCCGTCGATCACGCGGTGGAAGACCACGCCATCATAGGCGCCGTTCCGCGCCAGGGCGGTGATCCGGTCCACGTGGTTGGGGGCCACATCCTCGAACAGGTCGATGGACACGGTGCCCTTGTCGGCGATGGTCAGGTCAATCCCGGTCGCGAAGGCAGGTGCGGCGCAGATCGCCGCCAAGATCGCAAGGCTACGCATCGGCGGCCACCTTCACCGACAGCATCCGGTCGGGGTTCATCGGAGGCTCGCCACGGGTGATCTTGTCCACCAGATCCATGCCCTCGATGACGCGGCCGTAGACGGTGTACTGACCATTCAGGAAGTGGTTGTCCGAGAAGTTGATGAAGAACTGGCTGTTGGCCGAGTTCGGGTTTGACGAGCGCGCCGCCCCGATGGTGCCCCGGTCATGCGGCAGCTTGGAGAATTCTGCCGGAACGTCCGGATGTTCGGAGCCGCCGGTGCCCGCAAGACGGATGTTGAAGTCCTTTTCGGCGTTGCCGTTCGACACGTCACCGGTCTGCGCCATGAAGCCGTCGATGACGCGGTGGAAGACCACGTTGTCGTAGGCACCGGCGCGGGCCAGCGTTTTCATCCGCTCAACGTGCTGGGGTGCCACGTCGGGCAGCAGTTCGATGGTGACGGGGCCGTCCTTCAGTTCGACGATGATGGTGTTCTCGGGGTCTTTGATCTCGGCCACGGAGTATCCTTTCAGATTGCGTTGCAGGCGACATAAGGCGTCGGGGCCGGTTGGGAAAGGGCTGCGGCAGTTCCGTGCGGGGGCGATGCGCAGCGGTCGGACTTGCGCCGTTCCCACCAGCGGGGCATCACCGGACCAACCACCGCAGGAGACCACCATGAGCTGGACCGCCCTTTCCAACCTAGACCTTGCCGACAAGCGCGTACTGACCCGCGTCGATCTGAACGTGCCGATCGAGGATGGCCGCGTCACCGACGCCACCCGGATCGAGCGGATCGTGCCTACGGTCAACGCGATCTTGGACGCGGGCGGGCAACCGATCCTGCTGGCGCACTTTGGCCGCCCAAAGGGCAAGCGGGTGGATGACATGAGCCTGTCGCAGATCGTGCCGGCCCTGTCCGAGCACTTGGGCCGGGATGTAACCTTTGCCGAGGACTGCATCGGCGACGCGGCGCGCGATGCGATTGCGAAAGGCGGCGTGGTGCTCTTGGAGAACACCCGCTTCCACGCGGGCGAAGAGAAGAACGACGCCGAGCTGGCCGACGCCATGGCCGCACTGGGCGATGTTTACGTGAATGATGCCTTTTCCGCCGCGCACCGCGCCCATGCCTCGACCGAGGGGCTTGCGCGCCGCCTGCCATCGGCTGCCGGTCTGCTGATGGCGGAAGAGTTGCGCGCTCTGGAAGCGGCCCTGGGCCAGCCGGACCGCCCGCTGATGGCCGTTGTGGGCGGAGCGAAGGTCTCGACCAAGCTGGACTTGCTGTCGAACCTGGTGCGCAAGGTGAACCATCTGGTGATCGGCGGCGGCATGGCGAATACTTTCCTGGCCGCGCAGGGCATCGACGTGGGCAAATCGCTGGCCGAGCATGACATGACCGACACCGCCCGCGACATCCTGAAAAGCGCGGATGAGGCCGGGTGCGAGATCATCCTGCCCCACGACGTTGTCGTTGCGCGCGAGTTCAAGGCCGGGGCCGACAGCGAGATCGTCGCCGCCGACGCCTGCCCCGCTGATGCAATGATCCTGGACACCGGCCCCGACAGCGTCACGCGGATCAAGACGGCGATGGCGGGCTGCAAGACGCTGATCTGGAACGGCCCGCTCGGTGCCTTCGAGATCGCACCCTTCGACGTCGCAACGAATGCAGCGGCGGCAGAAGCCGCGCGGCTGACGCGCGAGGGGTCGCTGATCTCGGTCGCGGGCGGCGGTGATACCGTGGCCGCGCTGAACAAGGCGGGCGCGGCAGAGGACTTTACCTATATCTCCTCCGCCGGGGGCGCGTTCCTGGAATGGATGGAGGGCAAGACCCTTCCGGGCGTCGCGGCGCTGGGATGAGTGGTTTTTCCGCTGGCGAGCGTCGTGCCGGGGTATTTGCAAAAGCAAAGAGTCGTTAGTGGCGCGCGTTCTGATCACCGGAGCCTCTCGGGGGCTGGGGGCGGCCTTTGCGCGGATCGCCCATGACGCGGGGCATGAGGTGTTTCTGGTCGCACGGGATCAGGGGGATCTGGAGGCGCTTGCGGCTGAGTTGGGATCGCGGGCGGCAGTGCTGGTGTGCGATCTGGCTGACGGCGCGGCGCTGGACGCGATGTGGCGCGATGCGGGCCGAGTCGATGTGCTGATCAACAACGCGGGATTGGGTGGCTCTGGCGATTTCGCCGCCTCCGACTGGGACCGCGAGCGCGCGATGCTGGACGTGAACCTGCTGGCCGCGACGCGGCTGGCCAAGCTGGCGATGGGCCAGATGATCCCGCGCGGCGACGGGCGCATCCTGAACGTGGCCTCTTTGGCCGGTTACCTACCCGGCCCGAACATGGCCATCTACTTCGCAACCAAGGCCTACCTGCGGTCTCTGTCAGAGGCGTTGTGGCAAGAGGCGCGCGGGCGCGGCGTGACCGTTACCGCGCTGTGCCCCGGCCCGGTGGATACCGCGTTCTTCGATGCCGGCGGGCTGCGCGGTGGACGTGACATGATGGACGCCGCCACCGTCGCGCAGGCCGGATGGGATGGCATGATGCGCGGACGACGCATGGTGATCCCAGGCGTTGGCCCCAAGGCCATCGCAATCGCGGCGACCCACCTGCCCCGCCGTCTGGCGCTGGCGATCGCTGCCAAAGCGCTGAACCATCGGCCCCGTTAGCGTCGAAACGTTGCCAGAGGGAGTTCGCCCGCCTATCCCTGTGCCAAACGCATGAGGGAGAGCCAGATGAAAGCGTCGCAAAAAGTCCGCAAGATCCTGTCCAACTACGAGGGCGACAACCCCGGCACAAAGGGCAAGCTGTGCCAGATGCTGATGCATGGGCGTCTGAAGGGCACCGGCAAGATGATCATCCTTCCCGTGGATCAAGGCTTCGAACATGGCCCCGCGCGCACCTATGCCCCCAACGCACCCGCCTACGATCCGCATTATCACTATCAGCTGGCCATCGACGCGGGCCTGAACGCCTTTGCAGCTCCCCTTGGGATGCTGGAAGCGGGTGCGGATACCTTCGCGGGCCAGATGCCGACGATCCTGAAAATGAACTCTTCCAATTCGCTCATGAGCGACACGGCGGGCAAGGATCAGGCGGTGACGGCCAGCGTCGATGACGCGCTGCGGATCGGCGCATCGGCCATCGGCTTCACGATCTACCCCGGCTCTGACCAACAGCTGAACATGTTCGAAGAGATCGTGGAACTGCGCCGCGAGGCCGCTTCGGTCGGCATTCCCACCGTCATCTGGTCCTACCCACGTGGTGAGGCGATCAGCAAGGACGGCGAGACGGCGATCGACGTGGCCGCCTATGCCGCGCAGATCGCGGCGCTGATCGGTGCGCATATCATCAAGATCAAACTGTCGACCAATCATCTGGAGGTGCCGGAGGCCAGGAAAGTCTTCGAGGAGCAGAAGATCGACATCTCGACCCAGGCCGCGCGGGTGGCCGAGTGCATGCGCTCTGCCTTCGACGGGCGTCGGATCATGGTGTTCTCTGGCGGTGCCAAGAAGGGCGAAGAGTCGGTCTACGACGACGCCCGCGCCATCCGCGATGGAGGCGGCAACGGATCGATCATCGGTCGCAACTCGTTCCAGCGCGACCGGGCCGAGGCAATGGCGATGTTCGACAAGCTGGTGGCGATTTACAAGGGCGCCGAGTAAGCTCTACGCCCGACCCTTTTGCCACACCCGCACCGTAGGTGATTCGCTTCGGCGAATCACCTCCTGACAGGGCGCATCCGGACTGGCATAGTGCCGATGAACACCCGCAAAGCGGTGGAGCAGAGGCCGGACATGACCCAACAGATGAAACGCGCCCCGTGGGGTTTGGCACTTTATGTCGTGCTGACGATCGTGCTGGGCGGCTATTTCACCTTTGCCTCGGTTCAGGGTGACTACGGCCTGATGCGCCGGATCGAGATCGAGGCTGAAGCACGCGCCCTGCGCGAGGAACGTGACGCGCTGAATCTGGAAGTCGCAGCGCTCAAGAACAAGACGCGGCGGCTATCGGACGGCTATCTTGATCTGGACCTGCTCGACGAACAGGCGCGCAGCGTCTTGGGCTACGTACGCGGCGACGAGATCGTGATCCGTTGATTGTCCCCGTTCGGGAAGCGATGGCGGCCCGGCGCTTTGGGTGTCGCAGCGCGGACCACGAGACGCCTCGTGTGGTTCGCGCGTCTTCCCGCAGCTTCCGGTTCATTCCACAGCTCTGAAACAGCGAGAATTGACAGGCGCGGACGAACTCAAAAAGGTCGTTCCAGCGTCACCCTTCCGGCAAGCTGATCTTCGGCCTCTGCGGCGTCAAGGCCGACCACGAATGCGTCAGCCAAACGAAGATAAAGATCGCCCCACGCGGCTTCCTCGGTAACCGACAATCCGCCCGGCACACTGGCGCGCAATGCTGCGATCAGGGTGGCGCCGACCAATGGGATATGCGCGCGCTGCGCTCCGTAATGATAGTGGCGGCGGCCAAGGTCTTCGATTGTGGCTATCATCCTGTCGGGTTTGGAAAGTTGAGCGACAATCAACATCAGCAATTTGTCGAACTTGTCCCGCTGACGCTGCATGTCCGGCGGGAACAGGGCTCTCAGTTCCGGAGCGTCGGTGAAGAGCTTGTCGTAAAAACTTCGGGACACCGTTCCACGCTTGTTGAAAACACGTGTGTAGCTGGATGTGATTAAATCAGTATTCATGCCCCCGGCTCCGGTTGGTTCGGTGCCGGAATATCATGCAAGAATGAAAGAAGAGTTGCCGGGGGTCAGACAGACCCGAACAGCTGATCCATCGTCAGGGACGGCTGCGCGCAGCCCGCCTCGCCAACGATTCGGGCAGGGATGCCAGCGACCGTTTTCATGGGCGGCACGTCTTCCAGCACAACCGAGCCTGCCGCGATGCGGCTGCAATGGCCGACGCGGATGTTGCCCAGCACCTTGGCCCCGGCCCCGATCATCACGCCGTCGCCGATTTTGGGGTGGCGATCCTCTGTCTCCTTGCCGGTGCCGCCCAGCGTGACCGAATGCAGCATGGAGACGTTGTCACCCACGACCGCCGTCTCTCCGATCACGACGGAATGGGCGTGATCGATCATGATGCCCTTGCCCAGCCGGGCACCGGGCTGGATGTCGACGCCGAAGACCTCGGAGCTGCGCATCTGGAAGAACAGCGCCAGATCGCGACGGTCGTTGGACCACAGCCAGTGCGCGATGCGGTAGGCTTGGACGGCCTGAAAGCCTTTGAAGAACAGCAAAGGCTCGATCAGGCGATGGCAGACGGGATCACGCTCGAACGTCGCAACCAGATCCGCGCGGGCGGCGGTGCCAAGGCTATCGTCGGCGATGTAGGCGGAATCGACGATCTCTCGCAGGATCTGTTCCGGCATTTCGCCATCGGACAGCTTCATGGCCATACGGTAGCTCAGCGCGCGTTCCAGCGTGGAATGGTGCAGGATTGATGTGTGGAACATGCCGGCCATCAGCGGTGCGGTCTCTGTCGCCGCGCTCGCTTCGGCGCGGATGCGATGCCAGACCGGATCGATCTGGTTCAGCTTCTGGGCGGTCATGCTCATGTCCGACGCTCCTGCACTCCGGTCCTGTTCGTCCGATATAGGACGGCGGAGCGCAGGAACAAAACCCCCGGCGTCAGGCGATCACGGGTCCGGCAACATCAGCACACGCGCGGGGCCTGGACCGAAGATCGTCGAAAGTTGCGCGACCGAGACGGTGCAACCGGGTCCATCGGATACGCGGGCTGTGGCTGGGTAGGTCCAGTAGGGGGCCGCGACCGTTTCCCGTCTTTTCACCGTTTCGCCCTGCGACACGATCACCTCGTAGCGTTCGGCCTCCTCTCCCAGTGGCACATCCGCGCTTTCCCAGCCATCGCCGTCGATCCGCGTACGTCGGGTCCATTCGACTGTTAGATCGCCCCCCGCACGGCGCGCGCGCAGATGTGCAACGGCGTAGGGGCGTAGGCCGATACCCTGAAACCCAAGCTCTGCGTACTGCCAGGACGGCGCGTCCATGGCCTGCGACGCGGGGCCGATACGGTAATGGCGCGGCAAGGTGCGGGCGTTGCGCGGCAGGGTGATCTGCGGCACAGCCGCATCCAACAAGACGACCCGCGAGCCAGCAGGCCAGACGGCGGGCATGATACCATCGGTTCCCGCCTGTCCGCGCAGACGATGGGTCAGCGCGTAGCTGCGCGGGCCGGTCAGAACAGCGTCGCGGAACTGGAAGACCTCCCAAACGTCGTCCGCACCTGACCCGATGGCCACCGCGTTCGCCCCCGCCAGAAGCGACAGGTCCCCGACGGAAGACAGGGTGCCAGACAACAGGCTGACGTGCAGCGCAACGCCCCGGTCGACACGGGACGGGTCGGCTGCGGACAGGTCGCTATCCGTCACGCCCATGGTCGCGGGTTGCGCGATTAAAGTGTTCAGCGCGTAGCCCGAATCCTCGACCGACGACATGAGCGCCACCTCGCCCGGCCACGGCCGCGATGCGGCGGCGATATGCGGGGCGTGCGGAACCTCGTCCCCGCGCAGAAGCGGCAGGTCTAGGAACTGTGCCAGCACGGGGGGCGCTGATATCACCGGGATGATCGACCCCTCGCCGGTGGCGTCGTCTACGTCCACCGACAGATAGGCCCCCGGCTCTACCCGCGTTGCGTCCAGCGTGGCGAAGTCGCCGACCTCGGAGCGGTCGATCCGGTAGAAGCGTCCTTCCAGCGATACAGTATCCCCCGCGCCGATGGGATGCGCCGAGGGCGGCAGCGCCAGCCGCAGTTTGTCCCGCGCGATCCGCGCTTCCGACAGCCAGCGTTGCGTGATGGCACGCGCCTCTCCGTGCGACAGAACAAGATTCACTTCTGTGCGCGACAGGGCCGGGTTCTGCTCATCCGGGATTTGCGCCTCGACGGTGGCGGCGGTGTAGTCCCCGCCGGCGCCGACGAAGCCCAGCGACACGCGGCCCGTTTCCTCGGCCTGTGGGGCGCGGACGGTTTGAATGTCGCCTTCTTCCTGCGCGACGACACGGGAGGAGTCGATCGGGATGGCGGGCGCCGCACGACGGGTGCGGAAGATCAGTTGGCCGTCACGCTCGATTGCGTCGAACCCGTAGGCCAGCATCAAGGGCTGCAGGGCGGCACGCGCGTCGCCGACCTCGGACACACCGTAACCGCGCAGGGTGCGGGTCAGGTCGTCGGTGTCGATGTCGGTCACGCCCGTCCGCGCGCAGATTTCCTGCACGACAGAAGTCAGAGTCCGCTGCCCAGCCCGGCCCGTCAGCCAATGGCCGCGCGCGTGGTTCGCGGCGTCCGACCACGTGTCAGGCAGGCCCGGAAATTGCGGGAACGGTCGCGCGTCCCAGGCCCAGGCGTAGGCGCGATCCATGTCCAGCATCGGCGCGCCGTAGATGGCAGAGACCGGGTTGTGCGCAGGATCCGTCCAGAACGCGTGCATGGCGCGGTGATATTGCAGCTGAATGAAGGCATCCTGTCGTCCATCTGAGTAATGCGGCAGGCCGCTTTCACTGCTTTTCGGGTCAAGGAAGCGGTTGGGCTGGTTCGTCGCCTTGTCGATGGCGGCACAGCCCAGTTCGGTGAAACGTATAGGCTTCATGCCAGCGACCCAGTCGGTCGGCTGAACCGAGCGCGCATCGCCGCGTCGTTCGTGGTGCGTGTTACCCCACCAATTCGGCAGATCCTTGTAGCGGTAGACCCACGGCTCATCATGCGCACCATCGGTGATGGGCGTGCGGATCTGCAAGTCACGGGCCTCTGCGCCTGCGTAATACCAGTTGTAGCCTTCACCGCCTAGGATATTGGACTGCAAGTAGCCAAGGTCGTGGAGGCGCGGCCAATGGGCATCGGCGTGGTCCGGGCCATCGCGCCAATCGGACAACGGCATGTAGTTGTCGATCCCGACGAAATGGATGTTCGGATCGGCCCACAGCGGATCGAGGTGGAAATACAGATCGCCCGAGCCGTCTTGCGGCGCATAGCCGAAGTATTCCGACCAGTCGGCGGCGTAGCTGATCTTCGCGTCGGGCAGGATCGTCGCCACGTCGGCGGCGAGTTGGCGCAGGGCATCGACCGCAGGAAAGCCGTTGGCGCCCCTGATCTGCGTCAGGCTGCGCATTTCAGAGCCGATGCAGAACGATTCCACCCCGCCTGCTGCCGCACAAAGATGGGCGTAGTGCAGGATGAAGCGACGGTAGGTCCATTCATCGGGGCCCCGGTAGGTGATGAATTTGCTACGCACCGACCCCCGATTGAAGATGTTGCGCGGAAAGCGAAAGCCACCCTCACTGCCGGTGTTCCCGTCATCCGGGTCGTCTATTCCTTCGTCGAAGGCCACGGCAATGAAATCGTCCGGTTGCACGGTTCCGAAGAAGGCAGAGACCTCGGCGTCCGCATCGGACGTCCCATCCGTCGTACCGGCCTGCCCCGGTGCCATGGCGGTGGTAATCCGTCCCCGCCAAGGCAGACGCGCCTGTTCGGCACCGCCCCAAGGATCGGGCAGACCATTGCCCGCCTGCTGCTCCATCAGGATGAAGGGATAGAACATCACCTCTTGCCCAGCCACAGTCATGGCGCGGATCGCTTCGATCACCGCCCGGTCCGCCGGCGTGCCGCCGTAGATAGAGCGGCCCTCTACATCCCGGGGCACCTCTTCCGCATCGCCGCGATCGATACCGCCCGCGAACCAGCGCATCTCGGCCCCGTCGCGGCTATTATCCTCGACCTTGGGCTTCAAAAGGCATTCACCGGCGCGCAGATCGTCGCCGAACCACGAGACGATCAGCGACGCGGCGCGGGCGTTCGGCAGTTCGGTGCGCATGGATTGCAGTGAGGCCGAGAAGTCCGTTGCGGCGGCCCGTGTGTTGACGTTGACGTAGACCCCCTCGCCCGGCTGGTCTTCGTAGCGAACCGGGGTGGTGGCGAGCGTATATTCGCCCGTACCCGGCATCATCGCCACGCCGGTCACGGTGCGCGACAATGCTCCCTCGGCGTCGTTGCGGATCACCTCGAAGCTGAATTGCGGCACGCGGTTGCCGAAGGCGGTGAGCGACAGGTTCTCCATTACCACATAGGCCAGACCGCGATAGGCCGGGACCTGCCCCGCGCCCTCGGTCGCTTCCATCAGCGGATCGGGCAGTTGGTCGTCCGTGCCCTCATAGACGCGCAGGTCGATATCGGCGGGCAAGATTTCCTGCCCATCCGCCCAGATACGACCGATCCCCGCGATGGGGCCTTCGCACAGGCCCAGCGCCAGAGAGATCGAGTAGCTGTACTCGCGCACCTTCGGCTTCGGTGGGCCACCCTTGCCGCCACCTCCGCCAGAGGTGCTGACGTTTTCCTTGAAGTCGCTGGCCCAGAGCACGTGGGCCGGAACGCGCATGCGGCCCCAGATGCGTGGGATCGGCGTGCCCTCTCCGGCGGTGGTCAGACGCAGGCGATCCAGCCGCCCGTGCTCGACCGTTTGGGCACCCGGTCCCATGACCGCCTGGTCGATGGCGCGCCCGACCGTGGCACCGATGGCTCGCCCGATGACGACGGAGGACAGGCCCAGAACGCCGCCACCAAGGCTGGCACCGATGGCGCCGCCGACAGCCGAGAGAAGGATGGTCGCCATGGGAAAGACTCCGCGTTGGGTCGATGGGCGGTGGGGGTGGGCCCCGACCGAAGGTTAGGTGTTCGGTGCGGCTAGGACGCGCCGGGCCGGTCCGGGAAATCGAAATGCGCGGCGATGCGCTGTCGCCACGGGCCAGACAAGGTGCTTTCGCAGGTTCCGTGGCCGTCGTAAGCGTGGATGAAACGATCCGGCGCGCTGACGATGCCAAGGTGCTTCGCGATACTGCCGGGCTTCATACGGAACATCAGCACCTGCCCCGGAACCGGCGCACCGTGGCGCTCGACCAGCAGAAGCCGCGCCGCGCGCAGCAGGTCTTCGCGGCCCTGCGGCTCGTTCCAGTCGGGTGTGTAGGCCGGAACGATCGGGGCGGGCCGATCGAACAGCTCTGTCCAGACCCCACGCACCAGCCCAAGGCAATCGGCCCCTGCCCCGCGCTTGGCGCACTGGTGCTGATACGGCGTGCCGATCCAACTGCGCGCGATGGCGACGATCTGATCTGCCCGCGCGTTCATGACGATTTCTGCGGGTAAGCGAAAAGCCAGTCTTCGCTGGGCAGATGCGGGCAGCCGCGGAAGTTGACCATGTTGTCGAACTTGGCGCGGCAGGTTGCGGCGCGCTTGTCGCAACCGGCGCTGATCTGCACCGCATCGCCGGGGGACAGGCCCGCGCCTATCGCCTCTGTCAGAACGATGCATCGATCCGCACCGCTGGCATCGTCTGTCCGGATTCGCCGCACAAGACCAGTCGCGGCCTCGTCCAGCACCCGCAGCGTGCCGTGGGCGAACCAGCCGTCCGCCGCCGCCATAGCGGGCAGCGTCAGTGCGGCACCATCGACGGCCAGAACAGTCGTCTCGGTCGTGTAGGCCGAGGCGTCCAGATCAACGCGACAGTCGTCGTCGCCCAGCGCCGCGCGGCAGGGGCGCTGGTACAGCTTGCCGTGCGGCACGTTCAGCCGCTCTGTCAGGCCGCGCAGTTCCGCCTTGAAGGCCCCGCCTGCGCGCTCGATCTCTCCCATTTCGCCGGTGAACAACAAGCGGCGGTTGTCGGGAGCGGACCAGTCGACCTCGAATATCTCGATGGTAGCGGCGTCGAAGCGGCCGGCCAGGATATCTTCCTCGGTCAGGCCCGCGTCCGACAGCGCGCCCATCGCCTCGGAGTTATCGACCGACAATCCGGTAGTCTGTTCCAGCGCGCGCGCGGTCAGCGCTTCGGATGGGTGGAAGGCGGTGCCGTCCACGGTGATCGCCGTGTCGTGATCGGTGAAGGCGAAGACGCGGCCATCGGCGCGGGTCAGCCGCCAGCAGCGGCACAGGGTCGTCGTGGTCATGGGGCGGCCTTCCGGTTCGGGTCGCGGCAGGATGCGGGCGAAAGGGTTAAGGCGGGCGGAAGCCAGCGTGCGGTGGGTCAGTCCAATCGCAGCTCTACCACCGGCACGTCGGGGATCTGCGCCGTACCGGGCGCGTCGAGCGCCACGTCCAGACGGTCGGTGTCGAACCGCACGGGCACGTCGAACTCAAACCCTGCGGTGATCAGCGCGCCCGCCACGGGCAGATCGGTCAGCGTGACAAGGCCGGTCGCATGATCGACGGTGAAGTCTGGCCCCTCTTCCAACGGATCGCCTGTGACACCGATGGACACGGTGCCCGGCACCGGCTTGGTGATGGGCCGCACGTAGGCGTCCGTCCCTTGCCCGTAGGTTTTGGTCAGTTGGAATGTGTAGGTCGCCCCGTCGGCGGTGGCGATCAGCTGATCCTGATAGTCGGCCTGCTGACCGGGCACGGCGCTGGAGTAGTCGGCCCAGTCGCGCCATCGGAACCCATGCAGCATCCCGCGCCGTGCCTCGTAGAACGCGACGAGCGTGGCGATATCGGCTTGGCTCTGCATTCCCGTGCCCGCGTCATAGCGGCGGCGAGAATGTTGCCAGGGCGTGTTCCGCTCTTCATGGCCGGAGGCGAGCGTGACGACGCGGGTGCGCCGTTCCGGACCGCCGGTGGCCCCAAGGCTTAGACGCGTGGGAAAGGTGACATCGTGGAAGGACATGAGCAGACCTTTCAAATCTGGGGGATCAGCGGTTGCGCTGGCCGCGCGACAGCGCCCGGCCCATCTGCGCGGCGATCTGGCTTTGCGAGCGGCGGAAGCCTTCGACATCGGGCGTGGTGATGTTCATCGTGACCTGAACAGAGGCCGCGCCACCGCCCGCCCGCACGCCAAGCGCGCCGTCCGGCCCGCGCGCCAGCGGCATGATCGCCTCTGGCCCAGCCTCGCCCATCAGGCCGGTGCCGCCCTTCATGGGGAAGGCCTGCGCGCTGGATACAACGCCGCCCTTGGCGAAGGGCATCACCCGCCCTTGCGTGAACGCGCCGCCATGGGCGAAGGGCATCATGCCGCTCATCAGGCCCTGCACGCCGGTCGCCAGCACGCCGCCTGCATGTTTCATCACCGGATTGATCGCGGCGTTGTAGGCGGCGTTAACCATGGATTGCGCCACGCCTTTCAGCGCGTCCGACAGCTTCATGCCGTCGAAGACCAACCCCTCGAACGAGGATTTCAGTCCGCGGCTGATCCCGCGCGACAGGGCGTTCACCTCGCGGCCCGTGTCGGTCACGGTGGCCTGCATCGCGCGCAACTCGCCATCGAAGGCGGACAGCACGGCGCGGGCACCGCCGACAGAGGTCTCGAACCGCTCAAGCTCGGCAGTCAGGTCATCGGGATCGGACATGGGGCGTCTCCGTTCAGGGGTGCGGCGTGTCGGGATAGGCTTGGGCCAGCGCGTCCAACGTGGCGCGCGTGGCCGGGGCCGGGCCAGCGGGGCCCAGCATCAGGTGCAATTCGGCGGGGGTCAGCGCCCAGAATTCGGACGGCTTCAGACCCAGTCCGCCGATCCCGGCCTGCATCAGCGCCGGCCAGTCGAAGGGTGCGGGATCGCTCATCCGAAGGCCCGCCCCAGCAGAAGGGCGGCGGCGCGGGCGGCTTCAAGCGGCCCACCGTCTATCCGGGCGTGCAGCAGATCGCGCGTCGTACCATGCCACCCGCCGCCCCGTAGTCCTGCGACAAGCAGCGCAATCACGTCGCGCGTGGTGTAGCTCGCCCCTTCGAACCGGGCGACCAGCGCCACCAGACTGTCGGCCTGCATCGAGGCTTCCAGTTCCGCCAGCGCGCCCAACGTCAGCCGCGCGGTGTGCAGCGTGCCGTCGAGCGTGATGTCCACCTCGCCTGCGTGAGGATTGGCCATGGCCGCTAGGCCTCCAGCGCCGTGAACAGCAGCGCACCGGCGGAGGCGAGCGACAGCTCATACGTCGCTTCGCCGTCGTGGGTGCCCGCGTATTCGATGGACGTGATCTGGAACGGGCCTTCGACGATGCCGAAATCGGGGATGATCACCTGAAACGCAGGAGTCAGCCCGTCGAAGAACACCTGCCGCGCCCGCTCGTCAGTGCCCGCATCCTTGAACACACCAGAGCCTGAGATCGACGCGGATTTCACGCCCGCCCCCGCCAGCGTTTCCCGCCAGCCACCGGGCGAGTCGAGCGAGGTTGCATCCACCTGTTCGGCGTTGAAGCTGATCCGCGTGGCGCGCAGGCCCGCGATGGTCTCGAAGAAGCCTTCGTTCGTCATGTCGAGCTTGATAAGAAGGTCCTTGCCGTTCTGGGCCGCCATGGAAAAATCTCCTGTTAAAGGGTGTCGTGGATTTGCGCGCGAAAACGCAGGTCGATTCGGCGGGTGCCGCTTTTCTGGACGCGCTTGGCTGTGGCCCCGCGGAACCACAGCCCCGCCAAATGCCCGCGTGACAGGATCAGCGGCGTGGCCAGGAGCGCGTCGGACACGGCACCGGCCAGCGCCTTGGCGGTCGCGAAGCCGTTGGCCTGCGTGACGATGGTCAGCGTCACGTCGTGCCGCGCGCCCGGCCCGTCCTTGTCGGATCGGTCGGCCACGGTCTCTTCGCCAAGGCTAAGATACAGGGGCGGGATCGTACCGGCGGGGATGCCATCGTAGATATCTGTTCCGACCAGCCCGGTGACGGCGACGTCTCCCGTAAGGCGATCATAGAGCGCGGCCTGAAGCGCGGATGCGGTGGCATAGCTCATCGGATGCGCTCCTCTTCAGCGGAAATGGTCAGATAACGGGCCTGCGGGTCGGCCTCGGCGACCGTCAGGATGTCGAACAGGCGCGCGCCATCCCGAAACCGCTGGCCCGGCGCAGGGCGCGAGGGCGCGCCGAAGGGCGCGGCGCGCGTGATGATCGTCCAGCGAGCGCGGCTAAGCGCGGCCTCCTGCCCGCTTGTCTCGGAACCTGCGCGGGGGCGCATCTCGGCCCATAGCTGGCCCAAAGCGGTCCAGCCCTGAGCCAGCCCGCCTGCGCCATCGGCGGTTTCGGTCGGGGCTTCCAGCGTCAGCGGGCGTGTCAGGTTCGGCTGCATGGGATGCTCCTTCTCAACCGAAGGCGCGCAGGAAGCGCGGCTGGCGGTAGGGGGAAATCAGCGCTCGGATGCCGCGCGGCATCTCACCGGGGCGGGCGCGATCCTCATAGAGCGCGGCGGCCAGCGACAGCACGGCAAGGCTCAGGTCCGACGGCACGTCCTGCCAATCGTCGGCGAATCCGGCGGTGAAGGTGATCTCGGCCCGGCCACCCACGGGGATAGAGGGTAGCGCGAAGCTCTTTGCGACGATGCTGGGGCAATGCGTGTCGTGCTGGACATGCACGGCGACCGGCTCCAGCACCTGTCGGCTGCCATCGGACCGGATGATCGCGATTTCCGTTACAGCGCCCAATGGCGCGCGGGGCAGAACCTGACGGCCCACGCCACGCCACGCATTCACGGTATAGACAAAGCCGCGTCGCAGGATCGCCTTGCCGGTCAGCGCCTCGATCTGCGCGATGGCTGCCTTCAAGGCCCCGGCCAAGGCGCTGTCCTGAACGCTGTCATCGGCAAAACCGGTGCCAAGGCGAAGATGCGCCCGCAGATCGGACAGGGGCAACGCATCGATGCCTACGGGCGATTGCTCGACAAGAAACATGGGGCTAAATCCTTTGTCACCGCGGTCCCTTGGATCGCTGGAATTGGCTTTGCACAGTTCGGCAGGGGACAGGCGGACCGGCATCGCTGGGTGCATCGGGTGGGACGGGCCCGGATCGGCCCGCCCCCGTCACGCGCTGGATCAGATCGCAGAGAACTTCAGCAGCTTGATCGCCGCGAAGTCGCTGACGTCGCCACCCACGCGCTTGGTCGCGTAGAACAGGACGTGGGGCTTGGCCGAGAACGGATCGCGTAGGATGCGCAGGTCCGGGCGCTCGGCGACTGTGTAGCCCGCCGCGAAGTCACCGAAAGCGATGGCGCAGTTGTCCGACGCGATGTCGGGCATGTCTTCAGCGATCAGCACCGGGTAGCCCATCAGCCGCGCGGGCTCGCCCTGTTGCATTCCGTCGGACCACAGGAAACGGCCATCGGCATCCTTCAGGCGACGCACGACACCGGCGGTCTTCGAGTTCATGACGAAGGACGCATTGGCCCGATACTGCGCGCCCAGGGCGTAGATCAGATCGATCACCGCATCGGCGTCCGCGAAAGCGCCATCAGCGCCCGACGCCACGTAACCCAGCTTGCCCCACTCCCACGTCTGCTCGTCCACGATGTCGTGGGTCAGGAAGCCGCGCGGTTTATCGGACCCGTCGCCCAAGATGAAAGCCGCCGCTTCGGACCGGGCAAAAGTGTCGGCGATCCGACCTGCAAGCCAGGCTTCGATGTCGAAAGCGCTATCATCCAGCAGGCGCTGGCTGGCCTTGGGCAGCGCGGACAGTTCGTGTAGCGGGATCGTGATGCGTTCGATCTTCGAGGTCGCGGTCTCGGCGGTGGCGGACAGCTCGTTGGCCCAGCCCGCGCCCATGTCGGCGGTGTCGATCAGCACATCGTAGGACGTGGCTTCCACGTTCACCACCGTCGCCACCTGACGGATCGACGCGGTCGAGGTCAGCACGGCGCGCACGGTATCGGAGGTTTGCGGATCGACCAGGTAGCCGCCGTCGCCGTTGACGGCCGTGGACAGGCCCTTGCCCTCCAGCGACAGGCCGCGCAGCGCGTCGTCGTCGCCGGAACGGATGTAATCTTCGAACGCCTTCTGGTGCGGCGCTTCGATCTCGGCGCTGACGGCCAGTGCCGGGCGAGTCATGGTCTGGGTCATGGGGCGGTCCTGTTTCTGTTGGTGCTTGGTCTCAAGATCGGAACGGAAGGACTTCAGATCGTTGACGAAATCCGTCATCGCCTGGGTCACTTCGGCAGCGGCATCGGTCGTGACTTCGGGCATGGGGCTGCCGTCCGCCGGGGCGGTCTTGTCGGTCGTGCTCATGGGCATGTCCTTTGGTTGAAGGGGTCCGGGGGGTCAGCCACCCGTCAGGTGAAGGCGTGCGACACGGATCGCCGCGGCCAGGTCACGCAAGGGATCGCGCTTGCGTCCCACTCGCGCGTCGGGAAGCATGGGAAAGGTCACCAGCGACACCTCCCACAGTTCCAGCTCTTGCAGGATACGCCGACCCTGTCTGTCCTTCGTGGCCTTCTTGGTGCGATAGCCGATCGACAGCCCGTCGATCGCTCCGCCAGCCACCAGAGCCGCGGCGTCGCGACCCTTTCCCACGTCGTCCAGGATCCGTCCGCGCACCTTCAGGCCACGCGAGTCCTCGACGATTTCTTCCCAGACGCCGATGGGCTGACCGGGATCGTGCTGCCACAGCATCTTCACCGTGCGCCCCTGCGCTTTCAACAAGGCAAGCGATTGGGCAAAGGCGCCCTGGCGGACGATGTCGCCCCCCCTGTCAGTGCGATTGAACAGGGACGCATAGCCCTCGATCAACGTTCCGTCGGCCAAGGTCACCTCGCCGGGGGCGATGAACTTCGTTTCATAGGTCATGATCTGCATCCTCCGGGCGAGTCAGGCCCAGAAGCGCGCGCTTCTCGGCGTCAGTCAGGAAGTCTGCGGCAGCGACACGGGCCCAGTGCGCATCGCGTTCGGCAGACAGGGCGGGCACCTGATCGTGGTCGATACGGAAGGCCAGCGGTTCGCCCGCAAAGGGCTCCAGCCACTGCGCCAGGCTTGCTGTAACGCGCTGCGCCATGGGCAGAACGGTCAGGCGGTAGAAGGCCCGATGCGCCTCGGCGTAATTGGCGTAGGTCGCGTCTCCGGGGATGCCCAACAGCATGGGCGGCACCCCGAAGGCGGTCGCGATCTCGCGCGCGGCACTCTCCTTGGTCTTCTGGAACTCCATGTCCGAAGGGCTGAACCCCATTGGCTTCCAGTCCAGGCCCCCTTCCAGCAACATGGGCCGACCGGCATTGCGCGCGCCCTGGTGGTGCATCTCCAGCTCGGCCACGAGGCGGTCGTACTGATCCGGCTCCAGCATGCCCTCTCCACCCCCATAGATGATGGCACCAGAGGGACGCGCGGCGTTGTCCAGCAGCGCCTTCGACCAGCGCGAGGCTGACGAATGCACGTCCATCGCCTGCGCCACGGCCTGCATCGGGGACAGGCCATAGTGGTCATCCTGCGGGTGAAACGACTTCACATGACAGATCGCGGCGGCCGGAAAGCGGTGCTTGCGACCCGCCACGGCGTAGTCGTAGGCCACCGGCCAGCCATCGGCACCGGGCACCACCGCCATCCGTTCCGATCGCAGCACATGCAGTTCCGCGGGCAGATCGCCCTCTCCCACGGCTTCGACATAACCATCGCCCGTCAGCAGAAGCTGCCCATACAGCGCCTCCAGCAATTCCGCGCGGCCCTGCGCCCCGTTCGGTCGCGCCAGCAGGGACAGCACGGGATGCACGTCCAGCCGCGCACCGTCCTGCTCCAAGACCACCGGCAAGGCGGCAGCGGCCTCAGAGATCAGCTTGACGCAACGGAAGACGATCGGATTGCCCTGAAACCCGGATCGCGTCAGTGACGCGGTATCGCGCGGTGTCCACGCAACACGGCCCACGCCACCCGCGGCGATCCGGGATGCACCCAAACCGCCTGCCGCACTCGCCTTGGCCTCCGGCACTGGCCCGCTTCGCTTTAGGAACTGCAACATCGTCGTCTCCTTGTCAGGCAGGCACATCTTTCCCGATCCAGGACCACGGGGTCCCGGTCAGTACGGCTCTCTCGAATGGATCGTGTCTCGCGGTGTCTACAGACCGCGCACGCCCGGATTGGCGCGTCTCTTGCTCAACATCAGCTCGCTCAGCGCCCAGACCAGCGCATCGACCCGGTCGGGCGACCCGGCACCGCGAAAGCCTGTCGACGTCATCTGCGCCATCTGACTTTCCAGCTCGGGCCACTCGCCCAGGTGCCGCACCTTGTCCTGCTCGTAGAGAGCGGCGACAGGCTCGGCACGAATGACCTTACCCTTCGACGCATGAACACTCCGGTAAGGCACCGTACGGTCCACTTGGCGCAGCAAAGATTCGATCAGATCGCCGCCCTGGTTGGTTTCCGCAATCACCCGGTCGGCTGCATGGCGATGGTAGGCGTCGATCACAGCACGCGCCCACTGCAAGGGCGATCCCTTGATGCTGGCATCCTCGATCACCACGCCCTGCCCCTCGGTCGTCAGACCGGCCACGACGATCCCGCAGGTGTCGGCGTTCTTGCCCCCCGTCACGGGCGGATCAACTGCCACGACAATGCGCGACACGACCGGCAGCGTCTCGATCCGCGCCTCGGCCAACTGCCCGACGGACCACAACGCGCCCTCGATGTCGTCCAGCAGCACGCCCTGTAACTCTTGCTGCGCCAGCCGGGTGTTGCCGTAGCGTTCCCGCACTTCGGTCAGGAACGACGGCGCAAGGTTGGCACTGTTGGCCTGCGTCGGCGCATGGGTACTGACCGTGCTGCTTTGCGCCAAAAGTCGACGCAACAAAGGGATCGACCGCGGCGTCGTAGTGATACAACTGCGTGGGTGATCGCCCAGACGCAGGCAGAACTGCAGCATGTCCCAAGCGTCCTGCGCCTTGCGCCATTTCGCCAGTTCATCCACCCAGGCGGCATCGAACTGCGGCCCGCGCAGGGCCTCTGGCTCATGCGCGCTGTAAGCCGTCGCGGTCGCCCCGTTGGGCCAGACCAGCCGCCGACGCGTCGCTTGCCATTCGGGCACGCGGTCGGGCGGGCAGCAGGCAATGATGCCGCTTTCGCCAAAAATCATCACATCGCGGACCTGATCGAAGGTCTCGCCCACAAGTGCGACCCGCGATGCACGACCGGGATCGGTCGGTCGCGCGCCTTCCACCATGGAACGGACCCACTCGGCCCCCGCCCGCGTCTTGCCTGCGCCACGCCCCCCCAGGATCACCCAGTTGGTCCAGTCACCGGCAGGCGGTCGCTGGTGGGTCATGGCCCAGATGTCGAAGATATAGGGCAGTGCGGCCAGCGTGCCGTCATCCATCCCCTCCAGAAACTTGGTTTCCAGTCCGGCGGAGGCGATCCAGTCGGCCGGCGATCTCTGCCCGAGCGGCGTCAAGGTCGAGAACGACTCCTCCACCGTATCCACGTTTGTCGAGTGTTCCATGAAGACGTCCATTCTCTTCCAACATCGTCTGCATCGCGGCGGTCACCAGCTTCATCCGCTTGGGGCCGTCCACCTCATCTGGCCCCGCCTCGATCGCCTGGCGCTCCACACTGTCCACCCAAGCTGAGAACAGCCGCAGAGCGCGCTCGAACTGCGCCTTCGCGATATCCGCGACGGTGGGGACTGGTCTGCCCGCGTTGTTTTCGTCTTCGCCATCTGCTGCCATACCTCACCCTCGCCCTGCCAAGATCGAAGCGCGGCAAATGCACCGCGGGATCATCGGCTTGGATACTGTCTAGCGGCACAGGGGTTAGGAGGGCGCAAACGCACCGCACGATGGGGCGCGCGGACGCCCTCCGCCCGCGCGCTCACACGTCTTCGTTTTTGAAAATACTCCGGGGAGTCCGACCGCAGGTCGGGCGGGGCAGAGCCCCTGGCCCGTTCCCGGATAGCCTATTGGCCCGCTTCGGCTTCGGCTTCGGCGTCTGCTGCCGCCTCGGCTTCGATCTGCCGCCAGCGAGCAACGTTCTCGTTGTGCTCGGCCAAGGTCTCGGCAAAGGCGTGACCACCCGTGCCATCCGCCACAAAGAAGATGTAGTCATGGCTGTCGGGGTTCAAAGCCGCCTCGATCGCGTCCAGACCTGGATTGGCGATGGGCGTCGGTGGCAAACCGTCTATCTGGTAGGTGTTGTAAGGCGTCGTCGCGTCCAACTCAGAGCGGCGCAGACCCCGGCCAAGTACGCCTTCACCGTTGGTGATACCGTAGATCACCGTCGGGTCGGTCTGCAGCCGCATCCCCTGCTCCAGACGGTTCACGAAGACGGCGGCGACCTGCGGACGTTCATCCGCCAAGCCCGTTTCCTTTTCGACGATGGAAGCCATGATCAATGCCTCTTCAGGCGTGTCATAGGGCAGATTCGACGCGCGATCCTCCCACGCGTTCGCCAGCCGCTCGTCCTGCCGCGCTTCCATGCGCGACAACAGGTTCTCGCGCGTGTCCCCGATGGAAACCTCATAGCTGTCGGGCGCAAGCCGTCCCTCTCCCGGCACGCCATCGACGGTGCCTTCCATGAAATCAGCTGCCTTCAGCGCCTCGACGATCTGCCAAGACGTGACGCCCTCGGCCACGGCAATGCGGTAGCGGGTGTCCGACCGGTCTCGCATCTCGGCGTAGACGTCCGGCGCATCTTCGGTTGCGGGATCGAAGGCCGCGCGCTCCGAGAAGCGATTGGTCGCGGGGTCGAGTTCGCGCACCTGCACCTCTTGGCCGCGTACGCCGATCCGGTAGACGATCTCTGTGCCGCAGGTGGACTGGCCACCTTGGGTGACGATGTCCACGATCTCTTCCATCGACGCCTGCTCGGGCACCAGAAAAGACCCTGCCTTCAACGCGCCGGACTTGTCGGTGTAGTCGGCGCCCATCCGAAACAGGCGGGCGTTTGAAACGGCGTTCTGCGACTCCAGATCAGATGATACCGCCGACATCGTGCTGCCGGGCGCCACCCGCAGGCAGATCGCCTGCGCCAACGGCCCCGCATCGCGATACTGGTTCACACCCCAGCCGATCAGGCCAGCGACAGCGACCAGCGCCACGATCAACAATGTGATCCCATTGGCGGCGACGTGTTTCCACATGCTAAGCGTCCACTTTCTTCATCAAGAGCGCCGCGTTCGTGCCGCCGAACCCGAAAGAGTTCGACAACGCGATGTCGATCTTGCGCTCGACCTTGGCGTTGGGTGCAAGGTCGATCACCGCATCCTCTGGCGGCGTGTCCAGATTGATGGTTGGCGGCGCGACCTGATCGCGGATTGCCAGCACGCTGAAGATCGCCTCGATGGCGCCAGCGGCCCCCAACAAGTGCCCGGTCATCGACTTGGTGGATGACATCGTCGCCTTGCTCGCCGCATCGCCCAACAAGCGCTGCACCGCGCCCATCTCGATGGTATCGGCCATGGTGCTGGTGCCGTGTGCATTCACATAGTCGATGGCGCTGGGCTCGATGCCGGCCCGCTTGACGGCGGCGCGCATGGCCCGTTCTGCGCCCTCGTGATCGGGGGGCGGTGCAGTGATGTGATGCGCGTCGCCGGACAGACCGTAGCCGATGACCTCGGCATAGATCGTGGCCCCGCGCGCTTTCGCCCGGTCATAGTCTTCCAGCACGACGACGCCCGCGCCCTCGCCCATGACGAAACCGTCACGGTCGGCGTCCCACGGGCGGCTGGCCTTGGTGGGGTCGTCCTTATGCTGCGTCGACAATGCTTTGCAGGCATTGAAACCCGCAATGCCAATTTCACAGATCGCGGCCTCTGCACCGCCTGCGACCATCACATCCGCATCGCCCAGCTGGATCAGCCGCGTCGCGTCGCCGATGGCATGTGCACCCGTCGAACAAGCCGTGACGACCGCGTGGTTCGGGCCCTTGTAGCCGTAGCGGATAGAGACCTGCCCGGAGATCAGGTTGATCAGCGAACCCGGAATGAAGAACGGCGACACCCGCCGCGCACCCTTGTCCCGGATCAACAGCGCCGTCTCGGCAATGGATTGCAGACCGCCGATGCCAGAACCGATCATCACGCCGATGCGCTCCAGCTCTTCCTCGCTTTCGCCACCCAGGTTGGCGTCCTCGATCGCCTGCTGCGCCGCCGCAACACCGAACTGAATGAAGCGGTCGACCTTACGCTGCTCCTTCGGCTCCATGAAGTCATCGGCATTGAACGCGGCGTCGCCGGTGGATGGCACTTCACAGGCATAGTTCGTCGTCAGCCCGCTGGCGTCGAACTGTTGAATGGTGCCCGCACCGCTCTGCCCTGCAAGTGCTGCTTTCCAGCTCGAATCCATCGTCGCGCCAAGTGGCGTGACCATGCCCATTCCGGTGATGACGACTCGCCGCATGGCACTCTCCCGTATCAGTAACCGCATCCGTTTCGGTTCGCCGCGCCTGATACACGTGTGCCGCCGCCGGGGAAAGAGGTGCGCGGCATCAACCCGCCGTTAAGCCAGCACCGCTAGGCTGATCGGCAATGATTGTCCTGCGCCTGATTCTTGTGATCGTCGTCCTTTTCGCCGCGACGCGCGGTGCGATGGCGGCCCCGACGCGCATGAGCTGCCGCGACGTGGGCTGGCTGAACGCGTTGCGGGCGGCGCATGACATCCCCACCCCGCTGGCCCGGTCGCAGCGCCTGGCCGTTCTGTTCGCCACCGACGAATGGCGCCGCGCGCTTGGTGGTTTGATGCCATTCATGTCAGACCAGACCGCGCAGACCGTTCGCCTGTTCGTCATCGCATCACGCGAACCGCCGCATACAGTCTCGGTCGATCTACACCGCAGCATGGCCGCGCTTCGCCTTCCGCCGTTCTGCGCGGACAGCGAAAGCCCACCCTATGAGCAATCGGTGGGAACCTTCGGCGGCTGGGACCCGCCACCGTCTGTCGCGGTCCGTACAGCACAACAAGCGCGTGGCGTGCCTGCGAAGGGTGCGCCAAGCCTGCCCGGCATGATCTCGACCCGGCTGCCATGGTTCGGTGGCACGGTCGGGTTCCTCTGCGTGTTGGTCGCTCTTATCCGTCGAGAGACCAACAACGCCCGACGGTCCCGGCGTTACCCCTGTCAGATTGCAGTTTCGATTGACGCCGATGGCCGCGTGTATTCGGGCACCATTCGCGATTTGTCCCAATCGGGCTGCCAACTGCAGTCGCAAGACGCAGTCCAACTCGATCCAGCCGACGCGCTTGTCATCCAACTCCCGGACGGCAAGGTCACGGCGGCGGCAATCTGGCAAAGTGGCAGCACGTCAGGCTTGCGTTTCAAAGTTATCCTGGACGCAAAACGCCTTCGACGGTTGATCCGAAAACCTCCGCCATAGAAAAAGGCGCGGCCCCTGCGGACCGCGCCTTTCCCAGATCACATCATCGAAGGGTCCGTTCAGACGGCACCCTTGATGTAGTTGACCGCATCGCCGAACGTCTGGATGTTCTCGGCGGCGTCGTCGGGGATTTCGATCCCGAACTCTTCCTCGAAGGCCATGACCAGTTCGACGGTGTCGAGGCTGTCCGCACCCAGATCATCGATGAAAGAGGCGTTCTCGGTCACCTTGTCTTCTTCGACGCCGAGGTGCTCGACGACTTTGTTCCGGACGCGCTGTTCGATCTCGGCTTCGCTCATGGTCTTTCCTTCTCCGACGGGCTTGCCCGCTTGATGGTGACCCCGGCAGGGGTCTTGTTCGATTGTCGCCCGCCTGTAAGGGCGCCGGTCGGGGGGCGACACCCGCCCGGCGAAAAATTGTGCGCCGCCTATAGCACAGCGTCGAGGTCGCGCAAACGGAATCGCGCAACCGTGCTATAACATGGCCATACCGCCATTCACGTGCAAGGTTTCTCCTGTGATATAGGCCGCTTCCTTGCTGGCAAGGTAGGCAACGGCGGCAGCGATTTCATGCGCTTCGCCCATGCGACCGACCGGGATCTTGCCCAGCAAACCATCTTTCTGTTCGTCGTTCAGCTTATCGGTCATGGCCGTGGCGATGAAGCCCGGAGCGACGCAGTTCACCGTCACGCCACGTGACGCTATTTCCTGTGCAAGCGCCTTGGAAAAGCCCACCATACCGGCCTTTGCCGCAGCATAATTGGCCTGCCCCGGATTACCCGTCGCGCCGACGATGCTGGAGATGTTGATGATCCGCCCCCACTTGGCCTTCATCATGCCGCGCAGGCAGGCTTGGGACAGCTTGGCCACCGCCGTCAGGTTCACGTCGATCACGTCCTGCCAGTCATCGCCCGACATCCGCATCATCAGCCCGTCGCGGGTGATCCCGGCGTTGTTTACCAGAATATCCAGTGATCCCATCGCCTCTGCCGCGCGCTTGGGCAGCTCTTTCAGGGCCTCTGCGTCGCCCAGATTGCACGGCAGCACGTGGGCGCGTTCGCCCAGCTCTTCGGCCAAGGCATTCAAAGGCTCTTCTCGGGTGCCTGATAGTCCGACGGTTGCCCCCTGAGCATACAGCGCGCGGGCGATCTCTCCGCCGATGCCGCCGGACGCGCCCGTTACCAGTGCCGCCTTGTCGCTTAGATCGAACATGCTCATTCCCCTTTATCCATGGCGGCACGAACGTCCGCCGCCGTCCCGACGGCCCGCGTGGCGATCCCCCGGTCGATCCGTTTCACCATACCGGACAGCGCCTTGCCTGCGCCAACCTCCCAGATTTCATCGACGCCCGCGGCTCCCATGGCCTGCACGCTTTCGCGCCAGCGCACCGATCCCGTGACCTGCTCCACCAGCAGTCGCTTGATCTCTGCCGGGTCGCTGACCGGCGCTGCCGTCACATTCGCCACCACCGGCACAGCAGGCGCGTTCAGCTCCACATCGGCCAAAGCGTCCGCCATCCGGTCGGCTGCGGGCTGCATCAGCGCACAGTGGAACGGCGCGGACACCGGCAACAGGATCGCGCGCTTGGCCCCGGCCTCTTTCGCCAGCTCCAACGCCCGCTCGACGGCGGCCTTGTGGCCAGAAACGACCACCTGCGACGGATCATTGTCGTTCGCCGCCTGACAGACCTGCCCTTGCGCGGCGTCACCGGCCACCTTTTGCGCAGTCTCGAAGTCCAGCCCCAGAAGGGCCGCCATCGCGCCTTCGCCCACCGGAACGGCCTCTTGCATGGCCTGCCCGCGCAGACGCAAAAGACGGGCCGCATCGGTGATCGTCAGCGCACCGGCCGCCGCCAAAGCGGAATACTCGCCCAAGGAATGCCCCGCGACCATTGCCGCGCGAGAGATGTCGAACCCCTCCGCCTTCAACGCCGCAAAGGCCGCCAACGATGTTGCCATCAGCGCGGGTTGCGCGTTGGCAGTCAGGGTCAGCGCGTCGGCGTCGCCCTCCCAGATCAGGGTCGAAAGCGCCTCATCCAAAGCCGCGTCCACCTCATCGAACACCGCTTTCGCGGCGGGATAGCTGTCGGCCAGATCCCGACCCATCCCGATCGTCTGCGCCCCCTGCCCCGGAAACACCAATGCCAGCGCCATGCGGCACCTCCCTAATTGCCTGTCGCCCCCGGCATATAAGCCCCTGCGACACATGGCAAACCATGCACAGCCTTTGCGCGTTGGCGCGGATCGGCAATGGGGCTACCATCTGCGCGACGGATTTGCCCGGAGTGCGCCATGCAACTGACCAACACAGCCACCCGCTACGGGTCGATCCACAAGGCCTTTCACTGGTCCATCGCCGTGCTGCTGATCGCGAACATCGTGCTATCGCAGATCGGCGAACGCATCTCGGCAGAGACGAACCTGGCGCTAAAGGCGGATATCTACTCGGCCCATAAAACCATCGGTGTGGCGATCTTTTTCGTGGCGCTGGCGCGCATCCTCTGGGCCATCAGCCAGCCCAAACCCGTGCCCTTGCACCCCGAACGGCGGCTGGAGACCTTCGCCGCCGATCTGGCGCACTGGATCCTCTACGGCGCTTTGGTCATCGTACCCCTGACCGGCTGGATCTACCACGCGGCTAGCGAAGGCTTCGCGCCGATCCTGTGGCCCTTCCCGCAGAACCTGCCCGGACTGGTGGACAGTACGACCGTCGCCGACTGGATGAAGACGGCGCACCACGTCGCGACGAAGGTTCTGTTTGTCGCCTTGGTCGCCCACATCGCGGGCGCATTAAAACACGCCCTGTGGGACCGCGATTCGACGCTCAAGCGCATGTGGTTCGGCGACACGGAAGCGGGCCGCGGCACAGGCCACGGACTTGGCCCTGCCCTGCCCGTCGCCGCCGTCATCTGGGCCGGCAGCGCTATCGTGGTGCTGGCCCTCATGGGCGCGCCAGAGGAACAGGCCGACGCGCAAGTCCAAGCCGCAGGCGGCGGCAATTGGGCGGTGCAATCCGGCGAAATCGGGTTCGAGGTCGTCCAGCTCGGCAGCCCGATACAAGGCGTCTTCAACGACTGGACGGCGGACATCGTCTTCGACGAGGCGACCGGCACCGGAACGGTCCGCACCCAGATCGACGTCGGCTCTCTGACGTTAGGATCGGTCACGCAGGAAGCGCTCGGCGCACAGTATTTCGCCGCCGAAGAGCATCCCACCGCAATCTTCGAAGGCAACATCAACCCTGACGGTGACGCCTATGTGGCGACCGGAACGCTGGAGTTGTCGGGTCAGACCTCTGACGTGACGCTGCCCTTTACGCTAATGATCGACGGCGACACCGCCAGCATGGACGGCAGCGTCACTCTAAGCCGCGAGAGTTTCGGAATCGGCGAGGGGCAGAGCGCCAATTCTTTGGGGATCGAGGTGCCGGTGCGGATCGAACTGACGGCAACGCGGGCGGAGTAGCGACTTGCCCCTTGCCGGCTCAGCGACGACCGAATAGCCCACAGAGATGCGCGCATTCATCGTCGATACCGTGGCGACCATCGCCTTCTTCACCGTACTGGCGGCGGCGACAGAGCTGTTTGTCGCGGGCATGTCGCCGACGCAAGTCCTGACAGCCCGATTGGTGATGGTGCCGATCATGGTGCTGACCGCCCGCCCCTATGGCCTGTGGCGCGACTGGCTGATCGCCCGGATCAAACCCCACAGCCCGGCGGCACGACTGATCACCGACACCATCGGCTTCCTGTCTTTCCAGGTTCCAATCTACGCCGCGACGCTGCTTCTGTCGGGCGCGAGCGTCCGCCAGATCGCCCTCGCCCTTGGCTCTGCGACATTCCTGATGGCAGTAACGGGTCGTCCGTTCGGCCTGTTTCTGGACAAGGTGCGCCGCATGGCAGACACCGCCCCGACCCACGCATAAAAAAGGCCGCCCCCGAAGGAGCGGCCTTTGCCGTCAAAGCGCACCGATCACTCGGCGGGCGACGTCTCGATGTTCAGCACGACTTCCACCTCATCGGACACGAAGGGCGCGAACATGCCCATGTCGTAATCCGAGCGCAGGATCGTGGTCGTTGCCGCGAAGCCGACGATGGTGCCGCCCTGGGGGCCTTCGCCGGACTTCACCAATTCCGCGTCCAGCGTCACCGGGTTGGTGATGCCGTTGGCGGTAAAATCGCCGGTGATCTGCGCGGTGGTGTCGCCCGTCACCTCGATGCTCGTCGACTCGAACGTCACGGTCGGGTTCGCCTCGGCCTCGAAGAAGTCGGCGCTCATCAGGTGGTCGGTGAACTCGGGCGTGACCATGATGGCGGTGGTCGGGATTTCGACCGACACGCTGGAATTCGCCGGATCGGCTTCGTCGTACATGACGTCGCCCGTGATATCGAAGACGACGGCGCGGGTGGTCGAGAAACCGCCGTGGGTCCAGGACGCGACCAGCTCGCTGTGCGCGGGGTCGATCGTGTAGGGCATGGGCTCGGCTGTGGCGACGGTGCCCAGCGACAGGGTCAGTGCGGTGGCGGTCAGAAAACGGGTCATGGAAGATCCTTTGGGGTTGGTCTGAAGTTCGTCACGGAGCGTTACATAGAACCCGTGACGTTACAGCGACACACAACTGCGCGAACAGCATCCGCGCGCTGGCGAACACTCGCCCTTGCACCGCGCCGACACCTCAGCTATGGCCCGCCAACTTCCGCACGCATAACGAACGGCGCAGCCTCTCGTGACCGGGACGCGGAAGTCTCATCCCCGGTCTTTGAAATGCGCCCTGAACAGAAAAGGGAAGCTCATGGCTCTGTACGAGCATGTCTTCATTTCCCGTCAGGACCTGTCGAACACGCAGGCCGAGGGATTGATCGAACATTTCGGCGCCATTCTGGCCGACAACGGCGGTAAGCTGGTCGAGCAGGAATACTGGGGCGTCAAGACGATGGCCTACAAGATCAACAAGAACCGCAAGGGTCACTACGCCTATCTGCGCACCGATGCCCCGTCAGAGGCCGTGCAAGAGATGGAGCGTCTGATGCGCCTGCATGACGATGTCATGCGCGTTCTGACGATCAAGGTGGACAGCCACGAAGATGGCCCGTCGATCCAGATGCAAAAGCGGGACGAGCGCGAAGACCGCCGTCCGCGCCGCCCGTAAGGAGACCTGACAATGGCCGCAAAACCGTTTTTCCGCCGTCGTAAGGTGTGCCCCTTCTCGGGAGAGAACGCACCCAAGATCGACTACAAGGACACCCGCCTTCTGCAGCGCTACATTTCAGAGCGTGGCAAGATCGTCCCCAGCCGCATCACCGCCGTGTCGGCGAAGAAGCAACGTGAACTGGCCCGCGCCATCAAGCGCGCCCGCTTCCTTGCCCTTCTGCCCTACGCCGTGAAGTAAGGAGATCACCCAATGGCTATGAACGTCATCCTGCTGGAACGAGTCGCAAAGCTCGGCCAGATGGGCGAAGTGGTCTCCGTCAAGGAGGGCTACGCCCGCAACTACCTGCTGCCACAGAAAAAGGCTTTGTGGGCGTCCGACGCCAACGTCGCCGCCTTCGAGCAGCAGAAGTCCGACCTGGAAGCCCGCAACGCCGAGACGCGTGAAGAAGCGTCGAAGCTGGCGGAGCGTCTGGAGGGTCAGCAGTTCGTCGTGATCCGTGCTGCCTCTGACGGTGGTGCGCTTTACGGTTCCGTCTCGACCCGCGACATCGCCGATGCGGCGCAAGCCGAAGGGTTCGAAGTGGATCGTCGGCAGGTGTCGCTGTCCGCTCCGATCAAGTATCTGGGCGTCCACGAGGCGCTGATCACCCTGCACCCCGAAGTCGAAGTGACCATCGAGCTGAACATCGCCCGTTCGCCCGAAGAAGCCGAGCTTCAGGCGCAAGGCAAGTCGATCCAGGAACTGGCTGCGGAAGAAGAAGCCGCCGCCGAGTTCGAGATCCAGGAACTGTTCGACGACATCGGCGCCGCACAGCTCGACGAGCTGGAGACTGCCGACGAACAGCGCACCGACCAACCTGCCACGCAGGAGAAGTCGACACTGGACGAAAAGCTGGACCGCGACGACAACTGATCGGGCGTCACCGAATCACGAACCGAAAGGCCCCGCCAACCGCGGGGCCTTTTCACTGTTCGGTGTAGCCGATCCGCGTGATCGCGCTCCCTACGACAAGCAAAAAGTCTTTTCAGACTCGAAATCGGCGAAGATTTGCACAATTGCGCCAAAACACCTGTGCGCTTTTCGCAACGGTCATCCCCGTCTTGGCTTGGGTCGATTGAAGCTACCCTCACTCTCCCCCACCGAAGAGGAAGTCATCTTTCCAACGCTTAGGTCCGCCATGTCGAGTTTCCGAGTTTTTTCTGCCAAAGTCGCTGTCACCGCCGTCGCGCTTCTATCGACCACCGGCCTCGTCAGCGCTCAGGGCTATGACCGCCAAAGCCGCCTTTCAGAACTCGCAGAGCGTCAGTCAAACGAAGATCTGACCTTCGGTATCGGCGGCACGACCGTCGAAGTTTACGGCTACGTCAAACTCGATCTGGTCCGCGACTTCGGCTACGAGCTGGGCAACACCACTTTCGGTCTCGTCGGCCTGTCAGACGGCAGCGAAGAGGGTGATTTCACCAACTCTACGCTGGCCCAGACGCGTCTTGGCTTCCGCACTTGGACGCCGACAGACTTCGGCGATTTCACGACCAATCTGGAATACGACCTCTACGGCGACGGCGCGGATTTCGCGACCGGCGACAACTACGAAGAGCGTCCTCGTATCGCCAAGGTGGGCCTTGGTCCCGTGTCTGTCGGTAAGGACTGGACCACGTTCATGCCGCTGTCGTCCTACCCGATTACTCTGGACTTTCAGGGCGTCGGCGGCATCCCATTCGCCCGCCGGCCGCAGATCCGCTACACCCAAGACGTTGCGACCGACTTCGTGCTCGATCTGGCCATCGAAGAATCGAACAATTCGCTCGTCGACTCGCCGATGTATGTCGCCGCTTTGGCCTACGACACCGATCCGCTTCTGGTGCGTGGCTCGCTCATCGCGGGTGAGGCTGAAAACGCGACCGGTCAGACGGTGGATGCATACGGTGTCAACCTGTCGACGACAGCAAAGCTGCGCGAAGGATTGACCCTGGATGCCGCAGTTACCTACGGCGAAGGCATCTCGTCCTACCTCGTGTTCCTCGGCAACGACATCGATGCCGCAGGCAACGCCGTAGAGAATCACTCCGCTTACGTTGGCCTGTCTCAGACTGTGGGAGAGAAACTGACCCTGCGCGCGATCTACGGCTACCGTCATGACAACACACCGAACCCCATCGCGGGCACGGACTTCGAGACACTGACGACCCTGCACCTGAACGCACAATACGAGTTTGTGGAGAACGCGACCGTCGGTATCGAGTACTTCCGCGGCACCAAGGACGACTTCGCCGGCAACGACTTTGACGTCGACCGCGTGCAGGCGTCTGTGCAGTACAGCTTCTGATCCCACTAGCGGCAGGGCGCGTCTTGGCCTAGGTGCAGGCCATGCGCGCCCCTGCCCTTCTTCTCTCGCTGACCATCGCCCTGCCCGTCCCGGCGCAGGACCGCCCCCGCCCCCGGCCCGTAGCCGAACGCTGCGCGGCGGATGGATCGGACTGCATCCGGCTGGCCAGCTTCACGGATGACGTGTGCCGCGTGATCGAGGAATCAGCCGCGAAGCATGGGCTGGATCCGGCCTTCTTTGCGCGGCTTCTCTGGCAGGAAAGCCTGTTCGACCCCGCCGCCATCAGTCCCGCAGGCGCGCAAGGGATTGCGCAATTCATGCCCGGAACCGCCGCTTTGCGCGGCCTTGCCGACCCGTTCAACCCCGTAGACGCGATCCAGGCCTCGGCTCACTACCTGTCAGACCTGAGCGACCGCTTCGGCAATTTGGGCCTGGCCGCCGCAGCCTACAATGCGGGAGAAGCGCGCGCCGGGGATTTCGCGGCGGATGATCGCCCCCTCCCGGGCGAGACGTGGGCCTATGTCCAGATCATCACGGGACATACTGCGCGCACATGGCGAGACGACGCGCCGGAGAGTGTGGACTACGCATTGGCACCGGACGTGTCATTCAAGACCGCCTGCACCGAACAAGCCGCATCCCGCGGCATCCGCAGCTTCACACCGCCACCGCCCGACTGGGGCGTCGTGGTCGCCGCCGGTCGCCGCCGCGCCACGGTCGAGAGATTCGCAGCCCAAGTCGAAGGACAATACGGCTGGATCATCGGCGATCGCACGGTCGAAATCACCGAAGAGCAGATCCCCGGTTTCGGTCGTCGCGCTCGCCTTGCCGCCGTCATCAAGGCCGCCGACGGCGATGATGCCCGCGATCTATGCCGCCAGCTTCAGCGCCAGCGCGCCTATTGCAAGGTGACCGGGCCGGGCACCTGATACGCGGCTCGAAAAACGGACCCGCCAAAAAGAAAGGCGGGGCCGCCTCCTCCCGACAACCCCGCCTTGGCGCGACCGCAGCCGCGCCTGTTCTGAATGCCGCGCTTACGCTGCAGTCGCCTCGTCTTCTTCCAAGGTGGCCACGGCCTTCTCAAGCTCTTCCTTCGTCACGGTCTTTTCCGTGATGTCGGCCTGCTCAAAGATGTGGTCGACGACCTTGTCTTCGAACAGCGGTGCCTGAATCTGCTGACGCATCTGCTCGTTCTGTTGCACGAACTCGAAGAACTGGCGTTCCTGACCGGGATACTGGCGCGCCTGGTTCATCACCGCTTGCGTCATCTCGGCGTCCGAGACCTGGATCTTGTTCTGACGACCCAGCTCGGCCAGTAGAAGGCCCAGCTTCACACGGCGCTCGGCCAGCGATTTATGCTCGTCGGTCGCTTCGATTTGCGGGTGGTCGTGACCCTGAACCTCGGGGTTCTCTTCGTGCCACAGCTGGTGCGCAATCTGGTCGGCCTCTGCCTTCACCAGGGTCGGCGGCAGTTCGAACGATACTTTCTCGTCCAGCACGTCCAGAAGCTTGCGCTTCATCACCGCGCGGGCGGCCTGACCGTATTCGGCACCCAAACGCTCACGAATCTGAACCTTGAGGGCCTCAAGATCCTCGGCGCCGTAGTTCTTCGCCATCTCGTCGTCGATCTCGGCGGCTTTCGGGGCCTTCACCTCTTTGATCGTGCAGGCGAAAGAGGCTTCCTTGCCAGCAAGATGCGCGGCTTGGTAATCCTCGGGGAAAGAGACCTTCACCTCTTTCTCGTCGCCTGCCGTCACGCCGACCAACTGCTCTTCGAAGCCGGGGATGAAGCTGTTGGAGCCCAGCACCAGCGGGTAGTCTTCCGCCTTGCCGCCTTCGAATTCCTCACCGTCGACCGAACCGACGAAGTCGATCACGACCTGATCGCCGTCCTCGGATGCGCCGTCCTTGGCCTCATAAGCCTTGGCGTTCTCGGCCAGCGACTTCAGCGCGTCATCAACGGCAGAATCGTCAGCCTCGACGACCATCTTTTCCAGCTTAACGTCGGATGCGTCGAGTTCAGGGATCTCGGGCAGTGCTTCATAGCTCAGGTCGACTTCAACGTCGTCACCCGGCTTCCAGTTTTCATTCGACATCTTGACGTCGGGCTGCATGGCCGGGCGGTCGCCGGTCTGCTCAAAGTGAGACGACATCGCGCCATCCACGGCTTCTTGCATGGCCTCGCCCATCAGCCGCTCGCCGAACTGCTTCTTCAGCAGCGGCATCGGCACCTTGCCTTTGCGGAAACCCTTCATCTCGATATCGGGCTGCGCTTCGGCCAGCTTTTCGTTGACCTTCGCGTCCAGCTCGTCGGCCGTCACGGTGATGTGGTAGCTGCGCTTCAGCCCGTCGTTCTGGGTCTCGGTGACCTGCATGTCGCCCTCTTTCCTGTCGTCTTTGGTGCGGATGAAGGGACTCGAACCCCCACGCCTTGCGGCGCTTGGACCTAAACCAAGTGCGTCTACCAGTTCCGCCACATCCGCATAACTACAAGGGCGCGACCGCGCCCCCGAAAATTCTGCGCCTCTCTAGCAAAGGGGTTTGGGGGATGCGAGCGGAAAAAGCGGCAGCGAAAAGAAGACGCGGCCCGGAAATGGGACCATCGGTAACCCATTTTTGACACATTCGGGGGTAAGACAGGATGCAACGCAACGGAGACACCCCGATGACCCAGATCGCACCGAAGACCGTCCAAGGCACCGCCCGCACCCGCACCCAGACGGGTCTGGCCGCCGGCACCCGCGTCATGACGTTGGATGGACAGATCGCGGTGGAATTCCTGCAGCCTGGGGATCGCATCATCACCCGCCAAGGCGTCCGCCCCCTGCGCGGCATCCACATGGTCGAGCGTGAAGGCGTCGAAGCCGTCACCATCAAGGCCTCTGCCCTCGGACACGACCGCCCCGAGGAAGACATCACGATGGCCGCCGACCAGCCGCTTTTGCTGCGTGACTGGCGTGCTCAGGCACTATACGGTGCAGATCAGGCCATCATTCCCGCCAAGCGTTTGGCCGATGGCGAATACATCGCCGCCAAGACGACCGCCAACCTGCGCACCTTCGCGCTGGTCTTCGACACCCCGCAGGTCATCTACGCTGAAGGTTGCGAACTGCCGATGGAAACCACTGTGGAAATGGTGGACTGACCCTCCGGATCATCGGAACCGAACAGGGCGCTGCGGCGCCCTTTTTCGTGGGCGAGTCGGGGGCGTTGGCCGGGCGTCATCGCCTCAGAGCTTCTAACCAGCCGCAAGATCCAGAATGTCACCCGGATAACTGACGACGCCGCCACCGACCGCCGCTGGCACGCCAGTCGTGCCGGGTCCGCTGGTCGGCCAGCCCCGCAAGGCGCGCACCGCCAGATACGCAAACGCCTGCGCCTCCAGCATATCGCCATTTAAGCCGACCTCTTCGATTGGCACCGTCGAAAGCCCGGTCCGCTTCGCGATCATATCCATCATCACCGTATTCTTGCGTCCGCCCCCGGTCACCAGAATGCGCGCAGGAGCCGCAGGCAGATGTTCCATCGCCAAAGCAACGCTGACTGCCACCGCCGCCGTGAGGGTCGCCGCGGCATCCGCATCCGGAAGCGGCGCGACAGCCTCATTCAGCCAAGCGAAATCATCCCTGTCCAGCGACTTCGGCGGGATCTTGCGAAAGAAGGCCTGCTTGGCGAGACGCTCCAAAACGGCTTCGCCCGGCATACCTCTTGCGGCCAACGCGCCATCCTCATCGTATCCGCGCTTTAGCCGAACCTGCATCAAATCGTTCAACGGCGCGTTTGCCGGGCCCGTATCGAAGGCCAAGCACGCCCCCGCCTCCGAAGGCACCGCAATGCTTGGGTTCACGAACGTCAGGTTCCCGACCCCACCAAGATTCAGCACGACCGATGGCTCGGTCACGCCCACAAACCGTAGCGCGGCATGGTGAAAGAACGGCGCCAAGGGCGCACCCTGCCCGCCCATTGCCACGTCTGCGGACCGAAAATCCCAAACGACCGGCGTGTCGAGCACATGGGCCAGCAGGCGACCGTCACCGATCTGGCAGGTCCCACGACCGCCCGGATCATGCGCCGTCGTCTGCCCATGGAACCCGATCACGTCTGCGCCCGCGATATCGGACAAGACCTCGGCATGCGCGCCCTCGACGACCTGCGATGCTGCCTCCAGATCGTCCCATTGGCCCAAAGCAGCGGCTAAAACATCCCGCTCCTTTTCAGAATAAGCGCGGTACGCCGTTTCACCGAACCCGAACACATCGGCGCCGTCCGTCAGAACCATCGCTGCATCCACACCATCGAGCGACGTGCCCGACATCGTGCCAAGCGCCCAGACGGGGCCGCGCTTCAGCGCCTCTTTCAACATGGGTTTTCACTCCTGAACCGCACCGCTATAGCGGGACACGCGCCGAAAAAGGACCACAAACACCGATGACCTACCAGCCAAAATCGGACTTCCTGCACATCATGCTCGAACGGGGCTTTGTCCACGGATGCACCGATCTGCAAGGGCTGGACGAAGCTTTGCTGAAAGGCCGGATGCCCGCTTACATCGGCTTCGACGCGACCGCGACGTCGCTGCACGTCGGCTCGCTCATCCAAATCATGATGCTGCGTTGGCTGCAGAAGACCGGCGGTCAGCCGATCACGCTGATGGGCGGCGGCACCACGAAAGTCGGCGATCCCAGCTTCCGGTCCGACGAGCGCCCGCTTCTCGGCCCCGAACAGATCGATTCCAATATCGCAGGGATTCAGGCCGTCTTCGCCAAGTACATCGACTACGGCGATGATGCTGCCCTAATGCTGAACAACGCCGAATGGCTCGACGGTCTCAACTACCTCGATTTCCTTCGTGACATTGGGCGGCATTTCAGCGTCAACCGGATGTTGGCGTTCGAGAGTGTGAAGTCGAGGCTCGACCGCGAACAGTCACTGTCGTTTCTCGAATTCAACTACATGATTCTGCAGGCCTACGATTTTCTTGAGTTGAACCGTCGCTACGGTTGCATGTTGCAAATGGGCGGCTCGGATCAGTGGGGCAACATCGTCAACGGTATCGACCTTACGCGCCGCGTCGCCGAGACAGAAATCTTCGGTCTGACCTCTCCACTGCTGACCACCAGCGACGGGCGCAAGATGGGCAAGTCGGCGCAAGGCGCGATCTGGCTGAACGCCGACATGCTGTCGCCCTACGAGTTCTGGCAATTTTGGCGCAACACCACCGACGCCGACGTGGGCCGCTTCGCCAAACTATACACAGAGCTGCCGGTGGACGAATGCGACCGCCTGGGCGCGCTGGAAGGGGCCGAGATCAACGAGGCCAAAGCGATCCTCGCCGACGAGGTCACTGCGCTATGCCACGGCCGCGCCGCAGCCGAAGCCGCCCGCGAAACCGCGCGCAAGGTATTTGAAGAAGGCGGCACTGGCGATGACCTGCCCACCGTCGCGCTGACGGCGGTAGAGGCCGCCGGCGGTGTGTCCATCGTGCAGCTATTTGTGCGCGCGGGCCTGTCGGGATCCGGCAAGGAAGCCAAACGCCTGATCGCAGAGGGCGGCGCCAAGCTGAATGACGACCCAGTCACCGACGCAGGTCTTATGGTCGGCGCGGACGCCTTGCCCATCAAACTGTCTGCGGGCCGCAAACGCCATGCACGTGTCACGGTGGAAAGCTGAATGGCCACAGTTCTGGAACGCATCAAAGCCTACAAGCTGGAGGAAATCGCGGCCCGGAAATCCGCGCACCCTTTCTCTGCCGTTGAAGCCGATGCCAAGACCGCCGATCCTGTCCGGCCTTTCGGCGCTGCATTGACGACCCACGCGCAGGACGCCTTCGGCCTGATTGCCGAGGTCAAGAAAGCCAGCCCCTCCAAGGGTTTGATCCGCGAAGATTTCGATCCTTCCTCCATCGCTGCGGCGTATGAGGCTGGTGGCGCCGCTTGCCTATCTGTCCTGACCGACGCGCCAAGCTTTCAAGGCCACGAAGACTACCTCCGCGCCGCACGGTCCGCTTGTACGCTACCCGTGCTTCGTAAAGATTTCCTCTACGATCCGTGGCAAGTCGCAGAGACCCGCGCGCTTAGCGCTGATTGCATTCTGATCATCATGGCCTCGGTCGATGACACATTGGCGGCGGAGCTCGAAGATGCCGCGACCCACTGGGGTATGGATGCGCTGATCGAGGTTCACGACGCCGAGGAACTGGACCGCGCACACCGCCTGCGCAGCCCCCTGATCGGCATCAACAACCGCAATCTTCACGATTTCTCCACCTCTCTCGACATCACTCGAACGCTGGCGAAACGGGTCGAAAGCGGTCGGGTCGTCGTCTCGGAATCTGGCCTCTTCACCCCGGATGACTTGGCAGCCATGGCCGACCATGGCGTCCGTCGCTTTTTGATCGGCGAGAGTCTGATGCGGCAGGATGATGTGGCCGCCGCAACACGCGCCATCCTTGGACACGCCGCATGAGCCTGACCCACTTCGATTCCGACGGTCATGCCCATATGGTCGATGTATCTGACAAGGCATCGACCGCCCGTGAGGCGCGTGCCGAAGGTTACGTAAAGATGTCTTCGCAAACGCTTGAGATGATTACCGAAGGCCGCGCGAAGAAAGGTGACGTTGCAGGCGTCGCACGGCTTGCCGGGATCATGGGCGCAAAGCGCACCGCCGATCTGATCCCGTTGTGTCATCCCCTGCCGATCACCAAGGTCGCCGTCACTATCGAGCCGGACGCCGAACTGCCCGGCTTGCGTATCTCTGCCACAGTCAAGACCGCTGGCCAGACCGGCGTCGAGATGGAAGCGCTGACGGCCGTTACGACCGCCTGCCTGACCGTCTACGACATGGTCAAGGCGGTTCAGAAGGATATGGAAATCGGCGGTATCCGTCTGATTTACAAAGATGGCGGTAAGTCCGGGCGATTCGAGGCGCAACCGTGATCACAGTCGCCGAGGCGCTGGAAAAGGTCCTCGCTTTGGTTGGCCCGTTGGGCGCCGAATGCGTTCCGCTTCGACAGGCAGCGGGCCGCATCCTTGCCGAGCCTTGCGTCGCCCGGCGCGACCAGCCCCCCTTTCCGGCAGCCGCGATGGACGGTTACGCGGTCGCTCAAGATCCACAACCAGGCGACACCTTAACAGTGATCGGCGAAAGCGCTGCAGGGCATGGATTTTCAGGCGCTGTAGGCTGCGGACAAGCCGTACGCATCTTCACCGGCGCGCCAGTGCCCGATGGTGCGGTCCGCGTCATCATTCAGGAAGACGTGTCACGCGATGGCGATGTAATCACGTGCGGCCAGAACATGGACGCCGCCACCCACATCCGTGCTGCCGGAACGGATTTCACCAAAGGTACAAGCTTCGCTCCTGCTGGCCCGTTGCGACCCGCAGACATCGCCTTGCTGGCCGCGATGAACCATTCCGAGCTTCTGGTTCGCCGTCGCCCCGTGGTCGCACTGATCGCAACGGGCGACGAGCTCGTCATGCCGGGTGAAACGCCGAACGCGGATCAGATCGTGACCTCCAACACCTTTGGACTGGCCGCGATGATCGAGGCCGAGGGCGGCGTCGCACGATGCTTGCCGGTGGCGCGGGATACCGAAAGCTCGCTCGCCACAGCCTTCGACTTGGCAGCGGGTGCGGACCTGATCGTCACGATCGGCGGCGCGTCTGTGGGCGACCACGATTTGGTCGCTAAAGTGGCCGAAGATCGGGGCATGGACCGCGCGTTCTACAAGATCGCAATGCGCCCTGGCAAGCCTTTGATGGCAGGCCGCATCGGCGGAACCCCAATGATTGGACTTCCCGGAAACCCGGTATCTTCAATGGTCTGCGGAACGATCTTCATCCTGCCAATGATCCGCGCCATGCTGGGCCAGCCGACATCGACGGCAGTCGAAACCGCGACACTTGCCAGCCCTCTGCCCACCAATGGGCCGCGCGCCCACTACATGCGAGGCCACCGGATCGATGGCGGTGTGGCGGCCTTCGACAGCCAAGACAGCGCGCGCTTGGGCCTGCTCGCACGGGCCGATGTCCTAATTGTACGCCAACCCCATGATCCGGAACGAAAGATCGGGGATAAGGTACGAATTATCGCGCTGTGACGACTTGACACGTAAGGGGAACAGGCGTAGAACACATCGGGAAAAGGCCTTGGAGGGCAAGTCTCGATGTTGACGCGCAAGCAACTGGAACTTCTGTCGTTCATCAACAAACGGCTACAGCGTGACGGCGTTCCGCCATCGTTCGACGAAATGAAAGAGGCGCTGGATCTGCGATCCAAGTCCGGAATCCACCGATTGATCACAGCCCTGGAAGAGCGTGGGTTCATTCGCCGCCTAGCCCATCGTGCCCGCGCAATCGAAATCGTCAAATTGCCAGAGAGCTTGGAGAAGCAACAAACAGGTTTCTCACCACGCGTTATCGATGGCGATCTTCCGGATACTCCTCCTCCGTCTGCTGCACGGCAGGTAGAAGTTCAGGCGACAGAGTTGCCGCTAGTGGGCCGTATCGCCGCCGGTCTGCCGATTGAGGCTATCTCTGATGTATCTCACAACGTCGCGGTGCCGTCACAGATGTTGTCTGGACGCGGCCAACATTATGCGCTGGAAGTTAAAGGCGAGTCGATGATCGACGCTGGCATCAATGATGGCGATGTCGTGGTGATCCGCGAAACCTCCGTGGCTGAGAATGGCGATGTGGTAGTAGCCGTGGTCGAAGGCTACGAGGCGACGCTGAAGACCTTCCGCCGTCAGGGCAGCTCGATCGCGCTGGAAGCCGCAAATGCCGCCTTCGAGACGCGCGTTTTCCGAGAGGATCAGGTATCGGTTCAGGGCAAGCTCGTCGGATTGATTCGCACCTATTAAGGGTGCGTCCAAGGGCGTTGGCCCGATTGGTCCGAGACGGTGTGAACGGTTGTCCGCCCGTTTTGACTACCGATAGAAATCGCTCCCGTTCGAGCCAGAACGGTGCGGTCGAATAACAAACAGTCTCTCTTCTGTCTTTCGCCCAGTTCCGCCGACGTGACGACGATATAGCCCTCATGGCAAGCCGCAAGCGCACGTGCAGCATTGTCGCGACCGTGGATATGCAAGACTGTCAGCTCCCCTTCGATCTTGTTTGTCGCGAGTGTTGTCCTTTGGGTTGCTGCCATACCATTTGCGAAGAGTCCGATACCATCAACCCAGCGATTTGCCGCCGTCAGTTGGTCGACCCTGTCACCGTCATTTTCCAGCCAAACACGCGCAGCAAAGCTGCCGCCGCGTGGCTTGGACAGCGCACGGCCTTCGGATGTCATGACGCCAACCAATGCCCCCTGCGAGTCGATCAGCACTGCCGGACGCTCGACGTCGGACCATAGCAGGAAAGCCAGCGCCACCGGGGTCAAACCGATCCAGCGCGCCTGTCCGCGCCATAAGATCACGAAAAGCGCTCCCACGGCCAATAGCGGCAGCACCCACGGACCGGGGGCGATAATCGGGATCGCAGCGCCTTCCAGCGCAGCGACCCAGATGGCGACACTCAGGATCCAGTCGATCGCGGGGGCCATAACTGCCAAGCCGACCCAGGCCAATCCGAAGGGTGCCAATACCGCGGCCAGTACTGCGCCCGGCATGACCACGATTCCCATCAGCGGCACCGAGAGAATGTTCGCGATCAGCCCGTATTGCGAAAGCTGGTTGAAGTGTGCCGCTCCGAAAGGAGCCGTCGCCGCACCTGCAATTGCAGAGGAAATCACAAGGGTTGCGACCCAGCGCACCACGCCGCTGCCAAGGCCCTTGTCGCGCAGCAGGCGGAACACCCAGACCAGGGCCACGGTGGCGGAGAACGACATCTGGAAGCCTGGCTCGGACATCGCTTCCGGTCGCCACACCAAGATCAGGGTCGCCGCGACCGCCACAGCGCGCAGGGTCATCGCACGGCGGCCCAGCATTACGGCGACAAGGATGACCGCCGCCATGACGAAAGCTCGCTGGGTGGCCACATTGCCTCCGGACAACGCCAGATAGAACGCGCCTGCCGCAAGAGCGCCGCCTGCCGCGATGGACTTGATGGGCCAGTTGAGGGCGATGCTCGACGGCAGCGCTAGCAAAAATCGCAAAAGGCCGAAGACAACGCTGGTCAAAAGGCCCATGTGAAGCCCTGAGATCGCCAACAGATGCGCAAGGTTGGACACGCGCAGCGCGTCCAAAGTCTCTGCCGCGATGCCGGATCGGTCGCCAGTGGTGATCCCCGCTGCGAAAGCGCCGGTGTCCCCCGGCAATGCAGCACGAACGCCGGTCGCGATGCGCGCACGCAGCCGCGCGATGGGAAGCGCCGAGCCTGGCGGCTCCAACAGGACAGCGGGCGTGCGAGAGTACCCGACCGCCCCGATCCGGTCGAACCAGGCCATGCGCCGGAAATCGAAGCCGCCGGGCTCTATCGGGCCATCAGGGGCCGATAGATGCCCGGTGATGCCGATGATCTGGCCGGGGGCCGGGTCCAGCCACTGCTCGTCGCCATGCAATGAGATGCGCACGCGGTCCGGTACGCGTTCGGGCACCGTGCGTTCCAGCACCACGCGGTCGAGCGTTAGCCGCACGGCGTCCGATCCGGATCGGTCGATCTTGACGATGCGCCCCTCGACGGGGCCGTAGTATCGGAACGCCAGCACCGGCGCTTCGACCGTCGCGGTGCGTATCCCGCCAAGGCCCGCGCCAGTCCCGATCAGGACCAAGGCCGCAATCCACGGCCAGCGCCATGCGCCCAGGCACAGCGCGCCAATCCCCAAAGCCAAGACAACGGCAAGCCCCGCCCACGCCATCGACGACGGCTCTACAGGCAGCGTGAAGTAGCCCCCAATGCCAATCCCCAGGCACACAGGCACCCATGGAAACAGCGCCCCGCGCTGGTGGTCCAGCCGCGCCATGGATGCCAGCCGCTCCACCCTTGTCTCCCCTGCGCCAGTTGCCTAAACCTCGCGTCGATTGATCCCAAAGACTGGTTACACAATGGTTAACGCCCTCGTTTCCGCGCCGGTCGTGACGCGGATCGCGCCATCGCCGACCGGCTTCATGCACGTCGGCACCGCGCGCACCGCGCTGTTCAACTGGCTGTACGCGCGGGGGCGCGGGGGGCGGTTCCTGATCCGGATCGAAGATACCGACAAGGCACGTTCGACCCAGGCCGCCACCGACGCCATCGTGGCAGGCATGGCGTGGCTGGGACTGGACCACGACGGTGAAATCGTCAGTCAAGCTGAACAGGCCGACCGCCATGCCGAAGTGGCACAGGCGATGCTTGCATCAGGTTCGGCCTATAAGTGCTTCGCAACGCAAGAGGAAATAGAAGCCTTCCGCGAAGCGGCGCGGGCCGAGGGACGCTCCACCCTGTTTCGCTCTCCTTGGCGCGACGCCGATCCCGAAACCCATCCCAATGCGCCCTACGCCATCCGTGTGAAGGCACCGCTGGACGGTGAGACGGTCATAAAGGACGAAGTTCAGGGCGACGTGACGGTCCGCAACGATCAGCTCGACGACATGATCGTGCTGCGCTCTGACGGGACACCGACCTATATGCTGGCCGTTGTCGTGGACGATCACGACATGGGCGTGACCCATGTGATCCGGGGCGACGATCACCTGAACAATGCCGCGCGGCAGATGCTGGTGTACCGCGCGATGGGCTGGCCCCTGCCCGTCTACGCTCATATCCCTCTGATCCATGGGGAGGACGGCAAGAAGTTGTCCAAGCGGCACGGCGCGCTGGGGGTCGAGGACTACGTGGCCATGGGCTACCCCGCCACTGCCATGCGCAACTATCTGGCCCGGCTGGGTTGGAGCCACGGCGATGACGAGGTCTTCGACACCGATCAGGCGCTGGAGTGGTTCGACCTGCCGGGAATCGGCAAGTCACCCGCACGGCTGGACTTCAAGAAGCTGGACCATGTGTCGGGCCAGCACATCGCGCAGATGCCGGATGGCGATTTGATGGTCGCGGTGTCTCAGTGGCGTGTTGCGGCGGGGCTTGCGCCATTGCAGGATGCCGAGGCCGACGGGCTGGAAGCCGCTCTGCCGATCATCAAGGGCAGCGTGAAGAAACTGGGCGATCTGCTGGACAAGGCGCATTTCGCGATGACCTCCCGCCCAATCGTGCCCGAACCGAAGGCCACCAAGGCGCTTGACGCTACGGCGCTGGAGATCTTGGGCGAATTGACGCCGCACCTGCATAATGCTAGCTGGGATCGCGATGCGCTCGAGGCCGTGGCGGCCCGGATCGCCGAGGAACGCGGGCTGGGACTGGGCAAGATTGCCGCCCCCCTGCGGGCATCTTTGGCCGGTCGGACGGCCACCCCAAGCGTCTTCGACATGATGATGGTCCTGGGCCGGGACGAAACACTGGCCCGGATAACGGATGCGATAGAGGCCGGGCCTCGACACGCATCCGTCTAGCAATACCTGCAAGCCCGTAGTGGCTAGTATTTCAACGGGAAAGAGGGTTCGCACCGATGGCCGAGGACAAAAAGACCGCCAAGCTGACGATTGACGGGAAGGACTACGACCTGCCGGTCCACACGCCCACCGCCGGGCCCGACGTGATCGACATCCGCAAGCTGTACGCCCAGGCCGGCGTGTTCACCTACGATCCGGGCTTCACTTCTACCGCTGCCTGCGATTCCACGATCACCTTCATCGACGGCGACAAGGGCGAATTGCTGCACCGCGGCTATCCCATCGACCAGCTCGCCAGCAAATCCCACTTCCTGGAAGTCTGCTACCTGCTGCTTTACGGCGAATTGCCGACCGCCGCGCAGTTGGAAGACTTCGAGTTCCGTGTGACCAACCACACGATGCTGCACGAGCAGATGATGAACTTCTTCCGTGGCTTCCGCCGCGACGCGCACCCCATGGCGATCATGGTCGGCGTCGTCGGTGCGATGTCGGCGTTCTACCACGACTCGACCAACGTGAACGACGCGTGGGAGCGTGAGGTCGCATCCATCCGCCTGATCGCGAAGATGCCGACGATCGCCGCATGGGCCTACAAGTATTCCGTCGGCCAGCCCTTCGTCTATCCGCGCAACGACCTGGACTACGCATCGAACTTCCTGCGCATGTGCTTCAGCGTTCCCGCAGAGGACTACGTCGCCAACCCGATCCTGTCCCGCGCAATGGACCGCATCTTCACGCTGCACGCGGACCACGAGCAAAACGCTTCGACCTCGACGGTGCGTCTGGCCTCTAGCTCTGGTGCCAACCCCTTCGCCTGCATCGCCGCCGGCATCGCCTGCCTCTGGGGTCCGGCCCATGGTGGTGCGAACCAGGCCTGTCTGGAAATGCTGCGCGAGATCGGCACGGTCGACCGTATCCCCGAATACATCGCCCGCGCCAAGGACAAGGATGATCCGTTCCGCCTGATGGGCTTCGGGCACCGCGTCTACAAGAACCACGACCCCCGCGCGACGGTGATGAAAGAGTCTGCCGACGAGGTGTTGGACCTCTTGGGAATCGAGAATAACCCGACGCTGCAGGTCGCCAAGGAACTGGAGCGTGTCGCCTTGGCCGATCCCTATTTCGCCGAGAAGAAACTGTTTCCGAACGTGGATTTCTACTCGGGCATCATCCTCGACGCGATGGGTTTCCCGACCGCCATGTTCACGCCGATCTTCGCCGTGGCGCGCACCGTCGGTTGGATCAGCCAGTGGAAAGAGCAGATTTCCGATCCGCAGCACAAGATCGGTCGTCCGCGACAGTTGTATCTGGGCGAGACGACGCGCGACTACGTGGACGTCGAAAAGCGCGGCTAACGAAAAAGGGGCGAAGTCGGAAGACTTCGCCCCTTCTGCTTCGTGGATTTTGGCCGCTTAGACCGGCTTGATCTGGTCCAGGAACGGGTAGTCGATATACCCCTTCTCATCCCCGCCGTAGAAGGTGTCCTGATCCTGCGCGTTCAGATCGGCACCCAGGCGCATGCGCTGCGGCAGGTCCGGGTTGGCAATGAAGGGCCGACCGATGGTGCCCGCGTCGGCGTGACCACTCTCGATCGCCTGTGTCAGGCGATCCGCGTTCAGGTCACCATTCGCGATGTAGAACCCGTCGTATAGCTTGCGCATACGCTTCAAACGCTCTTCCTCGTCGGTCTTCGTTTCGGCGCCGTAGAAGCTTTCGACGACGTGCAGATAGGCCAGCTTCTGGTCCGACAGCATCTTGTAGACTTCGCTGAACGTGCCCTCGGGATCCGACTCGGAAATCGCATTCGCCTGGCTGAGCGGCGACAGGCGAACACCGACGCGGTCACGGTCCCAGACGCTTGTCACGGCGTCGATCACTTCACGCAGGAAGCGCATCCGGTTCTCAACCGATCCGCCGTACTCGTCATCGCGCTTGTTCGATCCGTCCTGCAAGAACTGGTCGATCAGGTAGCCGTTCGCGGCATGAATCTCGACACCGTCGAAGCCCGCATCCTTGGCGTTCTGCGCGCCCTTGCGGTAATCCTCAATCAGCGTGGCGATCTCTTCCTTGGTCACGGCGTGCGGCTCCGAGCAATCCTCGAACCCGTTGTGCGTGAAAGTCTGCGTCTCTGCCCGGATGGCCGACGGGGCCTGCGGCGTTTCGCCCTCGGGCAGCAGGGAGTTGTGGCTGATCCGACCCACATGCCAGAGCTGCATGTAGATGCGGCCACCGTTCGCGTGCACGGCGTCTGTGATCTTTTTCCAGGCGGTGACATGTTCCGGCGCGTGGATGCCGGGCGTCTTGATATAGCCCTTGCCCAGCGGCGTGACCTGCGTGGCTTCCGACAGGATCATCCCGGCACTGGCCCGCTGGGCGTAATAGGTCTGCGCGACCTCCCACGGGGTGCCATCGTCATGAGCACGGTTGCGGGTCAGCGGAGCCATCAGGATGCGATTGGGAAGCGTGACGGGGCCCATCTGGATCGGCGTGAAGAGTGTGGCGTGATCGGCCATTGTGATTGTCCTTTTCTATGTATCACACCCCGAACAAACAGCGCCCCATCGCGTTCCCTGCCTGCGCCGTGTATGAGCGCACAGCCTGCGTTCACGATTGCCCCCGAAAGGTTTGCGATGAAAATGAAGATCAATGTCGATGTCGAGTACGCCATCGAGACCCCCACCGACATCCTTCTTCAGATCGAGACGGCGGCCATGCCGATGCAGAAGATCATTCGGGAACGGCTGGATGCGGGAAATACGACCTATCTCTCGCGCATCGCTGCGGAAGACAGCATCGGCACGCGCGTCTGGATGAACGTCGAAGACGAGCTGGACGTGAACTACACCGCTGAGATCGAGATCACGCGCACAGCGGAGGACATCAGCAAAATCCCCGCCGAGCAGGTTCACAAGCTGCCGCACGAGGCCGTGCGCTACTTGATGGCCTCACGTTACTGTCCGTCCGACGAATTCGTCAGCTTCGTTGGAGCAGAGTTTGCCCATGTGGAGGGCGGCGCCTGCATCGTCGAGATGGCGAATTGGATCAAGGAGCGCTTTACCTACTCGCCCGGCGCATCGGGACCGGGGACCACCGCGCTGGAGACATTCGTGCAGCGGCGCGGCATCTGTAGGGACTTCGCCCATGTGCTGATCACGCTTGCGCGCGCCAAAGCGATCCCCGCGCGCATGGTCAGCTGCTATGGCCCCGAGGTCAGCCCGCAGGACTTCCACGCCATGGCAGAGGTCTGGCTGGACGGGCGCTGGCATTTGGTGGACCCCACCGGCATGTCATCGCCCGACCGCACGGCGATCATCGGTGTCGGCCGCGATGCCGCCGACATCGCGTTCCTGACCAGCTACGGCTGGGTCACGCTTCAAAATCAACAGGTGCGCGTCGAAGAGGTCTAACGCCCTTCGTACTTCGGCGCGCGCTTTTCAAGGAACGCCATCACGCCTTCCCGGAAGTCGCGCGTCTTTCCCATGCGGCCCTGAATCCGGGCCTCCAGCTCCAACTGCTGGCCCAGATCGTTGGCGAAGGACTGGCGCAGGGCTTCCTTGACGCCGCGGTAAGCCTCTGTCGGGCCATTCGCCAGATGCAACGCGCGCCGCCACCAATGATCCGCGAAGCTCTCATCGGGAACGACCTCCCAGATCATGCCCCAGGACTCTGCCTGCTTGGCAGAGATCGGTTCGGCGAACAGGGCCGCCCCCATGGCCTTGGCCAAACCCATCTGGCGCGGCAACCAATGCGTGCCACCGGCGTCCGGAATAAGGCCGATGCGGGTGAAGGCCTGCAGGAACACTGCCGACTCGGACGCGATCACCACATCCGCGCCAAGCGCCAAGTTCGCCCCTGCCCCCGCCGCTGCGCCTTTTACGGCAGAGATCGTGGGGATCGGGCAGTCGACGATGGCATTCAGCATCGGCTCGTATTCGTCACGCAACGTGCGCTCCAGATCGAGGTTCGCCGCGTTGCCACCGTCCGACAGGTCCTGCCCCGAGCAAAACGCATCGCCTGCGCCGGTCATCACCAGTACGCGCGCCTCTGTCCCGGCGGCCTTCACCGCATGCGTGATCTCGGCCCGCATCTGGGTGTTCAACGCATTCTTCCGGTCGGGACGGTTCAGCGTCAGGATCGCGATATCTTCGCGCACGGCGTATCTGATAGCTTCATAATTCATGGCGGGCCTCCGATCTGGTTGGCCGGACTGTGGCACCGGGAGGCGGGCGTGGGAAGTCCGACCCTTCGTCACGCGCGGATCGGGCCGGTCGACATGAGTATTTTCGGAAACAAAGAAGGGGTCGGTCAGTCCTTCAAAAGCGCGTCGAGGCGCGCTTGTTCGTCCACGCTGAGGGTCGCGTCCCGAGGCTCTGCCGTAGGGCGACGGCGTAGGGCCAATGCGGCGACAGCCAGACCGCCCAGAAGCATGGCAGGCCCGGCCAGCCACAGGATCAGATTCGCGCCGTCCACGGTGGGGCGCAGCAGGACGTATTCGCCGTAGCGGTTCACGAGGTAATCGATCACCTGATCGTCGGTGTCGCCCGCCACCAACCGTTCGCGCACGGCAAGGCGTAAATCGCGCGCCAGATCGGCGTTCGATTCGTCGATGTTTTCGTTGCGGCAAACAAGGCAACGCAGACCCGTCGACAGGTCGCGTGCCCGCTCCTCCAGGCGCGGATCGTCCAGGATTTCGTCGGGCTGGACGGCATAGGCCGGTGCGGCCAGCAGCGACAGGATCAGGAGCAGCCGTTTCATTCCGCTGGCACCGCGCGACGTGGGGTCTTGGCGGCCCCGGCAGCGACCCGGTGGCGACGGTCGGTCAACGACAACCCGCCCCCCAGCGCCATGATGATGCAGCCCGCCCAGATCCAGTTGGCGAAGGGCTTGATGTAGGTGCGTACGGCCCAGCCCCCGGCGTCCTGCGGATCGCCGATTACCAGATAGAGATCGCGCAGCACGCCGTTGTCGATGGCCGCTTCGGTCGTGGGCATCTGCGCCACGGGGTAGAAGCGTTTTTCGGGCTGAAGGGTCGCGACCGGATCGCCGCCGCGGGTCACCTGCATCGTGGCGATCGTCGTCAGGTAGTTGGCGACACGCTCTTCGCGCACGCTGTCCAGCGTGATCTCGTAGGGACCGACCGCAAAACTTTCGCCTTCTTGCGCGACGCGGATATCCTCGACCTGCCAGGCGGTCAGGGCAGCGACACCGAAGATCGTGACGCCGAAGCCCGCGTGCGAGACGGTCTTGCCCCAGTCCGCGCGCGGCAACTTGCGCAGGCGCGCGAGTTTGGTGCTCCAGTCGCGCCCCGTTCGCAGGTTCAGATCGACGACCGCACCCAGAACGACCCATGCCGCCAGTACGGCTCCGATAGGCGCCAACATCGAGCCGCCCGTCTGCATAACCCAGACCAGCGCCCCGAGTGCGATCGACAGGGCCAGCGCCCCGATCAAGGGTTGCGCCAAGCGGTCCATCCGCGCGCGCTTCCACGGCATCAGGCCGCCGATGGGCAGTAATGCGGCGAGAACGACCATGAACGGCGTGAAGGCCGCGTCGAAGAACGGCGCGCCGACTGAAAGCTTCCGGTCCCAGATCATCTCTGCCACCAGCGGCCAGACGGTGCCGACGAAGACGACGAAGGCCGACACCGCCAACAGGATGTTGTTCGCGACCAGTGCCGACTCGCGGCTGACCAGGGCAAAGACGCCCTTCGCTTCCAGCGACGCGGCACGGGCGGCGTAAAGTGTCAGCGCGCCACCCATGAAGATGCCGGTGATTGCCAGCAGATAGACGCCGCGCTCTGGGTCGTTGGCGAAAGCGTGAACGCTGGTGAGCACGCCGGATCGCACGATGAACGCGCCGATCAGGCTGAACCCAAAGGCGAGGATCGCCAGCAGGATGGTCCAGGACTTCAGCGCCTCTCTCTTTTCGACCACGATGGACGAGTGCAGCAGGGCGGCCGCGATCAGCCACGGCATGAAGGACGCGTTTTCGACCGGATCCCAGAACCAGAAGCCGCCCCAGCCAAGCTCATAATAGGCCCACCATGAGCCGAGCGCGATGCCGATGGTCAGGAACACCCAGGCCACCAGTGTCCATGGGCGGACCCAACGGCCCCATGCGGCGTCCACCCGGCCTTCGATCAGCGCGGCAACGGCGAAGGAAAACGCCATCGAGAGGCCGACGTAACCAAGGTACAAGAACGGCGGGTGGAAGGCCAAGCCGGGGTCCTGCAACAGCGGGTTCAGGTCTTGTCCATTCAGCGGGGGCACTTCCAGCCGCCAGAACGGATTGGATGTGAAGATCAGGAACGCAAGGAAGGCAACGCAGATCGCGCCCTGCACGCCCAGCACGCGGGCGCGCAATGTCTCTGACAGGTTGCCGCCGAACCACGCGGCCAGCGCGCTGTAGAACGCAAGGATCACGCACCACAGCAGCATAGAGCCTTCGTGGTTCCCCCACACGCCGCTGATCTTGTAGATCAGGGGTTTCGCCGTGTGCGAATTGGCGGTCACCACTGCAAGCGAGAAGTCCGACGCCACGAACGCCCATGTCAGTACCGCGAAAGAGAAGCCGAGGAACAGGAACTGCGCCTGTGCGGCGGGCGCGGCGGCGGCCATGAAGCCGCTCCACCCTTTCTGCGCTCCGACAAGCGGCAGAACGCATTGCAGCGCCGCCATGATGAGGGCGAGGATAAGGGCGAAGTGACCGAGTTCTATAATCATGGCCTTGGTCTATCGCGCCTGATCGCGCGCGCCAATGGCCCCCTTCGTCACATCGGTGAGAATGCCAGGCCCGTCAGGACCGTGATTGTCAGTGCAAGGCCGAGTGCGACGGCGACGACCAGCATCCAGCTCCACTTCGGAAAGCCGAAGCCCGACCCGATCACCGCGAAATGCAGACCCGCCCCGACTAGGTAGACAGAGGCAAATGCAAGGAGCGCGGGATGGCGGCTCATCCATAGGGGTCCATCCAGCAGTGCATAACACCACCACCAACCCAGCATGCCGCCCCCGCCGGCCCAGGACAGAACCATCCCAGTTGCCAATGGCGTCGCGTTGATCCGCCACAACCATAAGAACGTGCCCGAGATGGCGCAGGACATGAGGCCAAGCGTTCCGTAGGCCAGACGATATGTTCCATCGAGTCCCGCGCCGAATTGCAATGTGCACAGAAACAAGAACATTGCCGCAGCACACGTCAAAGGGAATTTCATCGGTTCAATACCTTCTTCACGGCAAGGTCGAGCGCGTCGGCGGCTTGTCGATTACGCTCCAGATCGCGGGACAGGCGGCGGCCGGTCAGCAGACGGATCAGCCACGTCATCGGGGGTATCCCATTCCGTGGCGCACAAGTGTCGCCATCTCGATCAGGACGGCGGTGTTCTTGTTCAGAACCTCTCGGGTCGCTGCGTCCTTCTGGCTGTCGCGCCACAGAAGGTAGAAGACCAGCATCACCCACGGCCCGTCTTCCGACACGATTTTCAGAATCAGATCACCGGCCATCGGCGCGCCAATCGTCCAGAGCGGGGTTGTCGCTGGCAGCAGATACCGTACGCTTCGGCGCGATCTGTGCCGCCACCATCTGACGCCGAAATTCTTGGCCCTTTGCCTGGTGGCGTGCGCCGAAATAGAAGCCGACGATGGCCCCAAGCAGCCACCACAGCGGCTCTGGCACGTAGGCCAAGCCCTGCATCCGGGCGGCGAACCACACCGGATCGACCATCGCGGCGGTGAACAGCCCCAGCGTGCCAAGCGCCATCGCCGGGCGTGGGATGCGGTTGACGCCATCCATGAAGCGATCGAAGGCGCAGCGGTCGCGGTGGGCGAACTCGGACGCGAACTGCTCCAGCGCGCCGGTTTGCAAGGACGCCCCCCGTTCCGCGCGGTTCTCGGCGTTCTCGCGGAACACTTCGGCTGTTTCGGCGACGATGTTCCGCCCGCCGAACAGCACGTTCATCGTGCGGTCAATCAATCCCATGCCGCCACCCGCGCCTCATGTTCGGCGTCCGTCAGATGATAGCGCGCCGAGATGAATTCTTCCGCCCGCTTGATCCAGCCGCCCTTGTCGCCAGAGCGGGCGCAGGCGAACTTGCGCAAGGCCGGACGCGCGTCGCCCAGACGGTAGTAGTAGTTGCGCCGTGCGATACCGTAGGCGTCCACGATGTGCCTTGGGGCGGCGTTATGCGCAGCCTCGACCGCGGCGACGGTCTGCGGGCCGATAATGCCGTCCACCGCGACGGCGTGCCCCATGTCGCGCACCAGCCGTTGCAGGATCTTCACGGCATTCGCACCCGCGTTCACCTGCATATCGAAGACCGAAGGCTGCAACGCTTGCGGCAGACGCCCGATGCCCGGAGCTTCGAAATAGTGGCGCAGGAACAGGTCGGTCGCGGTCTTACGATCTACGCGGCGGACATCGTCCACATCGACGTCGCCATCCCCGTCCAAGTCCAGACCAAGGCTGCGCAGCGTGCCTATGGTCACGCCGTGTTTGGTCGCCCCGCCGGGGTCGTCGGGGTCGTTCACGAAGCCGCCTTCACGGGCGACGATCTGGGTGGCGATTTGGCGGACGCTGTGCATGGGAACCCTCCGGTGTGTTCCCCGGAAGGTCCGCGCAAAGCGTTAATTCATTGAGATGTCATCGTTCGCAGGTTGGTAAACGCCCTGCTCTTTCAGCGCATCAACGACTTCCTTCGGCATATAGGATTCGTCATGCTTGGCCAGGATTTCGCTGGCCTGAAACGTGCCGTCGATGAAACGGCCCGTGCCGACCATGCCCTCGCCTTCACCGAACAGGTCGGGCAGGACGCCCGCGTAGGACACCGGAACAGAGGCCGCGCCGTCGGTGACCCGGAAGGTGATCGTCTCTCCCTGCCCGCGCGTCAGGCTGCCGTCTTCGACCAGCCCGCCGATGCGGAACACCTCGTTCGGCATGGGCGCTTCGGCGACGACTTGGCTGGGAGAGCGGAAGAAATTGATGCCGTCGCGCATGGCATAGCCGATCAGCGCGGTAGAAAGGGTCAACGCCACCGCCGCAACCGCGATGACTTGTATACGGCGTTTCTTCTTCAGGCCCTTCATGCAGTCCTCATGGGAAAACCGGAGCCAGCATCAGCCCCTCTGTCTCTGCTATATCTAGCATGAGATTGGCGTTTTGCACAGCTTGGCCAGATGAACCCTTCGTCAGATTGTCCAGCGCACCGACCACGATGGCCCGCCCGTCGCGCCGGTCTTGCACCACGCCGATATGACAGAAGTTAGAGCCGCGCACATGGTGAGTGCTGGGCGTTTCTCCCATGGGCAGCACTTCGATGAAGGGCTCTTGCGCATAGGTCTCTGCCAGCGTTGCGTGGATCGCGGTCGCGTCACCCCGGACGTAGGTGGTGGCAAGGATACCGCGATTGGCGGGGATCAGATGCGGCGTGAACTGCACCTGCACGGGACGACCGGCGAGCGCGCTGAACTCCTGATCGAACTCACCCAGATGCCGGTGGATTCCACCGACGGCGTAGGCCTGATAGCCCTCGGACAGCTCTGCGTGCAGCAGGTTTTCCTTCAGCGCCCGCCCCGCGCCGGAAACACCGCATTTCAGGTCAAGAATGATCTCATCAAGGTCGATCACCCCGGCAGAGATCAACGGACGCAACACGAACTGCCCCGTGGCGGCATTGCACCCGGTGCCAGCGACCAATCGCGCGCTGCGGATGTCGTCGCGGTAGAACTCGGTCAGGCCATAGACGGCCTCGGCCTGCAGATCGGTCGCCGCGTGGGGTTGGCCATACCACGTCTCGTAGTCGGCAGCGTCGCGCAGGCGGAAGTCAGCGCTCAGGTCCACGACCTTCAGATCGCGCGGCAGGGCGGCGATGACGCGCTGGCTGGTGGCGTGGGGCAGCGCGCAGAAGGCCAGATCGATGCCGGTGAAGTCGATGTCGTCGATCTTCACCAGATCGGGCAGGTTCAGGTGGCGCAGGTGGGGAAAGACGGCGGCCACCGGATCGCCCGCGCGGCGTTCACCCGACAGCGCGGCGATTTCCAACGAAGGATGCGTGGCGATAATGCGGATCAGTTCGGCGCCGGTGTAGCCGGACGCACCGAGGATAGCGATTTTCTTGGGCATCAGGCTTTCTCGAACTGCAGATCACGCTTCATGAAGGGGATCGACCGACCCGACACCTTGCGCGGATCGCCTGTGGTCAGGAACTTGGCTTCGGTCCCGCTACCGCGCATCTCGGGGTGGCGATCCAAGTAGAAGGCCATGCTTTCCGCGACCAGATTCGCTTGAGAGTAAACCTCGACCCCCTCGCCCAGCGCGTCCTGGAACGTCTCTTCCATCAACGGGTAGTGCGTGCAGCCAAGGATCGCGGCCTGTGGATCGGGCATCTTGCGCTTGAGCGCATCGACATGGCTGCGCACGAGCGCTTCGGCCAGTATCATATCGCCATCCTCGATCGCGTCGACGACACCGCCGCAGGCCTGCGCCTCGACATCGACACCGATGGCGCGGAACGCCAACTCACGTTGGAACGCGCGGGACGACACAGTGGCCGGCGTCGCGAACAGCGCCACGTGTTTCACGGCAACTTCGCGCGGCGGAGAGTTGTCGCCCCATTCCCGTTCGGTCAGCGCCTCTATCAGCGGCACGAAAACGCCCAATACGCGCTTGTCCTTGGGCAGCCAAGACTCCTGCATCCGACGTAGAGCCGCCGCAGAAGCAGTGTTGCAGGCCAGAATGACCAGATCGCAGCCCTCTTCCCACAGGCGTTCGACGGCAGCGCAGGTCAGGTTGTAGATGTCGTCCGCAGTCCGCACGCCGTAGGGCGCGTGGGCGCTGTCGGCGAAATAGACGAACGGCACGTCCGGAAGCCGCTTTTCCAGGGCCCTCAAGACGGTCAGCCCGCCCAGCCCGCTATCGAATACGCCGACCGCCATCTTGTGCCCTGTACCTGTCCTCAAACTCGTAGCCGTAGGCGATATCGCCCAGCGGCCTTGGGGACAGCGCATAGGTCGTCGCGCGCAGGAAGTCCATCAGCGCGCGGGGGTCGTGGGCGTGGGGGCGCATCTCTTCGGGCGCAATGGGCGCGCCCACCGCAAGCCGGACGGGCGCATCGACGCGCTTGCCGAATTCCTTGATCAAAAGCGCCATGCGCAGGGTCACGTGCAGGTGGCTGGCCAGTTGGAACAGGCGCGAGTTATGGCCTTCGAAGAAGATCGGCACGACAGTGGCCTTGGACTTCGCGATCATCTTGGCGGTAAAGCCGCGCCATTGCGGATCGAAGGGTTTACCAAACGGCTTGGGCGCGGTGGCGACCGTGCCGCCGGGAAAGACCCCGATAGCCCCGCCTTCGTTCAGATAGGCGAGCGCCGTCTTTCGCGTCTCGATGTTCTGCTGAATGGCCTCTTTCGTATCATCGAAAGACACCGGCAGCACGATGCGGTTCAACTCTTCCGCGCGCCGGAAGACGGAATTGGCAAGGATGCGGAAGTCGCCGCGCCGGGTGGACAGGATATGCCCCAGCGTCAGCCCGTCCAAGATACCGTATGGATGGTTCGCGACGACGATCAGCGGCCCCTCGCGCGGGATGTGATCCAGCGATCCGGCGATCAGGTCCAGCGTCAGGCCATAGCGTTCGACCATCACTTCCCAAAATTCACGCCCCTGCCCCACTTCGGCGTCGTAGCCGGCCGCACGGCGGATCAGCGACAGGCGGCCCGTCGCGTTCTCCATCACGCGAATCAACGCGCGACCAGACCGTGAGCTGGCCGAGCTGGCGTAAGAGATATCGCGCGTGATCTCTCGGGTCATGCTATTCCGCCGCCTGCGCAGTTGCACTGGGACCGCTGCGAATCGCGGCCAGAAATTCCTCGCGACGTTTGGCAGCCTTCTCGGCATTCGCCTGCTTCACCGGGCCGAAACCGCGGATGTCCAACGGCAAACGCGCCAAGGCGATCACCGCATCGCGGGCCTGATCCAGTTTTGGAATCGCATCCTTCATATCCGCTTCATACTGCGTAATCAGCGCCCGCTCCATGCGGCGTTCCGCGGACCGTCCGAACGGATCGAACACCGTGCCCCGCAGAACCCGCCCTTTTGCCAGCATCGGATAGAAATGTTCCACCCATTGCCCGAACTGCTTCTTGTCGGGCCGCCCTTCGGTCTTGGTCAGCGTCGGCGGCGCAAGGTGGTAGGTCAGCGTCAGGTCGCCATCGAACGTCTCGGACGCCCTGTCTCGGGTCTGTTTCAAAAGGCGCGCGACCTCATATTCGTCCTTGTAGGACAATAGCTTGTGATAACCCTCGGCCACCGCAAGTTTCAGGTCGGTGTCTTCGATACCATCCACCAGCTTGCGATACCGTTTCGCCAGTCGCTTACCCTGATACTGCGTCAGATGATCGGCGCGGAAGGCGATCTTTTCATCCAGGCTGCGCGGTTTTTGCACGATGCGCGGCTCTGCGGCACGGGCGGCGTCGTCCGGTGCGTGAACCGCCCAGCGCCCGATCTCGAACGCGCGCAGGTTGGCGTCGACGGCGGCACCGTTCAGCGAGATCGCCTGTTGCAAAGCGTCCAGCGTGACCGGGATCAACCCCGCCTGCCACGCCGCGCCGAAGGTGATCATGTTGGAAAAGATCGTGTCGCCCATGACGGCGCGCGCCAGATCGGTCGCGTCGAACAGGACCAGGCGGTCGCGCAAACGCCGTTTCAGCGCTAGCGACAGGTCTTCCGATGGAATGCGGAACTCTGTGTTGCGCGTGAAGTCACCGGTGACGATGTCGTGGCTGTTGACCACCGCGCCGGTGCGCCCTTGCGCCATCAACCCGATGGTCTTGGCGCCGGCGCTGACCACCAGATCACCGCCGATGATGGCGTCGGCCTCTCCGGTCGCGACGCGGATCGCGCTGATGTCGCCGGGCGTCTTTCCGATCCGGCAATGCACCGCGACCGCCCCGCCCTTCTGCGCCAGACCAGCCATCTCCATCATGCCCGCCCCGCGCCCGTCCAGATGCGCGGCCATCGCCAGAACCGCGCCGATGGTCACAACGCCGGTGCCGCCGACGCCGGTGATGACCACGTTCCACGTGCCGTCGATGGACGGCAGATCGGGGTTAGGCAGGTCGCCCGTGTCCACCTGAGCCGTCGCCTCCTTGCGGATCGTGCCACCGGTGACGGTCACGAAGGACGGGCAAAACCCTTTTACACAAGAGTAGTCCTTGTTGCAGGTGGATTGGTCGATGGCGCGTTTGCGGCCCAGCTCGGTTTCCACCGGGACGATAGCGACGCAGTTCGACTGCACACCGCAGTCGCCGCAGCCTTCGCAGACATCGGTATTGATGAAGATGCGCTCTTCGGGGTCCGGGAAGGTGCCACGCTTGCGGCGGCGACGCTTTTCGGCGGCACAGGTCTGCACGAAGATGATGGCGGAAACGCCCTGCACCGTCTTCAGTCGCTCCATGACCTGCGGCAGATCACTCCGCTCATGCCAGCCCACAGACTTCGGGAACCCGTCCCGGATCGGCTCTTCCTTGGGATCGTAGACGACCTCGATCGCATTCACGCCCATCGCCGCCAGTTCCTGCGCGATGCGGTCGGGGCCCAGTCCGCCTTCGTTTGTCTGCCCCCCGGTCATGGCGACGGCATCGTTATACAGGATCTTGTAGGTGATGTTCGTTCCCGCACTCAGCGCCGCGCGAATCGCCAGCAGGCCAGAATGGTTGTACGTCCCGTCCCCGATGTTCTGGAAGACGTGCGGCGTGGTGGAAAACGGCGCTTCGCCGACCCAGTTCGCGCCCTCCGCGCCCATATGGGTGTAGCCGCTGGTCTCTCGGTCCATCCACATCGCCATGATGTGGCACCCGATCCCGGCATAGGCGCGAGAGCCGTCCGGCACGACGGTAGAGCTGTTGTGCGGGCACCCGGCGCAGAAATAGGGCGTACGCACCGCGATTTCTTCCACGTTGTCGGCGCGGCGCGTCTCTGCCAGCTTTCGCAGGCGGCCTTCCAGTTCCTCGGACCCGCGCCCCTCTTCCACCAGAATCTCACCCAGACGCTCGGCGATGAACACGGGGTCGAGAGACATCTTGGTGGGGAACAGCTCTTCCTTGTGCAGTTGGCCCGCTCCGCCTTTGTACCAGCCGTAGACGCGGCGGCCGTGGCGGTCATCGAAGATCGCCTCTTTGATCTGCACCTCGATCAGCTTGCGCTTTTCCTCGACCACGACGATCAGTTCGACGCCCTCGGCCCAATCGTGGAAGCCCTGCATGTCCAGCGGGAAGGTCTGGCCGACCTTGTAGGTGGTGATACCCAGTGCTTCGGCCCGGCTTTCGTCAATCCCCAGCAAGGACAGCGCGTGGACCAGATCCAGCCAGTTCTTGCCCGCGGCGACGAAACCGATCTTGGCCCCCGGCTTGCCCCAAACGCGCCTGTCCATGCCGTTGGCTCGTGAAAACGCCTCTGCCGCGAAGCGTTTGTAGTCGATCATCCGGGCTTCCTGCGCGACCCAGTGATCGCCCAGCCGGATGTTCACGCCGCCCTCCGGCATCGGGAAATCGGGCGTCGCGAACTGCATGCGCCCCACGCTGCCGTCCACGACGGATGTGACCTCTACGGTATCCTTCATCAGCTTCAGCCCGGCCCAGACGCCCGCGAACCGGCTTAGCGCAAAGCCATAGAGGCCGTAGTCCAGAATTTCCTGCACACCCGCGGGCGACAAGACGGGCATGTACGCGTCCACCATCGCCCAGTCGGACTGGTGGCAGGTGGTCGAGGACTCGCCGGTGTGATCGTCGCCCATCGCCATGATCGCCCCACCGAAGCGCGCAGAGCCTGCCATGTTGGCGTGGCGCATCACGTCGCCAGAGCGATCGACGCCCGGCCCCTTGCCATACCAGAGCGAGAACACGCCATCGAACTTGCCATCGCCGCGCAGACCGGCCTGCTGCGCGCCCCAGATCGCGGTGGCCGACAGGTCTTCGTTCAATCCAGGCTGGAAAAGGATATCGTTCTGCGACAGAAGCTTGTCGGCCTTGGCCATGTTCATGTCCACGGCCCCCAGCGGGGAGCCGCGATAGCCGGTCACATGGCCTGCGGTGTTCAATCCAGCGGCCCGATCCCGCGCCTTTTGCATCAGCATCAGCCGCACCAGCGCCTGCGTGCCGTTCAACAGAACGGGCGAGGCATCCAGATCGTATTTATCGGACAGGCGAACATCTTGACGCGACATTTGTAAGCTCCGTGCTTTCCAAAGAGCCTAACGGAAACGACGGAAGCAACAATTCACAATTCTTTCGTTCTCTCCTGCTATGAGAACAGGGAATGTATGCTTACGTGATCTATTGTCGGCGTAAGACATACCAAGAAACAGAGGCACGATCATGGACTGGGACAAACTGCGGGTTTTTCACGCGGTGGCAGAAGCTGGATCGCTGACGGCGGCGGGCGAATCGCTCCACCTGTCGCAATCCGCCGTGTCGCGCCAGATCCGCGGGCTGGAAGAAAGCTTGGAGACGGTGCTGTTCCACCGTCACGCGCGCGGCTTGATACTGACCGAGCAAGGCGAGTTGCTGCACGACGCGACGGCGGCCATGAACAAGCGGTTGGATACAGCATCGGCGCGCATCCGCGACAGCCGAGAGGAAGTGTTCGGCGACCTGCGCGTGACGACCACCACCGGCTTCGGCACGCTGTGGCTGGTCCCCCGTCTGGCCAAGCTTTACGAGGAATACCCCAACCTCAAGATCGACCTGATGCTGGAAGAGCGCGTGCTCGACCTGCCCATGCGCGAAGCCGACGTGGCGATCCGCATGAAGGAACCCAGCCAAGCCGATCTGGTACGCAAGCGCCTGAACACCGTGCGGATGCGCCTTTACGCGATGCCGGAATATCTGGAAGCGCACGGGCGCCCGCAATCCATCCAGGATCTGCCGAACCACCGCCTCATCAGTCAGGCGGTGACGGCGCATCAGGTGTCATCGGGACAGTCTCTGATCGAAAGCCTGCTGTCGGTCGGCATTCCGTCAACCCTGACGGTGAATAACTACTTCGGTGTGCTGCAGGGCGTGAAATCGGGGCTGGGGATCGGCGTACTGCCCGACTACCTTGTCGCAGACACGCCCACGATGGAACGCGTCTTGCCTGACGTGGAATCCGCACAGATCCCCGTCTACCTCGCCTACCCCGAGGAATTGCGTCACTCCCAACGCATCGCCGCCTTCCGCGACTTCGTGCTGCGCGAACTGTCGGAAACGGCGAAAAGCATCAGCGCCGTTGAAAGCCAGAGGGTTGCACAGGGCGCATAGCGGGTGTGCGCTGTCGCGCCGCGATCTTTATTGAATGCCCGATATTCGAGCACTAAGTCGATCGTGAAGCGGCGTTGACATGCGTCCGTCGCTTTACCTCCCTGTTGGACTGGCCGGGCCTTTGTGCCCGGCCTTTTTTTCATTCGCACGTCTGCAGGCGTGATATGATCCTGAAAACAACGGATGCGCGCATGACCGATGACCGGACGCTGACCTGCCGATGCGGTGAAACGGAGTGGGTGATCAATACCGCCGGAGGCACGCACGTGGTTTGTCATTGCGCGGACTGCCAGACCTTCGCCACCCATCTCTCACCTGATCAAGTGCCGACCGATCCCGCAGGCGGCACCCATCTCCTGCAGACACTGCCGGACCATGTGACTTTCCTGAAGGGTACCGAAAACCTTGGCTGCCTGCGCCTGTCCCCGAAGGCACTGATGCGCTGGTATACGACCTGCTGCCGCACGCCGGTGGCCAATACACTGCCCCGACCAGGCATTCCGTTCGTCGGACTCGTTCTGCCGCCAGAGACACAAGACTTCGGCAAGGTCACCGCCCGCGCCTTTACCGAGTCCGCCAAAAGGCCCGTGGAAACGTATGGTATGGCCCGGGCCGGGCTTGGCGTTCTACGCCGCGCCCTTCTGGGACGGATCGCGGGCGCGCATCGCCGATCGCCTTTCGTGACACCCGACGGCTCACCCATCGCGACGCCAACAGTTCTGACGCGCGAAGAACGCGCCGCCGCGCGCCCCGGCTGACTGCCCCTTCCACGCGTGCCAGCGATACCGTATGACGCCGCCCAACCGGACGGGGGACCGACATGACACAGCCGCAGATCACGCCCGAACTCATTGATGCGCACGGCCTGAAGCCTGACGAATACCAGCGCATCCTCGATATCATCGGGCGGACCCCAAGCTTTACCGAACTGGGCATTTTCTCGGCGATGTGGAACGAGCATTGCTCTTACAAGTCATCGAAGAAGTGGCTGCGCACCCTGCCCACGACCGGCCCGCAAGTGATCTGCGGCCCCGGAGAGAACGCGGGCGTGGTGGATATCGGCGACGGTCAGGCCGTGGTCTTCAAGATGGAAAGCCACAACCACCCGTCGTACATCGAACCCTACCAGGGCGCTGCCACAGGCGTGGGCGGCATCCTGCGCGATGTGTTCACCATGGGGGCGCGCCCTATCGCGGCGATGAACGCGCTGTCCTTCGGTGACGTTGACCATGCCAAGACGCGCCAGCTGGTCCACGGCGTCGTGGCCGGCGTTGGCGGCTACGGCAATTCCTTCGGCGTACCGACCGTCGGCGGCGAAGTGCGGTTCGACCCGTCCTACAACGGCAACTGCCTTGTGAACGCCTTCGCGGCGGGCTTGGCCGACGCCGACAATATCTTCTACTCGGCAGCTTCTGGCGTCGGTCGCCCGGTCGTCTATCTGGGCGCGAAAACCGGCCGCGACGGCGTCGGCGGTGCCACCATGGCCAGCGCCGAATTCGACGACACCATCGAGGACAAACGCCCCACCGTTCAGGTCGGCGACCCGTTCACCGAAAAGCGTCTGATGGAAGCCTGTCTGGAACTGATGCAAACCGGCGCTGTCATCGCGATCCAGGACATGGGGGCCGCTGGTCTGACATGTTCCGCCGTCGAAATGGGCGACAAGGGCGGGCTGGGCGTGAAACTGACGCTGGATGACGTGCCCCAGCGCGAAACCAACATGACCGCCTACGAGATGATGCTGTCCGAGTCGCAAGAGCGCATGCTGATGGTGCTGGACCCGTCGAAAGAGACCGAGGCCCGCGCCGTGTTCGACAAGTGGGACCTGGACTTCGCCATCGTGGGCGAGACCATTGCGGAAGACCGCTTCATCGTAATGCACAAGGGCGAAGAGGTGGCGAACCTGCCGCTCTCTACCTTGTCCGGCGCCGCCCCCGAATACGACCGCCCGTGGGAGCCGACCCCCGCCCCCGCGCCGCTGGAAAACGCGCCACGGATGAACCCGATCGAGGGGCTGAAGGCCCTGATCTCTCACCCTGCTTACGCGTCGAAGAAGTGGGTCTATGAACAATACGACAGCCAAGTCATGGCCGACACCGTCCGCGCCCCCGGCGCAGGTGCGGGCATCGTGCGGGTTCACGGCACCGACAAGGCGCTGGCCTTTACGTCCGACGTGACCCCCCGCTACGTTTTCGCCGACCCCGTCGAGGGCGGCAAGCAAGCGGTCGCGGAAGCCTATCGCAACCTCGTATCCGTCGGCGCGCGTCCCCTTGCCACGACCGACAATCTGAACTTCGGCAATCCCGAAAAGCCCCGGATCATGGGCCAGATCGTCGGCGCGATAAACGGCATCGGTCAGGCCTGCGCCGCGCTCGACATGCCTATCGTCTCCGGCAACGTGTCTCTGTACAACGAGACCGACGGCACCGGCATCCTGCCCACTCCCACCATCGGCGCGGTCGGCTTGATCGACGACCTGAACAACGCCATCACCGGCACCGCCCAGCCCGGTGATATCGCGCTGGTGATCGGTGCCACCAAGGGGCATCTGGGCCGCTCCGCACTGCTATCGGTGGTCTTCGACCGCGATGAGGGAACCCCGCCGCCCGTCGATCTGGAGGTCGAACGCAAGAACGGTGCGTTCATCCTGGAACACGCCGAGCATCTAAGCGCCTGTACCGACCTGTCCGACGGCGGCTTGGCGCTGGCCGCTTTCGAGATGGCGGAAGCCGCCGGAATCGGCGTCTGCATCGACCGCAAGAAGAAAACCGCCAGCCTGTTCGGCGAAGACCAGGGACGCTACCTGATCGCTTGCCGATTCGACCTGTGCGAATTCCTTATGCTGCAGGCCAACAATGCGGGCCTCACCGTCGCGCTCGTCGGCAAGTTCGGCGGCGATGAAATCACGCTGGGCACCGCAAGCGCCCCCGCCGAAGAGCTGTTCGACATCTACCGCACCAGCTTCGAAAAATCTCTGGGCTGACCCTCTTTGCAAACGCTTCGGCGTGCCGCAGGGTGCGCCGGACCGTCAGGGAGGACACGATGACCACAGCCGATTCCCACCGCTTCACCAACCTCTCCGTCACCGTCACCGACGACGGCATCTGGGATGTGGTCCTGTCGCGTCCCGAAAAGCGCAATGCTCTGAACCTCGACACGGTCGACGCGCTGATCGACCTCTTCACTGCCGCTCCACGGGAAGACGCGCGCGCTGTCGTGCTGTCGGGCGCCGGGGATCACTTCTGCGCAGGGCTCGATCTGGTCGAGCATCACAAGGCAGACCGTTCCCCGGCAGAGTTCTGGCAGGTCTGCCTGCGCTGGCACGAAGCGTTCAACAAAATGGAATACGGTGGCGTCCCGGTTATCTGCGCGCTGACCGGCGCTGTCGTGGGCGGCGGATTGGAACTGGCCAGTGCCGCGCACATCCGCGTTGCGGACCAATCCACCTACTTCGCCCTGCCCGAAGGCCAGCGCGGCCTGTTCACCGGCGGCGGCGCCACGATCCGCGTCACCGATCTGGTCGGCAAGGCGCGCATGATCGACATGATGCTGACCGGCCGCGTCTATCAGGGGCAAGAGGCGATCGACCTTGGCCTTGCGCAGTACCTCGCCGACGACAGCCGCGCCCATGCCATGGACCTGGCCCACAAGATCGCCGAGAATCTGCCGCTGACCAACTTCGCCATCTGCTCTGCCGTCAGCCACATGAGCAACATGAGCGCGCTGGACGCGGCTTATGCAGAGGCTTGCGTCGCAGGTGTCGTGAACACGCAGCCGGACGCCCGTGCGCGACTGGCCGCCTTTGCCGACAAGTCCGGCCCGCGCATCCGTCCGCAGCAAGACTAGGCGGAACCTGACTGGGCGTAGCGGGTTTCCCATGGCCTGCTTATCGTGAGTATCATGCAAGTCTTCCGCTGCCCCGCCTGCGACCGCCCGCTCTACCTGCACAACACCGCCTGCCGCTGCGGTCAGCCCGTGCAATTCGATCCCGACGCGCAGGCTATGCGCACCGACGCCACGCCGTGCCGCAACCGCGAACGTATCTCCTGCAACTGGATGGCCGAGAGTGCCGACGGCTGGTGCCGGTCCTGCGCGATGACGCGCACGGTGCCCGACCTTGGCTCGGACGAAAACCTGCAGCTTTGGATCCAGACAGAGGCGGCCAAACGCTGGATGCTGGCGGGATTGGCGCGCTGGGGCTGGTTCGGCCCCTCTGACCCCGGTGACCGCCCTTCGTTTCGGATGCTGTCCGAGCATACGTCCCTTGGCAACGCGAAGGTCGTGATGGGTCACGCCTCTGGCCTGATCACCATCAACGTGTCTGAGGCGTCAGAGGCCGAGCGGACGCGCCGCCGCGACAACATGGGAGAGCTTTACCGCACGATGCTGGGCCACATGCGCCACGAGATGGCGCATTTCCTGCATCTGCGTCTGTCCGAAGATGCCGAATTCCTGGCTGGTTTCCGCGACCTATTCGGCGACGAACGCGCCGACTACGGAGAGGCTTTGAAGAAGCACTATGCCGCGCCCTCACCCGCCAGCGAAAGCCACGTCACCAGCTACGCGACCGCCCACCCGCACGAAGATTGGGCCGAGACCATCGCCCATCTTCTGCACCTGACCGACCTGCTCGACAGCGCGGCGGCGGCGCAACTGTCGATCCCCGATGGCTACGCGCCCGGCTATGATGCCTATCAAGAGAGCGATCCCCACCGCCTGCTTGGCCTTGCCGTCGATGTCTCGATCCGCGCCAACCACGTGAACCGTGCTATGGATCTTCCGGACCTGTATCCCTTCGTGCTGACGGGACCTGTGCGGGAAAAGCTGTCCTTCGCCCACGGCCACATGCGGCGCATATGAAAAACGGGCGCGGGAGTTCTCCCCCGCCCCCGTCTTCATCTTGTCTAAGATACTCACCGGACCGCTATCGCGGCCCGGCATAGCGCTTGCTACAGCAGGGACTTCACCTTGCTGACCACCGCGTCCGCGGTAATGCCGAACTGCTTGAACAGCTCTCCAGCAGGTGCGGACGCGCCGAAGCTGTCCATGCCGACGAAACCGGCCTTCGCCTCACGGCCCCGCTCGCCCAGAAGCCAACGGTCCCACGGCTGACGCGCGGCGGCTTCGATGCCCACGCGCACGGCTCCGGCGGGCAGCACCCGGCGGCGGTAGGCTTCGTCCTGCTGCGCGAACAGCTCGAACGAGGGCATAGAGACGACGCGCGTACCGATGCCTTCCGCTTCCAACGTGGCCTTGGCCTCCATCGCCAGCGACACTTCGGACCCGGTCGCCATGAGAACGGCCTGACGCTTGCCCTCGGCCTCGGCCAGAACATACGCCCCCTGAGAAACCATGTTCTTGTTCTGATGCTTGGTGCGCACAGTCGGCAGGCCTTGGCGCGTGAGGACGAGGAAGGTCGGCGCGTGGGTCGTGTTCAGTGCGACTTCCCAAGCCTCTGCCGTCTCGATCGTATCGGCGGGACGGATCACCTGCACGTTGGGCGTGGCACGCATCATCGCCAGATGCTCGACCGGCTGGTGCGTCGGGCCGTCTTCGCCCAGACCGATGGAGTCGTGGGTCATCACGTAGATCACCGGCGCACCCATCAGCGCCGACAGGCGAACGGCGGGACGCGCGTAGTCGGTAAACACGAAGAACGTGCCGCCGTAGGGACGGATGCCGCCGTGCAGCGCCATGCCGTTCATCGCCGCGGCCATGCCGTGCTCTCGGATGCCGTAGTGGATGTACCGCCCGTCACGGTTGTCGGCGTCGAAGATGCCCAGATCGGGCGTCAACGTGTTGTTCGAACCCGTCAGGTCCGCCGATCCGCCCAGCGTTTCCTTCACGATGGGGTTCAGCACTTCCAGCGTCTTCTCGGACGAGGCTCGCGTCGCCAGTTTGGGGGCGCTCTCGCTCATCTGCTTCTTGAACGCGCGGATGGTCGAAGACAGCTTCTTCGGCATCTCGCCCGTCATCGCGGCATCGAACTGCTTGCGCTTACCAGCGCCCAGCTGCTCGACCCGTTCGTTCCAGGCCTCACGCTCGGCGGCACCGCGCGCGCCAACCTCTTCCCACCAAGATTTGATCTCGGGCGGAATATGGAAGGCCTCATGCTTCCAGCCGTAGGCCGTGCGCGTGTCCGCCATCAGCGTGGCGTCGGTCAACGCGCCGTGGCCCTTACCCGTATCCTGAGCACTGGAGCCCAGAGCGATGTGCGTCTTGCAGGCGATCATCGACGGTTTGCCCGCCTTCTTCGCAGCTTCGATCGCGGCGTCGATGGCATCGGCGTCGTGGCCGTCAATTTCTTGCGTATGCCACCCGCAGGCGTCGAAACGCTTCACCTGATCGGTGCTGTCTGTCTTGGAGATATCGCCGTCGATGGAAATGCCGTTGTCGTCGAAGAAGACGATCAGGTTCGACAGTTTCAGGTGCCCGGCCATGGCGATGGCCTCATGGCTGACGCCTTCCATTAAGCAGCCGTCACCGGCGAAGACGTAGGTGTGGTGATCCACGACCTTTTTGCCGAAGCGCGCACGCAGCGATTCCTCGGCAATAGCCATGCCCACGGCGGTTGCCAGACCCTGCCCCAGCGGGCCGGTCGTCGTCTCGATCCCGCCCGCGTGGCCCGCTTCCGGGTGGCCCGCCGTCTTGCTGCCCCATTGACGAAAATTGCGCAGCTGTTGCAGCGTCATATCCTCGTACCCGGTCAGGTACAGCAGCGAATAGAGCAGCATAGAGCCATGACCGTTCGACACGACGAAGCGATCCCGGTCGGCCCAATTGGGGGCACTGGCGTCGAACTTCAGGTGCTTGGACCACAGGACCGTCGCGATATCGGCCATGCCCATGGGCATTCCGGAGTGGCCCGAATTGGCGGCCGCCACAGCGTCCAGCGTCAGGGTGCGGATCGCGGTAGAGCGCATCCAATGATCGGGGTCGCGCTCGCGCAGGGTGGCGATGTCCATGGGGCAAATCCTTCGGAAAACATGCGTTGAAGGCGTGATACCAGCCCCCCGGCCAAGGTCAACGCAGGCCGTGCACGGCCCTTGGTAAATCGAGGGGCTGAATTATGCGCCCGATTGCGATTTACTGACGCAAAGGGCGCGAATCATGTTGCCCTGCCCGCAGGATACCGGATCGAGCGCATGCAAGACATCAACACGCTTCAGGATCGGCTGGACGCGGCTTTGACACGGATCGGGCGCGGCCTGTCCGATCTGGGCCCGCTGCAGACCGAACCAGAGGTTCCGCCCCAACCCGAAGGCCCCGATCCCGCCGAGCTGGAGGCAGAGCTTGCGTCGGAACGCGAAGTGACCGCGCAGCTTCAGGAACGGCTGAAAACCAGCCGGGAACGTGCGGATGCCCGCATCGCCGAAGTCGAAAGCGACCTGCAAACCGCGCAGGATCAGCTGGCAGAAATCGAAGCCGACCGCGTGCGCCTAAAGGCCATGCTGACGGCCTTGCGCGACACCTGCGAAGCGCTGCGCACAGCCAATGAGGAAGGCTTGGGTGACAGCGATCTGATCAACACCGCAATGGCGACAGAGATCGAGGCGCTCCATGCCATGCGCGCCTCTGACCGGGCCGAACTGGAAGCCATCGTGGCCATGATCGGCGACGCCACCGACGAAGGGGGACGCTAGATGCCCGATGAAGAAATCACCATCGGCGGACGCTCTTACGAAGTTTCCTGCCAGCCCGGCGAGGAGCATTTCCTGCACTCCGCCGCCAGCCTGATCGACGCCGAGGCGCAGACGCTTCTGTCCCAGATCGGGCGTATGCCAGAAACGCGGATGCTGTTGATGGCGGGCCTGATGCTGGCCGACAAGACTGCCGGGATCGAAGAACAGCTGCGCGTCGCCGAAAGCCGCGTGGCAGAGCTGGAGCGCACGATCGCTCATCTGCGCAGCGCGCCCGCGCAGACCGAACGAGTCGAAGTGCCCGTGATCCCCAACGCCGTGCTGGATCAACTCGCGCAGTTCGCCGACCGGGCCGAGGCGCTCGCGGACGAGACGGAATCCCGCGCGCAGAAAGACGCCACGGGCTGAACGTAAAAAGGGGACGCATCATCGCGTCCCCTTCCTTCAACTCAGTGCGACACGCCCGCGTCGCAAGCGGCTTAGATCAGCCGTTGGCTTCCCGGATCTTGTTGGCGGCATCCTTGTCGAAGGCGATGCCTTCTTTTTCGAACATCTGGTCCAACTCGCCCGATAGCGTCATCTCGGTTATGATATCGCAGCCGCCGACGAATTCGCCTTTCACGTAAAGCTGCGGGATCGTGGGCCAGTCGGAGTAGTCCTTGATGCCCTGACGCACGTCCTCGTCCTCAAGCACGTTCACATCGGCATAATCCACGCCCATAAAGTTCAGCACCCCTGCCACGCGGCTGGAAAAGCCACACTGCGGCATGGACTTGGTGCCTTTCATAAACAGCACAACATCGTTGCCGGTCACGGTCTTCTTGATCTGCTCTTCGGCGCTCATCGCGTTAATCCTTCGATTTGTCCTTGGGTACGAAAAGCCGCGCATAGGCCTGCGGGTCCTTCGGTACGGTGTATTCACTGGCGTTTCCGCCACCCCCACCGCCCGAGAAATACTCGGACCGCAGGGTATGATGGCCGCTGCCGGGCAGGCTGCCGCGCTCGGCGTCGGCCTCGGCGCGCATGACGCGCAGGGCTTGCCAGACGACAAGACCGGCGATGGCCGCGACCAGTCCGACCATCAGCCAGGTCATTCAGGCGCTCGCGTCGTCAGCGCCAGCGCGTGCAGATCGCCATGGCTGCCCTGCATCTTCTCTTTCAGCGCGGCATAGACGGCGCGCTGCTGCTGCACCCGGTTCTTACCCACGAAACTGGGGTCCACGACTTCTGCGGCGTAGTGGTTTCCGTCGCCGGCCAGGTCCGTGATGGTAATCTGCGCGTCCGGAAAAGAGGCGCGGATCAAATCCTCGATCTCGCGGGCTTCGATGGGCATGGGCGTCCTCGTCTGCGTGGGCACAACGAACGTAAGAGCGCGACGCCCTGCGCGCAAGGCGTCCTTGTTCCGTACCGGCGCCTGGACCGAACGCCGCAAAATCACAGCGCTTCGTTCGAAAAGAAAAGTTATGGGCAAGGCGCTCGGAAATCGCCAACAGAAGGTAAAGGCCCCGCGGACACGCAGAAAAATTCTAAGAAGAAGCTTTCATTAAGCGTTGCTTCATAGATTTTGCATACAACGTCGAAAGGACATCGGCGGTCAGCCCGACTTATTCCCCAATCATCGTCACAATACGGCCCATTTTTAAATTAAAGCTGAAGAATTAAGGTAAACAGGAGGCAGGGCGAGTAGTGTTGCCCTCCGCAGGCGAACATGGCAACGATCTATGATATGATCGAGGTTACCTCGATCGCTTCTAACACCACTTACTCTACGGCCAACGGAAACGTGTTGGGCGTCGTGGACGGGGCCTTCGGCACCTCACTGGACGATGGTGAGTTCGATGTCGGCGACTTTATGAACATTCAGGGCGTCAATTACAGGATCGACGCCATCGGAGAACCGTCTTCGAACGGTTTTTTCCTAGAAGGCGACAATACACAAACCACTTTCAGCCCCGGTTCGGAAAGCAACCTCGACGTCGTCTTTCTGATCGTATCAAGCGGTGGAACCACGCGTCGCTTCATCATCCCGAACGACAGGTTCGGCGACATGAACGTTCAAGCCGTGCGTACCGGCGGGATCCAGAACGTCGGCGGTAGTGATGCCGCTGTGATCGGCACGACAAACAACAATGTGCAGACCGTCTGTTTCGCCGCCGGAACCCTGATCGAAGGCCCGAATGGAGTGCAAACGCCCGTCGAACGAATGGCTCACGGTGATCTGGTTCAGACGGCCGATCACAGATTGCAGGAAGTGCGCTGGATCGGCTGCCGCAAGATGACCGGTCAAGACCTTGTCGACCACCCGCACCTGCAGCCGATCCGGATCGCGCGCGGCAGCCTGGGCGACGGGCAGCCGGAAGACGATCTGGTCGTCTCACCGCAGCACCGCGTCATGGTCCGGTCGCGGATCGCGAGCCGTATGTATGGCGAGGAAGAAGTGCTTTTGCCCGCTAAATTTCTGCTGGGGCTGGATGGCGTGAGCGTCGACGCGAAGAGCACAATCACCGGCGTCGTCTACTACCATATCCTGTTCGACCGCCATGAGATTGTTTTTGCGAACGGGTGCGAGGCGGAAAGCCTGCATACCGGCCCGGAGGCCCTGAAATCACTGCCCGCTGACGCGATCTGTGAGATCAGGACGCTCTTTCCCGAATTGAACGACATCGACTACCGCGCGATTGGCGCACGCACCTTCGCCGAAGGCGCCAAGGGCCGTCGCTTGATCGAGCGTCATGCGAAGAACGACATGGCCCTCTGCGCGCACCAGTTGCACTGACGGCAAGCGAATGCCCTACCGGCGCAGCCACCCCACAAGCGCGGCGGTCGAGGCATCCTTGCCCTCCACGCTTTCTTCCCCGGCGATCACCGGCTCCAATGCCACGGCCAATTCCTTGCCAAGCTCCACGCCCCATTGGTCGAAGGAATTTATTCCCAGCAGAACGCCTTCCACGAAGACGCGATGCTCATACAGCGCCACGATCTTTCCCAGCGTTTCCGGGTCCAGCCGGTCGTAGAGCAGAGTCGTCGACGGACGATTGCCAGGGAACACCCGATGGAGCGCCTGCCGCTCCAGTTCGTCGCCGGAAAACTTCGATTTCACGGACTCTCGTGCGGCATCCAGATCGCGGCCGCGCAGAAGGGCTTCGGACTGTGCCAAGCAGTTGGCGATCAGCAGACGGTGCTGATGCTCCAACCCCTCTTCATGCCCGTGTCGACCCACCATGAACTCGCACGGCACGACGCGGGTGCCTTGGTGGATAAGCTGGTAGAAGGCGTGCTGGCCGTTCGTCCCCGGCTCTCCCCAGACCACCGGGCCGCTGTCGACAGGCAAGTCTTCGCCGTCCATCGACACGCGCTTGCCGTTGCTCTCCATCTCCAGCTGCTGAAGATAGGCGGGCAGGCGCAACAAGCGTTGCTCATATGGCAGCACGGCGCGGGTGGCGTAGCCGCAGCCCTGGTTGTGCCAGATGCCGGTCAGCGCCAGCATCACGGGCATGTTCATCGCGCCTTTGGCCTCGCGGAAGTGCTGATCCATGGCCTGTGCGCCGCGCAAGAAGGCGCGGAAGTTGCGGGGGGCGATGGCGATCATCAGCGACAGGCCGATCGGTCCCCACATGGAATAACGCCCGCCGACCCAGTCTTCGAACCCGAACACACGGGTCTCGGCGATGCCGAAATCGGCGGTCTTGTCGGTGGCGGACGACAGCGCCGCGAATTGCGCCGCCGGGTCGCGCACCTTTTCCGCCATCCACGCACGCGCGGTTTCGGCATTCGTCATCGTCTCGATAGTGGTGAAGGTCTTCGAGGCGACGATCACCAGCGTGGTCGTCGGATCGAGCCCCTGCAACACGTCATGGATATGCGCGCCGTCCACGTTCGACACGAAATGCACGCGCGGTCCATCGTGAAAGGGGGCCAGGGCCAGCGTCGCCATGGCGGGGCCAAGGTCCGAGCCGCCGATGCCAATGTTGACGACGTCGGTGATATCGCCGCCCGCGCCACGGAAATTGCCCTCACGCACCGAGCGGGCGAAGCCTTCCATACGGGCCAGAGTGCCCATGACGGGGGGCATCTGGTCTTCGCCATCCACCATGATCCGCCGACCATCCAGGTTGCGCAACGCGGTGTGCAGGACGGCGCGGCCCTCTGTCTCGTTGATGCGTTGGCCCGTGAACATCGCGTCGCGCCGCGCGGCCAGATCGGCGGCGTCACACAGGCCCAACAGCATGTCGCGCGTGTCCGCGTCGATGTTCGTCTTGGCGTAATCGAATCGCATGCCCAGAGCATCGACGCTGAAATCGTCCGCGCGACCCTCTGTCATCAGGTCCATGATCGACCGGTCGGCCACGGAGTTCGCTCGGTCCTGAAGGGCCTTCCAATCGGCTTTGGTCACGGCTTTGTCTGCGGGCATTCGGGGCTACTCCTTGGCCCAGTGCACGGTCGCTTCTTTCAGGACCAGTGCGATGGGCGCGTCTTCGGGTTTCATGGATTGCGCGCGTTCCAGCGCCTCGCGCTTGGCGTCGCCGATGATCAGAACGTGGGTCGACATCGCGCCGCGCAGCACCGGGCCGGTCAGCGTGATCCGTGGTTCCAGCCCCTCTGGTGCGTCGACCTCCATCACCGACGGCGCGCGCTGGTCCAGCGCGTCGGCCAGCTGCGGCGCGCCGGGGAAGAGCGAGGCGCAGTGCATATCCGCGCCCATGCCCAGCAGAAGGATCGACAGCGGCAATTCGGGCGCGATGCGCTTTTGCAAATCGTCCATCCCGACGCCCGGCCCCGGCACCAGCCGCACGAAGTGTGCCTTCGCTGCGTGCTCCTTCAACAACCGCTCACGTAACAGCCGTTCGTTAGAGCGCTCATGGTCCGGTGCCACCTTACGCTCATCGGTCAGCATGACGTGCACGCGGTCCCAATGCAGCCTGGCGCCCGACAGAATGTCGAAGATCGGCCCCGGCGTCGTGCCACCCGGCACGGCCAGAGAGGCGTGGTCATGCGCGGCCAGACAATTCGAGATCTCGGATGTCAGCCGGTCTGCCAACTCCATCATCATCAGATCGCTGTCGGGATATTCGATAAAGTCCATGGCCAACCTCCGGGTTCGTGCCGTCACATAGGGTGCGGCACCGCAACGGCGACCGCAACCAACCGACGCGCGCCCTACGCCTTGATCTCACGCCAGCGGCGGTTCTCGCGATGCAGCAACATGGCCGACTCCTCCGGCCCGGCACTGCCTGGATCGTAGGCGCAGGGCTTGTCGCCCTTGTCCTGCCAGCGTTCGATGATCGGATCGGTCCAAGCCCACGCCGCTTCGACCTCGTCGCCACGCATGAACAAGGTCTGGTTGCCGCGGATCACGTCCATCACCAATCGCTCATAGGCTTCGGTCACGTTGTCGTTGTCGGCCCCCAGAGCGTCCGCGAATGTCATGTCCAGCGGCACGTCGATCAGGCGCATACCGCCCGGTCCCGGCTCCTTGATCGTCACGCCCAGCGTCATGCCCTCATTCGGCTGCAAACGGATCGTCAGGATATTACGGTGTCGCCCGGCTTCCGCGCCGAAGATCGAGTGTGGCGCGTCCTTGAAGACCACCGCGATCTCGGACTGCCGCGCCTTCAGGCGCTTGCCCGTGCGCAGGTAGAACGGAGTGCCCGCCCACCGCCAGTTCGAGATGTTGAGCTTCATGGCGATGAAGCTTTCGGTACGGCTTTCGTCGTCTTCCACATCGGCGTGGTAGGAGTCTGTGTTCTTGCCGGCCTCGTACTGACCGCGCACGATGTCGTCGGGGGCCACGGGGTCGAGCGCGCGGATAACCTTCAGCTTCTCGTCGCGCACCGAATCGGGCTCGAATTGCGACGGCGGCTCCATGGCGATCAGGCACAGAAGCTGCATCAGGTGGTTTTGCACCATGTCCCGCATCGCGCCGGACTTGTCATAGTATTCGCCGCGCCCGCCGACACCCACGGTTTCGGCCACGGTGATCTGAATGTGGTCCACGTACTGCGCGTTCCACAGCGGCTCGAACAATACATTGCCGAAGCGCAGGGCCATCAGATTCTGGACCGTTTCCTTGCCCAGATAATGGTCGATCCGGTAGATCTGCGTCTCGTCGAAATGCTCGGCCAGCGTGGCGTTCAGCGCCTTGGCGCTTTCCAAATCGCGACCGAAGGGCTTTTCCACGACGATGCGCGTGCTGTCATCTGCGATGCCGTTGGAATGCAGACGCTCTGCCAGATCACCGAACAGCGACGGCGCGACAGAGAAGTAGAAGGCGCTGATGTGGTCGTCGCGGATGTGCTCTTTCAGCTCGGACCAACCCTTGGTGCCCTTCGCGTCGATCGAGACATAGCGGATCATTTCCAAAAAGCCCGCGACGGAGTTGTCGTCCAGCTTGTCAGCGTCCACGAACTCTTCCAACGCGGTCTTCACCTCGTCGCGGAACTCGGCATCCGTGTGATCGGTGCGGGCCGCGCCGATGATCTGGCTGCCCTCGGGGATTTGGCCTGCGCGAAAGCGGCGGAACAGGCCCGGCAGGATCTTGCGGCGGGCAAGATCGCCGGTGCCGCCGAAGATGGTCAGGTCGAACGGATCGACGGGAATGACGCGAGAGACCATGGACTGCTCCTTTGCGGTTCGCGCCTTCAGTTGCCCTACAAGCGCCGCGCGTCAAGGCCAATGTCATGCGCTAACACGCGTATGGTCTACCGGAAGTGTTTGGCCAGCTTCAGCCCCTGGCCCTGGTAGTTCGACGCGATCTCTCGTCCGTACAGGCGCTGCGGCTCTTCGGACATGCGCTCATACAGCAGCCGTCCGACGACCTGCCCGTGTTCCAACACGAACGGCGCCTCGTGGCAGCGCACCTCCAGCACGCCGCGCGCCCCTGCCCCGCCAGCGTCCGAATGACCGAAACCGGGATCGAAAAAGCCAGCGTAGTGGACTCTGAATTCGCCGACCATCGCCAGATAGGGCGCCATTTCGGCGGCATAGGCGGGCGGGATCGTCACAGCCTCTCGGCTGACGAGGATGTAGAATGCCCCGGGATCAAGGATGATACGGCCTTCGGTAGTGCGGATATCTTCCCAGAACTCCTGCGCGGGGTAGGCCCCGATCAGATCAAGGTCGATAACCCCGGTATGGGGCTTGGCGCGGTAACCGACCAGATCGCCTTTTGCGGGACGCAGATCGACGGAAAAGCCCAACCCGGCATCAATGACCGCCTCGCCATCGACCAACGGCTGATCGGCGTGGAGAGCGCGCAGGGCGTCATCATCCAGCACGGCATCGCCCTGCCGGAATCGCACCTGATTTAGCCGCATGCCGGGCCGGACCAGAACCGAAAACGAACGCGGGCAGATTTCGGCGTAGAGCGGGCCATCGTAGCCGTCGGGGATCCGGTCGAACTCTGTTCCGTCGTCAGTCACGACGCGCGTCAGAAGGTCCAGTCGTCCGGTGGAGCTTTTGGCGTTCGCCACAGCCCGCAGACCCAACGGCAGGGTCAGGCGCTCCATCAGTGGCACAAGGTAAACACAGCCCTTCTCCAGCACCGCACCCTCCGACAGATCGACACGGTGCATCGAGAATTCCGTCAGCCGATCAGCGACCTTTTTGCCGCGACCTGGCAGGAAAGAGGCACGCACGCGGTGGGCCACATGACCCAGACGCAGGTCCAGCGATGCGGGCTGGATCTGTTCGGGAATGATGGGGGGATCGGCTGTCAGGATGCCATCGGCGATCAGGCCTTCGATTGCCTGTGATGGGAGCACGCCTTGCATGGTGGTTCCCTTCTGATCGCCGGTAGCTGGTCGGGCTAGCAGGACTCGAACCTGCGACCTTCCGTCCCCCAGACGGACGCGCTACCAGGCTGCGCCATAGCCCGACTAGACCTGCGTTCTACCGATATGCACAGCAGGGGCAAGGGGGCGCGGGGCATTTTCATCGCCCTCTACATCCGAACGTTAAGATCACGCAGCAAAGCCTTGGCGCGCGCGGCAATGGGGGCGAATGTCTCGGCCTCTCGCTGGCGGGCAACGCGCCCTTTTGCGATCAGCGGCGCGATGCACAACGGCTGATTTGGCAGGGCGTCGAGGTCGGGCATGGGGATATCGGCCAGCTTCGACCCAGCCACATCATCCCCCTCTGCGACAACCGGGATCGGCACATCGACACTGGTCTCGCCCGGCGGTGGATTCGTTTCGACTGGCGCGGGTGCCTCGGAAGCGGGGTCGAGCGGTGCTTCGGTGTCCACAATCTCCGGAAGCGACCCGTCGCCCGTGACATCCGCGCCTTCGGAGGGCGACACGGGGCTCTCTTCCTGTTTCTGAACCGCAGGCTCAGCATCGTCGGCGTTGTCTGCCACCGCCGAAGCAGGCGGCCCGTCTATCACAGATTCAGCCGCTTCGCGTTCCGACGTCTCACCTTCGATCTGGCCGGTCAACGTCTGGACCGCTTCTGCGGCGGCGTCGTCCGGCTTCCACTCGTGCACCTGTCCGCCGTTGCCGGTATTCGGCACCAGGGTGATGACCTTGCCACTCACCTCTGCCAGATCGCTGTCCAACGCCGGGGACAGGGCCGAGACGTGCCGCACGCCTTCTTCGCGCAGCAGCTTCTGCACACCGCGAATTGTCAGGCCTTCATCGTGAAGCAAGCGTTTGATGCCACCCAGCAGTTCCATGTCGGCGGGGCGATAGTACCGCCGACCGCCCGCACGCTTGACCGGCTTCACCTGCGTGAAGCGACTTTCCCAGAAGCGCAGGACATGGGTCGGGACGTCCAGCCATTCCGCGACCTCACTGATGGTGCGGAAAGCGTCGGGAGATTTGGGCATTCTAGGCCTTGTTACCGGCAGCGATCCGGTCGCGCATCAGATGAGACGGACGGAAGGACAGCACGCGACGCGGAGAGATCGGCACCTCTTCTCCGGTCTTCGGATTGCGGCCCACGCGCGCGGCCTTGTCGCGCAACGCGAAGGTGCCGAAGGACGAAATCTTGACCGACTGGCCACTCGCCAATGCGTCGGACACATGGCCCAGAACCGATTCGACAAGCTGCGCGCTTTCGTTGCGGCTTAGCCCGACTTCACTATGCACGGCTTCGGACAGATCCATCCGCGTCAACGTCTTCGACATTTCAATCCCCCGATTTCGGGATCAGGATGCCGCAGGGTCTATGCCAAGTCAATCCAACGACTTGCGCGTGACGGTTGAGGTGAAAGCTTAGCTTACCAGCGCAGGACGACAGAGCCCCAAGCCAGTCCGCCGCCGATCGCTTCGGTCACGATCAGATCGCCACGCTTCAATCTGCCTTCAGCATACGCGACCGACAGAGCCAGCGGAATCGACGCTGCAGAGGTGTTGCCGTGATCTTGAACGGTAACGACCACACGGTCCATGCCAACGCCCATCCGCTGGGCGGTCGACTTGATGATGCGGATATTCGCCTGATGCGGCACGACCCATGTCACATCATCTGCGCCCAGACCGGCCTTGTCCAAAGCGGTATGGGCCGTCGCCGCCAGCTTTTCGACGGCGTGGCGGAAGACTTCCTTGCCCTCCATCCGCAGAAAGCCGGTACTCTGGGTGGTGATGCCGCCATCGACATACAGAATATCGCGGTGCCGCCCGTCAGAGTTCAGATCGGCTGCCAGGATGCCCCGGTCGTCGCTGGTACCCTCGCCCTCACCCGCTTCCAGCACAACAGCGCCCGCGCCGTCACCGAACAGCACGCAGGTGCTGCGGTCGCTCCAGTCGAGGATTCGGCTGAATGTCTCTGCGCCGATGACCAGAACACGCCGCGCCTGTCCCGCCACGATCAGCGCGTTGGCGGTGGACAGCGCGAAAACGAAGCCCGCGCAGACGGCTTGTATGTCAAAGGCGAAGCCCTGCGTCATGCCAAGTTTGGCCTGCACCATGGTCGCGGCAGAGGGAAAGGTAAGATCGGCGGTCGAGGTCGCGACCACGATCGCGTCCACCGCGTCGGCCTCTAGCCCCGCATCGGCCAAAGCGGCCCGCGCGGCGTGGGCGGCAAGGTCGGATGTCATCTCTTCGTCCGCGGCGAAATGACGGCGTTCAATGCCAGAGCGTGAGCGAATCCACTCGTCGCTGGTCTCGACCCACTGTTCGAACTCGGCGTTCGCGACCACCCGTTCTGGCAGGTAGTGGCCGACACCGATAATTCGCGCGCGTGTCACACTCATTCGGCCGACCCACCCGTTTTTGTTGGTGTCGACACGGCCGCGATTCGTGCAGCCAAGCGGCTGTTGAAGTCGCGCTGCGCCAGCCGGAACGCCAACTTGATCGCCGCCGACACGCCCGTGGCATCTGCCGACCCATGGCTTTTCACGACCGTGCCATTCAGGCCAAGAAACACACCGCCATTCACCCGACGCGGGTCGATCCGCTTTTGCAAACGCTTCAGAGAGGTGAGTGCCAGAAGAGCGGCCAGCTTCGACAGCGGCGAGTAATTGAACGCCTCGCGCAGCAGGTCGCGGATCAGGGCCGCCGTCCCCTCGCCCGTCTTCAGCGCGATGTTGCCGGTGAAACCGTCGGTGACGATCACATCGACGCGGTCGGACGGGATGTCGCCGCCTTCGACGAACCCCACGAAGTCATAATCCGCGTTGCCCGCGTGTTCGGCCAGAAGCGCATGCGCCTCCTTCATCTCCGTCCGGCCCTTGTGCTCTTCGGTGCCGTTGTTCAGCAGACCGACGCGCGGACGGTCGAGCTCTTGCCCGTTGCGCGCGTAGGACGCGCCCATCAGGGCGTATTGCAGCAGGTCGCGGGGGTCGGCCTTGATGTCGGCCCCCACGTCCAGCATCACGTTGAAGCCCGACGGATTTCGAGAGGGCCAGAGACAGGCGATCGCAGGACGATGCACACCCGGCAGCTTGCGCAAGCGCATGATCGACAGCAGCATCAACGCGCCGGTGTTCCCGCAAGACACAGCAACGGCGGCTTCACCGTTCTTCACCGCTTCGATGCAAGACCACATGGACGTGTTCTGCCCGTTACGCAGCACGTTCGACGGCTTGTCGGTCATGGACACGGTGTCGGGGCAATCGCGCAGCTCGACCCGGTCGGTCAGCTTGCGCTTCTTCACCAACGGCTCCAGCACATCGGCGGGACCGTGCAACAGGAAGCGGATGTCGGGATTTTTGTCAGCCGATTTCTCAAGCCCGGCCACAACTACGGCCGGCCCCTGATCACCGCCCATCGCATCGACGGACAGCACTATGGGGCCGGTGCGATCCCCGACCCCGTCAAATCTGGATGCTTGAGAGGCGACGTCAGCCATCGGCTGCGCCGGCCTTACGCTGCGTCGTCGTCGAGATCGATCTCGTCGGCCTGCGCGATGATCTCACGCTCGGCGTAGTGACCGCAGGCGCCGCAAACGTGGTGCGGGCGCTTCAGCTCGCCACAGTTCGGGCATTCGGCCGGGTTGGCCGCAACCAAGGCGTCGTGGGACTGGCGCATACCGCGGCGCGACTTGGTGATCTTACTCTTGGGGACTGCCATGACAGGTCCTTCGCAGGTCTGGGAGGGGCGCGTTGCGGCCCTGCAGGGAAAACGGATTGAGGCCGCGCAATACGCCTAACCACGGGAGGGATCAAGCCCTGCCGCGCGGGCTTTTGCACAGGGCAGCCGAGCGTTACGCTTCATCAACCGCAGTCCAGGAAAGACACCGCCATGGCCCTTCTGTTCGATGCCCCTACCCCGTTCGTTCTACCGGTCGAGGGGCGCGGCGCCTATCCCGTCCGCCGTATATTCTGCATCGGACGCAACTACGCCGCCCACGCCGCTGAAATGGGCAATGTGGTGGACCAGGAGAACCCCTTCTTCTTCACCAAATCCCCCGCCCACGCCGTGCATCCCGGCGACTGGCGCTACCCGCCCGGATCCGGCGATGTGCATCACGAGGTCGAGTTGGTGATCGCCATGGGCGGCTCTGGCGTACTCGCAGCGGGCGTCGGGCTCGACATGACGCGCCGCGATTTGCAGGCCACCTGCAAGGACAAGCGTCACCCGTGGGACGTGGCAAAAGATTTCGAGGGCGCGGCGATTCTTGCGCCGATGCGCGTGGTGGATGATCTGGATGCGCTGGATATCGCACTCGACGTGAACGGAGAGGCGCGCCAGTCCGGCAACACGCGCGACCTGATCCAACCGATCCCAGCGATTCTGTCGTATCTGGGGGCGCTATACAAACTTGGCCCGGGCGATCTGGTGATGACCGGCACACCATCAGGGGTTGGCCCCGTGGTGCGTGGCGACCGGCTGACAGGGCGGATCGACGGACTGCCGGACTTGCAGATCACGGTCGTCTAAAGAGCGCCCTGCCGCGCATCATGTCGTCACATATACGTCATGCAGACGTGCGATCCTCAACCTGCTCGACATGCCACACCATATAGGCCTTGCGCGGTTTCAAGTCGCACATATAGTCGAGCCAAGCGTGGGGCGGATCCTCCGCCCCGGACCGGCAGGTTACGAGGCGAGGAACATATTGCATGGGCCCAGACTTCAGGACGAGCTTCGTTCGCGAACCCAACAGCCTTAGGCACCACCCTGCCCTTGTGCTCAACGCCGATTACCGTCCGCTCAGCTACTATCCCCTGTCACTCTGGCCATGGCAGGACGCCGTGAAGGCCGCGTTCCTCGACCGGGTGGATATCGTTGCCGAATACGACGCGGTGGTGCGGTCGCCAACGACCACGCTGCGCATCCCGTCCGTCGTGGTGCTGAAAGACTACGTGAAACCGCAGAAGCGCGTCGCCTTCACTAGGTTCAATCTGTTCCTGCGCGACGAATTCCGCTGCCAATACTGCGGCTCTACCGGCGATTTGACCTTCGACCATGTGGTGCCGCGCGCACGCGGCGGGCGGACAAGCTGGGAGAACGTGGTCGCCGCCTGTTCGCGGTGCAACCTGTCCAAAGGCTCCAAGAACCTGCGCGATTCTGGCCTATCGCTGCGAAAGGCCCCGCGCGTTCCCGGCGCGGAAGAGCTGAAGAACATGGGCCGACGCTTCCCGCCCAACCACCTGCACGACAGCTGGATGGACTTCCTGTATTGGGATGCGGAACTAGAAGCTTGAAGTCCGACGGAGTGCCCGATGTTGGATGGCTCATCGGCCCATTAACATCTTTTTTTCGTAGCTGACTTTTTCAACTACGAAAAAAAGATGTTGTCGCGCGTCAAAACAAGCCCCCTACCGCACCGTCAAAATCTCGCCCAAAGGCTTCTTCTGGCCCGCGTGCTTCGGGACCTGCGCATTGTCTGCCGCATAGCCCACAGCGAGAATCATGATCGGCTTCTCATGCTCGGGCCGCTCGCAAATCTCGCGCAGGAACCCCATGGGAGCAGGCGTGTGCGTCAAACAATCCAGCCCCGCCTGATGTAACGCCGCGATCAGGAAGCCGCAGGCGATGCCCGTGCTTTCGGGAACGTAGTAGTGCTTGAACCGCTCACCCGTCGCGTCGATCCCGTAGCGCTGCGCGAAGACGACGATAAGCCAAGCGGCATCTGTCAGATGCGGCTTGTCGGCGTCGGTGCCGATGGGGGCCAGCGCGTCCAGCCATGCGTCGCCTGCAGCCCCGTCGTAAAAGGCGCGCTCTTCCTCTTCCGCCGCCTGCCGGATACGCGCTTTCAGATCAGCGTTCTGGATCGCCACGAAATGCCAAGGTTGGTGATTGGCCCCCGAAGGCGCCGTGCCCGCGATGGCGATGGCCTGCTCGATAGCGTCCCGCGGCACTGCGCGGTCCGAAAAGTCGCGTACGGTTCGGCGCTTGGACATCAGGTCACGTAGATCCTCCAACGCAGAGACTGGATCAGCGGGGCGATCGCGGACGGGTAGAGGTTCTGGAATATAGCTCATGGCCGCGATCATCCCCGGATCGGCCGCCTGCGCAAGGCAAAGGCCGCCCCGAAGGACGGCCCCTGCCCGATCATGAGGGAAATCAGTGATCTTGGTCTTTAGTTAGCCGCTTGGCCAGCCGGGAGAAGGACCCGGTCGATCACATGAACGACACCGTTCGATTGCGTGACGTCAGCTTGAATGACGCTGGCCTCGCGCCCGTTCTCATCGCGCAGCATCAGGGTGTCACCTTCCATGTAGGCCGTCAGCGTGCAGCCACCCACGGTTTCCACGGGATGCTCGCCACCGTCGTCGGAGATCATCCCCATGATGGCCGTCGAATCGGCATTGGTCGAAACCACATGGCATGTGAGGATCTGTGCAAGCTGATCCTGATTTTCGTCCATCATCAATTGCTCGAGCGATTCATCGGAAAGCATGCCGAACGCGTCATCGGTCGGCGCGAAGACGGTGAAGGGACCTTCGCTGCCCAGCGTCTCTACCAGCCCGGCCTGCGCGGCGGCGGCCACCAGCGTGGTCAGGTTATTCGCGTTCGATGCGTTTTCGGCGATGGTCATGTCGGGCATCATTTCTGCGCCTCCGACCATCGGGTTGTCTTGCGCGTAGGCGGTGCCTGCAACGGCGATGGCGGCTGCGGCGGTAAGTGACTTGATAAACATAGTTCTCTCCCAGTTGGCTTGGTTGCCTGAAGGAGTCACGTGTCAGTAGACGGATTGTTTCATCACATGAAGGACACGGTGCTGTGATCAGCGCAGGTTCGCCGAACCAAGCTCAGAACCGCCCGAAGCGTCTCGCGATGCGCATCCCCTTGCGGGCGCGCTTCACGTTTTGCGCCGATTGCTGACGTTTTGCGCGGTCCTCCGGCGTCATCTGGTCAGGCGCATTGCCCGGTCCCAGCGTTTTGTTCAGCCCGGCATTGATGCCGCGCTTCATCAGGGTGCGGACCAGCATCCGTCCTGCCATCGAAATGATCGAGTTCATGTTCAAGGTGCATCCTCCGCATCGGGGTCAACGAACATATCGGTCTGCTCGGCCTCCGTGTCATCCCCCTCTGGGGCGGTATCCGGCGAAGGACGGTTTTCCAACAGTCCGGCGGCGCGCAGGTCCTTCAGGCCCGGCAAGTCGCGCGCGGTTTCCAGGCCGAAATGGTCCAGGAAGGACTGCGTGACCACGAAGGTCACAGGCCGACCGGGGGTCTGACGACGCCTGCCGAAGCGAATCCATTCCAGTTCCAGCAGTTGGTCCAGCGTTCCGCGCGACACGGCCACGCCGCGGATCTCTTCGATTTCGGCACGGGTGCACGGCTGGTGGTAGGCGACGATGGCCAATGTTTCGATGGCCGCGCGCGACAGCTTGCGCGTTTCGGTCGTCTCGCGCGCCATCAGGAAACCCAAATCTGGCGCAGTGCGAATGGCCCAGGCTTCTCCCACACGCACCACCTGCACGCCGCGCCCTTCGTAGCGCTTGCGGATCTGCTCAAGCGCGGCGGCGGCGTCACAGCCGTGGGGCATCCGGGCGTTCATGTCGGCGACCGTCACAGGGTCGGACGAGGCAAAGAGGATCGCTTCGACCATGCGCTCCTGCTCGGCCAGTTCCGGCGCGTCGAAAAGGGGGCGTTCGTCAGTCATCGCGGCGCTTAATCTGGATGGGGGCGAAGGTTTCGCCCTGTCGGATGGCGATCTTGCCGGCCTTCACCAGTTCCAGCGAGGCCGCGAAGTTCGCCGCCGTGGCAGAGCGTCGGCGCACCGGATCGGCATCCCAACCGTCGGGCATGTAGCTGGACAGGTCCGTCCACGCGCCCGCGAAGCCAATCAGGCCACGCATCCGGTCCAGCGCCTCTTCCATCGTCATCACGCGGTCGCGGTCCATGACGAAGGGGCGGAACTCGTCCTTTGTGCGGATGCGGGCATAGGCTTGCATCAGGTCCATCAGCGTCGCGGTGTAAGTCACGTTCCGCACCCGCTCGACCCGTTCAGGGATGCCGCGCGGAAAGAAGTCGCGGCCCTTCTGGTCGCGGGCCATCAGCTTGGCGGCAACGTCGCGCATCGCTTCCAGCCGTTCCAACTGGAAAGCAAGGTGCGCAGCAAGATCTTCGCCCGATGGCCCTTCGTCCGCCGGATCGGGGGGCAGCAGCAGGCGGGATTTCAGAAAGGCGAGCCATGCGGCCATGACCAGATAGTCGGCAGCCAGTTCGATCCGCAGTTCTTTCGCCTTTTCGACGAAGGCCAGATACTGCCGCGCCAAGGCCAGAACGCTGATCTGGCGCAGATCGACCTTTTGCGTGCGAGAGAGGGTCAGAAGCAAGTCCAGCGGGCCTTCGAACCCATCCACATCGACGATAAGCGCCTCTGCCGCGACGCGCTCGGCCACATGGGTGGCGAGGTGCTCGACCTCAGCCACTCAGGTTCCCGTCCAGCTCGCTCAACTCGAACGCCAGCCGCTCTGGATCGGCGAGTTCCGGCAGACGGCGGCGGGCCAAGGCGGCCTCTGCGCGGCGCGCGGCGGCGTCTGTCATCGGGCCACACGCGTCGATGCAGCCTTCCATCTCTGCGCGGTTGCCGTTGCAATGCAGAACCACGTCGCAGCCGGCCTCGATCGACGCGGCGGCGCGGTCGGGGATAGAGCCACCCAGCGCTTCCATCGAGATATCGTCGGTCATCAGCAGACCGTCGAAGCCGATTTCCTCACGGATCAGCCAGATCAGCCCAGCGTCCTGCGTGGCGGGTTTGCCACCCAGCGCGGTGTAGGTGATATGCGCGGTCATCCCCATGGGCAGGTCGGAGAGCGCGCGGAATGGCGCGAAATCAGCCTCTAGCGCGGTCTTGTCGGCATCGACGCGCGGCAGGTCCTTGTGGCTGTCGACCTGCGCGCGGCCATGACCGGGCATATGCTTCATCACGGGCAACACACCGCCCGCCAGCAGTCCTTCGGCGGTGGCACGGGCGTTGGCAGTAACAGTCTCTGGGTCGCGCCCGAAGCAGCGGTTGCGCAGGAAGGGATGAGTCTCGGGCCGCGCCACGTCACAGGTGGGTGCGCAGTTCACGTCGATACCGACGGCCTGCAGCTCCATCGCCTGAAGCCGCGCGCGTAACCACATGGCGCGGACGGGATCTGCGGCGGTATCGGCGTGGGTCAAAGGCGGCGGCCAGCTGCGCCATCGCGGCGCCTTCAGCCGCTGCACGCGCCCGCCCTCTTGATCGATCAGGATCGGCGCACGCCAGCCAACCGCATCCCGCAAGGCATCGGTCAGACGCAACAGCTGGTCGGGATCTTCGACATTGCGCCCGAACAGGATGAAGCCCCACGGGTCCGCCTCGGCAAAGAAGGCCGCTTCCCCGCGCCCGAGCGTCGTGCCCGCGCAGCCAAGGATCGCGGCGGACGTCACCGCACTTCGACCGGGATACAGTCGGCCTGTGCCGCCGTCAGGGCCGAACAAAAACGACGCGCTTCAGCCAAGTCCTGGAACCCTTCGGCGCGCAGCCGGAAGAAGGTCTTGCCGCCCGATACCGCTTCCTGGATCACCATGCGCTTGCCGGCGAAGAAGTCGGTGAACTTGCCACCGATCCGCGCCCACTCAGAGCGGGCCACATCGGTCGACGCATAGGCACCCAACTGCACCAGACGCGTCCCCTTCGGCAGCTCGTCGATCGAGACTTCCGCCGTGGCGCTGGTCTGAACGGCATTCGTCACCGATACCGGGGTCGTCTGGGCGATGGTGTTCCACTCGGGGCGCGGCGCGGGGCGCAGCGCGACAAAGGGCGCATCCTCGACCAACGGCGGCGCGTCGTTTGCCGTCAACGCTTCGGCAATGGCGATGTCGATAGGATCGGCGTCTTCCGGGCGGTCGTCGAGGGGGGCGGCATCCACGATTTCCAACGCTCCATTTGACCCGTCCCGATCGTCTGTCTCCTCCACGACCAGCACGTCAGGCGCATCATCCTTTGCGGCTTCGGCCTCTGCCACGCGCGCCCGTCCGATCAGGTCGCCCCACGGTGCGTCATCTTCGGCCAAGGTCGCAACTTCGGGCGCCAGCCGCACTTCGTCCACCGGACCGGCAGCCGTACCGACGGCCGCGATTTCGTTCACCTGAAGGCCCTGATGCGGGGCGGTCATGCCACCGGGATCATCGGGCTGGGTGCGGAACGCGCCCTCTATCGCCTCGATCACCGGCACACCGCTGACGTCGCGCACCATTAGCTTGTAGCCCCACACACCCATGCCAATCACCAGCGCCGCCGAAACGGCAGCCCCCGTGACGTTGACCAAAGTCTGGGCCCTAGCGGCGCCACCGATACCTCCGGCCGAGCGATACTCGCCCGTGTCGTAACCATATTCCGTCATGCCTGCCTCGATCCGCGACGTCGTTCGCTGCGCCGCGTCTGTTGCTCTGCCTCTGTCCGGTCCCGTGCGCTCAGCGCATCTCTTCCACCGGATCGACGCCAAGGATACCCAATCCTGCCGCAATCACAACGGAAACGGCCAGCGGCAGAGGAATCTTGCCCGCTGTCGCATCGGAGTCACTATCGTGCAGGAAGCGGATCGCATGGTCGCCGTCGCCCGCATTCCACAGCGAGTTGAACACTTGCGCCAGTTCGCCAAGGTAGAAAGCGATGCGGTGCGGCTCGTGCGCCTTGGCTGCGATCTCGACGATCCGGGGGAACTCGGCCAGCTTCTTGGCAACCTCGATCTCGGCCGGATGGGTCAGGTTCGGCGTACCGGGGGCCACACCCATGCCGTCCGCCTTGCGCATCACCGACCGGATACGGGCATGGGTGTATTGCACGTACCACACCGGATTGTCGCGGCTTTCCTCGACCGCTTTCGCCAAGTCGAAGTCCAGCGGCGCGTCGTTCTTGCGCGTCAACATCAGGAAGCGGACGACATCCTTGCCGACCCGCTCGACCACGTCCGACAGCATCACGAAGGTGCCCGCGCGCTTGGACATCTTGAACGGCTCGCCCTTGTCGTACAGGCGCACAAGCTGGCACAGCTTGACGTCCAGCGGCACCCGCTCATCCGACAAGGCAGCCACAGCCGCTTTCATCCGCTTGACGTAGCCGCCGTGATCGGCGCCGAAAACATCGATCAGCTGGTCGAAGCCCCGGTCGATCTTGTCCCAGTGGTAGGCGATATCGGGCGCGAAATAGGTCCACGCGCCGTCCGATTTCATCACGGGCCGGTCCACGTCATCGCCGTAGGCGGTCGAGCGGAACAGAGTCTGTTCGCGCGGCTCCCAATCGTCAGGCAGTTTGCCTTTAGGCGGCTCCAGCGTGCCTTTGTAGATAAGCCCCTTGCCGTCCAGTTCCTTCAGAGCCTCTTCGATCCGGCCCGTGCCATACAGGGACTTTTCGGAATAGAAGACATCCATCTTCACGCCGAGAGACGCCAGATCATTGCGGATCAGGGTCATCATCGCTTCGGTTGCGAACTCCCGCACATCGGCGAGCCACGCATCCTCTGGCTGGCCGACGTAGGCGTCGCCCACGCGTGCCTTCAGCCCCTCACCCACGTCCTTCAGATAGTCGCCGGGATAGGTGCCATCGGGGAAGCTCACCTCCTGCCCGTGCGCCTCCAGATACCGCAGGTAGACGGACCGGGCGAGCACATCGACCTGCGCGCCCCCATCGTTGATGTAGTATTCCCGCGTGACGTCGTAGCCCGCGAAGGCCAGCAGGTTCGCCAGCGCATCCCCGAAGACGGCACCGCGCGTGTGGCCCACGTGCAAGGGCCCGGTGGGGTTGGCCGACACGTATTCCACGTTGACCTTCGCCCCGGCCCCCAGCTTCGACGCACCGAAACCGGCCTCTTGCGCGCGACTGACAACATCGGACCACAGCGCCGACGACAGCCGCAGGTTCAGGAACCCCGGCCCGGCCACGTCCGCGCTTTCCACGACGTTCAGCGATCCAAGCCGCGCGGCGAGGTTCTGCGCCAGATCACGTGGCTTCATGTCCGCAGGTTTCGCCAGCACCATCGCGGCGTTCGTGGCCATGTCGCCATGGGCGGCTTCGCGCGGAGGTTCGACCGCGACATTGTCGAACGACAGCCCCTCTGGCAATTGCCCCGCGCGCACCATGTCGTCGAGGGCAGCAATCACGTGGGTGCGCATGTCGGCGAAAAGGTTCATGGGGGCGGCTCCAGGCTGAATAACACCCCGCGACCTACGCCCCCGTCCGGCAGCCGTCAACGCGCGCTAGATATCGAAGACCACCACGTCGCGCCCATCGGCGCGCAAGCCCACTTCTCCGGCCATCAGCCGCAGCGCGTCGGCGCCGAACACCGTCTTGCGCCAGCCAGTCAGGGCGGCCACGTCGGTTTCTCCGGCGGCAATCTGGTCCAACTCGGAACTCGTCGCGATCAGCTTCTGCGCCACGCCCGCCGTATCGGCCTTGGCCTTGAGCAATACGCGCAGCAGATCAGCCAACGCGGGGTTCACCTGCAACTGGTCGCGCGGATCTTTGCTGGCCGGGTAATTCTTCGGATCGACGGCCATCCCGTGCTGGATCGCGGCAAGGATGCCATCCGCGATCTCGCCCTTGCGGGCCTCACGCAGCAGCAAACGCGAGCGGCCCAGATCCTTCTCGGACTGCGGCTTGGTTGATGCCAGTTCCACCAGCGCGTCGTCCTTGTAGACCCGCGTGCGCGGTACGTTATGCTCTTGCGCATAGCTTTCGCGGAAGGCGGCCAACTCGCGCACGATTGCCATGAACTTGCCCGACTGGGTGCGCGTCTTGACCCGCCGCCATGCCTCTTCCGGGGTTACGATGTAGGTGGCCGGATCGGTCAGAACCTGCACCTCTTCCTCGACCCATTCGGTGCGGCCCGACTTCTTCAATTCGGCGGCAAGATACTCGTAAACATCGCGCAAATGCGTCACGTCGGCCAAAGCATAGGTCTTCTGGGCATCCGTCAGCGGACGCCGCGACCAGTCTGTGAAGCGCGACGACTTGTCGATCTGCGCCCTGGCGATCTTGCGCACCAACGTCTCATAGCCGACTTGCTCGCCGAACCCGCAGACCATGGCGGCGACCTGCGTGTCGAACAGCGGCGTCGGCACGATGCCCCGATCATGCACGAAGATTTCCACGTCCTGCCGCGCGGCGTGGAAGACCTTTACCACGCTTTCGTCCTGATACAGCTCGTACAGCGGATCGAGAGACAGCCCCTCGGCCAAAGGGTCGACCAGCACGGCGTCTTCCTCGGCGTCGCCGGGAACGGCCATCTGGATCAGGCACAGCCTGGAATAATAGGTCCGCTCGCGCAGGAACTCGGTATCGACCGTCACATAGGGATGCGCCCGTGCACGGGTGCAGAAATCGGCCAATGCGGCGGTGTCGGTGATCGTTATCATAAAGGTCCTCGGGTCGGGGCCAGATCAGGGTCCGCCGGTGATATTCCGCTGGCGACCATATGGAAAGGGGCGCTTAGGGCAGCGAAATCGGCGTCCGGTCCCCTTCGGCAAACCTGCGCAGTACTGCCGGGTAAAGCCGATGTTCCATCTCCAGCACACGCGCGGCCAAGGCATCCGGCGTATCGCCCGACATTACAGGCACCCGCGCCTGCCCCAGAATCGGGCCGTCATCCAGCGCGGGGGTAACCTCGTGCACGGTGCAGCCAGCCTCGACCTCGCCTGCCTCGATGGCGCGTGCGTGAGTCTTCAGCCCACGATACCTTGGCAGAAGCGAAGGGTGAATGTTCAGCATCCGCCCCTGAAACCGCTCAATGAACGGTGCCGTCAGGATGCGCATGAAGCCCGCAAGACACACGATATCCGGCTTCGCGGCCTCCAACGGCTCCACCAGCGCCACCTCGAATGCCGTGCGGTCGCCCTTGAAGGGACGGTGATCCACCGCCGCCACGGGAATGCCCATCTCCGCCGCGCGCGCCAAACCGCCTGCCCCCGGGTCGTTGGACAGCACAAGACAGGGCCGCGCCGGGTGATCTCCCGCCATGCTTTCGACCAGGCGCAGCATGTTCGACCCGCCGCCCGAAATCAGGATCGCCACCCGATTCATTCCCGCGCCCCTTCTTTGTTTTCACAAATACTCAAGAGCCATGCACTCAAAGCGGCGTCACGCCAGCGTACCGCGATACCGCACGCCTTCGCCCTTGGTGATCCTGCCGATCTGCACGACATCATGCCCGGCTTCGGCAAACGCCGCCGCGGCTGCATCCACGGCGTCCTCTGGCACCACGGCAACGAAGCCGATGCCGCAGTTGAACGTCTTGAGCATCTCGGTCGCGTCCAGCCCGCCCGCGTCGCGCAGCCACGCGAAGACCGGCGGCAAGGTCCATGATTTCAGGTCGATGTCCGCGCCCAGCCCCTCTGGCAGCACGCGCGGCAGATTCTCGGTCAGACCACCGCCGGTGATATGCGCGAAGGCCCGCGCGCCCTGCCCCATCGCGGCCAGCGCGCCCTTCACATAAAGCGCCGTCGGCGTCAGCAGCGCCGCGCCCAGCGTGTCGTCCGACCACGGGCATGGATCGCCCCAGCCCAGGCCAGACCGCTCGACGATCCGCCGCACCAGCGAGTAGCCGTTGGAATGCACGCCGTCCGAGGCGATGCCCAGCAGCACGTCGCCCTCAGCCACGCCATCGGGCAGCGCCCCGCCACGTTCCATGGCGCCGACGGCAAAGCCCGCAAGGTCGAAATCCGCGCCGTCGTACATGCCCGGCATCTCGGCGGTCTCACCCCCGATCAGCGCGCAGCCCGCGCGTTCGCAGCCCGTGGCGATCCCCTCGATCACCTGTGCCGCCGCCTCGATCTCCAACTTGCCCGTAGCGAAATAGTCCAAGAAAAACAGCGGCTCTGCCCCTTGGCAGACCAGATCGTTCACGCACATGGCGACAAGGTCGATGCCGACGCCGCCGACCTCTCCCGTGTCGATGGCGATGCGCAGCTTGGTGCCCACGCCGTCCGTCGCGGCGACCAGCACCGGATCCGCGTAGCCAGCGGCCTTCAAATCGAATAGCGCACCGAACCCGCCCAGCCCCGACATCACGCCGGATCGTGCGGTGCGCTTGGCAGCTGGCTTGATGCGATCCACCAGCGCGTTACCCGCGTCGATATCGACTCCCGCCTCGGCGTAGCTCATCCCTGATTTTTTGTCGGTCATCGTGCCCTCCGCATCCGCGTACCGGCGCGTTACCGCAGGGACGGCACATGGGCAACTGGCAAGCCGGTCCTCACCGCGCTAGGTCATGCATATGTATCGCCTCATCGCCCTTATCCTGTTTCCGACCGCCCTTTGGGCGCAGAATACACATGACGACCACGATCATCCCGGTGAAGGCCTCGATGACGCGCCCCTTGTCGTAGAAAATCCCGAACAACTGCGCGCATTGGCAGAGATCGATGGCGACCCCGACACCTTCACCGAAGACGAACAGATGAAGTTCGCAATCCTCGGCCAACTTCTTGGCCTCGATGCAGAGCTTCCTGTGCCGGAATGACTTTTCCCCCGGCGCACGCTTTGCTAGACGGACGTTGTCGGGCCTGTAGCTCAATTGGTTAGAGCAGAGCGCTCATAACGCTTTGGTTGCGGGTTCAAGTCCTGCCGGGCCTACCAGAAATCACCCTAACATATTGATATTTCTGCATTTGATTGCCCCACAGGGGGCAATCTCTCGCTTAAATGACGTCGATGCGTTGGCCTGCCTGCTACCCCACCGGATTTCGGACAATCGTTTTGTCGGCTGTCATCTTCTTCGAACAGGGACAGAATCGGACGCTACGTTCTTCCGGCTCGCGCCTGCCACGCCCGACGTGCCTGACTGTGCTCAGGGGGGGTCGACACGGCCAATGGACCACCGTCCAGCCATGAGGCCCGTACCTCCGGAGAGTGTCGGCAGTCACTCTCTGCGGGTGCCTCACCAGCAAGGCAGCCCAGATCTGTCAATCCTCAGGAGATTTCCGATTAAGAAAGATGACTACACCTTGGTACGCGTCACCAGGACCTACATTGCGACCCCTACCAGTTCGGAAAGACAATAACGGTCGCTCGTGCGCCTTGGTGTCAGTATTCATAGCCCGTAAATGAAGAGTGCACCTAGGGCGATTGCGTACAGGAAGACCTTTGGACAGCGGTCATAGCGTGTCGTGACCCGTCGCCAGCGCTTCCACCGGGCGTGCAGCGTCTTGTGTGGGCCGAAAGCGACGGGTCCGTGGCGCCAGCAAGCCATTGCAATTGATGAAACCGATCCCACTCAGTTCGCGCCTGTCATCAACACGTGGTTTGCCGTGGGACTTGGGGAAGAAAGGTACCAGACGCGCCGTCTGCGCATCCGTCAGTCAGAAAAGCTCAGTCATGTTTACCGCTCGTTTGCGGAAATCAGTGGGGTCTGACCCTAGCGTCTGAACCACGCCACGGATCAATTGCGACAGACGGCCTCTTCTATCGATCGTATGCTTTACCCCGAGAAGTCCTAAAGCGAAATCTCTTGGAGAAGCGTCTCGCGGTCCAAGTCGGACGCGTGCTCTTGCAGTACGACCCGACCACCGCGCACGGCATACATTTCATCGGCGGCTGCCACCGCGAAGTCGAAAAACTGTTCGACCAGAACGACAGCCATTTCGCCTTCGTCGCGCAAGGCCGCGATGACGCGGCCAATGTCCTTGATGACAGAGGGCTGGATCCCCTCCGTAGGCTCGTCGAGCAACAGAACGCGCGGGCGTGTGACAAGCGCGCGGGCGATGGCGAGTTGCTGTTGCTGCCCGCCCGACAGATCGCCGCCGCGTCGCGCACGCATCTCGGCCAAGACCGGGAACAGCTCATAGATGCGGTCGGGGATCGTGCGTTCGGAACGGGGCAGGCAGGCGAAGGCGGTCTCGATGTTCTCGGTCACGGTCAGGCGCGGGAAGATTTCGCGGCCCTGTGGGACGTAGGCGATGCCCGCCTTAGCGGCCTGCGCCGCGTTGGGATGGCCCAGATCGGCGCCGTCCAGCAGGATCGTGCCGCCGCTGAACGGATGGCGACCGGCGATGGCTTTCATCAGGGATGTTTTGCCCACGCCGTTCATGCCCATGATGGCGGTGACCTCTCCGACCTTCGCGGTCAGGTCGATGCCGTGAAGTACCTGGCTTTGGCCATAGCGCAGGGTCAGGTTTTGGACTTCCAACATGGCTATCGCCCCAGATAAACGTCGATGACGTCCTGATTTTGCGTGACGTGATCAAGACTGCCTTCGGCCAGCACGCGCCCCTCGTGCAGCACGGTGACCCGGCAATCGAGACGGCGCACGAACTCCATGTCGTGTTCGACCACTACAACGGCATGGCGCTTGGCCAGACGCTTCAGCAGATCGGTCGTGTGCTCACGCTCCGCCGGCGTCATCCCAGCGGCGGGTTCGTCCACAAGCAGCAGGCGCGGCTCTTGCGCCAGCAGCATCCCGATCTCCAGCCATTGCTTCTGCCCGTGGCTGAGCGCACCGGCAGGTCGGTCGATCTGCCCGTCCAGACCGACCTCAATCGCGACCTCCATCAGCCGCTCGGTGTTGCCGCCGTCGCCGAACAACACCGCGAAGGGGCCACGCCGGTCTTTCAGCGCCATGGCGAGGTTTTCACGGACAGTTTGATCCTCGAAGACCGTTGGCTTCTGGAATTTCCGCCCGATGCCCGCCCGCGCGATGTCGGATTCGGACCGGCCTATGAGGTTCGTGTTCTCATCCCCCCAAAGAACCTTGCCCGCATCAGGACGGGTTTTGCCGGTGACGATATCCATGAAGGTGGTCTTACCCGCGCCATTGGGGCCGATAACGGCGCGCAGCTCCGGCTCTCCGATTACGAAGGACAGGCCGTTGATGGCCTGAAACCCGTCGAAAGAGACAGAGATGCCATCGACTTCCAGCAGGGTCATTCCGCACCCTCCACATTGCGTTTCGCGCCGTCGTTGGGGCCGTAGTCGCCCTGCCGGTCCGCGCGACGGCGGTCGGTCCACAGGTCCACCAGCCCGCCGAGACCCTTTGGGGCGAAGAGCGTGACGCAGACGAAGCTGACGCCCAGCAGCACCAGCCACCATTCGGTCCAGCGAACCTCGTAAATGCCAAGGTCGATGTCGGGCGCGCCGCCAGAGGTGAACCAGTTGGACAAAAGCGACACCGCAATGGCGCCGATGGCCGCGCCGTAGAGCCGCCCGCGCCCGCCGATGGCCACCCAAACGGCAAGGTAAATCGACGCGATAGGCGCGATCTCTCCCGGATTGATGATGCCCGCCTGCGGATAATAGAGCGCGCCCGCGATACCGGTGACGATGGCTGTCAGGGTGAAGGCGAAGAGCTTGAACGACTCGACGTGGTAGCCAAGGAAGCGCACGCGCGCCTCGTCGTCGCGGATGGCGCGCAGAACGCTGCCCATACGGCCAGAGACGACCCAGGCGAACAGCAGATAGCCGAGGGCCAGCGCAAGGGCCGAGGCCCAGAAGAAGGCGAGCGAGATAGCGGCTTGGGAAGAGCCGTCGAAGCCGGGGATGTTCTGCAGGCCCGACAAGCCGTTGTTGCCCCGCAAACCGCTGTCGTTCTGGAACAAGTAGAGCGACAGCGCCAAGGTCATCGCCTGCGTCAGGATCGACAGATACACGCCCGTGACCCGGCTGCGGAACGCCAGCCAGCCGAAAACCAGTGCCAGAAGGCCAGGGATCAGGACGATCATCAGAAGTTGCAGCGGCAGGGAATGGGCGAACATCCAGACCAGCGGAATGTCCGACGTGCCGACCACCCCGAAGATCTGCGTGCCGATGGCATCGCGCAGCTCCTGCGGGGTCGCCGGCAGGATCTGGGAAGCAAGGTTGGCCTGCACGATGGCTTCCGTCCGCGCCCACATCAGCCACATGCCGATGGCGTAGCCGCCGAGGCCGAAGAAGGCCATATGACCAAGGCTCAGGATGCCCGTGTAGCCCCAGACCACGTCCATCGCGACGGCTGCCAGAGCCAGACAAAGCGTCTTTCCCAAAAGCTTGACGAAGGAGGTCGAGATCAAGTCCGCCCCGGCAAGGACCGTGATGAGCGCCACGAAGATCGCCAGAGCGGCCAGGAAGATCACCGTGGAGGTCGCCTTGATCGGCGGTTTGCCGGTGCGGGTCGGAAGGGCGGCGTCGGTCATGGGGTGGCACCTGATTGAAGGCGAGGAGCGAGGGGCCAGCCCCTCGCGCTCCCCGAGGTATTTTCTGAACGATGAAGAAACATCCTCAGCCCTCTGCGGCCCGGCCCTTAAGCGCGACGATGCCGCGTGGCCGGAATTGAATGAACAGGATGATGAAGAGGATCATGTAGGTTTGGGCGGCGAGCGTGTTCGACGGGTTGAACCCTTCGATCAGTTTTTGCAGCACGCCGATCAGTCCAGCGCCGGCGAGCGTGCCCCAGACGTTGCCGACGCCACCGACCACCACGGTCATGAAGCTTTGCACGATGTAGTTCGCGCCCATCTCTGACGTGACCTGCGCGTAGAGACCGATGGCCACGCCCGCGATCCCCGCGATGCCGGAGCCGAGGCCGAAGGTCAGCATGTTGATGCGGTCGGGGTCGATCCCCATGGACGACGCCATGCCCGGGTTCTGGGTGACGGCGCGAACCTCTAGTCCAAGACGCGTGCGGTTCAGGATGAAGAGCAGCAGGCCCAGAAAGCCCAGCGCCAGCACGAAAATCGCGATGCGGATGTAGCTGATCGATACGAGTTCATTGATGACCAGCTGACCGCTGAGCCAGTCGGGGCTGGTCAGGGGGCGGGCCTGCGTGCCGAAGATGTTCTTGGCCAATTGTTGCAGCGCGATGGAAATGCCGAAGGTCGCCAGAAGCGTCTCCAGCGGGCGGTGGTAGAGGTGGCGGATGACCAGCCGTTCCATCGCGATCCCGGCGACGGCGGTCACGACGAAGGCGAGCGGTAGCGCAATGACCAGCGACAGCGTGTAGTCGGTCACGAATTGCTGGACGACGTAGCCGGTGTAGGCGCCCATCATGATGAACTCTCCATGGGCCATGTTGATAACGCCCATGACGCCGAAGGTGATGGCAAGGCCGATGGCGGCGAGAAAGTAGATCGAGGCAAGGCTGAGCGCGTCCAGCGTCAGGTCCGCCGTCTGGTTCAGCGTCACCTGCCGGTCCACCGATTGCAGGGTCTGCAAGGCAGCGGCGGTAACGGCAGTGTCGGCCTCGGCGTAGACCGTATCGAAGCGATGCGCGGCGATGCTGTCGTCGATCTGCGCGTCGGTGACGAAGGGATCGGCGCGGCCATCGGCGGCCAGCCGGTCGTAGGCGGCGCGGCGGGCGGCGTCGGTGTTCAGGGTGACCAGCGGTGTACCAGCGACCGAGTCGCCCTCGACGTTCGCGAGCAGCGCGTCGCGAATGGCCGCGGGGGTGACGATGGGCGGGGCCAAGTCCGCATCGACCAGCCGGGCGTAGGCCTCGGCGCGCGGCAGGGTCAGCGGGCCTGCGACGTTGCCACCCGGGGCGTCCGCCGACACCCAGTCTTCGGTTTCCAGTATTTGCGACAGGGCCGCCCGCGCGTCGGAGGTGATGACGCCCGACAGAGCTTCGATGGCTTCGACGCGGGCTTCGGTCGTCGCGCCGTAGCGGGCGACGAGGATGTTCAGCAGGCGCTCTTTCTCGGACCGAATGCGGGCATTTTCCTCGCCTTCGATAGAGCCACGCAGCGGGTCGATCTGGTCGGCGTCGGGGCGCCGCGCGATGGAGGCGAGTGCATCGCGGCGGGCGTCTGGATCGGGGTCGGACAGACGGAACTGTACCAAGGCAGCCCCGATGACGCGGCGCACGCCGCCGTTGGGGCGCACTTCTTCAACGGCATCTTCGGGGGCGGTCGCGGCGGGTTCGCGCGAGGCGATATCCAGAAGCGTTACCGTGCCATCCTGTTCGTCCCCTTCGACGTAGAACAAACCGTCTTCGGTGTTCTGCACGATGTCGCGGTCCTGCCACGCCTCCAAGAAGATCGGCACCGAGGGAAGGCCGGAGGCGAGCAGGTCCTCGACCACCACACCAACGCTGCGGCGACCGGGAGAGGCGACCTCTTCCGCGTGGATCTGCAAGATCGACTGAAGATCGTCCTGCGCGGCGACTGGGGCCGCAAGGCAGGTCAGTGCGAGAGCGAGAAGAAGGCGCAGCATCGGGTCACCGAGATTGGGAGGGGGAGCGCGCAGACCGCGCCCCCCAAGGTCATGCGATCAGTAGTTCGAGGTCTGCTGCACGCAGCTTTCGGTCTCGGTGTTGTACATGCCGCAATCCAGTTCGGACCAATCGGACTCCAGCACCGCGCTGTCTGGCAGGAAGTCGGTCCAGGCATCGCCCGGCACCGGATCGGTCTCCGAGATGATGTCGAACTGGCCGTCCTCGGTGATCTCACCGATCAGCACGGGCTTGGCGAGGTGGTGGTTGGTGCCCATGACAGCGGTGCCGCCGGTCAGGTTCGGATATTCCTGCCCCCACATCGCCTCGCGCACGGCGTCCACGTCGGTGGTTCCAGCCTCTTCGACCGCGTTCACCCACATGTTGAAGCCGATGTAGTGGGCTTCCATCGGGTCGTTGGTCACGCGGTTCTCGTCACCGATGAACTCTTTCCACGAGGCGATGAACTCTTCATTCTCAGGTGATTCAGCGGACTGGAAGTAGTTCCACGCGGCAAGGTGACCGACGAGGTTCGAGGTGTCGAGGCCGGACAGTTCTTCTTCGCCCACCGAGAAGGCGACGACGGGAATGTCGTCGGCGCTGACGTCCTGCGCGGCCAACTCTTTGTAGAAGCCCACGTTCGCATCGCCGTTGATGGTCGAAATCACGCCGACCTGGCTGCCGTCCGATCCCAGCTCGATCACGTCGGACACGATGGTCGACCAGTCAGAGTGGCCGAAGGGGGTGTAGTTCACGAAGATGTCTTCCTCGGCGATGCCCTGCTCTTGCAGGTAGGATTCGAGGATGTTGTTCGTCGTGCGCGGGTAGACGTAATCGGTGCCCAGCAGGGCGAATTTCTCGACGCCCAATTCTTCCAGAAAATAGTCCACCGCCGGGATGGCCTGCTGGTTGGGCGCGGCGCCTGTATAGAAGACGTTCTTGGACGACTCTTCGCCTTCGTACTGCACAGGGTAGAACATCAATCCGTTCAGTTCTTCCAGAACCGGAAGAACCGATTTGCGGCTGACGCTGGTCCACGATCCGAAGATCACGTCAACCTCATCCTCGGTCAGAAGCTGGCGGCCCAGTTCGGCAAAGCGCGGCCAGTCGGACGCCGGATCGACGACGACCGTCTCGATCTGACACCCTAGCAGACCGCCATCGGCATTCTGCTTTTCCACCAGCATCAGCATGGCGTCTTTCAGCGTCGTCTCGGAAATGGCCATCGTGCCCGACAGGGAGTGCAGCACGCCGACCTTCACCGGGCATTCCGTGTCTTGGGCGAGCGCTGGCAAACCGGCGACGCATAGGGCGGTGGTGATCAGAAGATTTTTCGACATCATCAGAAGTCCTTGGTTCTGGCGCAGGAAATCCGCTGGTGACGGCCCGCCCGAACAGCCGGGCACCCTGCGCGAAATGAGCGACGCGACAACTTAAGGAATTGCCGCTGATCGAAGAGGCGAGCCGCATGTCCCCGCGGCCCGCACAGGCTGCGCGGGGCACTTTGGGGAGTCATTCTTGGATAGGTGAATTTCCGAGCGCAGGTCGCAGGTGCTCAAATATTAATCTATCGAAGTGATGATTGACGCAGTTCAAGGCGATCACGGCTGCCACGCCCGACGGTGGCACCGTGCTCCGTGGCGACCAACACCGCCGAACGCCACCTCAAACTGCGTTGACGGGAGGTGGGAAAGGTTGGCAACTAAAAAAAGTCGTCGGCAGCAGCGATGGTCCTATATCACGGCCGAGTGAAGAGAGAACAGTGCCATGAGTTGGTCCGGATACCGCATTGCCTTGGGCGAAGGCGTTCTATGAAGCGGCTGATCCTTTCGGCTGCTGCTGGCATTCTTCTATCGGGGTGCAGTGGCCGACAGTCCGTTCTTGCCCCCGCCGGCGCAGACTCGACCTCGCTGCTGACGCTGTTCTGGGTCATGCTCGTCGGTCTTGTCGTCATCTGGTTGCTGGTCAACGGGATGATGCTGTTCTTCCACCATCTCAGCCCTCGCCACTACGACGAAGGGATCGCTCGCAAGCTGATCGTCGGCGGCGGGATCGTGTTTCCCACGGTGGTGATCGCCGCGCTCTTGGCATGGGGCTTGTCGATGATGCCCGACCAGCGCGCTCCGGGATCGGGATTGCGGGTCGAGGTGATGGGAGAGCAGTGGTGGTGGCGTGTCGCCTACCTGCCCGAAGGTGCCGACGCGCCCGTGATCTCTGCCAATGAGATACGCCTGCCGGTCGGCCAGCGCACGACGTTCCAGCTGAGCAGCGCAGAAGTGATCCATTCGTTCTGGATCCCCGCCTTAGGCGGCAAGATGGACATGTTTCCCGGTCGCGAAACCATACTGACGCTAGAGCCGACACAGCCCGGCACCTTCCGCGGTCAATGCGCCGAGTTCTGCGGCGCCTCGCACGCGCTGATGGCGTTCGAAGTGGTGACGATGGAGCCGGATGATTTCGCAGCTTGGTTGGAAGAACAGGCAGCGCCCGCGGTAGCGCCCGACGGAGCCGCTGCGACGCGGGGCGCAATAGTCTTCGCCGAACAAGGTTGCGGCGCGTGTCATGCCGTTCGGGGCACGCCCGCTGTTGGCCAGGTCGGCCCGGACCTGACCCACGTGGGAAGCCGCCTAAGCATCGGGGCGGGGATCCTTGCCCCAACGGCAGAGAACTTCGCGGCCTGGATCGACCACACGGGCGATCTGAAACCAGAGGTCGACATGCCAGCCTACGACGATCTGCCGGAAGCCGATCTTACGGCGCTCGCCACCTATCTGGAGGGGCTGAAATGACCGACGACCCGTTCGCCCCCTATTCCGGCACCAACCGCCCGCAACCCAAGGGGCCGTTCCCCCCGACGGAGGAAATGCTGTCTCAGCCCGTCGACGACGAGCGGCAGGCCGCGAACGCGGATCGCTTGCGCAAGGCTTGGGTCGAACCCAAGGGCATCTTCTATTTTACAGCCGTCAATAACGACAAGGTCGGGGCGTGGTACTCGCTGACCGCGCTGTTCTTCATGCTGGCCGCGGGTGTGTTGGCTCTGCTGATGCGTGTGCAGTTGGCGGTGCCGGACAACACGTTCCTCGATGCGGATCGCTACAACCAGTTCTTCACGATGCATGGCTCTGCCATGATGTTCCTCTTCGCTGTGCCCATGTTCGAGGCGATCAGCATCCTTGTGCTGCCCGCCTTTCTTGGCGCGCGCGACATGCCGTTCCCGCGTCTGTCGGCCTACGGTTACTGGTGTTTCCTGATCGGCGGCATCTTCGTCATGGGGTCGGTCCTGTTCGACAGCGGACCGCGCGGCGGCTGGTTCATGTATCCGCCCCTGTCGACGCTGGACGAGGGTATCGGCGCCGACATCTGGCTCTTGGGACTGTCGTTCATCGAAGTGGCCTCCATCGCGGCGGCGGTCGAACTGATCGTGGGTGTTCTGAAGTGTCGACCGCCCGGAATGCGCGTGAACCTGATGCCGCTGTACGCGTGGTACGTGCTGGTTGTCGGAGGGATGATCCTGTTCGCCTTCCCGCCCCTGATCGCGGGCGACTTCCTGTTCGAGATGCAGCGCAGCTTCGATTGGCCGTTCTTCGATCCGACGCGCGGCGGCGATCCGATGCTGTGGCAGCACCTGTTCTGGATCTTCGGGCATCCAGAAGTCTACATCATCTTCCTGCCCTCCATCGCCATCGCCGCCATGGTCATCCCCACCGTCGCGCAACGTCCCATCGTGGGCTATTCGTGGATCGTGCTGTCGGCCGTGGGCGTCGGCTTCCTGTCGTTCGGGCTGTGGGTCCACCACATGTTCACGACCGGATTGCCGAACATCTCGCTCGGCTTCTTCTCGGCCGCGTCAGAGGCCGTCGTGATTCCGACGGGGATCCAGATCTTCGTCTTCGCGGCCACGTTGATGGTCGGCAAGGTCAAGAAGTCGCTGCCGATGCTCTGGATCGCGGGCGCACTGGCGATCTTCGTGCTGGGTGGGCTTACGGGCGTGATGCTGGCCATTGCTCCGTTCAACTGGGCGGTCCACGACAGCTACTTCATCGTCGCCCACCTGCACTACACGCTGTTCGGCGGCATGATCTTCCCGGTGATCGCGGGCGTATATTACTTCTTCCCGTTCTTCCGGAAGGGCAAGATGATGTCCGAGACGCTGGGCCGCTGGGCGTTCTGGCTGATCTTCATCGGCTTCAACGCGGCTTTCCTGCCGATGCACTACACCGGCCTGATCGGGATGCCGCGACGGGTCTATACCTACGGAGACGGGATCGACTGGGGCTGGCTGAACATGCTGTCTACCGTGGCCAGCTTCGTGATCGCGGCAGGTTTTCTTGTGTTCGTCTACGACCTGTTGCGGCCCAAGAAGGCAACGGAACCGCCCGTGCGCAACCCCTGGAACGCGGGCACGCTGGAGTGGTCTCATAACGTGCCAGAGGAACAGTGGGGCGTGCGGTCCATCCCCTTCGTCACTTCGCGCTATCCCCTTTGGGATCAGCCGCATATCGTCGAACGTATGGACGCGGGGCGCTACTACCTGCCCGATACAGAGTACGGCCATCGCGAAACCATCGTCACATCGGTCCTCGACGCGCGCCCGCAGCATATTCAGCGCGTGACCGGCCCGGCCTACATAACACTTCTGGCAGCGGCATTCACCGGCGGCGCGTTCATCTTCCCGACGTTCAGCTGGTATTTACCCGCGATCATCAGCGGCGCCTGCGCGATTGCCTGCGTGCTCTATTGGCTATGGACCAGCACGGCACAGATACCAGAGAAGCCCGTCAGCGACGTGGGGTTGGGTCTGACCCTTCCGCGCTATGCGTCCGGGGCCAACGCGCCGGGGTGGTGGGCTGTTTGGATTACCATGCTGGGCGACGCCACGGCTTTCGCCAGCCTTGTCTTCGGCTTCTTCTTCTACTGGACGGCCAGCCCCGACTTCCCGCCAACGGGTGCTGAACATGCCAACGGCGTCGCCGTTCTTGCGGCGGCCATTCTGCTGGTGGCGTCGTGGGCGGCCACGCGCACGGCCCACTCCATTAACCGCCATGGCAACGTCCGGCTGGCACAGGTCATTTTGGGCGGGGCCATCGCCTGCACCGTTCTGGGCGGCGCGTCGGTCTATCTTGCCATCGCAGAGTTGAACCCGACCGAGCACGTCTATCCCGCCATGGTCTGCGGTATATCGGTTTGGCTTCTGGCCCACCTTTGCCTTGGCCTGATCTCGCAGGGCTACTGCCTAGCCCGCAGTATCGCCGGGCGGATGACGCCACTTTACGACGCTGACATCACCAACGTCACGCTGATGTGGCACTTCCTTGCGCTGCAGGCGCTGGTGACCTGCGCGGTCATCGGACTGCTGCCGGGGTGGATGGCATGAACCGGCCCAACGAGTTCGGTGTCGGCGTCGGCATCCTGATGAAGATCACCATCGCCCCGTGGATCTGGGCGTTTCACTTCGTGATCTGCTACGGCTCTGCGGCGATCTGGTGCGAGAAACTGGCAGCGGACGGCGATGTCGCCCCACTGTATCTGTTCCTGCTGCTCGTCACCGGCATCGCCCTTGCCGGCATCATCGCCAGCGGCTGGATCGGCTGGCGCAGTTGGACAGAGGGCGGCTACGGCGAAGATGGCGCACAGCCTGGGATCGACGATGTCGAAAGCCGCGATCGCTTCTTGGGCCACGTATCGGTCCTGCTGGCGGTCGTGTCGGCCATCGGTGTCGTCTACGTGCTGCTGCCTATCCTGCTGATCGGATCCTGCCGATGACCCGGTGGTGCCTTCTTGCGCCGCCTCTGATGGTCGTGATCTGGGCCTTGCCCTGGGCCGATTGGGTCGGTTTGTTCCCTGCCCATATGGTGCGTCACATGGGGCTGGTCGCGATCCTGGCCCCCGTCATCGTGCTTGGCTTTCCGGCGTATGTATCCCCACTGGCGCTATCCCCACTGATCGGGGCGGTGCTGGAGTTCATCGCGGTGTGGGGCTTTCACATGCCGGTCCTGCATGAAGCTGCCGCCTTCCGCCCGCTGGCCTTTGTTGTCGAGCAGGCAACCTTCCTGTTGGTGGGCGTGATCGTCTGGGCTGGGTGCCTGCGCACGGGCGGCTTGGCCGGGGCCGGGGGGTTGTTGCTGACCTCGATGCACATGACGCTTCTGGGCGCGCTGCTGACGCTCGCCCCCCGCGTCCTTTACGCGCAAGGCTGCGTTGGCTCGCTTGCCGAACAGCAGACGGGCGGCATGTTGATGCTGGCCATCGGCACGCCCGTTTACCTGATCGCCGGGCTGTGGCTGGTCGGTGGCGCGCTGGATTTCACCAAGGATGAACCTGCATGAAGCGTATCCTTCAGACCTTGGCCGCGCTTGCCGCGCTGGGCGCCGTTGGCGGCGCGGCTGTCGTGTTCGGCGGGCTTTACAACGTATCCGCGCGCGAGGGGCATTGGTCGATAACGCCGTGGGTTTTGCACACCACCTTCCGCAACTCGGTGGAATTGCGCGCGCCCGCACAAAGCGAGGTCCCGGATCTGACGCAAGCGGGCATGGTCGCCTTGGGAGCCAAGCATTTCGATGGCGGCTGCAAGACCTGTCATGCCGGGCCAGGAGAAGAGCGTTGGGCCGTGCCGACCGCCATGGTCCCCCACCCGCCCCACATAGTCGAAGCGGTTGGCTCTTGGGCGCCGAACGAACTGCACTGGATCGTGGATGAAGGCGTCAAGATGTCCGGTATGCCCTATTGGCCCGCCGAACGAACCGATGACATCTGGCCGGTCGTCGCCTTCCTGCAGCGCGTGGATGATATGGCCGCTGGCGAATACGACGCTCTGACGCTGCATCCCCCTGCCCCCGAAGGAGCGCCGGATGATCTGCCCTATTGCGCCATGTGCCATGGCGTTTCCGGTCTCAGTAATAATCCCTTGATCCCAAGGCTCGATATCCAGCCCCAGGCCTATCTGGAACAGACCTTGCAGGCCTATGCTGATGGCGAGCGCGAAAGCGGCATCATGCATGTCGCCGCGACCCGCGTCAGCTCAGAGGCGCTGATGGAACTGGCCGCTTGGTTCGCAGAGCAGGACGTCGCGGCGTCTGCTGAAACGGAAGCCGCCGATCCGGACCTGATCGCCACAGGCGAGGCACTGGCGACGAACGGCACCCGCGACGTTCCCGCCTGCACTGCCTGCCACGGTCCGAAAGCCGACCAGCCCCGCGCCGCCAGCTTTCCGCGCCTCGCGGGGCAAAGCGAGACGTTCCTTGCACAGCAGCTTCGGCTCTGGCGCAGCGGGGTGCGTGGAGGTGGCGACACATCGAACCTGATGACCAAATCGGCCCAAGACCTGACGGACGACGATATCGCCGCGCTATCGGCCTGGTACGCGACACAGGTCCCGACGAAGCCGCTTTCAGCTCAGTAGTGCCGGAGTAGCCTCACGCAACTTTGTCGTTGCCGCGCAGGCAATCTTCCTTGATCTTTCTTGCGGCCCTTCAGCCTTGAATCAGGATGCTGCGGCACGACCTGTCGAAAGTCATCTGCGCACACAAAGCTATAGGAGCTTCAACCCGATGGTCGACGCGGTCTTCAAGACCCTAAAGTCGAAGCTGATGTGGCCAGCCGCCCTGCGATCCTGCCCGCAGGCCGAAACCGCTGTCGCCGCATTTGTCGATGGCTTCTACAATCCTGTTCGGCGACATTCATCGCTCGACTCCCAAAGCCCCCATCGCCTTCGAACGAAAGGCAACGGACGTTAGCTGAACGATCTCCACGAAGCCGGGGCAAGTCCAGACACGGCGACCTACAAGTTTAAAAGCAAGGCACATGCCGACGATATCATAGACCAGACCGCTCAGCGGCCACGCTCCTTGCGCCAGTCTTCGAATGCGGCGCGGTGCTCGTCCTTGGTGCAGGGATACAGGCCGATAATGGATTCGCCGTCTTTCACGCGCTCGACCACGAAGTCCTCGTAGGCCGTCATCTCGACGGCCTCGTCGGCCACCTCGTCCGCGATGTCTTGCGGAATGACGATGACGCAGTCCGCATCGCCGACGATGACGTCGCCCGGAAAGACCGGTGCGTCGCCGCAGCCGATGGGTTCATTGATGCCGATGGCCTCGTTCAGGGTCAGGTTCGTGGGGCTGGAGGGGCGCGTGTGGTAGGCCGGGATGTCCAGTTCGGCGATCACGGCGGCGTCGCGGAACCCGCCGTCGGTGACGATCCCCGCCCCGCCGCGCTTCATCAGACGAGTGATCAGGATATCCCCGGCAGAGGCGGCAGCGGCGCTCTTGCGGCTGTCCATCACCAGCACATGGCCCGCGGGGCATTGCTCGATCGCGACACGCTGAGGGTGTTCGGGATTGCGGAACTCCACCAGTTGATTGCGATCCTCGCGGGCGGGCATGTAGCGCAGAGTATAGGCCGGACCGACCATGTTCTTGCCCTTCCAGCCCAGCGGATTGGCGCCCTGGACCACCTGGCTGCGCAGGCCACGCTTGTAGAGCGCGGTCGCCAGCGTGGCGACCGACACATCCATCAGCTTTTCGCGGGTCTCATCTTTCATGATAGGTCCTATTCACACTGGAAAAGATATCGGCTTCTTTCAAATCAGGTCGTTTTCGGACAGGAACGTCCGAATCGTCGTCATCGTGGCATCCGTCAGCGGCCAGTAATCAGCGGAACCGTGACTGGATCATGGGCCATCAGAAGATATCCGGCTCACCCGCGGCTTCGCCGAAGGATCGCTCTAGGAAGTCGAAGTCACAGCCTGTGTCGGCTTGGCCCACATGCTTGGAGAACATGTAGCCCCAGCCGCGCTGGAACTTCGGCTCGGGCGCTTGCCACGCGGCACGGCGGCGTTCCAATTCGTCCTCCTCCACCAGCATATCCAGCGTGCGGTTCGGCAGGTCCATCCGCACCATGTCGCCGTTCTGCAGCAGCGCCAGCGGGCCGCCCACGAAGCTTTCGGGGGCCACGTGCAGAACGCAGGCCCCGTAGGACGTGCCCGACATTCGCGCGTCCGAGATCCGCAGCATGTCGCGGTGGCCCTGCTTGATCAGCGCCTTGGGGATCGGCAGCATCCCCCATTCCGGGAAGCCCGGACCGCCCAGCGGGCCTGCGTTCCGCAGCACCATCACATGGTCGGGCGTGACCTCCAGGTTTTCGTCATCCACCGCCGTCTTCATCTCGGGGTAGCTGTCGAAGACCAGCGCGGGGCCTTCGTGGACGTGGTACTTCGGATCGCAAGCCGCGGGCTTGATCACCGCACCGTCGGGGCACAGGTTGCCGCGCAGCAGCGCCAGAGAGCCTTCGTGGTAGACCGGGTTCGACAGCGGGCGGATGACATCGTCGTTGTAGACCACGGCCCCTTCGAGGTTCTCTCCCATGGTCTTGCCGGTGACGGTGATGCAGCTGGTGTCCAGCCGCTCCTCCATCTGCTTCATCAGGGCGCGCAAGCCCCCCGCCATGTAGAAGTCTTCCATCAGGTAGTCCTTGCCCGACGGGCGGACGTTGGCGATCAGCGGGGTGGTGCGGCCCAGCGCGTCCAGATCGTCGAGCGCCAGATCAACGCCCGCGCGGCGGGCCATGGCGATCAGGTGGACGACGGCGTTGGTGGAGCAGCCCGTGGCCATGGCGATGATGGCAGCGTTCCTGACGGATGCGTCGGTGATGATCCTGTCCGGCGTCAGGTCCTCCCACACCATGTCCACGATGCGGCGGCCGCAATCGGCGCCCATGCGCTGGTGGCCAGAGTCGGCTGCGGGGATCGACGACGCGCCCGGCAGCGTCAGACCCATCGCGTCGGTGATCGCCGTCATGGTCGATGCCGTCCCCATCGTCATGCAGGTGCCGACCGAGCGCGCGATACCGCCCTGCACGCCCAGCCATTCGGCGTCTGTGATGTTGCCCGCGCGACGTTCATCCCAGTATTTCCACGCGTCAGAGCCTGAGCCCAGGATCTTGCCCGCGTAATGCCCGCGCAGCATCGGCCCGGCGGGCAGGTAGATGAACGGAATGCCCGCCGTGATCGCCCCCATGACCAGCCCCGGCGTGGTCTTGTCGCAACCGCCCATCAACACCACGCCGTCGAAGGGGTGGCTGCGGATCATCTCTTCCGTCTCCATCGCCAGCATGTTGCGGTAGAGCATACTGGTCGGCTTGGTGAAGCTTTCGTCCACCGACAGCGACGGCATCTCGACCCCGAAGCCCCCGCCCTGGAACACGCCCCGCTTCACATCCCGCGCCCGTTCGCGGAAGTGACCGTGGCAGGAGTTGATCTCGGACCAGGTGTTCAGGATGCCGATGACCGGCTTGCCGCGAAACTCCTCCTCGGAATACCCCATCTGCATCATCCGGCTGCGATGCCCGAAACTGCGCAGATCATCAGGGCCGAACCACCGAGAGGATCGAAGGTCGTTCGGGTTCTTCTTGGTCGGCATCGGATCACCCCGTGAAATGGATAGGTTCGCCACGCGCGCACGCCGCCCCCGGTTTATTCCTCATGGATGCCATCCGCACAGAAGGCCCCGCCCTGATAGACCGCGTTCGGGTCATCCTTGCCCGGCGGGTCCATCTGCGCATCCAGCTTGGCGCGAAACGCCTCGGCGTTGTCTTGCGGCTGCCAGCCAAGATAGGCGACCTCTCGATTGTCCCACCACGATCCGCTGTTGGCCGATGCGCCGTAGATGATCGGGCAGCCCAGACTCGGCACAAGGAAGATGCGCTCGATCAGGGCGAAGAAATCCCTGTCGCTCATCCAGGTCGCGAGCATCCGGTGGTTCTTGGGTTCGGGAAAGCACGAACCGATACGGATGCAGGCAGTCTCTATCCCGAACTTGTCGTGGTACATGCTGGCCATCGCCTCTCCGAAGACCTTGGACACGCCGTAAAGCCCGTCCGGGCGGGTCAGGGATTTGGCGTCCAGTCGTTCTGTCTGCGGGTGGAAGCCGATGGCGTGGTTCGAACTGGCAAAGACGATGCGGGGCGTAACAGATGACTTGCGCGCGGCCTCGTACAGGTTGAACACGCCATCGATGTTCGAGCTGCGCACCGTGTCCCAAGGGGCTTCGACCGATTGACCGCCCAGATGAACGATCCCGTCGCACCCCTCGACCAACGCCTCGACCGCGTCCTTGTCGGCCAGATCGCAATGCACGATCTCTTCGTGGGACGCGGCATCCGTCACGCCGTCGCGGTCGCTTAAGCGGATGGTCTCTGCCAGCGGCTTCAGGCCGGTGCGGCACATGACGCCAAGATTTCCCGAGGCCCCCGTGATCAGCAGTTTTTTCAGCATGTCATCCTCATGATCTGATCTGTTCGTTTTGCATGGGCCGCAGGGAATCGAACACGGCCCTGCGCGTGTCGGGTGCCATGGCGTGGCCGCTCTCGGCAGCCATGAGACTGCGCGGACCGATGATCTGCATCTGCCTACCCCCGAAACCGAGCCTGTCGTGTGCCACGGATACGAAGACCCGTCACCGCAAACAGGCTCCCCGCTTCGGGCTGTGGCTGCCCCTCTGTCAGACCAAGACTGAGCGAGGTGAAGTAGAGCGTATTCAGATCACGCCCGCCGAACTGCGGCTTGGTTGGTTTTTCGACCGGAACCTCGATGGTTTGCACGACCTCGCCTGCCGGAGAGATGCGATACAACTGCCAGCCCTCGATCCCCGCCTGCCAGTAATGTCCTTCGGCATCGACGGTGCCGCCATCGGGTCTGCCGGGCATGTCGCGCGTGTCCAGAAAGACTTGTGGCGGTCCCGGTGTGCCGGTGGTGGTGTCGTATTCGGCGGTGTAGATGGTGCGCACACGGGGATTGCTGTCGGACCAATACATCCGCCGCCCATCAACGGAAAACGCCAAGCCGTTCGTCGTCCAGAACCCGTCTTTCCACGCCGTGATTGAGCAATCCGGGTCCAGCCTGTAGAACGTGCCGCGCGCTTCCGGATCGCCGCCGTCCTTCATGCTGCCGGCCCAAAATCGGCCCTGAAGGTCCGTGCCACCGTCGTTGAAGCGGTTGTCCGGCAAGTGCGCTTCGGGGTCCGCGATATGCGTCCGTGCGTCCGTGTCCGGATCGTAGAACCAGAACCCCGACTTCGCCGCCAACACCAGCCCGCCCTGCTCGCGCACCGCCAAGCAGCCCACCGGCTCGCCGAAGTCATGCGTGGCATTGTCACCCGTTTCAGGGTCGAAGCGGTGGATCAGACCCGCCGCGATATCGACCCACCACAAGCACTGGTCCCGGTCGTCCCAAACGGCACCCTCGCCGATCAGGCTGCGGGTGGGTGCGACGCATGTGATCTGGATGCTCATCGTTCACCCTTGAAGACGCGCCGTTCCGATCCGTCGATATGGGCGATCATGGCCGCGCGGGCCGCCTTGGGATCGCGTGCTTCCAGGGCCGCAAGGATGGCGCGGTGCTCGGCGTTCATGTTCTGCCCGCCCAGCCGATAGCCGGTTCGTCCCAGCGAGCGGACGAACCTGCCCACGAACAGCCAGCTGGATTTCAACATGATCAAGGTTTCGCCAAGGAAGCGGTTGTCAGACAACATCGAAATGATGTGTGAAACTCAGCGTCCAACGCCGCCGTCGCCTGACCCGCTTCGATCCGCGTTTCGATCCCCTCCACGATGCTGCGCAGCGTGTCGATGTCGGCGGGCTGGACGTTTTGCGCCGCCCGTGCCGCACCCTCGGCCTCGATCACTTTTCTGAAAACGAAGTAGCCCGAGATATTGGCGACCGGGTCCAACGCCCCGTAGCCGGACGTCCGATCCCCCGGCCCGCTGTTGCCGAAAGATCCCGCCCCTTGCCGCGACTCGATAAGCCCCGTCTTCCTGAGCTTTGCCAAGGTTGACCGAACTACGGGTCGCGAGCAATCGTATTGCGCCGCAAGCTGTATTTCGTTGGGAAGCTTCTCACCCAGGCTGAACCTTCCCAGCCGGATATCATCCAACAAGCCGGAAAATACCCGGTCCTCCAATCGGGCTGGCCGAGAGGTGGAGTGTGCAGCGATGAATGGGTCGCGACCGTTCATTGTGCGACCCTAGCAAGGCCATGAATACCCTTACAAGTGAAGGTCAGTTGTTAAACAAGTGGAAGTGCCCCGTCGTATTTTCATCAATGTGTTGATTACGTTCAGGCCGACGACCGCTCTGGCTGGCCCGATTGGTCTTCGCAAAGCCGAATTCTAGATCGCCGACACCTAGAAGCGGTTCGCGGGGATCTTGAAGTAGCTGTTCCCGTCGGCTTCGGGTTTCGGCAAGCGCCCACCGCGCAGATTGACCTGCAAGGCGTGCAGCATCTGCTTGGGCAGGCCCAGCGTCGCGTCCCGCGCCTCTCTGATCTCGACGTATTTGTCTTCGGGCGTTCCGCCGCCAAGGTGTTTGTTCGACGCCTTCTGTTCACCGACCGTGCTCTCCCACGCGGGCTCTTCGCGGGTGTCTGTGCCGTAATCGTGGCCAATGAATATCCGGTAGTCATCCGGCAGGGATAGAATGGCCTGCATCGAGGCGTACAACTGCCGTGCCGATCCGCCCGGAAAATCACACCGCGCGGTGCCTGCGTCGGGCTGCATGAAGGTGTCATGCGCAAAGACCGCATCGCCGATGACGTAGGTGATCGACCCCAGTGTGTGCCCCGGTGACAGCATGACGCGCGCAGCGCACTCACCCACCTGGAACGTATCGCCATCGGTGAACAGCCGGTCGAAGTCCGCTGTCGTGTCGAACCCGTCCGGCATGTTGTACAGATCGCGCCACAGGACAGCGATATCCGCCACCTTCTCTCCGATGGCCGTTTGTTTGCCTGTCTTTTCCTTCAGCGTAGCCGATGCCATCAGGTGATCGGCATGGGGATGCGTGTCGAGGATCCACTCCAACTCCAGCCCCTCGCGTTCGATATAGTCCAGCGCCCAATCGGCGTGTTCGGTCGAGGTTCGCGCGGCGGCCGCATTGAAGTTCAGCACGACGTCGATCAGCGCGGCCTTTTTGGTGGCCTCGCAGATCGCGATATACTGGATCGAGCCGGACACAGGCTCGTAGAACCCAACGACGCGTGGACTGCCCGGACCGGTCGACGGGCTGGTTTTTGTGAACATGTCCATGGGACCCTCTTGTATCATTGTATTGCGGATTTGGATGACGCACCGGCCAGTTCGGACCAGGCATCGTATTGGCTGAGGAAAACGCGACCGTTGAGCGCGTCCAGAAAGTGGGTCGTCTGCAGGCGGTCCATGACCGGGCCTTTGACCTCTGACAGGTGAAACCCGATCCCAAGATCGGTCAGCCTTCTGTTCACGGCCTCCAGACTTTCCAGCGCGGAAAAGTCGATGCTGTTCACCGCCGGGCACATCAGCACCACATGCCGAAGGGTGCTATCGTCCGCCACACGATCCTGGATCAACGTCTCCAGAAACTGCGCGTTCACGAAATACAGGCTTTCGTCGATGCGGATCGTCAGAAGTCTCGGGCAGGTTTGCACGTCGTGGCGGTCGATGTTGCGGAAATGATGGGTGCCGGGCACGAGGCCAACGATGGCAACGTGCGGCTTCGACGTCTTGATCAGGTGCAACAGCAAAGACACGACGACACCGGTCGCCACGCCGATCTCGACGCCTGCGCCCAGTGTCAGCAGGATCGTGATCGCAACGGCAGCGAAGTCGGCCCCCGCGTAGGACCACGTGCGGCGCAGTATCGACAGGTCCACCAGACCCAGCACAGCCACGATGATCGTTGCGGCAAGCGTGGCTTTCGGCAGATAGAAGACCAGCGGCGTCAGGAAGGCCGCGGCGAGTGCCAGTCCAAGAGCGGTGTATGCGCCCGCCGCTGGCGTTTCGGCGCCCGCGTCGTCGTTCACCGCCGAACGCGCGAAACCGCCAGTCACCGGGTAGCCGCCGGTGAAGGCGGCGCCAAGGTTGGCCGCTCCCAGACCGATGAGTTCCTGGTTCGGGTTGATCCGCTCGCGGCGTTTCGCGGCCAGGGTCTGCGCGACAGAGATCGACTCGACGAAGCCGATGATCGAGATCAGGATCGCCGGGATCAACAACTGCCGGATCAGGTCGGGCGACAGGCCCGGCAGGGTCAGCGGTGGCAGCCCCTTCGGCACATCGCCCACAACAGAGACGCCTGCGTCGTTCAGGGAAAACAACCAGACGACGACAGTCGTGGCGATGACGGCGAACACAGGGCCAGCCTTCGTTGCGATATCGGCGGCCCTTGCGGGAACGCCCCTGCCCCGCAGCGCAGTCTTCATGCCGCGCCGAACCCAGAACAGGAAGGCGGTGGCCGCAATGCCGATCGCAAGCGTGTAAGGATTGGTCTGGCCGATATTCGCGGCAAGCGATCCGACCATCTCGATCAGGGTGTGTCCCTCAGCCTCGACGCCAAGGATATGGCGCAGTTGCGAGGCTGCGATCAGGATGCCGGAGGCGGTGATGAACCCGGCGATGACCGGGTGGCTCAGGAAGTTGGCCAGCATCCCCAGCCGGAAGACGCCCAGAAGGACGAGAAAGCCGCCCGACAGCCCAGCCAACGTCAGCGCGGCAACTGCGTACCCGGCCGTCCCTTGCTCTGCCACCTGACCCACAGCGCTCGCCGTCAAAAGCGACACGACCGCAACCGGCCCGACCGCCAGCGCTCGCGAGGTGCCGAAGATCGCATAAAGGATGATCGGCAGGATCGAGGCGTAGATCCCGGCCTGCGGTGGCAACCCGGCCAGAAGCGCGTAGGCCAGCGATTGCGGGATCAGCATGATCGTCACGATGACCGCCGCCAACGCATCGTTCCCGAAGGCCTGACCGGTGTAACGGCGGCCCCAGTCCAGAATGGGAAGATATCTGCGCAGCATCGGCGTTACCGTACTTTTTGTTGGCCCCAAAGAACCGGCGGCTGAACCGCCGATTCGGCAATCATGCCCGCTCTGTCGGCGCATCCTGCGTTGCAAGGCCCGGCGCGGCCAGCCATTCATGCCCTTTCAGCATGCCCTGCCAGTAAATCGGTGGAAGCACCTGTGCCTTGAGCAGCCACGCGAGGCGCGTGGGCTTGGAGCCGTCCAGAACCCATTTCGGAAAGCTCGGCTTCAGGGTGCCGCCGTAGCCGAACTCTGCCAGCACGATCTTGCCCCGCTCGACGGTCAGCGGGCAGGACCCGTAGCCGTCGTAGGCGGCGACCGCCGATCCGCCCTTGATGTCGGCCACGATATTCTCGGCCACAGTCGGTGCTTGCTTGCGGGCTGCTGCCGCCGTCTTGGCGTTCGGCGCGTTCATCACGTCGCCAAGGCTCCAGATGTTGTCATAAGTTTTGTGCCGCAGCGTGTGCTGGTCTACATCCACCCATCCCGCTGCATCGGCCAAGCCAGAGACCCGGATGAAATCCGGAGCGGTCTGCGGTGGACACACGTGCAGCATGTCGAACGCGATCTCGCGGGTGGTCGCCTTTTCGCCCTCCTTCGACACCTTGAAGGTCGCCGTCTTGGCAGGGCCGTCCACGGCGATCAGATTGTGGAAGAAGTCCAATGAGGCATCGTATTTGCGCACGTAGTCCATCAGCGCGGGCACGTATTCCTTCACCCCGAACAGCACGCCGCCCGCGTTCGCAAAGTGAATGTCGATGTCCTTCAGACGCCCCTTGCGGTGCCAGTGATCCGCCGACAGATACATCGCCTTCTGCGGAGCGCCCGCGCATTTGATCGGCATGGGCGGCTGGGTAAAGACTGCCGTTCCATCCCGCATCTCCTGCACCAGTTGCCAAGTGTAGGGCGCAAGATCGTAACGGTAGTTTGACGTAACGCCGTTGCGCCCGAGCGTCTCGCTCAGCCCCTCGACAGCATTCCAGTCCAGCTTCAGTCCGGGGCAGACGACAAGACGGTCGTAGGTCACAACCCGGCAGCCTTCCAAGACGACGGCGTTGTTCTCCGGCTCGAACGCCGCCACCGCGCCCTTGATCCAGGTCACGTCCTTGGGGATCAGCGCGCCCATCGTCTTGGCGGTCTGGTCTGCCGTGAAGATACCCGCGCCCACCATCGTCCAGCCGGGCTGGTAGTAGTGAACCTCTGCCGGCTCGACCACAGCGATGGAAAGGCTCGGTCGACGCGATTTCAAGGAGGCCGCCGTCGAAATACCCGCAGCCCCTCCGCCGACGATGACGACGTCATACTTCGCCTCGCCCGGATCCGTTGGCACGCGCCCTCCGTTCGCGATCCGCCGCGCCACACCGTTCAAATCGAAACCGGCTGCTTGCCCTTTGGCCAGGATCTCCGGCATGGGGCGCTCGCCCGCCTCGCTCAGCGCCCACAGCGTGGCAGACCGTGTGCCGCTGCGGCAGTGGGCGTAGATCGGCGACGGCATCTCGCGCAGCGCAGTCTTGAACGCCATCACATCGTCATCGGAGACCTTCCCTGCCTCGATCGGTATGTGGCGAGTCTCCAACCCCTCAGCGCGAGCGGCGGCCTCGATCTCGGCGTAGCCGGGCTGATCTGCGCTTTCTCCATCCGGGCGATTGACGATGATGGACCGAAAGCCCTTCGCCTTCAGGTCGGCCACGTCGCTCGGAGCAATTTGCGGTCCGACCGAAATCCGATCGGTAAGGGTTTTCACGTCCATGGTCTTATCCTCCCGATAGCATGGCGGCGGTGTCGACCAACGCTAAGACCATTTGCGTCCACTGTGGAAATTGACTTTGCAGCGAGCCGTGATCGTATATATCGATAACCGATGACAACATTCAGACAGCTTCGCTTCCTCGCTGCCTTGGACGAGGTACTCAATTTTTCCCAAGCGGCGGGCTTGTGCAATGTCACGCAATCCACCTTTTCTACCGGGATCAAAGAGCTGGAAGACGGACTTGGCGTTCAGGTCGCCGAACGAACGCGCCAAAGCGTTTCGATGACACCCGTCGGCGCTGATTTGGCCGCCCGAGCGCGTGAGATACTGGCCTCCGTCGCGGATCTGGAGGATCACGCAGCGTGCGAGGCCGGGACCGGCGGTAGTCTTTTGCGCATGGGCGTCATCCCGACAGTCGGACCGTTCGTTTTGCCCCGTGCCCTACCACTTGTCCGAGAACGGCTACCGGGCTTGCAGATTTCCTTGCGCGAAGAACTGACCGATCCGCTTTTGGACGCCCTTATTGCGGGCCGTCTGGACATGGTTCTGATGGCGTTGCCGCACGCCATTCCCGCCCAAATCGAGACGATGTTCCTGTTCGAGGACAACTATCACCTTGCGACGCACCTGGATCACCCCCTTGCCAATTCCGGCGTCGTCGAGGGCGAGGATCTGAAGGACCGCCGCCTTCTGCTTCTGGACCGCGGGCATTGCCTGCAACGCCACGCCCTGTCCGCGTTTCCCGAGGCCTTGCTGAGCGAAGATCAAAGTTTCGCTGCCACGTCCCTGCCGACGCTTGCCGCCATGGTAGAAGAGGATTTGGGCATCACGCTTTTGCCTGATCTGGCGATCGCGGCCGGGGCCGTGAACGGACACCGGCTTTCGCTGGCACCCCTGCGCGGTGCGCGGCCCCGCGACGTGGTCATCGCGTGGCGCAAAAGCTCTGCCAGGTCCGAGATTTTCGCCCGGATCGGAGCCTGCCTGACCGAAGCCCGCGACAGGCTGTTCGCGGAATCGGCGTTGGATAGCTAGACCAAGTGGCGCGGGTTGTTCGGTTCAGCTTGCGGCGTCGTTCTGAGATAGATTGTCGGGCTCGATCAGGACCAACGCCCCGCGATGTTGCACCACCGCGCGAGACAGGGTGCAGGCGTCGGCAATGGCTTCGGCGATGGTCTTGCCTTTCGCCATGCCAGCAAAGACCCCAGCGTTGAAGCTGTCGCCCGCCGCCGTGGTATCGACGACCTGCGCCACAGGCTCGACCGGCACGTCGCCCCGCGTGCTGCCTTCCACGTACAGAACACCGTCCGCGCCGTTCTTCACGATGACCGTCTTGGCCCCGGCCCCCAGGTAGCGATCTGCCGTCGCCTGCGGATCGGAATCGTCGAACCAGTCGGACTCGTCTTCGAACGAGGGCAGGACAACATCGCTAACAGTAGCGGCCTGCATGATCGCGGTCGTCATCTCTATGTCGGAGGCCCATAGCTTCGGGCGCAGGTTGGGATCGAAGGCGATGGTGCTGCCCGCGGCGCGGGCCTGTCGCAAAACATTCAGCAACGGCTCCCGGCGGTCGGATGGCAAAACGCCCAACGTAATTCCCGAGAAGTAGATCATGTCCGCCCCTGCCACCGCGCGGGTCAGGGCCGATGGATCGTCCGCCAATGTCCGCGCGGCGGATTGGCCGCGCCAGTAGGCGAAGCTGCGCTCTCCATCCTTCAGCGAGATCATGTAAAGGCCGATTGTTCGGTTTGAAGCCGTCTGGACATGGCTCACGTCGATCCCGGCGTCGCGCATGAAGTCCGTCATCTGGCCAGAGATCGCATCGTCCCCGACTGCCGTTACGTAGGACACCTGCGCGTCGGGCGTGCAGCGGGCCAGATACCACGCGGTGTTGAACGTATCGCCCGCAAAGCCCAACCGGAACTCTCCGGTGGTGTCGGTCGGGGCCAATTCGGCCATACATTCGCCGATGATGGAAAAACGCATGGTGCGGGCCTTCGCTCTACTGAAATCGGGGCGACAATACCCCTTGCCGCACTCTCTGCGAATACCAAGACGGTGGCGATCATGTCGATGTCAGTGACGGACATAAAAGCCGTGCCGTCCACGAAAAGACCATTGCCATCCCTAAACCCGCCCCTACATACCGACCAACGGTCTGTAAATGAGTTCCCAGCATGGCGTTGAAAATCGAGACAAAGGCGGTTCGGAAACGAATGGCGCCGGAAGATCGGCGCGAGGCGATCCTGGATGCGGCACAGTCGCTGTTCACGCAGCGCGGCTGGGAGGCGGTAACCATCGCCGATGTGCTGGACGCTGCGGAAATCTCGAAAGGCGGTTTCTACCATCACTTCACGGCCAAGGAAGATCTGCTGACCGGCATCGTGATGCGCTCGACCGAGCATGCGATCCGCGTTTCCGAAACCGCTCGCCGCGAAGCGTCCGGTAATGCCTTGGCCAAATTCAACGCCTTCGTCGCGGGCTCTGTACGCTGGAAGACCGACAATCTTGACGAGATGCGCCTTTTCACGGACGTGCTTGCGAAACCGGGCAACGATATCCTGTATCGGCGCATCTTCGACGCCACAGCCGAAGCGATCGTTCCGGTACTGGAAGACCTTGTTTCGGCTGGCATTGCGGACGGGTCCTTCAATGTGGCCGATGCCCGTCTGACGGCAGAGGTGATCGTGGGCCTGTTACTTGGACGTCGGCAGGTTCTGGAAGACGCGGTGACGCAAGCGGCCACTGGAAATCTGGATCAAGCAACCCGCCTTCTGAACGACCGGATGCAGGCGGAAGGTGCGATCTGTGACAGGCTGCTGGGCCTGCCAGAAGGCAGCGTCATTCTGTCAAGCGCAGAAGACCAACGCCGAATGCTGATCGGTCTGACACCGGACCGAAACGCCAAGAATGACGCGGACGCAAAGCGCCGCCTGAAGGAACAACCTTATGACTGAGAATTCGGAAACGCTGGACTTCAAGGCAGACAAGGGAGCATCGCGCGCGACGTGGATTGCCTCCGCACTGGTGATCGCAATCGTGGGCTGGATGGGTAGTGGCTACATCCTGCCATCGGAAGAGGCGCAGCAGGCCCCGACCGACGATGCCCGCGTCACCCCTGTTGCCGTGTCGGTCATGGAATCGGCGGTCGAACCCGTCACGCTGTTTTTCCGGGCCGAAGGGCAGGCCCAGCCGGATCGAGACACGCAAGTCCGTGCAGAGGCTTCGGGTGATGTGGCCGAAGTGCTGGTGTCCAAGGGTGAAGACGTCGCCGACGGTGACGTTATCGCCCGCCTGTCAACGACCAGCGCCGAAGCCAACCTGACCCGCGCGCGTGAGGATCGGACCCGCGCACAGCGCGAGTTCGACAACGCGTCCGAGTTGCTGGACCGCGGCGTCGCCACAGTTGACCGCGTGGCCGAGGCCCGCGCCGCCCTTGCTGCCGCCCAGGCGGCCCTGACCACTGCGGAGGACAGCCGCGACTCGCTGGAAATCGTCGCCCCCTTCGCCGGACGCATCGAGACGCTGACGCTTGATCCCGGTGAGTTCGTACAAGCGGGCGCAGAGGTCGGTCGCATCGTCGACAACCGCCCCCTGACCGTGGCCATTCAGGTGCCGCAACAGGCCTTGAACCGCATTCAGAATGGGCAAGACGCAACAGTCACCTTCATCACCGGCGAGGAAAGGCAGGGCACCGTCAGTTTCGTGGGCACCTCCGCCAACTCTGAAACACGCACGTTTCTGGCCGAAATCACCGTCGCCAACGAAGACGGCGCGATCCCGGCGGGCATCTCGGCAGAGATCAACATCCCGACGGGTCAGGCGCAGGCACACTTCGTGCAACCCTCGACCGTGTCGCTCAGCCCAGAGGGGCGTTTGGGCGTGAAGACCGTGGACACTGAAGACCGCGTCGTCTTCAATCCGATAGAGATCGTGCGCGCCGAAATCGACGGCATCTGGGTCACTGGCCTGCCTGACGCGGCGCAGATCATCACCGTCGGCCAAGGCTTCGTGAATACCGGCGAGACTGTCGATCCCTCTCCGGCTGACAACTCTGTCTTGGCGGAGGCAGGCCAATGAACACGATCATCGACGCAGTCTTCTCGCGCAGCCGGGTCGTGATGATGGCTCTGCTGGTGATCCTTGGCGTGGGGGCCATCGCCTACGTCTCGATCCCGAAGGAAGCCAACCCAGAGGTGCCTTTGCCGCTGGTCTATGTCTCGACGGGATTGGACGGTATCAGCCCTACTGATGCCGAACGCCTGCTGATCGAGCCGATGGAGACAGAGTTCGCGGCGCTGACCGGGTTGGACAAGATGACCGCAAGCGCGGGCGAAGGCTATGCCAACGTGCAGTTGGAGTTCACACCCGGCGGCGACATCGACGAGGCGCTCGACAAGGTGCGCGAAGCGGCAGACCGCGTTGAGGGTGACTTGCCCGAAGACGCCTATGACCTGTCGATCACAGAGATCAACACGGCGCTGTTCCCGATTATCACCGCCATCATCTCTGGCCCAGTGCCCGAACGCACGCTGAACAGCCTGGCCGATGATGCGCAGGAAGCCATCGAAGGCGCGCCGGGCGTGCTGGAAGTCGATATCGGCGGCTCGCGCGACGAGTTTTTGGAGGTGCTGATCGACCCGACAGTTTTCCAGACTTACAATCTGTCTTTCGACGAGCTGATCAACCAGCTGCAGCGCAACAACCGCCTGATCGCCGCCGGGGCCATCGAAACCGGCGGCGGGCGCGTGGTGCTGAAGGTGCCGGGGCTGATCGAGGATTTGCAGGATGTCATGGACATCCCCGTGAAGGTGCGCGGCGCAACCGTGGTCACCTTCGGCGATGTGGCAACGATCCGGCGCACGTTCGAGGACCCGACCGGTTTTGCCCGTATCGAGGGCCAGCCCGCCTTGGCCTTGGAGGTCAAGAAACGCTCTGGCGCCAATATCATCGACACCGTCGCCGGGGCGAAAGCCGCGCTTGAAGAGTTGCGCGCCGATTGGCCCGACAGTGTCGAGGTCACATATCTTCAGGACCAGTCCGAACAGGTGGAAACCCTGCTGTCAGATCTGGAGGCGAACGTCATCGCTGCCGTGATCCTTGTGATGATCGTGATCGTCTATGCGCTGGGGGTCCGGTCTGCGATTCTTGTCGGCCTTGCCATTCCCGGAGCGTTCCTTGCGGGCGTCACGGCCTTGTGGGCAATGGGCTTCACCATGAACATCGTCGTTCTGTTCTCACTGATCCTTGTGGTCGGGATGCTGGTGGACGGGGCCATCGTCACGGTCGAATTGGCCGACCGTCGTCTACAAGATGGCGCAACCCCGCGCGAGGCTTATGCCCATGCCGCGAAGCGCATGGCCTGGCCCGTCATCGCCTCCACGGCAACGACCCTTTCGGTCTTCTTTCCGCTACTGTTCTGGACCGGAATGGTGGGCGAATTCATGAAGTTCCTGCCGATCACCGTGATCCTGACGCTTTTCGCGTCGCTCTTCATGGCGCTGATCTTCATCCCCGTCCTCGGTGGCCTGATCGGCAAACGACAGCCCCAGACCGCAGAGGCGAAGCGCGCCCTGCACGCAGCAGAGTTCGGCGATCCACGTCACATCGGTGGACTGACGGGGGCCTATGTTCGCGTGCTGGAATGGGCGATCCTGCGGCCCGGTGCCACTGCCCTTCTGGCGCTGGCGTTGCTGCTGGGTGGCTTCGGGCTTTACGGCCAACTCGGCAAGGGCGTGACGTTCTTCCCCTCGGTCGAGCCCGAATTCATGCAGGTGCAGGTCCGAGCGCGGGACAACTTCTCTATCTATGAGCGCGACGCGTTGGTGCGGCAGGTCGAAGACCGTCTGCTGAGCTACGACGAAGTGGCGACAGTCTACGCCCGATCCACCATGAGCGCGGGACAGGGAGACGAGGAGACCATCGGCACCCTGCAGTTGGAGCTGATCGACTGGGACACGCGACGTACGGCGGCGCAAATCGGCGAAGACATCCGCGAAGACGTCTCCGACATCGCCGGGATCGACGTGCAGGTGCAGACCGAAAGCGGCGGCCCGACAAGCGGCAAGCCGGTGAACCTGCAAATCGCGGCGCGCAATCCGGGTGTGCAGGCCGAAGCGGTCGAACGGGTGCTGGGCATCATGGAGCGGATCGGCGGCTTTACCGATGTCACCGACACTCGTCCCCTTCCGGGCGTCGAAGTCTCGATCCTCGTCGACCGGGCGGAAGCCGCGCGCTTCGGCGCCGACGTCAGTTTGCTGGGCCAAGCCGTGCAGCTTCTGACCCAGGGCATCGCCGTGGCTGACTATCGCCCCTCTGACGCCGATGGCGAGTTGGACATCCGCGTGCGGTTCCCCGCAGAAGAGCGGTCCCTGTCAGAGCTGAACAACCTGCGTGTGCCGACGACCGCCGGACTGGTCCCGATCTCTAACTTCGTGACCTTCGCCCCCAGCGAACGCACCGGCACGATCACCCGCATCGACGAACAACGGGTCGTCTCGATAGAAGCGAACGTCGCACCGGGTCTGCTTGTGAACGATCAGGTCACCGCGCTGCAATCCGCGCTAGACAGTGCCGACCTGCCCGATGGCGTCAGCTACAGTTTCGCCGGCGAGGCAGAAGACCAGGCAGAGACGATGGCTTTTCTTGGCGGTGCCTTCGCCGCCGCGATCTTCCTGATGCTTGTGATCCTGGTCCTACAGTTCAACAACTTCTACCAAGCCTTCGTGGTGATGAGCGCCATCGTCTTCTCTGTCGGCGGCGTCCTTCTGGGACTGATCATCACCGGGCGGCCCTTCGGCGTGGTCATGGGCGGTATCGGGGTAATCGCGCTGGCGGGGATCGTGGTGAACAACAACATCGTGCTGATCGACACCTACAACGACCTGAAGAAGTCCGGCATGTCCCCGCGAGAGGCAGCACTTCGGACCGGCGCGCAGCGATTGCGTCCCGTGATGCTGACCTCGATCACAACGGCGCTGGGCCTGCTGCCGATGGTCCTCGGTGCGAACCTGAACTTCTTCACGCGCGACATCGTGTTTGGCGCGCCATCCACGCAATACTGGACCGAACTCTCCAGCGCCATCGTCGGGGGCCTTGTGGTCGCCACACTTCTGACGCTGATCCTGACACCCGCGATGTTGATGCTGGGCGAGCGGAAGCAGAAGAAGGATGCGACGATGGACGGCCCATCCACTGACGCTGTGCAGGCCTGAACGGATGCGGCGACCGTGTGTAAGGCTCGGGCATTCCCCTACAGCGGGCGATCGTCGTGCTGGTCCGACAGGGCGCGCGCCTGATCGCCTGCCGGGTCGTCGTATTGGCTGGACCGGATCGTCCAGACGGAGGTCGCCAGCCGTGCCATGCGCAAAGTGATGGATACACCCTTCAGACCGCCCGACAGAAGCACCACATCCGCCGCGTTGCGCGCGGCATAGAGTGCGGTGCCGGGCGCGATGCTGGCGTGGGCAGCGGCAAGGCTGCGCCACGTAATGGTCCGCACATCTGGACGTGACCTGCCTGACCGCCGCCGCCATGGGCGTGTCGACCTTCGTCGCGCCGGACATGGTCGTCGTCGCCCCGGCCCTGCATGATGATGACGCGCAGGCGTTGGAAGATGTGCAGACGCGCGTCGAACAGCAGCTGACGGGGGAGGCGTTCGGCTGGTCGGTGGACGCCCGCGCGATCTACGGCGCAGATGTCGCGCGACGGATCGCGCAAACCAATCGCTGCGCCGATCTGGCGGTGCTGGCAGCGTCCGGCCCGGAACCGTCGGGCCTGATGCAAGGCGTTTTGGAGGCGATGCTTTACAACAGTCGCGTGCCGGTCTTGCTGGTCCCCGATGGGACGAAGTCGGCTGGAGCGGCACGGCATTTCGGCCCCGGTCGTGGGCCTGATCCGCAACGGCAAACGGATCGCAGAGACTCTGGCGAACCACGCCCAATGATCTCGATCAATGCGCGGTAGGTGTTTCCCCTGAAATCTATCCGCATGACACATGCCCCTCTCAGAACCGCTCTGCTGACCGCGCGCGTGCCGCGCTACACCAGCTATCCGCCCACCGACCGCTTTACCGACGCAGTAAGTGGGCGACGAAATCCGAGTGGCTGGCCGCCGTGCCTGCAGGGGACACCGTATCGCTATACGTTCAAGTCTCCTTCTGCCGCAGGCTGTGCTGGTTCTGCGCCTGCCGCACACAGGGCACGCGCAACGATGCGCCGCTGGATCGCTACCTAGACCATCTGGAAACGGAAATCGCGCTGACGCGGGCGCAGCTTCCCGATGATCTGACCGTCTCGGCCCTGCATCTGGGCGGCGGCACCCCAACGCTTCTGTCCCCTGACCGGATCGCACGTCTGGCCATCATGATCCGCGAGCATTTCACCATCGACGGTTGCGAAGTCGCGGTCGAGATCGACCTAACCGAATGCGACACCGCACGCATCGACGCATTGGTGGATTTAGGCCTGACGCGCGCCTCTATCGTCGTGCAGGATTTCGATCCCCTCGTGCAAACCGCCATCGGACGCGATCGATCCGAAGAAGAGACACGGCAAACCGTTCAGACCCTGCGCGGACGCGGCATAAGCAGCATCAACTCCGATCTGCTTTATGGCCTGCCGCATCAGACCGAACCAAGACTGAAGCGCACCTTGCAGCAGGTTGTCGATATAGGACAGGATCGTCTGGCCCTTTACGGTTACGCCCATGTGCCATGGGTCGCGCGACGCCAGAAGCTGATCCCGCAGGCCGCCTTGCCCTTTCCAGCGAAACGGCTGGAACTGGCAGAAATGGCGCGCGCCTTGCTGACGGACGCCGGATACGTTCCGGTCGGCATCGACCACTTCGCAAGGCTGGACGATTCGATGGCCAAGGCCGCGCAAACGGGATCGCTTCGTCGAAATTTCCAAGGCTACACCACCGATACGGCGGCGACGCTTGTGGGTATTGGCCCTTCTGCCGTGTCGCGCTTTCGGCAGGGCTACGCTCAGAACGCGCCCGCGACAGAGAAATGGCAGCGCCTCGTGTCCGAAGACCAGATTCCAGGGGCGCGCGGCATCGCGTTGACGCAAGCCGACGCGACGCTCGCCAGCCTGATCGAGCGCCTCATGTGCTGCGCGGACGTGGACTTCGCAGACGCCCCACCCGAACTGGCCGCCGCTGCACTGACCTTCCTGAGGCAATACCCCGAAGCAGGGCGAGTCGAGGGAACGACGCTACGGCTTCTGGACCGCCGCGCCGCCCGTCTGCTGGCGCACACGCTGGAAACGGGGTCGAGCACGATTGCAGAGGGAGAGCGGCGCTACAGTCAGGCGAGCTGACGCTTCGCGATCCAGGTCAGTCCGCCAGACACCCCGCCAGCGTGCCCGCCAGATTGCGCAACATCTGCGGATACAGCCCCGGCCCCGGCTCAAGGTCGGAGCCCAGCGGATCAAGGATCGCTGTTCGGGCCGTCGATCCGTCCATGACCGCTTGGACAAGGCCGGGATTGAACTGCGGCTCGGACAATACGCAGGCCACATTCTGCGCGACGATCTGCGCCTGAACATCCGCGATGCGCGCCGGGCTGGGGTCAGAGGCGTCGGATAGTGAGATCGCACCCGACGCCGCCAGGTCGAAAGAGGTCTCAAAATACTGATAGGCGTCGTGGAACAAGATAAAATTGCGGTCTCGCACCGGGGCGAGCGTCGCGTCGATCTCTGCCACCATCGCGGCGATCTCTTCGCGCCCCGCGGTCGCGTTCGCAAGATAGGCATCTGCGTTGTCCGGATCGACGGCGGAGAGGTCTGCAGCGATCACGTTCAGCCACACGGCGGCGTTGTCGGGGGATAGCCATGCATGGGGATCAGCACCCGCGTGGTCGTGGTCATCGTGGTCTTGGTGCGCGTCGTGATCATCATGTTCTTCGTGATCTTCATAATCATGCGCGTCGAACGACGCACCTTCGCGGAACGAAAGCTCTGTCGATCCCTCCGCACCCAGAAGCGCCGTTGCCGTAGCATCGCTGGCCAACGTGTTGATGGCGCTTTCAAGCCATGGGGTCAGGTTCGGACCGACCCAGAACACGAGGTCAGCATCCTGCAACGCACGCGCCTCGGACGGGCGCAGGTTGTACTCGTGGGGGCTCGCGCCTGCCGCTACGATCAACGACGGCGCACCGACATCTTGCATGACGCGCGCGACCAGCGAATGAATCGGGGCGATGTCGACGGTAACGTTCGGCGCGTCGGCCAAAGCCGTGCCCGCCATAAGAGACGCCGCGATCGAGATAGGGTAGAGCTTGCTGGACATTCGCGCGCCTTTGTGACTATATAACATTTCCTCGCATTACGGGAAACAATATAACATGACAAGTGGCGATCCAGCGAAGACCGACCCGGTCGGGTTCGAAACCCACGACCACGCTGGCTGTATCTCTACCGCCATCAATGCGGCGGAAGCCCATTGCGACGCGCAGGGTCTGCGGTTCACGCCCGTGCGTCGCAAGACGCTGGAGATATTGCTGCAAGATCACCGCGCGCTGGGCGCCTATGACATGTTGGACCGCCTGCGCGATGCGGGCTTCGGATCGCAGCCGCCCGTCGCCTATCGCGCGTTGGAGTTTCTGGTCGCGAACGGTTTTGCCCACCGGATCGAGCGCCTGAATGCATTCGTCGCCTGCGCCCACCCCGGCGCACCCCACGCCCCTGCCTTCATGATCTGCCGCCTGTGCGACTCGGTCGCCGAAGCACGCTCGGGCGATGGGCGCGGCGCTCTGGGCAAGGCCGCCGAGGCCACCGGGTTCCAGATCGAACGGACGGTATTGGAAGCCGAAGGCGTCTGCCCCTCTTGCGCGGAACAGGCCAACGCATGAGCCTTGTCGCGGTCGAGAATATCAGCGTCGGCTACGGCGCGAAGACGGTGTTGCGCGATGTGTCGTTCATTATCGAACCCGGTGAGATCGTGACCATCGTCGGACCGAACGGTTCGGGCAAGACCACGCTCCTGCGCGCGCTGATCGGCGCGATGAAGCCCACGCGTGGCAGGATTGTACGGCGGCAAGGTCTACGCTTGGGCTATGTGCCGCAGACGCTGCACATCGACCCCACTTTACCGCTAACGGTAGAGCGGTTCCTCGCCCTTCCCGGACGCCCCGACCGCACTGCCTGCGCGCAAGCGCTGGAGCGGGCGGGTGTACCCGACCTGAGCCGTCGGCAGATGTCGCGCCTGTCGGGCGGGCAGTTTCAACGTGTCCTGCTGGCGCGTGCGCTGATCGAAAAGCCCGACATTTTGCTGCTGGACGAGGCAACGCGCGGGCTGGACCAACCCGGTTCAGCTGCCTTCTACCTTCAGATCGAGGAAGTGCGGCGCGAGACTGGCTGTGCGGTGCTGATGATCAGCCACGAACTGCACGTCGTCATGAGCGCGTCCGACCGGGTGATTTGCTTGAACGGCCACGTCTGCTGCGAAGGCACGCCAGAGATCGTGTCGGCGGCCCCGGAATACCGCGCCTTGTTCGGCACCGGAACGGGCGGCGCTTTGGCGCTGTACCGCCACGACCATGACCACGCGCACGATGAAAACTGCGATCATTCGCACGCGAAGACCGAGGCGGCAGAGTGATGCTGGACGATTTCATGACCCGCGCAACGCTGGCCGGTATCGGTGTCGCGATCGCCTCTGCCCCGCTGGGCAGCTTCGTGGTCTGGCGGCGGATGGCCTATTTCGGCGACGCGACCGCCCACGCCGCGATCCTTGGCATCGCCCTGTCGCTGGCGCTTCAGATCTCGATCTTCGCGGGAGCGGTCGCCGTGGCATTGGCGATGGCGCTTGCGGTCACGTTCCTGAGCGGGCGGGGCTACGCCATGGACACCTTGCTGGGGGTTCTGGCCCATTCGGCGCTGGCGTTCGGACTGGTTGCGGTATCGTTCCTGCAAGGCGTCCGCATCGACCTGATGGCCTATCTCTTCGGCGACATCCTTGCCGTCTCGCGCGTCGATCTGGCGGTGATCGGGGGCGGCGCGCTTGTGGTCGTCGGACTGATCGCGTGGCGGTGGTCCGCGCTTCTGACCGCGACGCTCAGCGACGAGCTGGCCCACGCCAGCGGCATCGATCCCAAGCGAGAGCAACTGATCCTGACCGTGGCGCTGGCGATCACGGTCGCAGTCGCCATCAAGGTCGTGGGCGTCATCCTGATCGCCGCGATGCTGATTATCCCCGCCGCCGCCGCCCGACCGCTGGCGCGCACGCCGGAACAAATGGCCATCGCGGCGGCAGTGATCGGCGGCATGGCGGCGGTTCTGGGGCTACGTTCGGCCTACATCTTCGACACGCCCGCCGGTCCGTCCATCGTTTGCGTGGCTGCCATTGCGTTCGTCTGCACCAGTGCGTGGCAGTGGATGCGTTCGGCCTTGGGTCACGCAGAGTAGATCAGTCGGCCTGCACGACCCTGAACGGGGTGTCGAAGGTATATTCCTCAAGGTTTGCGCCCTCGCCGATCCGGTCCACCACCGCGAATAGACCCAATCCGCCCAGCGGGGTCAGCACGCCATGCCAGACGCCCCGATGCAGATTGATCCCCTGCCCCGGCGCCGTAACGAAGGCGCGCGGCGCGTCGGGTGTGCCGTCACGGTCGGCAGCGACGATCACTAGGAATGGATCGGCGGACATCGGGATAAAGGCCTGACTGCCCAGTGGATGCCGTTCCATCAGCGGGCAGTCGTAGGGCAGCGTCACCGTCTCGCTTTGGAAGATGCTGATCCCCGCCTGCCCGTCTGCGAAGTCCAACTGCGCGCGGTCGTGGAAGCGACCGCAACGACCCGCGTTGATCAACTTGTCGGGTGCGCCCGTCGCCGCCAGCACGTCGCCGAAAGACGCGAAGGCGTCCGCCGTCAGCGACTCTGTATGGATGATCTCGCTCATGCGAACTTCTCTGCCAGCCGCAGTTCGGCGATGCGTTCGACCTGACGGCAAGCTTCCGCGAACTCGGTGGCGCGGTCGTTTTCGATCCGCCGATGGAAGGCGGCCATGATCGATGCCTTGTCGTGATCCCGCACGGCGATGATGAACGGAAAGCCGTGTTTGTCGACGTATTGCGCGTTCAGGCGCTGGAAGGTCTCCCGTTCCGCGTCGGTCAGCAGGTCAAGCCCGGCGCCTGCCTGCTCGGACGTGCTTTCGGCGGTCAGCTGACCAGCCGCCGCCAGCTTGCCCGCAAGGTCGGGGTGCGCCGTCAGGACGCCAAGGCGTGCGTCGTCATCCGCCGCGCGGAACACCCGGCACAGCGCAAGGTGAACGCCCGCCGCCGTGTCGTAGGTAGGGCCAAGGTCCAGATCATAGGCCCCTTCTGCGATCCATGGCGAATGCTCGAAGATGCCGCCGTATTCGGCAACGAAGGTCTCGCGGCTCATGTCCGATGGCCGCTGCCCCGTTGGCGCGGGATGCGTGGCCGCCCAGTGATCCGCAATCTGCTCGCGCGTCGCGAACCAGACGCCGTCGTGCCCCCGCATGTAGTCCAACGCGCGCTGCAACGCCGCCGCCCGTCCCGGACGCCCCGCGATGCGGCAATGCAATCCGATGGACATCATCTTCGGCGCGCCCGCCTGACCTTCGGCGTAGAGCACATCGAAGCTGTCGCGCAGGTAGCTTTCGAACTGGTCGCCTGACGTGAACCCCGCCTGAATGGCGAAACGCATGTCGTTGCAGTCCATGGTGTAGGGCACGATCAGCTGATGGCCGTCGCCCACTGGTTGCCAATAGGGCAGATCGTCGGCGTAGCTGTCGGCGACATAGGCAAAGTCGCCCTCTTCCGATGCCAGCCGCACCGTGTTCATGGAACAGCGACCAGTGTACCAGCCGCGCGCGGGCTGGCCGACGACTTCCGTGTGCAGCCGGATCGCCTCGGCGATCTGGGCGCGCTCTTCGTCCTCGGACATGTCCTTGTGTTCGATCCACTTCAGCCCGTGGGATGCGATCTCCCATCCGGCGCGCTTCATCGCGGCCAGTTGCTCGGGCGCACGGGCCAAGGCGGTGGTCACGCCGTAAACGGTTATCGGCATGTCCTGCAGCATTCGGTGCAAACGCCAGAACCCGGCACGGCTGCCGTACTCATACAGCGTTTCCATGTTCCAGTGCCGCTGACCGGGCCAGGCGGAGGCGCCGGTGATCTCTGACAGGAACGCCTCTGACGCGGCATCGCCGTGCAGGATGTTGTTCTCGCCGCCCTCTTCGTAGTTCAGCACGATCTGCACGGCGATCTTTGCGCCTTCGGGCCAGGCAGCGTGGGGCGGATGTGCCCCGTATCCAGTCATGTCGCGGGGATAGCGGTTCATGGTTTCATCGGCTCCTTGCAGTCTGGCGCTTGGCCGCTGTCACCTTTACCGAAGATGGGGATGCGAAACAGAGGGAATGGCCATGTATGATGCCGCGATCATGTGGGACTGGGTGGCGTTCGCCGTCCGCTGGACGCACATCATCACCGCGATGGCCTGGATCGGCGCGTCCTTTTACTTCATCGCGCTGGACCTGATGCTGAAGCCCGCGACGGACATGCCCAAGGGCGCATCAGGAGAGGAATGGGAAGTCCACGGCGGCGGCTTTTACCACACGACGAAATACATGGTGGCGCCCGACCGCCTGCCAGAGCATCTGACCTGGCACAAATGGCAAAGCTATTCGACGTGGCTGTCGGGCGCCACGCTGCTGATGATCGTCTACTGGGTCAGCGGAGAGCTATACCTGCTTGACCCAAGCAAAGCCGATCTGGCGCTGTGGCAGGGGATCGTGCTGTCGGCAGCCTCTATCGCAGTGGGCTGGGTGGTCTATGACGCGCTTTGCAAATCGGCATTGGGTGAGCGGCCCACGCTGATGATGCTGGCGCTGTTCGCGATCATCGTGGCGATGAGCTGGGGGCTGAACCAGGTCTTCACGGGTCGCGCCGCCCTGCTGCATCTGGGCGCGTTCACCGCCACGATCATGACGGCCAACGTGTTTTTCATCATCATGCCGAACCAGCGCATCGTGATCGCCGATCTCAAAGCGGGCCGCACACCGGATGCGAAGTACGGCAAGATCGCCAAGCTGCGGTCGATGCACAACAATTACCTGACGTTGCCGGTGATCTTCTTGATGCTGTCGAACCACTACCCGCTGGCGTTCGGAACGCAGTTCGCATGGATCATCGCCAGCCTGGTGTTCCTGACCGGCGTGACGATCCGGCACTACTTCAACACCATGCACCGCACCGGCAAGGGGCCGTTGTGGACGTGGGGCGTGACGGCGGTGCTTTTCATCACGATGGCGTGGCTGTCTACCGCCTCCACCTGGGACGGCGACTACGAGGCCTTGGAGGCGACCGAACTGACCGCATACGAGACCGCCTTCGCCGAGGCAGAGGGCTTCGATGCGGCCCTGAACGCCGTGATCGGCAACTGCTCCATGTGCCACGCGCGCGATCCGGCTTGGGACGGCATTCGCTGGGCCCCGAAAGGCGTACATCTGGAAACGCCTGCCGACGTCGCGCGCCATGCCAAGGCGATCTACCTGCAGGCGGGCGTCAGCCATGCCATGCCGCCGCCCAACGCGGTGCAGATGGACCCAGCCGCGCGGGCCGATATCGTGGCGTGGGTGCGCAACGCAACGGATGGCTAGGCGAACTGTCGGCATCATGTTGTAGGACGACGACCCATTAATCCAGCGCGCGTCAGACTGGACCGGCGCGGGTGTGGCGCGCTACACCGTCGAAGCCAAGATTGCCGCCGATCAAGTCACCCTGACTGATCCATGCGCGCCTGAATGGCTTTGCCCCCTTTCACGCCGGGGCCGCATTCGAAGCCGCAGGGACCTGACCGATGAAACGCTCTACCATCAACGACATCATCCTTGCCGCCGATGCGATGATCCGCGACCACGGCGTCGCCTTGCCGCCCTTCGCCCACTGGTCTCCCGACGCGTTCCGAAACCGCGCTCAGACCGCACAACACCTGATCGACTCGCGCTGTGGGTGGGACATCACCGACTACGGCGCAGGTACGTTCGACACGATGGGCCTGACGCTGTTCACCCTGCGCAACGGGCGGCAGGCCGATCTGCGGGCGGGGCGCGGCATGTGCTACGCCGAGAAGCTGCTGATCTCGCGCCGGGACCAGCTATCGCCCATGCACACGCATGCCCTAAAAGCCGAAGATATCATCAACCGTGGTGGCGCAACGCTGGTGGTGGAACTCTACGGCTCGGATGATGATGGCAACTTCGCCGAGGATCGCGGCGGGCAAGTCATGTGCGATGGGATCGTGCGCACCTTCGCTGCCGGTGAAAAGCTGACCTTCGCCCCCGGCGAAAGCGTGACGTTGATGCCGGGCGACTGGCACGCCTTCTGGGGTGACGGCGGTGATGTGCTGATCGGAGAGGTCAGCACCGTCAACGACGACGAAACCGACAACATCTTCCGCGACCCCATCGGCCGCTTCGCCACGGTCGAAGAAGACGTGGACCCCGTGCGCCTGTTGGTCAGCGATTACGACACGTGGCTATCCCATGACGCCTGATTTCAGGACCGATCCGGGCGGCTTCCTGAGCGCGCTGTTCAACCGCGCCGTGGCCGTAGCGGATCCGATGCGCGTGGTCGCCGCGCATCTGCCCAAACGCCCGAAGGGACGCCTCATCGTCATCGGGGCGGGCAAGGCAAGCGCCCGGATGGCAGAAGCGGTAGAGGCGACGCTCGGCCCCTGCGATGGGCTTGTCATCACGCGCTACGGCTATGCGCGGCCTTGCCAAGGGATAGAGATTGTCGAAGCCGCGCATCCGGTGCCGAATATGGCAGGCGTTCAGGCGACCCACCGGCTGCTGCAACTGGTCGATGGGCTGGGGCCAGACGACACCGTGCTGGCGCTGATCTCCGGCGGCGGCTCTGCGCTATTGTGTGCGCCCGCTGTCGGCATGACGCTGAACGACAAGATCGCGGTGAATCGTGCTCTTCTGGCCTCGGGCGCGCCCATCGGAGAGATGAACGTCATTCGCAAACACCTGAGCCGCGTGAAAGGCGGGCAGCTTGCCACCGCCTGCCATCCCGCGCGGCTGGTGACGCTGATGATCTCTGACGTGCCCGGCGACGACCCGGCAGAGATCGCGTCGGGGCCGACCGTGGGAGAAGACAGCACGCCCGCCAACGCACTGGCCCTGATCGAAAAGCGCGGTATCACCCTGCCGGACGCCGCGATGGCTGCTCTGCGCGCCGGATCATCGGTTGTGGCGCCCTGTGATCCCCGGCTGGCCCGCGCAGAAGACCATGTCATCGCCGCCCCCGCACAGTCACTGGCCGCCGCCGCCGCAATTGCGCAGGCGCAGGGGGTTAATGTGCGGATTCTGGGCGATGCGCTGGAAGGCGAGGCCCGTGATCTGGGCCGCAGGCAGGCGCAAGCGGCACTAGCCGCGCAAGCCGACGCCACCGCGCCCCTTCTTCTGCTGTCCGGCGGAGAGGCCACCGTGACAAGGCGCGGCGAGGGGATCGGAGGGCCCAACGCCGAATACGTTCTGGCCGCGATGCTGGAGCTGGACGGCGCGCCCGGCATCTACGTCCTTGCCTGCGATACCGACGGCGTGGACGGCGCAGCAGAGGTCGCGGGCGCAATCGCCGGCCCGGACACGATGAAGGACAGGATGTCCGCCGAGCGCGCCTTGTCCGAAAACGACGCGCACACATGGTTCGCAACACATGGCGGCCAGATCGTCACCGGCCCAACCCTGACCAACGTGAACGACTTTCGGGCGATCCTTGTCCTCCCGACCTAAGCCTTTTGCCCCAAATTCGGTCTTCCCATACCGCGCCCGCCGCGCGAGAACGCAACGACGGCCATAGCCCACAGGAACCTGCCCATGTCCAGACGCGTCCTGATCACCGGAACCGCCGGTTTCATCGGCTTCCATCTTGCCCGGTTGCTGCTGTCCGAAGGCTTCACCGTCCACGGCTACGACGGGATGACCGACTACTACGACGTGCGCCTGAAGCAGCGCCGCCACCAGATCCTGATGCAGACCGAGGGCTTCGGCGCCACCGAGGGTATGCTGGAAGATGACGACTTGTTCCAGAAGACCGCAGACGACTTCGAACCCGACGTGATCGTCCACCTCGCCGCGCAAGCTGGCGTGCGCTACAGCCTTGAAAACCCCCGCGCCTATATCGACGCCAATGTCGTCGGCACCTTCAACGTCATGGAAGCGGCGCGGCGGCACGAGGTCGATCACCTGCTGATGGCCTCGACCTCTTCCGTCTACGGCGCGAACACCGACATGCCCTTCGTCGAGACGCATAAGGCCGACACGCCGCTGACCATCTACGCCGCCACAAAGAAGGCGAACGAGGCGATGGGCCATTCCTACGCCCACTTGTGGAACCTGCCGACCACGATGTTCCGCTTCTTTACCGTCTACGGGCCATGGGGACGGCCCGATATGGCGCTGTTCAAGTTCGTGGACGCCATTCAGAACGGTCGCCCCATCGACATCTACAACAATGGCGACATGCACCGGGATTTCACCTACGTCGAAGACCTTGTGAACGGTATCCGCCTGCTGATCGACGCCGCCCCCGTGCGGCCCGAACCCGACGCCGAAATTCCAGAATGGGACAGCCTGTCGCCTGTTGCCCCGTGGCGCGTGGTGAATATCGGCAACTCGGACACGGTGCGCCTTCTGGATTTCGTCGAGGCGATCGAGGACTGCATGGGGATGAAGGCGCAGCGCAACTACATGGAGATGCAGAAAGGCGACGTGCCCGCTACATGGGCCGACGCGACGCTGCTGCGTGAGTTGACAGGCTATCGCCCTCAGACCGACGTACGCGACGGCATCGCGAAGTTCGTGGCATGGTATCGCGCGTACTACGACGTTTGAGCCTTTCGGGCAGCAACACACCCGATCACGCATACTTCGTCTATTGACGTCCGGCGCCGATTTACCGGGTGCCGTGAAGCGGGCCTATCCGTCATCAGCAGCAACGGGTTGCCGTTTGCGCCACGAACGTCATCATGCTCCCATAGAAACAGACCGCCCCACGGGCGGCACAAGGGAGTCTCACATGACCAAGACCATTCGTTTCCTCGCAGCCTCGGCGCTTCTGTCCACCTTGGCGGTGCCCGCTCAGGCGCAGGAAGAGACCTTCATCACCATCGGCACCGGCGGCGTCACGGGCGTCTACTACCCCACCGGCGGCGCGATCTGTCGGCTCGTGAATCGCAACCGTGCCGACCACGGCATCCGCTGCTCGGTCGAATCCACCGGCGGTTCGGTCTACAACGTCAATGCCGTCCGCTCTGGCGAGCTGGAGTTCGGCGTCGCCCAGTCCGACGTGCAGTTCCAAGCGTCCAACGGCGAAGGCCAGTTCGCCGATCAGGGCGCGGACGAGACCCTGCGCGCCGTCTTCTCGATCCACCCAGAGCCCTTCACCGTCGTCGCCCGTGCCGGATCTGGCATCGAGACTTTCGCCGATCTCGAAGGAAAGCGCGTCAACATCGGCAACCCCGGATCTGGTCAGCGCGCGCTGATGGAGCGGATGATGGAAGAGATGGGCTGGACCACCGACAGCTTCCAGCTGGCCTCCGAGTTGCAGGCCGCCGAGCAGAGCCAGGCCTTGTGCGACAACAACATCGACGCGATGGTGTATTCTGTGGGCCACCCGTCCGGTTCCATTCAGGAAGCGACCACGGCCTGTGAATCGGTCATCGTTCCCGTCGACAACGAGGCAAGCGCCGGTCTGATCGAGAACAACCCCTACTACCGCGAAGCCACCATCCCCGGCGGCATGTACCGCGGCAACGACGAAGACATCACCACCTTCGGCGTGGGCGCGACGCTCGTGACCTCGTCCGAGGTGTCCGAGGATGTCGTCTACGAAGTCGTCAAGGCGGTGTTCGAGAACTTCGACCAATTCAAGGGCCTGCACCCCGCCTTCGCCAATCTGGAGGCCGAGCAAATGGCAAACGACGGCCTGTCTGCACCGCTGCACGCCGGTGCCCAGCGCTACTACGAAGAAGCGGGCCTAGTGTCCGAATAAGCGTGCGGGGGCTCTGCCCCCGCAGCTACGCTGCTTCACCGAAGTATTTCGGGAACGATGAAAAAGCAGGCCGTCTGGGAGATCCGGGCGGCCTTTTCCATTTGAAGTCTGGGCATCGGAGGCTTTTCCGATAACGTTAACCAAAGACACCCCTCTTCGGACGGGGAACCAAAGGAAGAGGGACGTGATGGCCGAGGACAAGCAGAACCGAGAGTTCACCGATGAGGAGCTTCAGGACCTCGTCGCGTCCTCGGACGCGGGCGCGCGGACGCCATCGACACCGTGGGTCGCCGCGCTGATCGGCCTGACCGCCCTTGCGTGGTCGCTGTTCCAGTTGTGGATCGCGCAGCCAATGCTGTGGTTCGGGGCTTATTTCCCGGTGCTGAACTCGTCCGAAACGCGTCCCATCCACTTGGCCTTCGCCGTGTTCCTTGCGTTCCTGTGCTACCCGGCGATGAAATCCTCCCCGCGCGACAGGGTTCCCTTGGTGGACTGGGCGCTGGCCATCGTCGCCACGGGAACCGCGCTTTACGTCTTCTTCTTCGCCGACACGCTGGCGCAGACCGCCCGTTCTGGTCTGCCGACACAGAACCAGGTGATCATCGCTGCCATCGGCATCGTGCTGCTGCTGGAAGCGTCGCGCCGCGCGCTTGGTCCGGCGCTGACAATCGTCGGCGCAATTTTTCTGGCCTATGCCTACTTCGGCACCGGCTGGCTGATCCCCGACCTGATCGCCCACGAAGGCCTGTCCTTCACCTCGCTGATGACGGCGCAGTGGCTGGATACGGCGGGCGTCTTCGGCATTCCGCTGGGCGTTTCGACGGCCTTCGTGTTCCTGTTCGTGCTGTTCGGCTCACTCTTGGACAAGGCAGGCGCGGGCAACTACTTCATCCAGTTGGCCTTTGCTGGCCTGGGCCACCTGCGCGGCGGACCGGCCAAGGCCGCTGTCGTCGGATCGGCGATGACCGGCCTCATCTCTGGCTCGTCCATCGCCAATGTAGTGACCACCGGCACCTTTACGATCCCGCTGATGAAGCGCGTCGGCTTCACCTCTGAACAGGCCGGATCGGTCGAGGTCGCGTCGTCCGTCAACGGTCAGATCATGCCACCCGTGATGGGGGCCGCAGCTTTCCTGATGGTCGAGTTCATCGGCATTTCCTATGTGCAGGTCATCAAGCACGCCTTTGTGCCTGCGGTGATCTCCTACATCGCGCTGGTCTACATTGTGCACCTGGAGGCTTTGAAGAAGGACATGCCTGCCCTTGGCGAAGGCGCGTCCCTGCTGCGCATGGCCCTGAACTTCGCCATCGGCTTCGCGGTCTTTGGTTTCGGCTTTATCGCGATGATCTATCTGATCGGTGGCTTGAACGCGGTTCTGCCGGGCCTGACCGGACCCATTGTCATGATCGGGCTGGCCGCCGTTTATGTCTGGCTGGTGGCGATCGCGGCACGCCAAAAGGATCTGGATCCGGAGAACCTGGAGCCGACAGAGGACGGTCAGATCACGCTGCCCAAGACGGCGGACGTGTGGAAGACCGGCCTGCATTACGTGCTGCCGATCCTCGTGCTGGTGTGGTTCCTGATGGTCGAGCAACAGTCGCCCGCGAAGTCGGCTTTCTACGCGACCGCCCTGATGCTGTTCATCATCGTCACTCAACGCCCCCTGAAGGCGCTGTTCCGCAAGGGCGATAGCATCGCCGAGGCTGGCAAGGCCGGGCTGTTCGATCTGGTCGACGGGCTGATCGCGGGCGCGCGCAACATGATCGGCATCGGTGTCGCGACCGCCGCCGCCGGTATCATCGTGGCGACTGTCACCAAGACCCCCATCGGCACCGAATTGGCCGCACTGGTCGAGCAATTATCGGGCGGCATCCTGATCATCATGCTGGTGCTGATCGGTCTGTTCAGTCTTGTACTGGGGATGGGCCTGCCGACAACGGCCAACTATATCGTCGTATCGTCCTTGATGGCCGGTGTCGTCGTGTCCCTGGGCGCGCAGGAGGGGCTGATCGTGCCGCTGATCGCGGCGCACCTTTTCGTGTTCTACTTCGGCATCATGGCGGATGTGACGCCACCTGTCGGCCTGGCCTCTTTCGCCGCCGCGGCCGTGTCGGGGGGCGATCCGATCAAGACGGGCTTCATCGCCTTCTTCTACTCGCTGCGCACCGTCGCCCTGCCCTTCTTGTTCATCTACAACCCGACGCTGATCCTGTATGGCGTCGATCTCGGCACGGCCACTGGTGTGGCACACGCGGTCTTCGTTTTCATCGTTGCGACCTTCGCGATGCTGCTTTTCGCCGCCGCCACGCAAGGCTATTTCCTTGCCCGCTCGCGCATCCACGAAAGCGCGATGCTGCTGCTGGTGGCCTTTACCTTCTTCGTGCCGAACTTCTGGCTGAACCAGGTGCAGCCGCGCTTTATCGAAAGCGATCCGGCGGCCTTCGAGCAGACCCTGGCAGAGGCCGATCCCGGTGGGCGCATCCGCCTGCGGATCGAAGGGCCGGACTTCAACACCGGCGACATGACGCAGACGACCCTGTCGCTGGTCGTGCCGGAAGCAGAGGGTCAGGCGCGGATGGATGAAACCGGCCTGATGCTTCGGCCCAACGCCGAAGGTGCCGAAGCCGCGCTGGAAGAACCGATGTTCGGCACCCCGATTCAGGAAGACCTGTCCAGCTTCGACTTCTACTCGGACGATCCCGTCCGCATCTCGCAGGTGCTGGCGCCGAACGACAATCGCCTGCCCGCCCAGATCTTCTACATCCCGGCATTGCTGCTGCTCGGTCTTGTGATCGTGCTGCAACGTCGCCGCCAGACAAAACCGGCGTTCTGACCATGAGCACAATCCTCTTCCCTATCGACCTTGCTGCCCCCGCTACCTGGGAAATCGCCCTGCCCCGCGCATTGGAACTGGCGCAGGGCGGCACGCTGCACGTCATTACGGTCATCCCGAACTTTGGCATGTCCATGGTCGGCGGCTATTTCGACGAAGGCTTCATCGAACGTGCGCTGCATGAGGTTGGGGAAGACCTGACGAAGTGGGTGAACAAGAACATCCCCGACGCGCAGGAGGTGCATCCCCATGTTCTGCACGGTCGCATCTATGACGAGATCATCCGCACCGCAGCCGATCTAAGCGCGGACATCATCGTCATGGGCGCGCCGAAGCCCGGCGTGTCGGAATACCTGCTGGGCCCCAACGCCGCGCGCGTGGTGCGTCACGCACCGCAATCGGTGTTCATCGTCCGTGGCTGACAGTGCAGTCTTGGGCCGTGGTCCGTCGCGCTTGCCCACGGCTGTATCCGGCGATGGCTGCTGGTTGATCGACGCGGACGGGCGACGCTATCTGGACGGCTCCGGCGGGGCAGCGGTGTCCTGCCTTGGCCATTCCGATGCCCACGTGCGCGCCGCCGTTCACGCGCAGCTTGACAAGGTAGCCTTCGCGCACACCGGCTTTTTCACGACCGACGCCGCTGAACGGCTGGCCGCCAAGCTGATCGAGACCGCACCACCGGGTATAACCCGCGTCTACCCGCTGACGGGTGGCTCCGAAGCGGTGGAGGCCGCGCTGAAGCTGGCGCGGCAGTATTTCTTGGAAGTGAGCCAACCGCAGCGCGCAAAGATCGTCGCGCGTCGGCAAAGCTATCACGGCAATACGCTGGGGGCGCTCGCCGCTGGCGGCAACGCGTGGCGGCGCGAGAAATACGCGCCGCTGCTGGTGGAATGTCACCACGTGTCGCCCTGCTATCCCTACCGCGAACAGGGAGACGACAGTGACACTGCCTACGTGCAGCGATTGGCCGACGAGCTGGAGACGAAGTTCCAAGAGCTTGGCCCCGACACTGTCATGGCCTTCGTGGCAGAGCCGGTCGTGGGTGCGACAGCGGGCGCTCTCGCCCCGTTGCCTGGCTACTTTATGGCGATCCGCCAGATTTGCGACCGCCACGGCGTTCTTCTGATTCTGGACGAGGTGATGTGCGGCATGGGCCGAACGGGCACGTTGTTCGCCTGTGAGCAGGACGGGGTGGCACCCGATATCGTGACCATCGCCAAGGGCCTTGGCGCGGGCTACGCCCCCATCGGGGCAATGCTGTTGTCGGACCGCATCCACCGTGCCATCGCCGACGGCTCCGGCAGTTTCCAGCACGGCCACACCTACCACGGCCACCCCCTTGCCGCCGCCGCCGGTCTGGCGGTGTTGGAGCGTTTGGTGGACGATGGCCTTGTCGCTTGCGTGAACCGGCGCGGTGAGCGGCTTATGGAAGCGCTGAACGCTCGGCTGGGTCAGCACCCCCACGTCGGAGATATTCGCGGACGCGGGCTGTTCCGCGGCATCGAGCTGGTCGCTGACAGAGAGACGAAAACCCCCTTCGATCCAGCCCGCAAGTTGCACGCGCAGGTCAAGAAAGCCGCGATGGCCGAGGGGCTGATCTGCTATCCCGCAGGGGGCACGGTCGACGGCGTCCACGGTGACCACATCCTTCTGGCTCCGCCGTTCATCATCTCTGACGACGAGATCGACATGTTGGCCGACCGACTGACGCGCGCGATAGATACCGCACTGGCCGCCTAGTCGTGATCAGAACGGCAAATCCATTGGGAGGTCGCCGGAGTCGTGGCCATATTGGTTCCGGTGATCGTCAGATCAGCCGAGGCTTTTGCACTGGCAGCCGGTTTCGGCACCTGCCTCGCTTCAATGCGACTGGTCCCAGTGCATCGTCGGCCCCGCCGCAAGCTCACCTTCGGCACGGTTTGCCGAACGCCGTGTCCCAGCGCCACGAAAGTACCGCCGGATCCGCCGAGCTTCGACGAGATCGCCACGCAATCTCCTACGACACCCACTTGAGCGCGCCCTGTTTGCCTGGTTTCCGGCGCGAAAGCAGTAGATGCAGTTGTCGATCCTTCAAGCGAAGATACCACTTATCACAAGGATCGCACGACTGATCCTGATCGGGATGGCGATTTGCCTGTACGTCGCCTTCGTTGGCCCACCCAACCCCTGCTTCACGCGCGGCGTTCAAAATGCCTTCGCGCTTCGTGCTCCACACGACCGTGGATCGCTGGTGGACAGGTAACGGTATGACATGCTGTTCATCCTGTGCGGATTGCTGGTCGTAATCGTGACCGTTCCGATGATGGGCTATTGGCGCTGTGCGGGTTCATGTCGGTCGTGCCGGTCGCCTTAGTGTGCAAGACGACACGGCACCGCGAGACCATCGACAATATCCTTGGGTCGCTGGAAAGCGGCGCCCGCAACATGTTGCACATCGCGTCGGCCAGTGCCTGTGCAGGGATCGGCGATGCAGACCAACCTAGTGCCGTTGCAGTCGACCATCAGCGTCGTCATGCTTGCGGAGGCTTTGCAGAGCTACTTCTTCGGCTGGCTGTCGGTGATGCCGGTACACGGCTCGCCTTCGTCGATCTACCCAGATCGGCGCCTGACCACGACGGAGCGGCTGTTTGCCGATTGGATCCTGCTATTCCAAAAGCGTCGCGTTCCCGCCAAACTGGAAAGCGCCACGACAAACCCCAGGCCGTTCCCAACAGACGAAGGCAGCTCGACATGCTGAAGACCGTTTCCCCGAAGCCGCGCTCGGGCGGGCAGGTTCTTGTGGACCAGCTTCTGATCCACGGGGCCGACACCGCGTATTGCGTGCCCGGCGAAAGCTATCTGGAGGTTCTGGACGCGCTGCACGATGTGCAGGACCGCTTCACCCTGATCAACGCGCGGCACGAGGCCGGAGCCGCCAACATGGCCGAGACCTACGGCAAGCTTACGGGGCGTCCCGGCATCGCGATGGTCACACGTGGTCCCGGTGCGTGCCATGCGGCGATCGGTGTGCATATCGCCCAGCAAGACAGCACGCCGATGATCCTTCTGGTGGGTCAGATCGCACGCGGCACGACGGACAGGGAGGCGTTTCAAGAAGTCGACTACCGCGCGATGTTCGGCCCGATCGCCAAATGGGCCACCCAGATCGACGACGCATCCCGCGTTCCCGAATACATGGCCCGCGCCTTTCGCGTCGCGACGTCTGGCCGCCCCGGGCCCGTTGTCGTCGCCCTGCCCGAAGACATGCTGACCGACATGGTGACCATCGCAGACGCACGACCCTACACTCCCACGCGCGCCGAATTGTCCACCGACGGATTGGATGCGCTGAAGGCCGAGCTGTCCTCTGCCGAACGCCCGCTTCTGATCCTTGGCGGCTCTGGCTGGTCGGACGCAAGTGCCGCCGCGATCACGCGCTTCGCCGAGGTCAACTGTATTCCCGTCACGACCTCTTTCCGCAGGCAGGATATCGTGGATAATCTGTCGCCGGTCTATGCTGGCGACTTCGGAACCTCGACCGCCCCGACGCTTTACGCTCACCAACGCGATGCCGATTTGCTGGTCGTCATCGGCGCGCGCATGGGAGAGATGTCGACCAAGACCTACACCACCATCGACGCCCCCAACCCGCAGACCCGTCTGGTTCATATCTACCCAGACCCGGACGAGATCGGGCGCGTCTACTCCCCCGACCTTGGCATCGCCGCCGCGCCCGGATCGGTCGCCGCGATGTTGGATGGCATCGATCTGGGCCGGGGCGACGCGTGGAAGGACTGGTGTGCCCGCCTGCACAGCGACTACCTGACCGACAGCGACGCCCCGAACGGTGGCGACTGGACGCTGGATATGGGCGTGGCCCTGTCGCAGTTGCGCGACAGCCTGCCCGACGACGTGATCGTCACGCTCGACGCGGGGAACCACACAGGCTGGGCGCAACGGTTCCTGCGATACGGTCGGCCTGGCCGCATCATCGGCTCGACCTGCGGCGCGATGGGCTATTCCGTGCCCGCCGCCGTCGCCGCATCCATCGCGGATCCAAAGCGGTTGGTCCTGTCCTTTGTCGGCGACGGCGGCTTCATGATGAGCGGGATGGAGCTTGCGACCGCCGCGCAATACGGCGCGCGCCCCATCGTGCTGGTATTCAACAACGGGATCTACGGCACGATCCGCATGCACCAAGAGCGCGAGCACCCTGAACGGATTTCCGGCACCACCTTGCAGAACCGGGATTTCGTGAAAATGGCCGAAGGCATGGGGGCCTACGCCGAACGCGTGACGGAAACGGCGCAATTCGCCGATGCCTTCGTCCGCGCGCGGGACAGCGGTCTTCCGGCCCTGATCGAACTGATGACGGACCCCGAACAGATCTCGACCCGCACGACCATCGCCAAACTGCGCGACGCGGCGCGCCGCAAGGTGCAGGCCTGATGTTGAACGGGATGGACGTGGGGCCATTTTGATCGCCAGGCCGACTTTCTGGGTCGATCGCGCAACGTCGTCTGGGGCGGGCCTTCCATCGTCGAGCAAGCCGACTGTGAATGCGATGCAATCACAATGACTCAACAAGGGTGCACCATCAGCGGTGGACGCCTGCGACGGGTCCGATGCTGCACCAAATCTTTATGGTCGAACCGGCGGCAGTCGTCGCCGTTCATAGCATCACAATGACTTGGGCCGCGCCTCGAAGGTCTCACGTCCCTCGTCGGTTTCCAGATGCACCCGATCTTCCGCTTCTCGCAGCGCTACGGGCACGCCGGCCACCAGCGGTGACAGCCCGCGATAGTCCAGTGCGACCGCGCCGGTTCCGGCCCGCTTGGCGATGGCGTTCATCAGCAAGGTCGCCTGCAGCGGGCCATGAACAACGAGGTCGGCGTAGCCTTCGGTCTGCGTGACATACGGGTGGTCGTAGTGAATACGGTGCCCGTTGAAGGTCAGCGCAGAGTAGCGGAACAGCGTCACCGGATCGCCGGTGAAGGTGCCGGGCGGGCCGGTGCGCGGCGTATGGGGTTGCGGATCGCCCAAAGGCTGCGCAGGTCGGTAGACAAGATCTTGCCGTTCGGCAATCGCGGTGCGGTCGCCCACCGAAATCGTATGCTCCACGGCCACGAAGACCAGCGGGCCAGAGCGTCCCTGCTTGCCCGTCACGGACGCGATGCGCGACCGCCGGTTCACCCGATCGCCCGCCCGCAGGGGCGCGTGGAATGCCAAGGCGCCTCCCGCCCACATACGGCTTTCGAACGGGATCGGCGGCAGGAACCCACCGCGCGCAGCATGGCCATCGGGGCCGAGCGCATCGAACGGCACGGCAGACGGCGCAAGGCACCAATGCAGGCCCAGCGGGGCGTCCGCACCTGTATCGAACAGCCAGTCGCCCAGCGTTGCGCGGAACCGGGCGATCAGGCCGTCGGTGACGGTATCGCTCGCCTCTTCCTCGCGCCCCACCCAGCCACGCAGGTGATCGAGGTCGATGTCGTCCAGAGAGGCCATCAGAAGCTGCGCGGCATATCCAGGATATGCTCGGACACGTAGGACAGGATCAGGTTCGTCGAGATCGGCGCGACCTGATACAGCCGCGTCTCGCGAAACTTGCGCTCGATGTCGTATTCCTGAGCGAAACCGTAGCCTCCGTGGGTTTGCAGGCAGGCGTTCGCGGCCTCCCAACTGGCGTCGGCGGCCAGAAGCTTGGCCATGTTGGCCTGCGCGCCCGACGGCTCGTTCGCGTCGAAGCGGCGGCAGGCTTCGAAACGCATAAGGTTGGCGGCCTCTACATTCACGAAGGCGCGCGCGATAGGGAACTGGATGCCCTGGTTTTGGCCGATGGGCCGCCCGAACACTTCCCTCTCGGTCGCATACTGACGCGCCTTTTCGCAGAACCAGTAGCCGTCGCCGATACATTCGGCGGCGATCAACGCGCGTTCGGCGTTCAGCCCATCCAGGATGTAGCGAAATCCCATCCCCTCTTCGCCGATCATGGTGTCGGCGGGGATCTCCAGATCATCGAAGAACAGTTCGTTCGTTTCATGGCCGACCATGTTGGCAATCGGTTTGACCTCCATCCCCTTGCCAATCACCTGATCCAGTTCCAGCAGGAAGACCGACAGCCCCTCTGACTTGCGCTTGACCTGATCGAGCGGCGTCGTGCGCGCCAATAGGATCATCAGGTCAGAGTGCTGCACCCGACTGATCCAGACCTTTTGGCCGTTGATGACATATGTGTCGTTGCCCTTCTTTACCGCCGTCGTCTTCAACTTCGTCGTATCGGTCCCGGTGGACGGTTCCGTCACCGCCATGGATTGCAGGCGCAAGTCACCCGAGGCGATCTTCGGCAGGTAGCGTTCCTTCTGCGCGTCCGACCCGTGGCGCAGCAGCGTGCCCATGTTGTACATCTGGCCGTGGCAGTGGCCCGCGTTGCCGCCCGCGCGGTTGATCTCTTCCATGACGATGGACGCTTCGGTGAGCCCCAGCCCCGATCCGCCGAACTCTTCGGGAATCATTGCGGCTAACCAACCGGCCTTGGTCAGCGCGTCGATGAACTCTTCGGGATAGGTCTCGTTTGCTCCGTGGGCGCGATGGTACTCGGCCGGAAACTCGGCGCAGAGCGCGCGCAATGCGTCACGCAGATCGTCGTGTGTGTCGGGGGCGGATGTCTTCACGTGGCCTCTCTCTTCCGGGTCAGTCAGGCGGAATATCAGGCTGGCATGGTCCTGCACTGCACCCTGACGTACGTACAATTCTGGGATAAGCCTTTTCAGCCCCGGTAGACTAGCCAGCACATATCAAATGGAGAACCGCCATGACCACCGGACCGCTCTATGGCCTTCTGGTCCTGTCCATCGAACAGGCCGTCGCCGCGCCCTATTGCACGGCGCGGCTGGCCGATGCGGGCGCGCGGGTGATCAAGGTGGAACGCCCCGAAGGCGATTTCGCACGTGGCTACGACCAAGCGGCAGCGGGCGACTCCAGCTACTTCGTGTGGCTCAATCGCGGTAAGGAGTCGCTGTGCCTCGACCTGAACGCGGAAGCAGACCGCGCGCTTCTGCTGCACATTTCAGATCGCGCCGACGTGGTCGTCCAGAACCTCAAGCCCGGAACGCTCGACGGCAAGGGTCTTGGTCCCGATGACCTGCGCGCCCGCAATCCGCGCCTGATTACCTGTTCCATCAGTGGCTACGGGGAAAGCGGCCCCTTCGCCCAACGCAAGGCATACGATCTGCTGATCCAGGCCGAGTCCGGTTTGTGTTCGATCAACGGCGGCCCGTCAGAGCCTGCCCGTGTAGGCATCTCGGTCGTGGATATCGCCACGGGCGCAGCGGCGCACGCCGCGATCCTTGAGGCGCTGATCGGGCGCGGAATCACCGGCGCGGGCACCGACATCCGGGTGTCGATGTTCGACGTGATCGCCGACTGGCTGACGGTGCCCTACCTGCACGCAGCCGCAGGACAAACGCCGAAACGCATGGGCCTCGCGCATCCCTCGATCTCGCCCTACGGAGTGTTCACGACCCAGGACGACCAGCCAATCCTGCTGTCCATTCAGAACGACCGGGAATGGCGTGTGCTGGTCAAACGGGTGCTCGACCGACCCGATCTGGCGGACGACCCCGAGACCGCCACGAACACGGCCCGCGTAACACATCGCGCGCGCGTCGATACCGCCGTCGGCGCAGCCATCGCCCGCCATGACGCCGACGCCATCATAGCTTTGCTCTCCGCCGCCGACATCGCTTTCGCCCGCGTCAATGACATGAACTCTCTGATCGCTCACCCGCATCTGACCACTGCCACCGTCACAACACCCGGCGGCGCTAACGTCTCCCTGCCCGCCCCCGCACCCCTGTTCAACGGCGTGCGCAGGGTAAGACACGCGCACGCACCGGCCCTGAACGCCCACAGCGAGACGATCCGCGCGGAGTTCAGGGCGACCTAGACGGCGCCAACCTGGCATGCGGCAACATATCATGCGGCGTGAAGCGCAATTCCATCTTTTGCGGGGACAGCACGACGCCCCCTTTTTGCCCACACATTTGCCTTCAACGAAGCCGCGATGGTCCACGGGGTGATGGAAACGGACGGCCACATCGGAAAGGTCGTCGTAGTTGCGGTTTGATCGCTACGTTTCAAACTCAGCGGGGCGGTTGGATCGAAGCGAAGCTATCAAAGCTTGTGACTCCGGGCTCTGGCGCTCAGTTCCAAGCGCTTTTCAGACGCGGCGATTGGAGCGTATTTCCGAGCCCCTTTCCGGTGGCGGCTGTGCGGTCGTGGATCATAGCACACCGTAAAAGGCCGTAAAACGGCGCTTGCGCGCAGTGACCTTCCCCTTTTGGTCCTTCCTCCATATTCCAAGTTTGCGGATTCATCGCGCTGCGACGTTAATGTTACGCTATTTCAGGGACGTCCTCAGCGTGAAGGTTTGTGTGGCGCTGTCCCACCGCAGAATATTCTGGGCATATCTCGAAAGCCAATGTTCCAACCTGCGCTGGTTGGCATTTGGCAAGATGCGGCGAACGGGAACGATTGTCTTGTCACCGAATCCGTCCACCAGAACGAAACGATCCTCTACGGCATCGAACATCACATTGGCCGTTGATAGATCGGGCGCATTGACGTTCAGCGCGATGATGTCCTGCGCGAAAGCGCTCAGGCGTTCGGTCAGATCGACCGTCATGTCGCCCGAAGACAGAATCTCGCGAAGTGTGCGTCCCGGACCACCATCGACGCCACGTGCGCGTTTGCAGACTTGAGCCAGCCCTCGGTCCGTCTGAACCAGTCCGCCGATCTCTACGATGGGATTCAGGCGACCACTCTCGATGGCACGATGAGCGACGCGCGCGTATTCCTTGTACTCGATCCAGAAGGTTCGATACGGGCCAAGCAACTTCTGTGAAAGCCACCCCAACAGTCCGCGTCGCGCGGCGTATTCCGAGCGCTTGCGCTCCACAATCGTCTTGAGGATTTCATCGTCATGACCGGGCCGCGGCCAGACGTCGCGCACCCGGCCAGACGCGATCGGAGTCTGGCCGTTCAATTGGATGATATCGGGGCACGGTTTGAAAGCGGTCACGTTCGCTCACCTACAGCGGCATCATACGCTTCCACCAGCGTGCGCGCGCGGTCCGCCACCTCTGCCGCGGTCAGACCGGGTGTGTAGATGCCTGTGCCGATCCCGAAGCCGGTGGCGCCTGCTGCGATCCATTGGGCGAAGGTGTCGGGGCCGACACCGCCGACGGCATAGGTTCGCGTGCCTTCAGGCAGGACGGCACGGATCGCCGACAGGCCTTTCGGGCCGATCAGGAAGGCGGGAAAGAACTTCAGCCCATGCGCGCCGTGGCGCAGGGCGGTGAAGCACTCGCTGGGCGTGGCAACGCCCGGAAAGGACTGCATGTCATGGGCGCGCGTGGCTTCGATCACCGAAGGATTGCAGTCGGGAGACACGATCAGCCGCCCGCCCGCCGCATGAACATCGGCCACCGACTGCGCTGTCAGAACCGTGCCCGCGCCGATCAGGGCCGTATCACCGAACGCGTCGGCCAAGGCGGCAATGGAGGCCAAGGGATCGGGCGAGTTCAGCGGCACCTCGATCCGGTCGATCCCGGCGTCGATCAGCGCCTGCCCGATCGCCACGACGTCAGAGGGCTGAACGCCCCGCAGGATTGCGATGATCTCGCGGCTCATGTCGTTCCCTTCATCTGCATCCGGGCCGCCGTCAGGCCGGCGAGCGTCACCCGCGTGGCGTCCGTCACCGCAGGCAGCGCGCCGACCACCCGCAGCGCCTGCGCGTAACGGTCGGTCAGCGCACCGTCTCCGATCAGAGCCACGTTCTGCCCCAGCCAGTAGGGCCGCGTTCCGGCCAGTTCCAGACCGATCAGCCAGCCCGACAGGCGCGCGCGTGCGATCGCCGCGTCCAACCCGTGCAACAGGCCCTCGGCGCGCAATGAAAACAGGCGCGCGGTCAGTTGCGCGGGCGCGGTCATCGCGTCGTCCACCGCTTCGGCGAAGGCCGCATCGTCCCAGCCGTCGCCGTCCAGCCCGTGCCGCAAAACCGATTGGCCCGACAGCAACGCGAAGAGCTCCCCGGTCATCACGGTGCGGAAGCTGACGACCTCTCCGGCGCTGATCCGCGCCCATTTCGCGTGGGTGCCCGGCAGGCACAACACGCCATCGAAGTCGCCGTGGGCGGTCAGGAACCCGGCGATCTGCGTCTCTTCCCCGCGCATCACATCGGCGGGCTTGTCCTGGCGCATCCCCGGCAGGACATGCACCGCCATGCGGGGATCCCGCACGTCTGGCCGCACCGCTTGCGCGAAGACCGGAGGGGCCGCGGGGACCGCGATATAAGGTGCCTCCACCCAGCCCTGCCGCGCGCCGACCATACCGCAGCAGATCACCGGCGTGACGCAGGCCTGGGGGAGATGCGCGTCGATCAGATCCAACAGAGCGCCTTCGAACGCGAGGGGCGCAAGCGTCGCCATGCCGCGATCCGAACGCAGGCGCGCCAGCACGGACCCATCCGCACCGATCACCCAGACCCGCAGCGCAGACGTCCCCCAGTCAACCGCGATCCAGCCGGTGTCCATCAAGTCCCCTCTCTCCCAAAACCGACCCCAGCATGCGGCCCGCCCGAAGCGGTATCAACCCGGCGAGGTCGTTTCCCAAATCGCGCGACGACGCTGCTATTCTGGTGTGAGGCAATCAACTCAAGCCGCGTTCGATTCAAGTTCGTCTTTTTTCTTGCCGTTTCAAACACGGCATGCCTGCGGATCAGGCATCGGCGCAATTGTGCTCTATCAGTTCGCGCTGCAAAATAAGTATTTTGCGTCAGTGCCTTGTCAGTCTCGCCCGGACACCCGTGATCGAAAACGCAACAGCACCTCCCGCATCTGTGAAGAGTTGCGCGCTGTCGCGACCCGTCATGTGCGCAAATGCGGGAAACTATCGGCGGTCGGGCTGCGTATATGCATCAGACAACAAAACGGGCGAAAGCGCCCACCAGGAGACTACAATGACCCGCTCTATCCGCACAGCAACCGCAATCGCCCTGACCGTCGCCATAGTCGCCGTATCCGGCATGACGCTTGGCGCCGTCGCCGACGCCAAGGCCTTTCCGTCGGGCAACACGCACGCCACGCCCGAAATGCAGGCCAACTTCCCCGATCTTTTCTAGACCCAGACGCGCGCGCGATCCTCAAGCACGCGCAGTCGGGCGTCCACGACCTTGCTGATCCCCGACCGCCTGGGCGCATCGGCGAGGGTCGTAAACCAGTGGTCCGGGGGATTGCGCCCCAGACGATGACCGGGGAACTCCAGTTCGCGCAGCACCTTCTGCGCCTGAACCGACAGCCGATCCGGGATATCCTGTCCGGTCAGCGTTGCCCATACCCCCGTCCACAAACGCCCGACCGACCACGGGTTGTATCCGCCTCCTCCTAAAACCAGCAGGCGATCCGTGGCGTTCATCAAGGCGCGGACCACGCGCCAATGCGCGCCGTTCGACAGGGCCAGACGCGATAGCGGGTCCTCCGACACAGCATCCGCCCCGCATTGCAAGACAATCGCCTGCGGGCGGTGGTCGGCGATCCGCGGCAGGATCAGACGGTGAAGGGCGGCATCCATGTCATCATCGCTGGCTTCCTTTGGCAGCGGCAGGTTCCATTCGTTGCCTGCGCCCCGATCATGAATAGCGCCGGTGAAAGGCCAACGCCGGTCTTCGTGGGTAGAGATCAGGCACACGCGCGGATCATCGCTGAACGCATGCGCAACCCCGTCGCAGTGGTGGGCGTCGATATCCACGTAGGCAACGCGCTCGATCCCCTCGTGGCGCAGGCTTAGGATCGCCAGAACCGGGTCGTTCAGGTAGCAAAACCCGTTGGCGCGGTCCGGCAACCCGTGGTGCGTCCCCCCACCGGGATTGTAGACGATACCCGGTTCGCGCAGCAGGCGCCCCGCAAGAATAGAGCCGCCCGCCGCCGTGGCGGGACGGCGAAACACCTCTGGATAGACAGGGTTGGACGCCGTTCCCAAATCGTGCCGCGCGCGCACGGCGTCGGACACGGTGCCCCGGGCTTCGGCCTGTTGCAGCGCCGCGATGTAGTCGGGGGTGTGCCAGTTTGTTAGCGCGGCAGGCTTGGCGCGCGGAGAGGTCAGGTAGTGCATGGGCGTCAGCCACCCCATGGCGCGGGCCAGATCCATTACGGTGGACACTCGCGGTACGCGCAGGGGATGTGTCGGACCGTAGCTGGAGCCGCGATAGATCTCAGAGCCGATGAATCGCGGCGTCACCTCAGGGCGTCGCCCAGCGCGCGGGTGATCTGCGCGCCATTCGGATGGGTGTTGGACCCGAAGGTTGCGACAACGCGTCCCTCGTCCAGCAGCGCCTTGTTGAAGTTCCAGCGCGGCGCCCAGCCTTCTTCCCGCGCCAGCCACGTATAGAACGGATGCGCCTGAGGCCCGCGCACGTGCGTGATCTCGGTCATCGGCAGCGTAAGGCCGAACTGCACCTCACAGAAATCCTTGACCTCATCCTCCGAGCCCAGCTCTTGCCGGAAGTCATCCGACGGTACGGCAAGGACCATAACCCCCTGAGTGCCAAAGGTTTCATGCACGTCCTGCAGCGCATCGTACTGCGGCGTGAAGGCGCAAAGCGACGCCGTGTTGACCACCAGAACCGGCCCGTCGTGAGCGGCGATATCGATATCTCCACCGTCGATCGACGCAAAGACAAACCGCTCGTCAGCGGCAGCGGGACCGCACAGGAAGCACAGCAGAGTGAATGATCGCAGCATCACGTATAGATATTGCCACGGAACAGATGGGCAACCTTTACTTGATATTGAGACCTGCGCAGATATACTTAGTAGTCATATAACAGACGTGCTCGGCACGCGCTTGTGAGAGGTTTGATGAGTCAGTCCGAAAAAATCGGCCGCTCGGTCGATTTGGCCGATCTTGGGAAACGCGATATGCGCGCTCAATTCGCGACGCTGCCGTGGCGGCGGGTGGACGGTCGTATTGAACTGTGCTTGATTACCAGCCGCGATACAGGGCGCTGGATCATTCCCAAGGGCTGGCCCATGGACGGCAAGACTCCGTCGGAAGCCGCGGCGATTGAAACCTTTGAGGAAGCAGGCCTGCGTGGCATCGCCTCTACCCGTTGTGTCGGCGTCTATACCTATCTCAAGGATCTGGACGATGGCCCTGACTTGCCGGTTCTCGTCGCCGTGTTCCCGCTGGAAGTGACGAAGGTTCTGAACGATTGGCCAGAGGCCGATCAGCGTTCGCGCAAATGGGTGACGCTGAAGAAGGCCGCGCGATTGGTGTCCGATCGGGAATTGCGTGAAATCCTGCGTGATCCGAACCTGCCCAAGTTGCTGAAATAGGGGCGCGCGGCGTGATCCGCTTTTCCCTGAAATGCAAACACGGGCATATCTTCGACAGTTGGTTCCGCTCTGACGCCGATTTCGGCGATCTCAATGGCGCAGGGCGGGTCACGTGCCCCGATTGCGGGACCTCTGCAGTGAAGAAGGCCCCCATGGCGCCCAGCCTATCCGGCAAAGCTGAAGCCACCGAACATCCCATCGCGAAACTGCGCCGCAAGATAGAGGCAGAGGCCGATTACGTCGGCGACCGCTTCGCGGCCGAAGCCCGCGCGATCCGCGACGGAGACGCCGCCGACCGACCGATCTGGGGGCAAGCGAAAATCTCCGATGCCAAGGCGCTGCACGACGACGGCATCCCGGCGATCCCCCTGCCCTTCGGTCCGAAGTCGAAGGCGAATTGATGGTTTCGGAGCCGATCTTCGGTCCGATCCACAGCGGCGCGCTTACGGGTTGAAGTTGCGACGACCTAGTCCGACCCGCACACCCCGTCGCACCCCCTACCGACGCGCGCGGCAAGGCCTAGATCAATCGACATGACCACTCCGCTTCTGACAGTGACCCATATCGAGAAGGCCTACCCCGGCCCCGACGGCCCCGTGCCCATCCTGCGCGGCGTGTCGTTGTCGCTTGAAGCCGGGCGAACCTTGGCGCTGACGGGGGAAAGCGGGTCGGGCAAATCCACGCTTCTGCACCTGATCGGCGGGCTGGATGTGGCGGACGCGGGCACGATCATGCTGGGCGAAACCGAGGTCACATCCCTGTCGGACAAGGGCCGCGCCGCCCTGCGCCGGGATCGCGTGTCGGTCGTCTTCCAGCAGTTCAACCTGATCCCATCGCTGACCGTCGCCGCCAACATCGCCTTTCAGGCGCGGCTGTCCGGCAGCCACGATCCCGACTGGACCGACCGTCTGTCACAGCGCCTCGGGCTGACGCCGCACCTGTCGAAGTACCCCGAGCAACTGTCCGGCGGGCAGCAACAGCGCGTCGCCATTGGCCGCACCCTCGCCGCACGCCCAGCGCTTGTGTTGGCGGATGAGCCGACCGGAAATCTGGACGAAGCGACGGGACGAGATGTGCTCGACCTGCTGCTTGAACTGGTGGCCGAGACCGATGCAGCGCTGCTATGCGTAACCCACTCGCAATCGCTGGCCGACCGGATGGAACGGCGCGTGCACCTTCAAGAGGGTCGCATCGCGTGACGATGCTACGCCCGACTCTGATCGCGTTGCTGTCGCACTGGTGGCGCCATCCCATGCAGCTTTTGACCCTGATGGTCGGTCTCGCGACAGCCACCGCCCTCTGGTCCGGCGTGCAGGCGATCAACGCAGAGGCACGCGCCAGCTACGACCAGGCCGCCGGTCAGGTCACTGCCGGATCGCGGCCTACGCTGGTGTCCGACGGCGCGATCCCGCAGGCCACCTATATCGCCCTGCGCCGCGCGGGCTACTCCGTCAGCCCGGTGATCGAAGGCACCCGCAATGGCCTGCGCCTGATCGGGATCGACGCCTTCACCCTGCCCCCCGGTGACGCCCCTGCCGACCTGAGTGCCGCCGACGTTCAGTCTGATTTCATCGGTGCGCCCGGCTTGCTCTTAGCTGCTGACAGCACCACTATCCCCGACGGCCTGCCCCCAGTTCGGCGGGTCGATGGCATCCCGGACGGCACCGCCTATGCCGATATTGGCACCGTCCAGCGGCTGCTGGACCGCCCCGAAGAATTGACGCGCCTGATTGTCACCGGCACGCCATCCCGCACCGCGCCCCCACTGGATCAGATCGCACCAGATCTGCGGCGCGTCGCCCCGCAAAGCGGAGACGTGGGGCGGCTGACCGACAGCTTTCACCTCAATCTGACCGCATTCGGGCTGCTATCCTTCGTAGTCGGCCTGTTCATCGTGCGGGGCGCCATCGGTCTTGCTTTCGCGCAACGGCGCGGCGTCTTCCGCACCCTGCGCGCACTCGGCTTGCCGCGCGTCACGCTGATCGGAGTGCTCTCCGCCGAACTGCTGATCCTGGCGCTGATCGCCGGAACCATCGGCATCGCGCTTGGCTGGCTGATCGCCGCGACCCTGTTGCCCGACGTGGCCGCAACGTTGCGCGGTCTTTACGGGGCAGAAGTTCAAGGCGCGCTGTCCTTGAGACCGATCTGGTGGCTATCGGGGCTCGCCGTCGCCGTCTTGGGCACGGCGCTCGCCGCATCACTGTCGCTATGGCAGACTGCACGCCAGCCTCTTCTGGCCCCGGCGATGTCTGGCGGCGGCGCGCCCGAAAAGGCCTTGCGTCTGCCTTTGATCGGGGCCGCGATCTGCGCGGCGGTATCCTTGATCGCGGGCCTTGTTGGGGGAGGCCTGATCGCCGGTTTCCTGTGCCTCGGCGCGCTTCTGTTGGCCGCAGCGCTTGCCCTGCCGCCTGTCCTGTCAGGCGTACTCGCGCTGATCGCCCGCCCCGCCAGCGGACCCCGCGCGCAGTGGTTCTGGGCCGACGCGCGCCAGCAACTGCCGAACCTTGGCCTTGCGCTGGCCGCGCTTTTACTGGCGCTTGCGGCCAACATCGGCGTCGGCACCATGGTGTCCTCGTTCCGCCTGACCTTCACCGGCTGGCTGGATCAGCGGCTTGCCGCGGAACTCTACATCAGCGCCCGCGACGACGCGCAGGCGGCCGAGATCACCGCCTACCTTGCCCCCCGCACCGACGCGATCCTGCCGATCCGATCCGCCGAGACGCAGCTTGCCGGCACGTCGGCAGAGGTCTTCGGCGTCGCCGACCACCCCACATATTCCGAGAACTGGCCGCTGATCGACGAGGCCGACACCGTATGGCCGCGCATCGCCGCCGGAGAGGCCGCGCTGGTTAACGAACAGCTTGCCCGGCGCGAAAACCTCTGGCCCGGTGACACCATCGCCATCGCAGATTGGCAGGGCCCCATTGCGGGCGTCTACAGCGATTACGGAAACCCACGCGGGCAAGCGATGGTCGGTCTGGACCTGTTCGACCAACTTTTTCCGAACGCGCCCGCCACCAACTTCGGCCTGCGCCTTGATCCGGCAAACGTGGATGCCCTGCAAGCCGACCTGCGGGACCGCTTCGACCTTCCCCCCGATCAGGTCACCGATCAGACGGCAATCAAACGCCTGTCGCTGGATATTTTCGAGCGCACTTTCACCGTCACCGCTGCGCTGAACGTACTGACGCTGGGGGTCGCCGCGCTGGCAATCCTGACCTCGCTGCTGACGCTGGCGACCATGCGGCTGCCGCAACTGGCCCCGGTCTGGGCGCTGGGCCTGACGCGCCGCCGCCTGGCGTGGCTCGATCTGGCGCGCGCCGCCCTATTGGCGGCGCTGACCTTCGTGGCGGCCGTGCCCGTTGGCCTGCTGCTGGCATGGATCCTTCTGACGATCGTGAACGTCGAAGCGTTCGGCTGGCGCCTGCCCATGCACATCTTCCCGCTCGACTGGCTCCGCCTGGCAGGCCTATCTCTCCTCGCCGCGCTGATCGCCGCCGCGTGGCCCGCTTGGCGACTATCGCGCACGCCGCCCGCCGAACTGCTGAAGGTCTTCGCCCATGAACGCTAGGATCACCCGCCGCGCCCTGTTGCTGAGCGCCGCCCCCGCACTGGCGCAAGCCCAAGGCTTCGCAGGCCTTGGCGACTCCAGCGGCGACTTCGCCGAGCCGCGCCCGAACCCGACCTTCCGCTTTCCGCAGGACCACGGCCCCCACTCCGACTACCGGATTGAGTGGTGGTACGTGACCGCCAACCTTACCGGCCCCGACGGCACGCCCTACGGCATTCAGTGGACACTCTTCCGCTCTGCCCTGTCGCTGGCGCCGGGCACGAACTGGTCGACTCCACAGGCGTGGCTGGGCCATGCCGCGATCACGACGCCCGACAGTCACGTCGCGTTTGAACGCCTCGCCCGCGGTGGGATCGGCCAAGCGGGCGTGGAGGCCAACCCGTTCGACGCTTGGATCGACGATTGGTCGATGAACGGCCCATCCCTGTCTGACGTGCGCCTGACCGCCGCGAGTGACGCGGTTGCCTACGATCTACAACTATCCACCAATCGCCCCTTCGTGCCGCAGGGCGACGGCGGCTATTCGGTCAAATCGGCGGAGGGCCAGGCCAGCTACTACTACTCGCAACCCTTCTATGACGTGACCGGAACGCTGATGCTGCCCGATGGCGATGTGCAGGTGACAGGCCGCGCATGGCTGGATCGCGAGTGGTCGTCCTCTCCGCTGGCTGAGACGCAAAGCGGATGGGACTGGTTTTCGCTTCACCTTGGAGCGGACAAGCTGATGGGGTTCCGCCTGCGCGACAGCGCCGGGCCGGCCTATACCTCTGCCACATGGATCGCCCCCGACGGCGCGCCGACCCCCTACCCCGATGGCGCGTTCAGCGCCGAGCCGCTGGAGACCGCGCGCGTGGCAGATCGTGATGTGCCCGTGCGCTGGCGCGTGCGGCTGCCCGACAAGGGCGTCGACGTGACGGTTGCAGCGATCAACGACCAATGCTGGATGGACCTGCTGTTCCCCTACTGGGAAGGACCAGTGACGGTGAACGGCAGCCATGACGGCATTGGTTATCTGGAGATGACGGGATATGAGTGACTGGTACAAGAGTTTGCCCGATCTGTGGGCTCACGCGTGGCAATTGCTGGGGCGCGGGTCGGCGGACAACAAGCACGCCTTCCACACCTTTCCGCTGGCGACCGTCGCGCCCGACGGCACACCGCAAGCGCGGATGGTGGTGCTGCGCGGAGCGTCCGCCTCTGCGGGCACACTGACGGTGCAAACAGATCGAGCATCCGCCAAGATCGACGAGTTGCAGGCCAACCCCGCCGCGACCTTCCTGTTCTGGGACCGCAAATCGTCCCTACAGGTCCGCGCGCGCTGCACCGTCACGATCCTGACCGGCGACGCGGTGGAAGACGACTGGCAAGCTTTGTCCGAAGGCGCCGCCACCAACTATGGCGGCCAGCCCCCGCCCGCCACGCCGATGGCAGACCCGACCGCTTACCGTGAGACCGCCGAGCGTGAACGTTTCGCCGTCTTGCGCGGCCACGTGGAAAGCGCCGACATCCTGCATCTGGGCGACCTGCACCGCCGCGCGCTGTTCTCGCGCGATGACGGCTTCGCGGGAACGTGGCTGGCCCCCTGATCCGCACATCGCTACACCGCGCGCCATGAACATCCTGCCCCAGACCCGCGATATCGTCCTGATCGGCGGCGGCCACGCCCACGCGCTCGTCCTGCGCCGCTGGGGCATGAGCCCGCTGGCGGGCGCTCGACTGACGGTCGTGAACCCGGGCCCGACGGCGCCCTATACCGGCATGCTGCCGGGCTTCGTGGCCGGTCATTACGACCGCGACACGCTGGAGATCGACCTCGTCCGCCTCGCCCGGTTCGCGGGCGCGCGGTTGATCCTGGGGCACGCGACCGCGCTGGATCGGGGCGCACGATCCATCGATATCGAGGACACGATACTCGGCCCACGCACGATCCAATTCGACGCCGCCTCGATCGACATCGGCATCCATTCCGAAATGCCGGGGATACCGGGCTTCGCCGAACACGCCACCGCCGCCAAACCCCTTGGCCGCTTTGCGCAAAGCTGGGCTGACTACCAAAAAGCGGGCGACCGCGACGCCGGCATCGCCGTCATCGGCGGCGGCGTGGGTGGCTGTGAGTTGGCGATGGCCATGAGCCATGGCATGGGCGGTGCGGACGTGACCGTGATCGATTCCAGCGCCATCCTGTCCGGCTTGGGGAGCCGTGCTCGCGAGAGAATGTTGAAAGAGTTGGAGCGCAACCGCGTCAGTTTGATGGAGAATGCCAAAGTCGATCGCATCAGTGAAAGCGGTGTAACGCTGGACGACGGCCGCCATATCCCCGCGCGGTTCGTGACCGGAGCGGCAGGCGCGCGGCCGCACGATTGGCTGACGCACACAGGCTTGCCGCTGACCGATGGCTTCATCGACGTTGGGCCAACGTTGCAAACCGGCGATCCGGCGATCTTCGCGGCTGGCGACTGCGCGCACCTGACTCACGCGCCCCGCCCCAAGGCGGGTGTCTTCGCCGTGCGGCAGGCCCCGATCTTGCATGACAACCTGCGCGCCGCCGTCTCGGGCGGAGCGATGCGCCGGTACAATCCGCAGAAAGACTATCTCAAGTTGATCTCGACGGGCCGCAAGTCCGCCGTCGCCGACAAGGCCGGGTTCGCCTTTCATGGCGCGTGGTTATGGCGCTGGAAGGACCGCATCGACAGCAAGTTCATGGGCAAACTGTCCGACCTGCCTGCCATGAAGACGCCCCCCCTCCCCACCGAGCACGCACGCGGCATGGGCGCGCTCACCGGCCAAGCCCCCTGCGGGGGCTGCGGCGCAAAGGTCGGGCGCGGTGTGTTGCAGGGCGCCTTGTCCAACTTACCGGCGACGACCCGCGCCGATGTCGACACAGGCGCGGGCGACGACGCCGCGATCCTGACCATCGGCGGCACACGTCAGATCATCACGGTCGACCAGTTGCGCGCGTTCACCAAAGACCCTGCCCTGATGGCCCGGATTGCTGGCTTGCATGCGCTGGGCGACTGCCTTGCAATGGGGGCCGATCCGCAGGCAATGCTTCCGTCCCTGACCCTGTCACGCCTGTCAGCAGACCTTGAAGAACGCACCCTGGCAGAGATCATGGCCGGACTGTCGCGCGTAGCCGAAGACGCCGGGGCCGCCATCGTCGGCGGCCACACCGCAACCGGGGCCGAGCTGCAGGTCGGCGTGACCGTCACCGGCCTCGTGGACCGCGCGATCACGCTCGCGGGCGCGCAACCGGGCGACAAACTGGTGCTGACGAAACCACTTGGAACCGGCGTCGTTCTAGCGGCAGAGATGGCGCTGCAAGCGACCGGGCCAGAGGTCGCCGCCTGCCTGTCTTCAATGGCCACACCGCAATTCAACGTTGCACGGGACTTGCGCATCGCGCACGCCATGACAGATGTGACCGGATTCGGGCTTGCGGGGCATCTGATGGGCATCTGCACTGCGTCCAATGTAGGCGCGGAAATCTTGCTGGACGCGCTGCCACTTCTTCCGGGCGCCGAACGGCTGCTGACCGCAGGCGTCCGATCGACCCTGCACGACGCAAATGCGGCAATTGCGGACGTGGCTGCTCCCGACACGCCGCTCGCCCAGATACTCTTCGACCCGCAAACCGCAGGCGGCTTGCTCGCCGCCTTACCCGCCGACGCGGAAACCACGCATCCCGTGATCGGACACCTTTCCGACGGGCCGCCGCGGATCACGGCGCGCTAAGCATCCCCGCCACGCGCGCACCCAGCGCTTCGATCTCTGCATCGTCCAGCCGCTCTGCCCGAATGGTGCCCACCCGCCCGGTCTCGTCCCGGTCGCGTTGCTTGGCGTAGCGGGGATCGTAGTGCTGCCGCATCAGATCGGCGGCCAGATCCTGCACGCGACCTTCGCGCGCAAGTCCACGCCAAGCCTGAATGCGGTCATGCCCTTGCAGCCGCGTCAAAGACACCAAGACCGCATCGAGCCGGTCCGGATCGGCCACGATATCCGCGTAAGCCCGCGTCAGGTAGGCTGCGCGCACATCCGGCTCCGCCTCGACCGTGATGCGTCGTGCCGCGCGCATCGCAGCCCAAAGCGAGGGCGGCACTACGCGCTCTCCCACCTTGCTGCTTTCGGCCTCGACCAGCACCGGCCGCGCGGGATCGAGCGCGCCGATCCGTTCGGCCAAGGCGCTTTCGAACCCCTTCTGTGCAGGCTGATCGCCCATCGACCCGAACAGCGAGCCTCGGTGGTTCGCCAGCCCCTCCAAGTCGAGGACCTGCGCCCCCGCCCGCGCTGCGGCCCACAGGATCGCCGTCTTCGCGGTGCCCGTATAACCATCCAGAAGGACGACATTCGTCGGGAACGGAGTATCGTACAGCTTGTCTTTCACTAACCGTCGGTAGCTCTGGTACCCACCATCCAGCACCTGCACGCGCCAGCCGATCTGGGACAGGATCGACGCGAAAGAGTTGGATCGCTGTCCGCCGCGCCAGCAATAGACCAGCGGTTGCCATCCACCGTCGTGATCCGAAAGCGGCCCCTCAATGTGCTGCGCGGCATTGCGCGCTACCAGCGCCGCGCCGATCTTGCGCGCCAGAAATGCGCTTTCCTGCACGTAGATCGTGCCGACGCGGGCGCGCTCTTCATCGCTCAGGACCGGCAAGTTGATGGCACCCGGCACGTGGTCTTCGGCGAATTCCGACGGTGCGCGCACGTCGATCACGGTGTCGAACGGCGCCCCGGTCAGTTCGGCCAAATCGTGTGGAGCAAACGTCACGCCAATACCGCCTGTGCCATCGCACTCCCGCTGCGCCATGCGTCACCCGCGTTAGGACCAAACGCCCAGTCGCCGCCCAGAAAAGCGCCGCTGCCACTGCGCAGAAACGGGGCGCCCAACGGGCGCGCCGTACGCGCATATCGCCAGCGATGCACTGTCGCAAAGCTCGGCTGGGTCGCCACCCCGCTGGCGGTTTGCAGGGCAGAAATCAACGCGGCCTTCACCGTTTCCGGGTCGTCTTCCAGATGCGTGGCACTCCAATCCAGATCAGCATGGGCGACAAGGGCGCCCGGCTTCGATGTGATCCGGTCCTGATGGCAGATCGCGGTGAAGGGCTTTGATTGAACTGACACTTCGATCCCCGGCCAAGTAGCCATCAGGGTCCATTGTGCAGCCATCTCGACGTTCGAGAAGTCTGCATCCCGCAGCAGTGCCGCCGCCTGCGGCGCGGGGATAGCGACGATCAATTCCTTATAGGGACCATGCAGGATGCCATCGGCATCTGTCAGACGCCAATCGCCTTTCGCGCCGGACACCGCCTCGATCCGGCAGCCGCCCTTGATCTGAAGCCCCGCCACCAATGGTTTGACCAGACCGCTCATTCCCGGATTGCCGCGCCAGCCCCTGCCATACCGTTCGGCTCCGATACTCTCCATCGCGGCATCGAAAGCGGCATCGCCCTGAGCCATAGGTGCCCCATGATCAAAGGCGCCCGCATCTTCGCGCCGGGTGGCCAAACGCCCACCCGTGCCACGGCTCTTTTCGAAGACCGTGACGGTTCGCCCCGCTCGGGCCAAAACGTGAGCCGCCGTAAGACCGGCCATCCCGGCCCCGATGATCGCGATTGTTTCCATGGGGAGGCCCTATAACCTTCACGCAGGTGATCCAAGCGCTTGGCGCAGCGTCACCACTGCACTACCGTCGAAGAAATCGTTCTTTCAGGAGTCTGTTATGTCCCGTTTCGCTACCCTCGCCCTTGCACTCGGCTTCGCCAGTGTCGCTTCCGTCGCGCTTGCCGCCCCCTGCTCGAACTCCGGCGGGCAGTATGAACAATGGAAACCCGCCTTCGCCGCAGAGGCGCAGCGCGCGGGCGTCGGCCAGCGCGGCATTCAGGCGTTGATGAACTCCAGCTATTCGAACTCGACCATCGCGGCCGACCGAAACCAGAAGAGCTTTCGCTATTCGCTGGACCGCTTCCTGCAGGTCCGCGGAGCCCCAACTATCGTCAGCCAGGGCCGCAACCGAAAGGCGCGCAACGCAGGCTTTTATCAATCCTTGGAAAGCCGCTACGGCGTTCCCGCCGGCGTTCTGATCGCGATCCATGGAATGGAAACCGGCTTCGGCGGTTTCATGGGCAACAGCCGGGTGGTCTCGTCGATCCTGACGCTGGCGTATGATTGTCGACGCTCTGCCTTCTTTACACCGCACGCCATCGCTGCCCTGCAACTGGTGGACCGCGGGATTCTGAGCGAAAATTCAACGGGGGCCAAACATGGCGAATGGGGCCACACCCAGTTCCTGCCCGGCAACGTTCTGCGCTACGGCGTGGATGGTGACGGCAATGGGCGGCTTGACCTGACAAACCAGACCGATGCCATGGCCTCCACCGCGAACTTCCTGCGTCAAAAAGGCTGGCGTCCGGGAGCAGGCTATCAGCAGGGACAGCCGAATTTCCGCGTCATTCAAGAATGGAACGCGGCCACGGTCTACCAGCAGGCCATCGCTCTGATGGCGTCGCAGATCGACGGTTGAAGATAGTTGGGGCTGCCCTTTCCATCGGGTGGCCCTTTCGCTTGATGCAACCCGGTCTGCATCGGTACGGGCGCGCAGCCGAAACACGCAGCCTCGCGTCTGTTCCTTGGAGCGCCCCATAATGCGTCCAGTCCGGTGACATTCAGCCCGATTACGACGCACGAAACACCCGTCACCTAGCTAATTGATCGTGGCGCGGTGAACGTATGCCGCGCCCGCCCCCCCGCCTTCGAGGCGTAAAGCGCAGTGTCCGCATCGGCAATCAAGGTATCAGGGTCCTTTACATCGCCGCCGCGAGAAATCGCGATACCGATGCTGGCCGACACGCGGCATGTGTTCCCTTCGAACTCAACTGGCTGTTCCAACTCGGCAACGATGCGGCGGGCAATATCCGAGAGCGTGTCGCGGTCGGTCAGGCGATGCAGGATGATGGTGAATTCGTCCCCCCCGACACGCGCAACAGTGTCAGAGGTACGAACGATATCGCGCAGCCGCCGCGCGACGGCCACCAGAACCGCGTCACCTGCAGGATGTCCCAAGCGATCATTGACCGCTTTGAAGTGGTCAAGATCCACATGCGCAAGCGCGAAAGGCTTTTTGTCTGCGATCGCACGGGTAAGGACGCTGTCGAACCCGCGCCGGTTGACCAGTCCCGTCAACGGATCGGTTGTCGCCTGCGTTTCTGCCGTCGTTTTCGCCGACTGCAGCCTGCCGATCAGCCGATGCGTCTGAGTGGTTGCAAGGTGATTGGCCTCTATCAGATACAGCATGTCCAGGGTCGGGTCGGTCGGCGCAAAATCCATCGCCGTCAGGCCCGAGTCACCGACTTTCTGCAGTTCTCCCAGGGCCAGCGCCAAGTTCAGAAGCAATCGGCCGCCGTCGATGGCGACGCCATGGCCACGCAGATACGTTTTTCCCTGATTACGCAAATGCAAAGCAACCCTTCGCCCGTTCAGATCAGCGATGCTGGCCATGCCAGCCGGGCGGTCGAGAACGGCAACATCGCGCAGATTCGACCCAATCAGTTTCCGATCCGGCGCAAGGCGCTGAAGTGCGCGGCCAACCCCTTCGATGCGCCCTTCCGAATTCAGCAGCAGGTGCATCGGCATCAAGGCATCGAGCGTACGGCGGGTCAGAATTGCGTCCATCAGACCGCCTTACCCTGTCCAATTTCGAAAGCGCGTCCTTCAGAATGACTGTGCGCAGAGATAAGAACGTCGATCCGGCATCGGGTTTGGCTCGGATCATCCACCAGATTGGCCAGCACCAAAGCGCCATATTCGTCGGCCATTGCCCGGATCGCTCCCAGCATGAGGTGGACCAATCCATCTGGTTTGCGGTCACACCAAACGATCCATTCTCCCGTCGCGACCTCCTCTACGGTAAGCGCAGGCAGAACGACGTGTGGCAATGCCAGTCTCGCTCGATCCGGAAGGTCGCCAAGCGTCTCGAGGAAGCCTTCGAAGTCCACGCCACCGAAGCGCAGCAGTCGGCGGATGGGTTTGGTATTGTCGTGCGCGACCAGATAGATGCCAAGGTCTTCCAAAATCTCGGACGGCGCGCGCTTCAGCTTTTTCGCGGTCGCAGTGAGAACGCTGGACGCGACCGACCCATCGTAGCTTAGCATCACTTCGAAAGTGTCGACCGACGCATGGGAGTCGTGCAGGATGGAGTTCCAGACATCAGGTCCATAGCTGTCGGTAACGAATGTCTGTAGCGCTGGCGCAAGTGCTCCGGTCATGGGCGGCCTCCTTGCGGACCGTCCTAGGCGCAAAACGTTAAGGTTTCGTGTGCCGAATTACGTCCAATGCACCTCTTCCCCACCAGGCAGCGCCTGCCTTGCGCGTTGCGGGATGTCGTACGCGTAGTTCGAGGTCGTGCAAAACCGGGTGATCCAAGCATCGTCCATGAGAAGAAAGTCGAGAACAGACCCAAGAAAAACAGAGTCTTGAGCCGCGTTCCTCAGATCAGAGGCATCGGCACCTGTCGCGCCAAGGAAAACTGGAAGAAGGTCCTCATCCTGCGCAAGCCAGATCAGCACCTCCTGCGCGACCCCTTCGGCCGTTTCTTGCTTCATCCCGGTCCTTTCAGGAAATTGGAAAGCTTTTCTTAATGATTTAGGGTCAGCTTGAGGTCAACCAAGCTAGCAAGACAGACGGGCACGCCCATGGCACGACGCATTCTGATCGCTGACGACACGGTCAACAACCGAATCGCGTTCAAAGCGGCCTTATCGGCAGCGCGCTACGACGTGACTTCGGTCGCCAGTGCGAAGGAAGCCGTGATCTCTCTGGAAGAGCATGGTGCAGACCTTCTTCTGATCGACGCAGCGCTACCGGACCTTTCGTCATCCGGTGTTCTAAGCCAATTGCAGTCAGACGATCCATCGGTCCCTCCCTGCATCGTTATGACATCCGAAGAAAAAACCGAGACGCGGGCGGCCTGGATCGAAGCAGGGGCCACCGCTGTCATGGCGCGCCCTGTCGATCGGTCCTGGCTCTTGACCAGTCTGCGCGGAATCCTGAGACGGCACGAAACCCGCACAGAGCTCGCGCGCCAGGTGTCGACAGCGCGGCGGCTGGGCTTTGCCGAAGATACGACGCAGTTCGCGGTTGCACCGCGCGTTGTCGTCGTCGGACATGATCGGGCCGCTTCCGGTCGGCTGATCCGCGGTCTCCCCGCCCAGATCGGCTATCCGGTGACGGCCAATACGCCCGGCGAGATCCTTGCCGAAGCTGCTTCTGGCTCAGCATTTGACCTTATCCTGCTGACCGAGGGTGATCTTGAGGATACACTTGAGTTGCTTTCCGAACTCCGGGCGCATCCTGCCACACGGCGCGCGTCGGTCATTGTCGAATGCGATGGTCAAGACCTGCAGCGCGGCGCCCTTGCCCTCGATCTTGGAGCGAACGCATTGCTGCGCACCGACGCGGGACTGCGCGAACGCGCGGCCCTGATCATCCGTGAATTGATGGCAAAGCGGCAATCAGACTCGCTTCGGCATCAGTTGGACCAAAGCCTGCGTCTGGCAGCGCGTGACGATCTGACCGGTTTGTTCAATCGACGTTACGCCCTGCAATACCTCGCGGACACAGCGCGGCGCGCAGTCGACGCCGATCGCAGCTACGGTGTACTTCTCGTGGATGTCGATCACTTCAAATCGGTCAACGACCGGTTGGGCCACGCCACCGGAGACACGGTTTTGAAAGGCGTCGCCACTCGATTGAAGGAAAATCTGCGCGAGCACGATCTGGTCGCCCGGTTCGGCGGCGAGGAATTCCTTGTCATCCTATCCAATGCGGCCCCGGGGGAGGCGCTTTTGGCCGCAGAACGACTGCGTGAAGCGGTGGATGAACTTCGCGATACGGTCCAGCACGTGACCGTGAGCATCGGCGTTGCCAGCGGCGACACACTGGATATAAAAGCGACCATAGCGCTGGCTGATGCCGCGCTCTACCGCGCCAAGCGAGATGGCCGAAACCTGTCTAGACTGGCCTCACAAGGGGACGCGCTCACTCTGCCCACAAGCCCGGCGCCGCGGGCCGCCGGCCCGCTGCGACCTTCGGCACGCGTTGCAGGGTAGACAGGGTCAAATCGCAAAACCCGGAATTTCCAACGGCTCATTGAATATTTGTGCAGGCCGTTTAGCCCTCTATATCTGGCAATTTTCAGATTCACACTGAACTGTATTTTCTCGAAATGGGCCCGACCCCGGTCGGACTTATGCCCTATCTCGAATTCAGCGACGCCCAAATCCCCCATTGGATTTGTGTATCTCTTGCGACAATGCCGCGCGCCTGTCAGGCGCAACCTTGCGGACAGGTCCCGGAGCGCGCTACCTGTCGGCGATCACTGTTCGGATCCCCCGCATGTTCGACGATCGCCCCAACACCAACGATATTGAGACCTCCGATCGTGCGGTGGGCCAGTCCCTCATGCGCGGGTACCGGCGCAAGTGTCCGCATTGCGGGTCTGGTCCGCTGCTGCGCGGATATCTCAAGCTGCGCCAGCAATGCGCCGTCTGCGGCACCGATCTGTCGCCCGCGCGCGCCGATGATGGTCCCGCGTATCTGACGATCCTGATCGTGGGTCATCTTATGGCGCCGTTCATGCACGTGTTCTTCACCACCTTCCGACCCGACCCAATGGTGTTGGCCACGGTTTTCTGTACGGCCTGTGTGGGCCTGTCGCTTTATCTGTTGCCCCGCATCAAGGGCATGATCGTAGGGTTCCAATGGGCGAAACGCATGCACGGGTTCTAGACGACCCGCCGATTCGGGATGCCGCTACCATCATCGTGGTCCGCGACCCGGACACGGCCCCTCGGTTGCTGATGGGCCAACGTGGCAAGACAGCCGCCTTCATGCCATCCAAGTTCGTGTTTCCCGGCGGTGCCGTGGACATTGCGGACGCCGACATACCGCTCGGCCGCCCCTTGCCCCAGCCATGCCGCACGCGACTGGACCGCGCGCTGGAGGCCTCTCCCGAAGCACTCGCCGCCGCCGCCATTCGTGAGTTGTGGGAGGAAACCGGCCAGATCGCGGGCACGCCCGGCGACTGGGCCGACGCACCTCCTGACTGGAAGGGCTTTGCCGCCACCGGCCACCGTCCCGATGCAAGCGTCCTGTCCTACGTGTTTCGTGCCGTTACGCCGCCGGGCCGCCCGCGCCGGTTCGACGCGCGCTTCTTCATCATGGACGCAGCGCGGCTGGTCACGGACCCCGACGACTTCACCAACGCCTGTGACGAACTGAGCCATCTGCAATGGGTCACGCTTACACAAGCGCGCGCGCTGGACCTCCCCTTCATCACCTCCGTCGTTTTGGGAGAAGTAGAGGCGCATCTGCCGCGCACAGACGCACCCGACCGCGTGCCATTCTTCCGCAACGATCAGGCGTGGCGCGTGATCGACGACGCTATACCGACAGGATAAGAGCAGCGATCGAGACACCTAGCAACGCGATGCCGACACCCTCGCGTCGACTGATGCGCTCTCCTAGAAACAACGTGCTCGCAAGAATCGAAAAGACGACCTCGACCTGCCCCAAAGCCTTGACGTAGGCCGCGTTCTGCAAAGCGAAGGCCGTGAACCAGCCCAAGCTTCCGATCATCGAAAACACGCCCGCCAATACCGCGATCCGCCAAGCCTGCACGACCGCGCGCAACTGGCCGGGCTCCGCCCAGGCGATCCAAGCGCCCAATATCAATGACTGCCATGTCGTCGCCACGGCCAGTGTCGCCATAGACCGCGCCAACACCGGCGCATCGCCAAGCGACAAGGCGGCCCCGCGGTAGCAAACCGCCGACACCGCGAAGAGCGCGCCGGAGCCCAGTCCCAAGGCGACAGCGCGGCCGTCCCAAGCCCCCGCGCCGCCTGACAGGACAATCACCGCAATGACCCCAACCGCGATAGCAAGCGCCGCGCTCAGTGTTACGGCTTCACCCAGCAACACAAATCCGACCGCGCCGGTCAGGATCACCTCGGTCTTCATAAGCGTGATACCGACCGCGAAATTCCGCAATCCGAACAGGGTGATAACGCAGGCTGTAGCCAGTATCTGGCTAAGCCCGCCGGGCAACACGAAGCGCCAGAACGCGCCGTTCGGTGTCGGCAACGATAGCCCACCCGCCCAGAGGTATGCCGCCAGAAGAGCCGCGACCAACGGCGCAGAGAACAAGAACCGCGAGAACGTCGCTCCCGCCGTCGACAGGCTGGTGCGCTTCAAGTGGCGTTGCACAAGGAACCGGAATGTCTGCGCGACCGAGGCGACCAGTGTGGCCCCAACCCAACCGATCACCTCGGCTGTCCGACCGCGCGACCCGCACCGTCCGGCCAAGTCAACTCTGCAGCCCCGAACCGCGCCATTCCGCCATCCAGCGGCGGAAGCGGCGGCACCGAACGGCGCGTCTTCAATGAGACATGCAGCATGAAATGCTCGGACGTGGCCACGATCCGATCTGCGACCCGCATCATGTGGAAGAACCGCATCTTCGCCCCATCAACCATCAGGGCTTGGCTGTGAATGCGGATCCTGTCGCCTGCGTTGGCCTCTCCGATATGGCGGATGTGCGTCTCGGCCGTGAAGAACGAGTGCCCGGCGGCGATGTAATCCGGTGTACATCCCAGCATGTGCATAAGCCGGTCCGTCGCGTTGCCGAAGGCGTGCAAATAGCGCGCCTCGGTCATGTGGCCGTTGTAGTCCAGCCAATCGAGCGGAACCACGCGGTCGGCGGTCTCGACGGGCTGCGACCAGTCGGGATCGGGCCAGGGCCACAGTGCCTCGGTCTGCGCAAGATTGCGCCCTGGCCCGACGTTCGCCTCGCGCAGGGCGCGCAGGCTGCCGACGATGGCAGCTTCCCGTTCGGGTCCGTCGAGCATCGTGTCGGTCGGCAGCGGGGTCAGCGCGTCGACGGCGGCGACCCCGATCCCCACCAGCAACGGCGCGATACGTGCGGCGCCCGGTCCCGTCAGGACCACCTCCGGCACCAGCCATGCAGGCGTTCCGGAATGTGCGACTGTCGCACCCTCAGGGCCACCGCCGATATGCACCACAGGCACTGTGGCAGATATCCCGCTCGTCGGAGCCGTCAGGATCAGGTCGGCGCCGTCGACCGCAAGATCGGGCGTGCCGCACATCGTCAGGTCACCCGCGGGCGGCGTGCGGTCATATAGCCCCGGCAGGACCTTGGCCGCCCGGCGTAACATCGGCTTGGGATCAGGCCCGCAATAGCGCACATCCGCGCCCATCACGGCAGCCCGCGCGGCCCAATCGGGCAAGCCCAGAACCGCCAGTCTCATCGGTTTGATTGCGGTGTCGCCTGCAGGCGCGACAGGTCGTAGCCGTTGAACGCCAGCACCTCGCGCGCGGCGGCCAACCGGTCCGCCAAGATAGAGGGGTCGCGGTTCAGGATCCACCCCGCGCGGCCCGACGGCACGCCCACGACAGCCGTTCGATACCCCTCATCCACCCACAGGACCCAGTATGGCGCGGCCAGCGGAACGCCATTCAGTCGCACGGTCAGCCGCCCCGGACCCGTCACCTGAGCGCTGCCTTCGATGGCCGACAGCTTGCCGTCCCGGATGCAGGTGTTGCGGACGGCCAGCGCGTCACCTGTGGGCGTATAGACCGCCTGCGTATCGGTGCAGCCCGATTGAAACGGGGTCGGATAGGAGGCGATCTCATACCAGCGCCCCGCGAAGCGCGCCGGATCGAAGACCGCTTTCGAGGCAATGGGCACGTCAGTGTCGCGAAAGCTCGGCGCAGGGATCAGCGGCGACTCTGTCGAACATGCGGTAAGGGTCAAGGCGGCGACAAGGAGGCGCAGGCGCATCAGAACGGCATCGAATGGGTGCGGTGCGCGGCTTCGATTTCGTCGAGCACCGCTTGGCTGAGCGACACGTCCACGCCTCCAAGAATTTGCGCCAATTGGCCTTGCGTCGTTGCCCCGAAAATCGGGATCGTGCGGACGGGCCGCTGCGCCGTCCATGCGATCGCCATGTGCACCGGGTCGATCCCGTGGCGCGCGGCGATGTCCAGGTAGGCCTGCGTCGCCGCCTCAGTCCCAGCCGACATCCGCCCGTTCAGATTATCGTTGATCGAACGTCGAGAGCCTTCGGGCACACGCCCATCCGCGTATTTACCCGTCAGCAAGCCGCAGGCCAGCGGCGAATAGGCCAACAGCGTGACCCCCTCGTGGTGGCACGTCTCGGCAAGGTCGGCGTCGAAATAGCGGCACAGTAGCGAGTATTCGTTCTGGATCGCGTCGACGCGCGGCCCACGCGCCGCCTGCCATTGGGAGACGCCCCATGCGGTGTCGTTCGACAGGCCGAACGCGCGGATCTTGCCTTCGGACACCAGCTCGCCCAGCGTCTCGGACACGGCGGCGATGTTGTCTTTTACTTCTGAGGTGTCCTGCGCGGTCGGATCGTATCCCCAGATCTTGCGGAAATGGTAAGAGCCGCGATTGGGCCAATGCAATTGATACAGGTCTACGTGATCGGTCTTCAGCCGTTGTAGAGAGCCATCGAGCGCGGCGCGCAGCGTCTTCGGCGTGATCGGCGCGCCATCGCGGACCAGTTCGGACGGGCCGGTGCACTTCGTGGCCAGCACGATATCGCCCCGCCGCCCCGTGCGTTCGATCCAGTCGCCGATGATCGCTTCGGTATCGCCCACCGTTTCGGCCATTACCGGGTTCACCGGATACATTTCTGCCGCATCCATGAAGTCGATTCCATGGTCCAGCGCGGTGTCGATCTGGGTATGCGCAGCCGCCGCGTCCGTCTGCCGCCCCCATGTCATCGTGCCCAGGCACCACGCCGATACCTCTATCCCGCTGCGCCCCAATTCGGTCCGCTTCATCACGATACTCCTTATCCGTTAGTATCTGGTTAAGGGGATGCGTGTAGAACGGGAAGACCGGACTTGAGAACATAAAGTGAACACGCTAGTTTCGGGGCATGGTCGCCACTGCCCCGCATATCATCGCCAACAGCGCACCGCGTGCAGGCCAGCCGCCGCTGACCCCGGCGGAAGGCGTCGATCTGGCCGTCGCCCGCGCGCATGAGGTGACGGGACCGTCGCGCCGCTACTTCGCTCTTCTGGCCGCCGCAGCCTGCACCGGGCCGGTGTTCTGGGTCGCGCCCGCGTGGTGCCGCGTGCGCCCCAACCCGCCGGGCCTGTCGCGCTGGCTGGACCCCGCGCGGATCACGTATGTCACGCCGGACCGGGCGGATGACGTGCTGTGGTCGCTGGAGGAAACGCTGCGCACCGGCATCGTGCCGCTGGTGGTGGCCGATCTGCCCGGCCCGCCCGGCATGGTCTCTGTCCGCCGCCTGCATCTGACGGCAGAGGCAGGGGCGGCCAACGGAACCCCGCCCGTGGCCCTGCTGATGACGCCAGAGGGTGCGGCACCGGGGATCGAGAGCCGCTGGTCGCTGTCGCCCGCCTGCACCGCCGGGCGCATGGCCTGGCGGGTAGAGCGTTTGCGCGCCCGCACCCTGCCGCAGAAGGCGTGGGACATCGACGCGACGGGGCGCGCGGTAGTCGCAGCGTAAAGCATGGGGGCTCTGCCCCCGCCGCTGCGCGGCTCCCCCGCGGTATTTTCAGAACGATGAAGAGCGCGGACTCGCGCTGGAAATCGCGCAGCCCGCGCGATAAGGACGCGACAACTCGCATCGAAGGCTGCCCCCATGTCCCGCGTTCTCATCACCTCTGCTATCCCCTACATCAACGGCATCAAGCATCTGGGCAACCTTATCGGCTCTCAATTGCCCGCCGATCTTTACGCCCGCTACCAACGCGCGCGCGGGTCCGAAGTTCTGTTCCTTTGCGCCACCGACGAGCACGGAACGCCTGCCGAGCTGGCCGCGGCCAAGGCTGGCAAGCCCGTGGCTGATTACTGCGCGGAGATGTGGCAAGTGCAGAAAGACCTCTCCGACGGCTTCCGCTTGTCATTCGACCAGTTCGGCCGATCGTCGTCCCCCCAGAACCACGCCCTGACACAGCATTTCGCGGGCCGTCTGGCCGAGGCTGGCCTGATCGAGGAACGCTCTGAAACCCAAGTCTATTCGCCAGCCGACGGCCGCTTCCTGCCCGACCGATATATCGAGGGCACCTGCCCCAACTGCGGCTACGACCGCGCGCGCGGCGATCAATGCGAAAACTGCACCAAGCAGCTGGACCCGACCGACCTGATCGACCCGCGCTCTGCCGTTTCGGGCGCGACCGACCTGCAAGAGCGCGAAACCAAGCACCTGTATCTCACGCAATCCAAGATGCGCGACGCCCTGCGCGACTGGATCGACGCCAAGACCGACTGGCCGATCCTCACGACCTCCATCGCGAAGAAGTGGCTGGACGACGGCGACGGCCTGCAGGATCGAGGCATCACCCGCGATTTGAACTGGGGCGTGCCGGTCAAGAAGGGCGACGCGGATTGGCCGGGCATGGAGGGCAAGGTCTTCTACGTCTGGTTCGACGCGCCCATCGAATACATCGCCTCGGCCAAGGAATGGACCGACGCGCAAGGCCGCCCCGATGCGGACTGGCAGCGCTGGTGGCGCACCGAGCATGGCGCTGACGATGTGCGTTACGTGCAGTTCATGGGCAAGGACAACGTGCCCTTCCACACCCTGTCGTTCCCCGTCACGATCATGGGCGCAAATGCGACGGGCGAGGATTGGAAGCTTGTCGATTATATCAAGTCGTTCAACTACCTGAACTACGATGGCGGCCAGTTCTCTACCTCTCAGGGCCGCGGCGTCTTCATGGATCAGGCTCTGTCGCTGCTGCCCGCCGACTATTGGCGCTGGTATTTGCTGCGCAACGCCCCCGAGAATGGCGACTCCGAGTTCACGTGGGAAACGTTCCAGGCCGCATCGAACCGCGATCTGGCGGATGTGCTGGGCAACTTCGTATCCCGCGTCACCAAGTTTTGCCGCTCGAAGTTCGGCGAGGCGGTGCCGGAGGGCGGCGCGTATGGTGAGGCCGAAGCCGCCGCTTTGGCCGATCTGGATGCCCGGATCGAAGCCTACGCCGCGCATATGGACGCGATCGAGATCCGCAAGGCCGCCGCAGAATTGCGCGCAATCTGGGTCGTGGGCAACGAATACCTGCAGGCCGCCGCGCCGTGGTCCGTCATCAAGGAAGACGAGGCGCGCGCCGCCGCGATCATCCGCTTTTCGCTGAACCTGGTCCGCCTTTACGGCATCCTGTCCGCCCCCTTCATTCCCGATGCAGCGGACGCGATCTTGAAAGCGATGCGAACCGATGCCGCATGGCCCAAGTCGGCGACGGATGTGTCCGCCGCCCTGCCTGCCGGACACGAATTCGACGTGCCGGACAACCTGTTTGCCAAGATCACCGACGATCAACGCGACGAATGGGCGGCAAAGTTTTCGGGTGTGCGGGACTAGGCCGCCTTACCCAATCCGCACGCGATGCTCGGCCAAGCCCTTGCCCGCGTCATCAAGCCGGAACGTCAGACCGTGCGACGTGTTCGCCGTGACCTCTGCTTCGGGCAGGTGAACCGTAGCGGACGTGCAGAACAACGTCGTCAGATCCGAGCCGCCGAAGGCCGGGCAGGTCAGTTGCGTCGCCGGGAATGCGACTTCTTTATCCAACGCGCCATCGGCGCTGTAGACCGACACTCGTGAAGAGCCCCATTTGGCCACCCACACGCGTCCTTCGGAGTCGCAGACCGCTCCGTCGGGCGCGAGGCCCATGGCGCTTACATCGACGAACACCTCCGGCTCGCCCACCGGCCAGCCCGATCCGTCCAGCGGCCATCGATAGATGCGGCCTTCCACCGTATCGGCGAAGTAGGCCAGATCGCCACCGGGCGCGAAGCATATGGCGTTTGGGATCGTGATGTTGGGGCGCAGGCAAGTCAGTTCGCCATCGACATAGCGATAGATCGCCCCCGCCCCCTGTGCCTTGTCGATCCCCATGGTGCCGATCCAGAACCCGCCGTAGGGATCGGCGCGCCCATCGTTGGAACGAGTTGTCGGGTCATCGGCCTCTAGCGGGATCAAGGTCTCGCGGGTATTCGCGTCCAGATCGAGCAGTGTCAGATCGGATTGCGTCGCCACCACCACCCGCGACCTGTCTACCCACGCGATGCAGGACACGAAGCGGTCAAAGCTCCAGTCCCTCAACACGTCCCCCTCGCGGCATAGAACGCGCCGCGAGAGGATATCGCACCACAGGAACTGTTCGCGTTCCGGGTGCCACAACGCGCCTTCGCCCAGAAGGCAGCGCGTCGTGTCATGGGTTTCGATGGCCACTGCTTTAGCTACGCAGGTCGGCGGGCAGCAGCGCTTCGGGCATGTTCTGGTAGCACACCGGACGCAGGAAGCGGCGGATCGCCAGGGTGCCCACGCTGGTCGCACCGAAGTTGGTCGATGCCGGGAACGGGCCGCCGTGAACCATCGCGTCTGCCACCTCGACCCCAGTGGGGAAGCCGTTGACCAGTACGCGGCCCGCCTTGCGTTCCAGCACCGGAACCAGCGGTTTCGCAGCTTCGGTATCGCCATCGTCCATCTGTAGCGTCGCCGTCAGCTGGCCGTGCAGACCTTTCGCGATGGCGTGGACTTCATCGGCGTCGGAGGCTCGGACCACGATACCCGCGGGGCCGAAGACCTCTTGCGCCAGATCGGGGTTGTCCAGCCAGTCCTTGCCGGACACCTCGAAGAACGCGGGCGCGCCTTGGCGTCCATCGCACTCTTTGCGCAGATGCTCTTTCACAGCGTCTATCCCACCAACGGCAGACACGCCCTTACGATAGCCTTCTGCGGTGCCGCCCGTCAGCATCGGCTGTGCACCGACGCCCTCCAGCCCAGCCTTGGCTGCATCCACGAAAGCGTCCGCCCCCTCGCCGTCTTGCAGAACCACGACGCCGGGATTGGTGCAGAATTGGCCGACGCCCATGGTCAGCGAGCCGGCCCAAGCGGTGCCCAGATCGCCGCCGCGCGCGGATTGAGCTGCGGGCAGGACGAAAACCGGGTTGATCGCACCCAACTCTCCGAAGAAGGGGATCGGCTCATCCCGGCCCATCGCCCGATCGAATAGGGCCTTGCCGCCCCGGAAAGAGCCTGTGAAGCCCACGGCGCGGGTCAGCGGATGCGTTACCAGAGCTTCGCCCGCATCGGTCGAGTTCGACTGTACGAAGCCGAACACACCCTTGGGCATGCCGGTTTTTTCGACGGCGGCGTGGATCGCTTGGGCGACCAGTTCCCCACAACCGGGGTGGCCGGGGTGGCCCTTGTAAACGACCGGGCAACCAGCCGCCAACGCGGCGGCGGTGTCGCCCCCGGCGGTCGAGAACGCCAGCGGGAAGTTCGACGCGCCGAAGATACCCACAGGTCCCAGCGGGCGCTGCATCATGCGCAGATCAGGGCGTGGCATCGGTGCGCGATCCGGCAGAGCCTCATCGTGTCGGCGGTCAAGGTAGTTGCCCGCGCGGATGTGCTTGGCGAACAGGCGGATCTGGTTCGCGGTGCGTGGCAGCTCGATGCTGCGCAGACGCGGCTCGGGCAGGCCCGTTTCGGCCATACCCACTTCGGTGATGGCATCGACACGCGCCTCTATTTCCTCGGCGATGGCCTCAAGGAACAGCGCGCGGTCTTCGCGGCTGGTCCAGCCATAGACGGCAAATGCCTCTTCGGCGGCTTGCATCGCGGCGTCGATTTCGGCCTTTCCGCCATTGCAGACGGTCATCGCGTCACCGGAAACAGGGTCGGACTGGAAGGTGTTTCCGCCCTCTGTCCAGGCTCCGTTTATCAGGTGGCGTCCGGTCAGATCGGTCATGGTATGTCCTTCTAGGTCAGTCGTGAAAGGGCTCGACCGTCAGGTGACGGCCCAGCATGTAAGCGTCAGAGACGTGGACCAACGGCGTGACGTCCACATCGGATGCATTGTTTTGCAGCAAATCGCCCATGTGGCGGTAGATGTCCGGGTATTCGCCCAGCCCATCCAGTTCGCGTTCCACATCATCAATGAACAACCGCGCTCCGCCTTCGGTCAGGCGCAGTTGGCCCTGATCTGTGTCAATCTCGATCTGCCAAATATCGTCACCCTGCTGCCGCCAATCGAACCCAGCCGTGGCGTTCAAATCAGTTCCATTGCTGAACAAGAGCTCGGCGGCGATGGGGGTCGCGCGGTTTTCGGGAAAGCTCAACTCCGCTTCGGTCAGATGCAGGCGCACCGGACTGATGGCGGTCAACAGCGACAGCGCATTGATGCCCGGATCGAAGACGCCCATGCCGCCCGGCTCCCAGATCCAGTCCTGCCCGGGATGCCACTTGCGCACGTCTTCCTTCCAGTCGACGCGGATGCGTGTGACGTGCTTGTCCGCCAGCCACTCGCGCGCGGGCGCGGCCCCGAGCGCGTGGCGCGAGTGCCATGTGGCGAAGAGGGTCACACCGGCGTCGCGCGCCAGCTTCTCCAGCGTCAGGACTTCGGCGACCGACGCCCCCGGTGGCTTTTCCAGCATAACGTGCCGCCCCGCTGCGATGGCCGCACTTGCCGCAGCAAAGCGCGGAACGGGTGGCATGCACAGGGACACGACGGTGATGTCGGGCCGCGCTGCCAGCAAGTCGTGGATCGTCGCGTGGTTCTCGACGCCATCGACCCCACCAGAGCTGGAAACGGTCGCCGCCAAGGTGAATTGCGGGTGGCCCGCGATCGCCGGGATATGCTGGTCGCGCGCAATCTTACCGATGCCGACAAGGGCGATGGGGATGCTCGTGTCGGTCATCAGTGGCTGTCCTTCGGCACGGCATTGCCACGGCAGCCCTTCAGGAAGTCGAAGTCTGCACCCGTATCCGCACCCTGCACGTGGTCGTGAAACAGCTTTTCATAGCCGCTGGCCGGTCCGTCGGTGCGCGGGGTCCAATCGGCCAGACGCTGTGCCAGTTCCTCATCCGAGATGTCGAGGTGCAGGCGCCGTGCCTCCACATCCAGCTCGATCATGTCGCCGTTTCTGACCACCGCCAGCGGTCCGCCCATGGCAGCCTCTGGCGCGGTGTGCAGCACGACCGTGCCGTAGGCGGTGCCCGACATGCGGGCATCCGACACGCGAACCATATCCGTGATGCCTTTCTTCAGCACCTTTGGTGGCAGGCCCATGTTGCCGACCTCTGACATGCCGGGATAGCCCTTCGGGCCGCAGTTCTTCAGGACCATCACGCAGGTCTCGTCGATATCCAGATCGTCGTCGGCGATCTTGGCCTTGTAGTCGTCGATGTCCTCAAACACGACCGCGCGGCCCTTGTGCTTCATCAGATGCGGGCTGGCCGCGGACGGCTTCAGCACGGCGCCGTCCGGGGCGAGATTGCCGCGTAGAACGGCGATGCCGCCAGAGGCCGTCAGCGCCTTTTCCACCGGCAGGATCACGTCTTCGTTCCAGTTCCGGGCGTCTTTCACCTCGTCCCATATGCCGCTGCCCGACACGGTCAGCGCGTCCTTGTGCAGCTTGCCAGCTTCACCCAGACGTTTAAGAACGACCGGCAAGCCCCCGGCATAGAAGAATTCTTCCATCAGATACTTGCCCGAGGGCATGAGATTCACGATCGTCGGCACGTCGCGGCCCAGACGGTCCCAGTCGTCCAGCCCAAGGTCGACACCACAACGCCCGGCCATCGCCAGAAGATGCACGACAGCGTTGGTCGAGCCGCCGATCGCGCCGTTGCAGCGGATCGCATTTTCGAAGGCGTCCTTGGTCATCACGTCAGACGGCTTCAAATCGTCCTTGACCATCTGCACGATGCGCCGCCCCGACAGCTGCGCCATCACCCGCCGTCGCGCATCCACCGCCGGGATCGCGGCATTGCCGGAGAGGGCCATGCCCAAAGCCTCTGCCATCGATGCCATGGTGCTGGCGGTGCCCATCGTGTTGCAGGTGCCGGAAGAGCGGCTCATCGCCTGCTCTGCCTCCAGGAACTCGTCTTGAGTCATCTTCCCGGCCTTGATGTCTTCGGACATCTGCCACAGCGCAGTGCCGGAGCCGACGCGCTCTCCCCGGAACCAGCCGTTCAGCATCGGCCCGCCGGTGACGACGATGGACGGGATATCCGTGGATGCCGCCCCCATCAGCAGTGACGGCGTGGTCTTGTCGCACCCCACCAGCAGCACCGCGCCGTCGATGGGCTGGGCACGCATGGTTTCCTCGACCGCCATGGCCGCAAGGTTGCGGTACATCATGGCCGTGGGGCGGAAGGTGTTTTCTGACGCGCTGAACACCGGCACTTCCAGCGGGAAGCCCCCGGCCTCCCAGATGCCCGCCTTCACCTTCTCGGCCAGCTCACGCAGGTGGCCGTTGCAGGGGGTCAGGTCCGACCAGGTGTTAAGGATGCCGATCACCGGCCGCCCGTCGAACAGGTCGTGCGGATAGCCTTGGTTCTTCAGCCAGCCCCGGTGGTAGATGTTGTCGCGGCTGGTGCCGCCGTACCACTCTTGCGAGCGCAGCTTGCGGGGCCATTCGGTGGGTTTGAAAGCCATCAGATCACCCGTACATCTGTCAGGGTTTCAACGTCCTGAGTTGCCTGGGAGAGCGCGTTGCGCAGCGGCAGACCGAAGGCAGGTGCCTCGATCTCAAACACGTCGCCATCTTGCGGCTTCACACCATCGGCGAAGGACAGGGTGGCCGTGCCGAACATATGGACGTGCACGTCACCCGGTTGCCGGAACAGGTCGTACTTGAAGTGGTGATGTTCCAGATTGCGGATCGTGTGGGACATGTTCGCCTCTCCCGAAAGGAAAGGCTTTTCGAAAATCACATTGTCCCCGCGCATGATCCGGCTGATGCCTTCCACGCTGTCCGGCAGATCGCCGACCAGCATCTCCGGCCCAACGGAACAGGGGCGCAGCTTGGAATGGGCGAGGAACAGGTAGTTCTGCCGCTCGGTCACGTGGTCCGAAAATTCGTTGGCCAGCGCGAAGCCGATCCGAACGGGCGTGCCGTCGGGTGCAATCACGTAAAGGCCCGCAAGCTCGGGCTCTTCGCCGCCATCCAGCGCGAAGGCCGGGCTTTGCAGGGGCTGGCCGGGGGCGACCAGTGCCGCGCCGGTGCCCTTGTAGAACCACTCTGGCTGGACGCCAGCGGTGTTCCCATCCGGCTTGCCGCCTTCGACGCCCATGCGGAACATCTTCATCGAGTCCGTCTCGTCCTGCGCCGCCTTGGCGTGCATCGAAGACCGGGTAGAGGCCGATCCCAGGTGCGTCAGCCCCGTTCCGGTCAGATGCAAATGCGCCGGATCGTCATGGGTCAGCGGTGGCAGCATCCGGCCTTCGGCCACCATCTGCTCCAGGTCGACCACGTCGCCGGTGCCAAGCGCATTGACGTGGTCCCGCAGCGAAGCCCCCGCTGCGATGGCGTCCAGTGCGATCTGGTACAGCGTGGCCTCGGACTGGACGGCACGCGCCTCTCCTTCGTCCCGCACGGCAACTTGCGGGCGGCCCGCGTCGTTCAGGTATTGCGATAGCAGCACGGGTTAGCCCTTCTTCTTGTTCATGACGTCGAAGATCACAGCGGCAAGCAGGACCAGCCCCTTGATGACCTGTTGGTAGTCGATCCCGATGCCCAGGATCGACATGCCGTTATTCATCACACCCATGATGAAGGCGCCGATCACGGCCCCAACCACCGTGCCCACGCCACCGGCCATGGACGCTCCGCCGATGAAGACGGCAGCGATCACGTCCAACTCGAACCCCGCACCCGACTTGGGTGTCGCGGTGTTCAGGCGCGCGGCGAAGACCAGCCCAGCCAAGGCCGCGAGCATCCCCATGTTCGCGAATGTCAAAAAGACCAACCGCTTGGAGTTGATGCCCGACAGCGTCGCCGCCTTCTCGTTGCCGCCAATGGCGTAAAGCCTGCGACCCACGGTCATGCGGCTGGTGACGAAAGAGTAGATCGCGATCAGCAGCGCCATGACGATGAAGACGTTGGGCAGGCCCCGGAAATCGGCCATCAACCAGCTCATCCACGTGATCCCGATGAAGATGATCGCAGTCTTGGCGGCGAAGAAGGCGAACGGCTCTGCCGGTGCACCCGTCTTTGCTTGCGATGCGCGGTTGCGGATCGCCAACAGCGTCAGGCCTGTCGCAACAGCCAGACCGATGATGAAGGACATCAGGTTGAAGCCGTCCATGTTCAGCAGATCCGGCAGGAAGCCGGAGGAGATCAGCTGGAACTGCGCCGGGAACGGGCCGACGGACTGGCCCGCCAGCAGCCACAGCGTCAGGCCCTTGAACACCAGCATCCCTGCCAGCGTCACGATAAATGACGGAATGCGGAAATAGGCGATCCAGAAGCCCTGCGCCGCGCCGATCAAAGCGCCGACGCCCAGACATAGAATACCCGCGATCAGATAATGCATGTCCCAGTTGACAATCATCACAGCCGCAAGCGCGCCAACGAAGCCAAGAACCGAGCCGACACTCAGGTCGATATGGCCCGCCACGATGACCAGCAGCATGCCGATGGCCATGATGACGATGTAGCTGTTCTGCAGAACAAGGTTCGTCAGGTTCACCGGTTTCAGCAAAATGCCCCCGGTGGCGATCTGGAAGAACGCCATGATCGCGATCAGAGCGAACAGGATGCCGTATTCGCGCAGGTGCGTCTTCAGGAACCGCCAGCTTGCGCGCGCCTGTTCGCCTGCCGGTTCGCTGGCTGTTGTGTCGAGAATATCGCTCATAGCACGTCCTCCCCGGACTTGATGATGCGGGCCATGATCTTTTCCTGACTGGCCTCTGCGGTCTGCATCTCACCGACGAAGCGGCCCTCGTTCATGACGTAAAGGCGGTCGGAAATGCCCAAGAGTTCAGGCATCTCGGACGAGATGACGATGATGGCCTTGCCGCTGGCGGCGAGGTCACGAATGACGGTGTAGATTTCGAACTTCGCGCCCACGTCGATGCCGCGACACGGCTCGTCCAGGATCAGGATATCGGGATCGGCGAACAACCATTTCGACAGAACGACCTTCTGCTGGTTGCCGCCAGACAGGTTCACCGTCTCCTGCTCGATAGAACTCGACTTGATGTTCAGCCGCTTGCGGAAGCGCTCTGCCACCTCGGCCTCGCGGCCAGCGTTCACGACCGCGCCGTCAGAGATGGATTCCAGCTTTGCCAAGGGCACGTTGCGCCGGATCGTGTCGTCCAGCACCAGACCGTAGGTCTTCCGGTCCTCGGTCGCGTAGGCCAGCCCCGCGTTGATCGCCGAACGCACCGACGACAGGTCAGCCACCTGCCCGTTGATCTTGGCGGTGCCGGTGATGTCGCGCCCGTAGGAGCGGCCGAACAGGCTCATCGCCAGTTCAGTGCGCCCTGCCCCCATCAGACCTGCGATGCCCAAGACTTCGCCGCGCTTCACATGGAAGGACACGTCCTTCACCACGACACGATCCGAGTCGATAGGATGGTGAACCGTCCAGTTCGACACTTCCATCGCGATTTCGTCCTGAATCTTCGGATCGCGCGGCGGATAGCGATCATCCAGCGACCGGCCCACCATATCGCGGATGATATCGTCTTCACTGATGCCGTCCTTGCAATCCAGACGCGCCACGGCAGACCCGTCGCGCAGCACGGTGATGGTATCGGCCACGCGGGAAATTTCGTTCAGCTTGTGGCTGATCAGGATCGAGGTCACGCCCTGCTTGCGGAACTCTACCAACAGATCCAGCAGCTTCTCGCTGTCCTGTTCGTTCAGCGATGACGTCGGCTCGTCAAGGATCAACAAGCGCACGTCCTTCGACAGCGCCTTGGCAATTTCGATCAACTGCTGTTTGCCCATGCCCAGATCGGCCACGATGGACTTGGGGCTTTCGCGCAAGCCCACGCGCGCCAGCAGATCGGCGGCGCGCGTTTCCGTCTCGCGCCAGTCGATAACGCCACCCCTGGCGCGCTCGTTGCCCAGAAAGATGTTCTCTGCCACCGACAATAGCGGGATCAGTGCGAGTTCTTGGTGAATGATGATTATGCCCCGGCTTTCGCTGTCGCGGATTGAACCAAAGGCCTGCACGTCGCCGTCGTAGACGATGTCGCCGGTATAGCTGCCATGGGGATACACGCCCGACAGCACTTTCATCAGCGTCGACTTGCCCGCACCGTTCTCGCCCACCAGCGCGTGAATCTCGCCCTCTTCGACGGCCAGATTCACATCGTCCAGCGCCTTCACGCCGGGGAATTCCTTGGTGATGCCGCGCATTTCCAGAATGGTCGCCATCGTCCCCTCCATGTGTGGAAAGGCCCCCGACAGGCATGTCGGGGGCAGGTCGGGTCCGGTGCAAAGCCGAACCCGCTGGGAGAATCACTCCAGTTCGGAAGCGTCGTAGTAGCCGCTTTCGATCAGAACCGACTCGATATCGCCTTCCGTCACCTTCACAGGCTCCAGCAGGTAGGACGGCACGACCTTCACGCCGTTGTCGTAGGTCTCGGTGTCGTTGATCTCAGGCTCACCGCCCTGCAACAGCGCTTCGACCATGCCGACTGTGACGCCGGCCAGTTCGCGCGTGTCCTTGAAGATCGTCGAATACTGCTCGCCGTTGCGGATCGACTTCACAGACTGAACTTCGGCGTCCTGACCGGTGACGATGGGCATTTCCATGTCGCCAGAGCCATAGCCGACGCCCTTCAGCGACGACAAAATACCGATCGACAAACCGTCGTAGGGCGACAGAACGCCGTGAACGCGCTCGTCCGTGTAATTGGCCGACAGCAGGTTATCCATGCGTGCCTGCGCGACGGAGCCATCCCACCGCAGGGTGCCCACGGTGTCCATGCCCATCTGGCCGGACACGATGGTGACGGAACCGTCGTCGATCAGCGGTTGCAGAACCGACATCGCACCATCGTAGAAGAAGTAGGCGTTGTTGTCGTCGGGCGAGCCGCCGAACAGTTCCACGTTCCACGTTTCCGCATCGGGGAATCGCTCTTCAAGACCCGACACCAGCGTTTCGGCCTGCTGCACGCCCACCTGGAAATTGTCGAAGGTGGCGTAATAGCTCACATCGCCGGACCCGCGGATCAGGCGGTCGTATGCGACGACCGGAATGTCCATCGCGGCGGCGTTGGCCAACGCATTGGTCAGGGTGGTGCCGTCGATGGCGGCGATCACCAGTGCGTCGACGCCCTTGGTGATCATGTTCTCGATCTGCGCCAACTGGTTCGGGATGTCATCCTCGGCGTATTGCAGATCGGTTGCGTATCCGGCCTCTTCGAACTGCTTCACCATGTTGTCGCCGTCAGCGATCCAGCGGGCAGAGGATTTCGTGGGCATCGCGATGCCGATCGTGCCGTTTTCCTGCGCGTAGACAGGGAAGGCGATCAGAGTCGCAAGAGCGGTGGCGCCAAGGGCGCGGCGGGTCAGTGTCATGGTGTCCTCCCAGACAGTGCGAGGCGTTGGCGCCCCGTCAGACATTTTGGCGAACCGCGATTCCCGGTTCGACCGGCAACACTATTGCGCCACTGGCCTATGCCTGCAAATGCCTTATTCATCCTTGGACATACCAGAATGATCATATCCAAACGATGAAGTGTAGAGACCGCTTAGCCGAACGACATGAGGAGCCCACGCGATGAGCCGCACCGACGCACGCACCGACCGCCTGACCGGGCACCTGATCCGAAAAGGTGTGAAGCTGACCCATCTTCAGTTGATCGCCTGCCTGAAAGAAACCGAACAGATCCTTGCCGCCGCTGAAATGGTGGGCATGACCCAACCGGCGGCCTCCCGTCTGCTGTCTCAGTTGGAAAGCGCGACCGGCGCGACCCTGTTCAATCGCCACCCGCGCGGCGTACGACTGACCGAAGCAGGGGAGGTCCTGGCCAACGGTGCGATTCGCCTTCTGGCCGATCTGGACCTCACACAAAGCCGCCTGTTGCAATCGATGCATGGCGAAACCGGCCTTGTCCGAGTCGGCTCGGTCACGGGCCCGTCGCTAAAATGGCTTCTGCCGGTCATCCACCTGCTGCGACGCGATTTCCCGCAGATCGAACTTGCCGTCCACGTGGACACCTCGACCAAGCTGGCCGTCGATCTTCTATCACGTGAACTCGATTTCTTCATCGGGCGCGTGCCGGACGGCACCGACGGACGCCCGTTCCTGTTCAATCCGGTTCGTGAAGAACCGATCAGCCTTGTGGTGCGCCAAGGCCACCCGCTTGCGCAGAAGCCAAAGACCACGCTGGAGGAGTGCATGTCCTTCGACTGGGTCATGCAACCGCCCGGCGGACTTCTGCGCCAGACGACAGAAACCTATCTTGTATCCCGCGGCTACCGCCTGCCCGAACACGTGATCGGCACCAGCTCGACCCTGTTCACGCTAGGGCTCATCCACACATCCGACGCCATCGCACCACTGGCCTCGGACGTCGCAGAATTCTTCGTTCGCGATACGGCATTAGCCGGGCGGCTGGAGACGCTGAACGTCGCCCCCGACCTGCGGGTCAAGACCTTCGGCCTCGTCCGCCGCTCCGACGACGACCTCTCCCCCGCCGCCCAGCGGGTTCACGACATGCTGATGGAGCACGTGGCATGAGTGTGCGGAATGCTGAATGTGTGGTGCCCCCAGAGAGACTCGAACTCCCGACCTTCGGTTTACAAAACCACTGCTCTACCAGCTGAGCTATAGGGGCGCGGGACCGATTTAGCCGCGTGATTGCGTGCGTGCAAGGATGGCGACGGCAACTAAGCCGACTGCTGTCACGATCAGCGCCGCCGGGGCCGCTTCGCCGATCCGTTCCAAGGACGCCTGCTCATAAACGCGCGTTGCTAAGGTGTTGTAATTAAATGGCCTTAGCAGCAGAGTCGCGGGCAACTCCTTCACTGCGTCGACGAACACCAACAGCAAGGCCGTCGCCACCGATCCGCGCATCATGGGCATGTAGACCGACCCCAACGCCCCCCCTGCCGTCCGCCCCAGCGCACGTGCGGCCATCGGCAACGATGGCGAGACCCGCCCCATCGCCGAGTCGCAAGCGCCCTGCGCGATGGCGAAGAATCGCACCGCATAGGCCAGCACGATGGCAGCGGCAGAGCCTGTCAGGATCAGCCCCGGATCACTGCCTGTGATCGCCAGAACCGCATCGGCCACGCGGTTGTCGAACCACGCCAGCGGGATCAGCAGCCCCAGCCCCAGGACCGCGCCGGGAGCCGCGTAGCCGATCAGCGTTGCGGGCATCAGCATCCGTGGTAGCGCCCGGCCGGACAGACGGACGCCGTAGACGAGGAACAGCGCGGCCGCGACGGTCAGAACCGCAGCGGCCCCACCCGTCACCAGCGTATGCCACGCCGCGCGTACCAGGCCCGGATCGGCCCAGCGATCCATAGACCGCAACGCATGAGAGGTGATCACGCCGACCGGCAGCACGAAGCCGACCAGCACCGGCCCCGCGCAGAACAGGGTGGCGACCCAACCGCGCAGGCCGCCCAAAGGTGCCGCCACCGGCCGCCGTTCCGACCGGCCTAATGCGTAGAACCGTGCGCGGCGGCGCGACAGTTTTTCAAGCGTCGCCAGCACAAGGATCAAAACGAGAATGACGCAGGCGATCTGTGCGGCGCCGCCCGCGTTGCCGCCCTCGAGCCAGACGGTGAAGATGCCGGTGGTCAGGGTCTGCACGCCGAAATACTCGACAGTGCCAAAATCGTTGACCGTTTCCATCATCACGACGGCCATGCCCGCCGCGATGGCCGGGCGCGCCAAAGGCAGCCCCACGCGCCGGAACCGCGCGACCGGACCTGCGCCGAGCGCGCGTGCGACATCGAAACTTTGCGCCGACAGCTCTCGGAACGCGGCCCGCGCGAGCAGATAAACATACGGAAATAGCGCGGCAGAGATCACGACGATCGCCCCCCCGCGAGAACGGATGTCGGGGAACCAGTAGTCTCGCGCGCTTTCCCAGCCCATCGCACCGCGCAGGGCCGTCTGCACGGGACCGGCATATTCAAGGAAATCGACCAAGGCGTAGGCGCCCACATAAGCCGGGATCGCGAGCGGTGTCAGCAGCGCCCACTGCAACCAGCCGCGGCCCGGAAAGCGGTACATGACGACCAGCCACGCGGATAATGTGCCGACGACGCCCGAGATCGTTCCGACGGCCAGCATCAGCACGACCGAATTGCCCATGTAGCGCGGCAGCGTGGTCGAGATCAGGTGGCCCCATATCGGCTCTGACGGATGGAAGGCCAACCATACGACCGTAGCCACCGGCAACAAGACCAGCGCCGCGATGATCGCAGCGCCGAAGGACCAGCGGTCCAGCCGGGGCGCGCGAATGGGTACCTGACTGATTTGATCGGCCATGACCCCGATCTAGGCTACGGCGCGGTGCTCGTCCAGCGGGGCATGCGCGCGGGTGCCTTAGCTCATGCCCAGCGCTTCTTTATACATCTCCAACACCGCCTCTTCCTCGGCAATGTCGTCCTTGTCACGCTTGCGCAGCGCGATCACCTTGCGCAGCACCTTGGTGTCGTAGCCGCGGCCTTTCGCCTCGGCCATGACTTCCTTCTGCGCTTCGGCGATGTCCTTCTTTTCCTGCTCCAACCGCTCATAGCGTTCGATGATCTGGCGCAACTCGTCTGCGGTGACCTTGTAGGTGCTGTCGATCACGCTGGAGTCAGACATCGGACGGGGCCTTTCAAAAGGGGAACGGGGCCTCGTCTATACGCCGCCGCGCGGCGGTGGCAAGGGCGGTTGCGGGGGGCGCCTGCCCGTCCTACACGAGAGCCGCGCGAAACAAGGGGCTGCACCATGCAATTGCTGATCTGGATCGGAGTTATCCTGTCTCTGCTGGGCCTGTGCGGACTGATCTACTGCATCGTCACCGCAATGCGCGCAAAGCGTGCAGGTCTGTCGGATGAGGAGATGCGCGACCGGCTACGCGGTCTGGTGGCTTGGAACCTTGGCGCGCTGCTGCTGTCCTCGCTTGGCTTGATCATGGTTGCCGTGGGCCTTCTGCTGGGCTGAGGGTTGCGCAGGCGCGATCCGGGCGGCAAGACGTCGCGCAGGCCCATGGGAGCATAACGATGGATATCCGCTACATCACCGAAGATTACGCCGTCAGCCCGCAGATCCAGCCCGCCGACGTGTCTGAACTTGCGCAGCAGGGCTTCACCCTCGTGATCTGTAACCGTCCCGACTCGGAAGTGTCGGGGGACGAAGCCAGCGCCGCCATCGCTGCCGCCTGCAAGGATGCGGGCCTCGACTTTGTGCGGATCCCGGTGGATCACAGCGGCCTGACGCCGGAAATGTTGGCAGCACACCGCAGTGCTGTCGAAACGGCAGAGGGCAAAGCCTTCGCCTATTGCCGCTCTGGCACCCGGTCGACGCATATCTGGGCGTTGGGACAGGCGGGCCGGATGCCCGCGTCCGAAATCATCGCATCTGGCGCGCGCGGTGGCTACGACCTGTCCCCTCTGGCCCCGACGATCGACGCTCTGGCCAAGGCGGCTGACTAGACCGCGACGCGTCGGCCCGGACGTCATAAAGTTTCCTCAGTCGCAGTCTGACGCTCATGAAATGGCTCTGGCGTCGCGGCCTCGATCCGCAGCGCCTTGCGCCCCGCTGACTGGCCCAAACGGCCCCGCGCCACGACGGTACCCGTTGGCGCTTTCAAAGCCACCTGCCCGATCTGGCTGCGCGGCAGGGTCAGCGCGTGCCCGACGGTCAGCCCACGCAGTGCATCCGCTGTCAGGGTCAGTGCCCCAAGTTCAGCATGCAGAACGATCTCGCTTCCCATGACACGACGCTCGATCTTGTCGCTCCACCCTTTGGCCGGGGTCTGGTCGGTCAATTCGGGAAGCTGCACCTGCGGCAGGACGATGTGCAACGACCCGGCACGCGTCTCTGATTCGGGGAACGCGATGTCGATCCGCCAGTGATCGTGCGGCGCATCCGGCAGTGCCAGAGCAATTTCGCGGGATTGCGCGATGCGCGTGCCGAAGCGGTAGCCTGTGGTGATCCCGGTCAGGCCAAGTTCGGCGTTCATCAGGTCGAACGTGCCGAGGATACGGTCGATACTGTCGGCAGCCAGCGCAGCGTCAGTTTCGGTGGGTCGCCTTACGGCGACCGAGCGCTTGCCCAATGATCCGCGCGTTTGCCGTTCGATGATCGCCGCAAGGGGACCGGGATCCAGATAGGCGATACCGCCGGTCCCCGGCCCGTCCAGCAAGAGCACGAGCGTGCCGTCGGCCATCAGTTTCGTCGCCCCATCCGGGGTGACGGCGGCGCGGGTGACGCTCGTCACCTCAATCGACAGGCCAAGTCCACGCCCGATCGCATGCGTCACCGCACGCCGCCAGACCCGCTCGGGGCCAAGGGGCGGCGGAGCCTCGGTTTTCGATGCACCGATCTTTCGGCGCAAGGGCGATCCGTCGGTCATCGGAACAGCGGCACTCATATCTAGGTGCGGTCATCGTGACGGCGGTGTCTTAACAAATCGCGAAGGTTAAGAAGTTTAGCGGAATTATTCCGCGGCCCGAACGGCAATGTCCCGAAGCGGCAACTGCAATCGGAACGCCGCACCACCCTGCCCCGGCAGGTAGGTGATCGCGCCACCCAACCGATCCATGATCTCTCGGCAAATCGCCAGTCCAAGCCCCGCACCGCCCGCCGCGCGACTGTCGCCACCACGCGCGAACTTCTCGAAAATCATCTTCTGCTGGCCCTTGGGGATGCCCGGCCCGTTGTCGATCAGGTCCACCACCAAGCCGTCCCCGACGAGCCGCGAGACGATCCGCAGATGCGGGTCGCCAACGGTGCAGTACTTTCGACAATTCATCACAAGATTGATGAACACCTGCGTCAGCCGGTCCGAGTCGGTCGTCAGCAGCGGATCGACCGCGATATCCCGCGTGATCCGCACGCCGCCACCGTCGAGACTGGTCAGCGCACGGTCGATCACCTCGCTCAGCCGAATCGTATCCATTCGCAGGCTGACCTGACCCGACTCCAGAACGGACAAGTCCAGAAGATCATCGAGCAGGCGGGTCAGGCGCAGGGTCTCACCGTGGATCACGTCTGCAAACCGTGTGCGGTCGGCCCGATCCATGTCGTCCGCGCCATCACGCAATATCTCGGAGAATGAGCGGATAGAGGTCATGGGCGTGCGCAACTCGTGGCTTACCTGACTGAGAAACGCGTCCTTCTGCACCGATAGGCGGGTCAGCTTGTCGTTCGCCTCGCGCAGCTGCGCAGCGGTGCGGCTCAGTTCGCGGCTTTGCGCCTCGGCGCGGGCCGAGCTTTCCATGATCTGCGCTGTCTCGTCGGCCACGCGCATCAACTCTGCGACCGACACCGCGCCGCCGCCGGTAATCTGGATCAGCATCGCATGGGCCGTGGCACCGCCTACCGACCCGGCCAACTCACGTTCCAACGCCTCCAGGAAGTCTTGATCCACCTCGGGCAGATACCCCTCGCGCCCCTGCGCCAGCGCCGCCCCGCGAAACAACGCCTGCGCCTCTGTCGCACCAAGGATGCGCTGCGCCATGACCAGCAGATCCTCTGCGTCGATCTGGGCCGGCTGCCAGCCCCGCGCGCTGGGGTTCGCGCGGAAGACGTTGACCATGGCGGCACCCTGCAACCGCTCCATCGGGCTGGGGAACGTCAGCAGCGACCCCAGCACCAGCCCGCCCGCGTTGAACGCCATCGACCAGAAGACGGCATGCACCAGCGGATCCACGCCCTCTATCCCGAACAGCGCCTGAGGGCGCAGCCAGCCAAAGCCCCACGGCCCTGCGGCCATCACACTTTCGGGCAAGCCCCCGGCCACCGACGGCAGGAACAGTGTCCAGACCCACAGCGCCAGCCCCAGCGACAGGCCCAGCGCCGCGCCGACGCGGGTGGCCCCGCGCCACAGGATGCCGCCCAGCAGAGCGGGAAAAGTCTGAGCGATCCCGACGAAAGAGATTAGACCGATTGCCGCCAGCGCCGTGCCGCCCCCCGACAGGCGATAATACAGGTAGCCCAGCGCCAAGATGCCAAGAATGGAAAACCTCCGCGCCCGGATCACCAACCGGCGCACGTCGCCCGACATGGTCGCCTGTGCAGGGCTGGCCCGTAGCCATAGGGGCATGACGATGTGGTTCGAGATCATCGTCGCCAGCGCGATCGCCGCGACGATCACCATCGAGGTTGCGGACGAAAATCCCCCAAGGAACGACAGGGTCGCCAGCGCCGTCTGCCCCTCGACCAATGGCAAGGTCAGCACGAACAAATCCGGGTTTGCCCCTGCTGGCATGCGCGCCAAGCCCACCGCCGCGATGGGCACCACGAACAGGGACATCAGCAACAGGTAAGCCGGGAAGGCCCAGCTTGCGGTCGCCAGATGCCGCTCATCCGAATTCTCGACCACCAGCACTTGGAACATGCGCGGCAAGCACAGAAACGCCGCCGCCGCCAAGAAGGTCAGCCCGACCCAGCGGGCGGGCTGCATCTCCCACGCAGCGATGGGGGACGCGTCGATGATCGACAGTGTTTCATTCACGCCGCCTGCCAGAGCAAAGACTACGAACAGCCCCACCGACAGCAGCGCCACCAGCTTGACCACAGCCTCAACCGCGATGGCGGCGACGATGCCGTCATGGCGTTCGTTTGCATCTAATCGTCGGGTGCCGAAGACGATGGCGAAGACTGCCAACCCGATCGCGACCCAGATCGCGATGGCATTCGTGTCATCCGCCGCGTCCGGCCCGCCGGAAGCAACCGCGAAGCTGAGAGTCACCGACTGCAATTGCAGCGCGATATACGGTGTGGTGGCGATAACGGCGAGCAGCGTGACCAGACCGCCCAGATAGTTCGACTTCCCGAACCGGGACGAGATCAGGTCGGCAATGGAGGTGATCCGCTGCGCCCGTCCCACACGCACCAGCTTGCGCAGAAGCGCCCACCAGCCGATCAGCACCAGCGTGGGACCAAGGTAGATCGTCACGAACTCCAACCCCGACCGCGCCGCGTAGCCGACGGCCCCATAGAAGGTCCAGGCGGTGCAGTAGATTGACAGTGACAGCGTATAGATCGCCGGCCCCCGCAGCCACCGCGCACGCCCACGCTGCGACAGACGCTCGGCAAGGAACGCGATGCCGAACAAGGCCACAGCGTAAAGCGCACAGCACAGGATCAGCAGGTTGACCACGGGCATCAGTCGTCTGCCTTCCGGTCGGGCTGTGCCTTTTCGCTTTCAATCCCGTCGGTACGGATCAGAATCCGCGACAGGACCGCAGAACAGGCAACAAGCGCCGCCCATGCCGTGAACAGGTAGATCCCGCTGCGCACCGTGGATCCGGTCTGCCCAGCAGCCCACAGGATCGGCAGCAGGAACAGGACCGCGCCCAGAACCGGCAGGAGCCGTCCGGCATCCTGCACCCGGCGCGCCCGGTAGACGGCGCGTTCGAGAAACGGCAGATCGGCGGGCTGCCTCATGCCGGGGCCGCGCCGACGGTCACGCCCGCTTCTTCTGCGCGGGACCCAGCGCGCGCACGGCCTCCAGCATCTCTGCGTTGCTGAAGGGCTTGGTCATGAACTTGTCCGCGCCGATGCGCAGCGCCATGTCGCGCTCTTTCTCCTGCCCGCGTGCGGTCAGCATCAGAACCGGCAGCCGCGCGGTGGCTTCCGCCGCGCGCAGATCCGCCAGAATGTCGTAGCCGGATCGTTCGGGCAGCATCACGTCCAGGATCACCACGTCGGGCGAGCGAGTGCGCACAGCCTCTACCGCGTCGCGCCCCGTGCTATGGGTCGCAACATGCCAGCCATCCCGGCTTAGGATGAAGCGGATCGCTTCGATGATGTTGGGTTCGTCCTCGATCAGAAGGACGCGGCGTCGCTCATCGGCCAAGACCGACCCTCCTCCCAAAAGGTCCGTTCAGCTATATCCGGCGACTATGCTGTGTAGCGCAGACCAATGTCAAAGGATGGACGCCGCGCGCCGTGCCGGGCAGTCGGTCAAGGGGCACATCCGGCAACTTGATCCAACCGACGGAGCCACATCCTGACCAAGCGGCGCGGGCATCAGCAGCATCGTCGCCCGCGCGGTCAGCGGAGCCGAGAGCCCCCCTGCCCGACCGATCCGCGCGACGCTGTAGGCCAGCATGGGGCGCGCGTCTGGCCCTGCCTGCCGCACCAGATCGCGGCGGGGGTGTTCGGACGACAGCAGCACCTGAAAGATCGGCCAAAGCGCGCAGGCCGCACCTGCTCGCGGAATGTCGAAACCGGGAACCGCGCGGCGATGCAGCACCGCTCCTGCCCCGTCGCATTCCACCAATCCCACCGGCCCCGCCGCCGCCTCCGGCAATCGCGCGATGGACCGCAGCACCACCTCTGGCGCCACTTCCAGCGCATCCACGGTGGCGAAAGGATCGCGACCGCAGTCCTGAAACGCATCGAGCAGTACGACCGGATCGAGCATTGCCACATCCGCACGAACCTCTTGCAGATACCGCCCCAACGCAGCACGCCCCGCCGCGCTTAGCCCATCGTCCACCGCTTCCGTCCCGCGCACCACGTGGTCGCGTTCGGCCAACCAAGCGGTCACCTCTTCCTCTGGCGTCGCCAATTCGTCTTCGCGCCGTCCATCCGTCAGATAGGCGGCGAGACCCTGCGCCGATGACGCCAAACGGCGGCTGTCTTCGTGGATGTTACGGTGAAAACGATCCTGCCACTCACGCTCCAACGGCTCGCCCGCCGCAAGGATGGCGGCGGTGGACCGGATTGCCGTTGCGACCGACAATACATCGTGGACAGAGGCCGACAGCGCGGGATCATGCGCCATTCGATCCCCCATGGCGGCGACCTGCGCTTCCAGCGCCGCGATCCGCGCGGATTGATCGACGACCAGCTGCGCCCAATCCGGAAACTCCGCCGCGAAGCGCACCGCCTGCCCAGCCTCACCCGCGTCGGCATGGCGGCTGGCCGCCCGGCTCAGCGCCTTCACCACCTGCGCATCCGCTCCGCCCGACAAGGTGGCCGGATCGCTTCCCAAGGCCGACGCGATGCGCGCCAAGGCTTTCCCGCTCACCGGACGACGGTCATGCTCAATCAGACTGAGGTATGAGGCCGAGATCTGCGCCCGCTGGGCGAGTTCGGTCTGACTGAGCCCCCGCTCGATCCTTTTGGACCGTATCCGCGCACCTGCGCCGCCTGCCTCCATTCCGCGATTCCTTACGTGTCCCCAATGGCTTTCTGCGACGCAACACAAAGAAGTTTACAAATTGCTCGCCAAGGCATGACAATTATTTACAGAAATAACCAAGCGTCACAATGATTTGTTGCGCGGAATGACGCCACGCCACATTATCGCCCCAGTCCTGTAAAGGGACATGAAGCGCCGTGGGAGGAAACGATCGGCGCTTCGACATGAAATCGGGAGGATACTCATGACGAAATCGAACCTGACGCGCCGCGGTCTGATGAAGACCGGTGCCGCGACCGGCATCGCGCTTGCGACGCCCACGATCTTCACCGGATCGGTCTGGGCCGCCGCCCACACCGGCTTCACCAACGCGCCAGAAGGCGACACCGTCACGCTGGGCTTCAACGTGCCCCAGTCCGGCCCCTACGCCGATGAAGGCGCCGACGAGCTGCGCGCATTCGAGCTGGCGGTCGAGCACCTGAACGGCGAAGGCGACGGCGGCATGATGCGGACGTTCTCCAGCCAGGTGCTGGAAGGCAACGGCATCAACGGCAAGCGGGTTCAGTTCGTCACCGGCGACACGCAGACCAAGTCTGACGCCGCACGCGCATCCGCGCAGTCGATGATCCAGAAAGACGGCGCGATCATGATCTCGGGCGGTTCTTCGTCCGGTGTGGCCGTGGCCGTGCAGGACCTGTGCCAGACCGCTGGCGTCATCTTCATGGCGGGCCTCACGCACTCCAACGACACGACCGGCAAGGACAAGAAGGCCAACGGCTTCCGCCACTTCTTCAACTCCTACATGTCGGGTGCCGCTCTCGCGCCGATCCTGGTCGACCAGTACGGCAACGACCGTAAGGCCTATCACCTGACCGCCGACTACAACTGGGGCTACACGACCGAGCAGGCCATGCGCGAGTCGACCGAAGCCCTTGGCTGGTCCACCGTGAACTCGGTCAAGACGCCGCTGACGCAGACGGACTTCTCGTCCTACATCGCGCCGGTCCTGCAGTCCGACGCCGATGTCCTCGTGCTGAACCACTACGGCGGCAACATGGTCAACTCGCTGACCAACGCCGTCCAGTTCGGCCTGCGTGAGCGCATGGTCGGCGACAAGCAGTTCGAAATCGTCGTGCCGCTGTACTCCGAGCTGATGGCGCGCGGTGCGGGTCAGAACATCGCCGGCATCCTTGGTTCGCAGAACTGGGACTGGAAGCTGGAGAACCAGCTGGGCGACCGCTACTCCGGCACCAACGCCTTCGTTCAGTCCTTCGGCGAAAAGTACGGCTTCCCGCCGTCGCAGGCCGCGCACACCTGCTACGTGCAGACGATGCTCTACGCCGATGCCGTCACCCGTGCAGGCTCGTTCAACCCCTGCGCCGTGGTCGAAGCTCTCGAAGGCTTCGAGTTCGACGGCCTGGGCAATGGTCCGACCACCTACCGTGCCGACGATCACCAGTGCTTCAAGGACGTGGTCGTGGTGCGCGGCAAGGAGAACCCCGAGAACGAATTCGACCTGGTCGAAATCGTCGAGGTCACGCCTGCCGAGCAAGTCACCTACGAGCCGGACAACGCCCAGTTCGCCGGTGGCTCCTTGGGTGAGTGCAACCCCGGCGCGTAATGCGCCCCGCCCCGGGCTTCGGTCCGGGGCATCGCGCCATCAGCGGCGCATCGTCTGACCAAATACACAGACACAAGAGTATCACCGCTGCCCTTTCGGGGCGGCGGCACAGGAAACGTGCAAGCCGGAGTCCGCCGCAATGGAAGCCATCATCCTTCAAGTCCTGAACGGTCTGGACAAGGGCAGCGCCTATGCGCTGATCGCCTTGGGCCTTACCCTCATTTTCGGCACCCTTGGGGTCGTCAATTTCGCCCACGGCGCGCTGTTCATGCTGGGGGCCTTCTGCGCCGTCACCATGTCGAACCTGCTGCAACTCAGCCACGAGGTCGTCGTCGAAGGGCGCACCGACTTCCTTGGCAACCCGATGACCATGGATGTGCCCTACATCTACAGCATCTTCGGTGAGAACCTAGGCGCTGGCATCATCGACTGGGCGGTTCCGATTTCCATCCTCTTCGCCATTCCCGTGATGATCGGCATCGGGGTCGCGATGGAGCGCGGCCTGATCCGCCACTTCTACAAGCGCCCCCACGCCGACCAGATCCTTGTGACCTTCGGCCTGGCCATCGTGCTGCAAGAGGTCATCAAGTATTTCTACGGCGCCAACCCGATCCCGACACCCGCGCCGGACGCCTTCGTCGGCAGCTTCGACTTCGGGATGCTGCTGGGCTTTGACGCAGGCTCGATCGTGTACCCCTACTGGCGCCTGATCTACTTCCTGTTCGCCATGGTCGTGATCGCCGCAGTCTTCGGCTTCCTGCAGTTCACCACCTTCGGCATGGTCGTTCGCGCCGGTATGGCCGACCGTGAAACGGTAACCATCCTTGGCATCGACATCGACAAGCGCTTCACCATCATGTTCGGCATCGCGGCCGCTGTCGCAGGACTTGCTGGGGTGATGTACACGCCGATCAACAGTCCGAACTACCACATGGGCATGGATTTCCTTGTGCTGTCCTTCGTCGTGGTCGTCGTGGGTGGCATGGGCAGCCTTCCGGGCGCCGTGCTGGCGGGCTTCCTTCTGGGCATCATCGAGGCTTTCGCGTCCATGTCCCAAGTGCTCGACCTGGTGCCCGGCATCAATCAGATCATCATCTACCTGGTGGCCATCATCGTGCTGCTGACCCGCCCCCGTGGCCTGATGGGCCGCAAAGGCGTGATGGAGGAATAAGCCATGACCGATCAAACAACATCCGCCCCCGTCGCCGCTGGCCGATCCACGACACGCGCCAAGTCGGCCTCTATCCTGGGCCTGCGCAAAAAGGACTTCGGCCTATTCCTACTGGTGGTCGGGTTGACCGTGCTTGCGCCGTTCATCCTGAACCCCTTCCCGGTGGACAGCGGCATGGCCTTGTTCAACGCCGGCTATCCCGACCTGATGCAGCGGTTCGTGATCTTCGGCACCTTCGCCATCGGCTTCAACATCCTGTTCGGGCTAACCGGCTACCTCTCGTTCGGCCACGCAGCCTTCCTGGGTGTCGGTTCCTACGCGGGCATCTGGATGATGAAGCTGCTGACCACCAACGTCATCCCGGCGATCATCGCGTCGGTCGTCGTGGCGGGCCTGTTCAGCCTGCTCGTGGGCTACATCAGCCTGCGGCGGTCGGGCATCTACTTCTCGATCCTGACGCTGGCCTTCGCCATGATGTCCTACGCGCTGGCCTATTCGGTCCTGACGCCCATCACGGGTGGCGAGACCGGCATGCAACTGAAGCTGGCCGACCCGCGCATTCTGGATGGTCTCTTCGGTGCAGGCGAAGGTGCGCGCCCCTCTGCCAACCTCTTCGGGCTTGATATGAAAGCCAGCTACGAGCTGACCGTCGGCGGCTGGGCCTTCACGCTGAACGCGGGCTATTACATTGCCGGTGCGATGATGCTGCTGGCGTTCTACCTGTCGATCCGCCTTTTCCGCTCGCCCTTCGGCATGATGCTGCGGGCGGTGAAGTCGAACCAGAACCGCCTGAATTACACCGGAATCAGCCCCAAACCCTACACGCTGGCGGCCTTCGTGATCTCTGGCATGTATGCCGGTCTGGCCGGTGGCCTGCTGGTGGCGATGGACACGCAGGTGGGCGCGGAACGCATGTTCTGGACTGCATCGGGCGAGGTAGTCCTGATGACCATCCTCGGCGGCGCTGGCACCCTGATCGGGCCGGTGCTGGGCGCGGGCTTCATCAAGTACTTCGAGAACATCGTGTCGACCATCAACAAGACCACGCTGGAGACCTGGTTCGCGATCTTCCCGGACGGCCTGTCCGACGTCTTCGTCACCATCATCTACCCCTTCGTCGGCAAGGGCTGGCACCTGACGCTTGGCCTGATGTTCATGCTGGTGGTCATCTTCCTGCCCGGTGGTCTGGTCGAGGGCGGCACCCGCTTCGCCACCATCTTCCGCCGCGACCGCAAAAGCGCCCACGTGGAAGACACAGCCGCCGCCAAGCGCGACGCCTCGGAATAAGGAGAGACACCATGGGTATTCTGGAAGTCAAAGGCGTCAACAAGCGCTTCGGTGGTCTGCAGGCGTTGGGTGACGTGAACCTGTCCGTCAAGGAAAACACCTGCCACGCCATCATCGGCCCGAACGGGGCCGGCAAGTCCACGCTGCTGAACTGCCTTGTGGGCAAGCTGATACCGGACTCAGGCTCTGTCACGTTCGACGGCACCTCCGTGCTGGGCCGCAAGCCCTATGAGATCAATCAGATGGGTATTTCTCGCGTGTTCCAGACGCCGGAAATCTTCGCCGATCTGACCGTGTTCGAGAACGTGATGATCCCCTGCTTCGCCAAGCGTGACGGCTCGTTCCGCATGCACGCCATCGAGCGCACGGAGCATGAAACCGATATCACCGCCCAGGCCGAGCAGATGCTGGACGAGGTGAACATGCTGGGGAAACGCGACATCGTCGCCTCCAGCCTGTCCCGCGGTGACAAGCGGCGCTTGGAAATGGCGATGTGCCTGTCCCAGAAGCCCAAGCTTTTGCTGCTGGACGAACCGACCGCCGGCATGGCGCGGGCCGATACCAACAACACCATCGACCTGCTCAAGACCATCAAGGCCAAGGGCAACTTGACCATGTGCATCATCGAACACGACATGCACGTCGTCTTCTCCCTTGCCGACCGGATCACCGTTCTCGCGCAGGGCACCCCTCTGGTCGAGGACGAGCCAGAGAACATCAAGGGCAACCCCAAGGTGCGCGAAGCGTACCTTGGCGAAGCCGAAGTCTAGGAGCAGCCGCGATGAACAAACCCGCCACAACCGAAGGCTTCGACCGCAACGCCAACCACGCGGCCACCGCCCCTGCGTTCCTGTCCGTCTGGAACCTGGAGGCGTATTACGGCGAAAGCTACATCGTCCAGAACGTCAGCTTCAACGTCCATGAGGGCGAGATCCTCGCCCTTCTGGGCCGCAACGGCGCGGGCAAAACGTCCACCTTGCGCGCCATCGCGCGGGTCGGCACGCCTGAAGTCCGCCACGGCGAAATCTGGCTGGACCATAAGCCCCTGCATGACATGAAAGCCCATGAGGCCGCCGCCAACGGCATCCAGTTGGTGCCCGAAGACCGCCGGATTATCCCCGGCCTGACAGTGCAGGAGAACCTTGAACTGGCGCAGATCGCGCCGCCCAAAGGCTGGTCCATCGACCGTGTGTTCGAACTGTTCCCCCGCCTTGGCGAACGCCGCAAGCAGGAAGGCGTAACCTTGTCTGGCGGCGAACAGCAGATGCTGGCCATCGGCCGCGCCCTGTGCCGCGACATCAAGGTGTTGCTGCTGGATGAACCCTACGAAGGTCTGGCTCCTGTTATCGTGCAGGAAATTGCAAAGACGTTGCAGATCATCCGCGATCAGGGGATCACCACGATCCTGGTGGAACAAAACGCCATCGCCGCTTTGAAGCTGGCCGACCGCGCGGTGATCCTGGACACCGGCTCTGTCGTATTCGACGGCTCGGCCAAGGAAGTCTTGGAAGACGAGAAGCTGCGGCAGGAATACCTCGCCATCTAGGCGACCCGGCCTAGAGTTCTGCATGATAGCCCGACCCGCCAAGGGGCCGGATCGCAAGATCTGTGGAGGAGACAGAGATGAAAGACGAAACCGCCGCGAAGACGTATGCGCCATCCGAAGATTTCGTACGAAAGGCCCATATCGACGGCGCCACGTACGACGAGATGTACGACCGCTCGATCAAGGACCCCGAAGGCTTCTGGGGGGAACACGGCAAGCGGATCGACTGGATCAAGCCCTACACAAAGGTCAAGAACACCGATTTCACCTATGGTCAGGTGGACATCAAATGGTTCGAGGACGGCACCCTGAACGTCGCCGCCAACTGCATCGACCGTCACCTGAAGGACCGTGGCGACCAGACCGCGATTATCTGGGTTCCGGATGAGGACGACGGCAGCGACCAGCACATCAGCTACAACCAGCTCGCCTCTCATGTCGGCAAGTTCGCCAACGTCCTGAAGGAGATGGGCGTCGAAAAGGGCGATCGGGTCGTCATCTACCTGCCCATGATCCCGCAAGCCGCCTACGCCATGCTAGCCTGCGCACGCATCGGCGCCATCCACTCAGTCGTCTTCGCGGGCTTCTCGCCCGAAGCGCTATCCAGCCGCATCAACGGCTCCAAGGCCAAGGTTGTCATCACCTCTGACGGCAGCCCCCGTGGCGGTCGCGTGACGCCCCTGAAGCAGAACGCCGACAAGGCGTTCGAGAAGGTCGAACACGACGCCAAGATGCTGGTCGTCAAGCGTGCGGGCAATGACATCAACTGGGAAGACGGTCGCGACCACTGGCTGCACGAGATGGAAGACGGCGTGTCCGACTCCTGCCCGGCAGAGGAGATGAACGCCGAAGACCCGCTGTTCATCCTCTACACCTCTGGCTCCACCGGCCAGCCCAAGGGCGTGGTGCATTCCACCGGCGGCTATATCGTCTACACGTCGATGACTCACGAATACACCTTCGATTACCACGACGGCGACGTCTATTGGTGCACCGCAGACGTGGGCTGGGTCACCGGCCACAGCTATATCGTCTACGGCCCGCTCGCGAACGGCGCCACGACGCTGATGTTCGAAGGCGTGCCCACCTACCCCGACGCGGGCCGCTTCTGGAAGATCTGCGCCGACCACAAGGTCAACCAGTTCTACACTGCCCCTACCGCCATCCGCGCGCTGATGGGCAAGGGGAACGAGCCGGTCGAAAAGCACGACCTGTCGTCGCTGAAACTGCTGGGCACTGTGGGCGAGCCGATCAACCCAGAGGCGTGGCACTGGTACAACGACGTCGTCGGCAAGGGGAACTGTCCCATTGTCGACACGTGGTGGCAGACCGAAACCGGCGGCCACATGCTGACCCCCCTGCCCGGCGCCACGCCCACCAAGCCCGGATCGGCCACCAAACCCTTCTTCGGCATCCAGCCCGTCGTGCTGAATGCTGAATCGGGTGAAGTGCAGGACGGCAACGGCGTCGATGGCGTACTGGCCATTGCCGACAGCTGGCCCAGCCAGATGCGCACGGTCTACGGCGACCACGACCGCTTCATGAACACCTACTTCCAGCAGTACAAAGGCTACTACTTCACCGAGGACGGCTGCGTCCGCGACGAGGATGGCTATTACTGGATCACGGGCCGCGTCGATGACGTCATCAACGTCTCGGGCCACCGTATGGGCACGGCGGAAGTCGAATCCGCGCTGGTCAGCCACAAGGCCGTGAACGAGGCCGCCGTCGTCGGTGTCCCGCACGATGTGAAGGGTCAGGCGATCTACTGCTACGTCTCGCTCATGGACGGGAATGAGCCGTCGGACGAGCTGAAGAAAGAGCTTCAGGATCACGTCCGCGCGGAAATCGGCCCCATCGCCAAGCCCGACTTCATCCAGTGGGCCCCCGGCCTGCCCAAGACCCGGTCGGGCAAGATCATGCGCCGCATTTTGCGAAAGGTCGCCGCGAACGAGCATGACAGCCTGGGCGACACTTCGACCCTGGCAGAACCCGAAGTCGTGGACGATTTGATCGCGAACCGCCTGAACAAGTAGGCGCTTCCTACGAAGACAAATGTGCCCCGTCGGACCCGCTCCGGCGGGGCCTTTTCCTGCGACAAAACGGAACGCCCGTCCGAACACCGCGTTGACTTTATGCCCCGTGTATTTGGAGGATCTAAAAATGTTCTATCGTTATCAAAGCCTTACCCTCGCCACCGTTCTGGCTGCCGCGCCCGCCTTTGCGCAAGAGCAAGACGCGCCGGCTTCCGAGACCATCAGCCCATTGGCAGAAATTCTGGGCGTCGATCCCGGACCCGAAGAGTTTGAAGATATCGCCATCGACGGCCTCTCCGTCGAAAGCCTGCGTGGCGCACCCGTGGTATCCACGACGGAAGAGAGTCTCGGCGCCGTTCAGGATGTGCTGATCGATGAAGACGCCGAGGATAAGCTCGTTATCGACCGTGGTGGCATCTTCGAAATGGGCTCGCGGGACGTCGTCTTGCCACTGTCGCAGGCGCAAGTCATGGAGACGGCAGCGGGATCGCTACGCGTCGTCACTGCCGCAGATTTCGACGCGCTTCCCACTGAGGATTGAGGTTGCACCCATTGCCGCAGGCAGGGAACGGGCGTGGGTCTGACGCATTGGCCGTGGCAAACAGGAGAACTTCATGCGCCTCGTGCTCGCCACCCTACTCGCCCTACCGCTTCCCGCATTAGCCCAAGATTCCGTGCCGGTCGAAGACGCACCTTTCAAAGAAGCGGGCAACCTTGCCTCCCGTCTCGAAGGTACGGCCGACATGGCTGGCCCCTTCTCTCCGGTGCCACCAGAGGCGATCACAACCGAACTCGTCACCCAAGCCGAGGTGCTCGACGTCGCCGGAAACCGCATCGGCAGCGCGCGCGGCGTGCTGATCGAACGTGACGTGCCAGTCGCGCTGGTCTTTGAAGTCGGCGGCGTCTTCGGCGTGTTCGAGCGCCCGGTTGCCGTGCCGCTTATCGATGCCGACATCGGCCAATCTGCGACCGGCGCGATCCGCATCATCTTGGATATCACCGCCGCGGAATTGCAGAACATGGACCGCTACGAAGGCCCGCCGCTGGCAGAATGAGCCGCACGGACTATCCCGAAACGCCTGATGGCCGTTACTTCGTCTCCAAAGGGCGTTTATGGCGCAAGACCGATCCTCGTTTAGACGATTCGACCCGCCGCGCCGCCGTCAAACGCTTGATGCAGGCGCGGCGGGCCGTGGGACAGGCGGAAACGGAAGCTGAGACGACAGCCGCCCGCGCACGCGTTGATGAAGCGAAACGCGACTTGGGCGAACGTGGCCCCGTCTGGTGGAATGACGACGCGCCGGACCAGACGCAAAAAGCCCCGAAGAACTCGACCTACGCCGACTGGTGGGCCGATCTGTCAGACGCGGAGAAAGAGCGCGGCACCTGATCTTCATCGTTCCGCAAATACCTCACGGGGGTCCGGGGGTGTGAAACCCCCGGCGATCATAACGGCAGCGCGGTCGTGTATTTCAGCTCTTCCATGGACAGAAGCGCCGTCACGTTGTGGATGTTCACCTCAGCGATCAGCGCTTGGTAGAACACGTCATAGGCCCGCGCATTCGCGACCCGTACCTTCAGGATATAGTCGATATCGCCCGCCAGCCGGTGCGCCTCTTGCACCTCCGGTCGCGCTTTCAGGGCCGCTAGAAAGCGCTCTTGCCAATCTTTCTCGTGGGCCGAGGTGCGGATCAAGACGAAGAAACACGCGTCGAACCCCAGTGCCTCGGCATCCAGAATGACCGTCTGCGCGCCGATCAGACCCGCCTCGCGCATCTTGCGGATACGATTCCACACAGGCGTCTTGGATGACCCGACGACCTTGGCTATGTCGTCCAAAGATTGCCCCGCATCGCGCTGCAATTCCCGAAGAATTTTCCGATCAAGGTCGTCCACGCGAACATCCATTCCGATCTTCTCCCACGTCGCGGACACTCGGTCCAAATCCTGCGCAACTCAGGACACACGTTCCTTATACAGCCCCGTCCCCTGCAATACAGCGGGATAATGTTCTATCTCAAGCCTACGAACGCAGGAGCCGTCCCGATGCAGCATTTTCCGATTTTTCTGAACCTCGCCGGTCGGCGTGTGGTGCTGTCAGGTGGTGGGGAAGCCGCACTGGCCAAGCTGCGGCTGATCCTGAAATCCGAAGCGCATGTCACAGTGTTCGCAGCCGCCCCTGCGTCTGAGATCCGCGACTGGGCCGCGCAGGGCAAGCTGCGCCTCGTCCGCCGTGCGCTGGATCACGGTGATGCCCTTTGTGCCGCGCTGTTCTACGCTGCCAATGACGATGACGCGGAAGATGCGCGCGTCGCCGCCCTCGCCCGTGCCGATGGCGCGCTGGTGAACATGGTCGACAACCTGCACGGCAGCCAGTTCATTACCCCCGCCATCGTGGACCGTGATCCCGTGACCATAGCCATCGGCACCGAAGGCGCGGCCCCCGTTCTGGCCCGCCAGATCAAGCGCGAGCTGGAAGAGCGTCTGTCCCCGGTGCTGGGCCCCCTCGCCCGCATCGGCAAGACTTTCCGCAAGATGGCCGACGCCCTGCCCATGGGGCGGGCACGCCGTGACTTCTGGGCCGACTACTACGATCAGGCCGGGCCCCGCGCCCATGCCGCAGGCGGCGAGACTGCCGTGCGCGAAACGCTCGACACTCTGCTGACCAAGCACCTGACCCGCACGGCGCGGGAAGGTCACGTGGCCTTCGTCGGCAGTGGCCCCGGCGATCCCGATTTGCTGACCATGAAAGCCCGCCGCGCGCTGGACGAAGCGGATGTCGTGATCTTCGACCGTCTGGTAACGCCCGAAATACTCGAACTCGCCCGCCGCGAGGCTCTGATGATCGACGTGGGCAAGGAAGGCTTCGGCCGCCACACGCCGCAGGATGAGATCAACGCCCACATCGTGCGCCACGTCGCCGATGGCCATCAGGTCGTGCGTCTCAAATCCGGCGACCCTACCGTTTTCGGTCGGCTCGACGAGGAAATCGAAGCCGTCACCGCCGCCGGTCAATCTTGGTCCATCGTACCCGGCATCACGTCGGCTTCTGCCGCTGTTGCTTCGATCGGGCAGTCGCTTACGCGCCGCGGCCGCAACGCCAATGTTCGGTTCCTGACCGGCCACGACATGAAAGGCTTTGCCGACCACGACTGGGCCGACCTTGCCACCCCCGGCCAGGTCGCCGCGATCTATATGGGCAAGCGCGCCGCGCGATTCATTCAGGGCCGTCTGCTGATGCATGGCGCCGATCCGGAAACGCCCGTCACGGTCATCGAAAACGCCTCTCGCCCCAACGAGCGCACGCTCGCCACGACGCTGGCCGAGCTGGAGCCCGCGCTGACCAATGCCGCTTTCGATGGCCCCGCCATGGTCCTTCTGGGCTTGGCACCGCGCCAGGCGGAGAGCCGACATACGTCTGAGACGTTGCAGACGGTTGATATTTCTATTGAGGAGGCTCTCTGATGCCCCGCGCTTTCACCCCAAAGGTCGTCACCGCAAATCGCCTGCTGGAAGGCGATGCCGTCTGGCTGACCGCCGACGACCGTTGGACCACCGATATGTCCGAGGCCGAATTGATCGAGGACGAGGCCGTTTCCCAAGACCGTCTGCTCTTCGCCATGGGTCAGGCCGACGTCGTCGTCGGCGCTTATCTGGCGGATGCGAAAGCGGGCGAAGACGGCCCCGAACCGACCCACTTCCGAGAGGCGTTCCGCACCCGCGGCCCGTCCAACTACGCCCACGGCAAACAGGCGGAGGCCTGAAATCATGTATCAGTACAACGACTTCGACGAGGCGTTCGTGCGCGAGCGCGTGGCCCAATTCTCTGCCCAGGTGCAGCGCCGCATCGACGGCTCGCTGACCGAGGACGAGTTCAAACCACTGCGCCTGATGAACGGGCTCTACCTGCAGTTGCACGCCTACATGCTGCGCGTGGCGGTGCCCTACGGGACGCTCAATGGTCGCCAGATGCGGCAGCTCGCTCATATCGCGCGCACCTACGATAAAGGCTATGGCCACTTCACCACGCGCCAGAACATTCAGTTCAACTGGCCGAAACTGAAGGACGTTCCGCAGATCCTGTCCGATCTGGCGGACGTCGAGATGCACGCCATCCAGACCTCTGGCAACACGATCCGAAACGTCACCGCCGACCATTTCGCCGGTGCCGCGAAGGACGAAATCGCCGACCCGCGTCCCTATGCGGAATTGCTGCGCCAGTGGTCCACCGACCACCCGGAATTCCAGTTCCTGCCCCGCAAGTTCAAGATCGCGGTGTCCGGTTCGACCCACGACCGTGCCGTTGTGCGTGCCCACGACATCGGGCTCGAGATCGTCGAGAAGGACGGCGAGCGCGGCTTCCGCGTGCTTATCGGCGGCGGCCTTGGTCGCACGCCCATAATCGGCAAGGTCGCCCGCGAGTTCCTGCCCGAAGCCGATCTGCTGCCTTACTGCGAGGCGATCGTCAGCGTCTACAATCTGCTGGGCCGGCGCGACAACAAGTACAAGGCGCGCATCAAGATCACCGTGCACGAGACTGGTCTGGAAGAGATTTCGCGGATGATAGAGGAACGGTTCTCCCAGATCCGTCCCGCCTTCACCGGCGTGGACCAACAGCTTCTGGGTCAGATCAAGGACGCGTTCTCTGCGCCCGATTACGTTGCCAAAGACGACGACGCGTTCCAGATCGCCTACGACAATGACCCGCTGTTCCGGGCTTGGGTCGACACCAATGTCACCGACCACGTGCGCGACGACCACGCCATCGTCTCGATCTCGATCAAGACGCCGGGCCAGACTCCGGGTGACGCGACCGCCGAGCAGATGGTCGCCATGGCAGAACTTGCCGAAAGCTTCGGCTACGACGAGCTGCGCATCAGCCACGAGCAGAATGTCATCCTGCCCCATGTCGCCCGCGCCGACCTGCCGGAAGTCCACGCCGCCCTGCGCGACGTGGGTCTGGCGGCGGCAAACATCGGCCTGATTTCGGACATCATCGCCTGCCCCGGTATGGATTACTGTGCGCTGGCGACCGCCCGCTCGATCCCCGTCGCGCAGGACATCGCGCTGCGGTTCGAGGAATTGAAGCTGGCCCACGATATCGGCCCGCTGAAGATCAAGATATCCGGCTGCATCAATGCCTGCGGTCATCACCATGTGGGCCACATCGGAATTCTTGGCCTCGACCGTGCGGGCGTCGAGAACTACCAGATCACGCTGGGCGGTGACGGCACGGAAGACGCCGCCATCGGCACCCGGACCGGCCCAGGTTTCGCCTACGACGAGATCGTGCCCGCCATCGAGCGCCTGTTACTGGCCTATCTGGACCTGCGCGAAGGCGAGGATGAGACGTTCCTGCAAGCCTATCGCCGCGTCGGGATGGAGCCATTCAAGGCAGCGCTCTACCCGGAAAAGGAAAAAGTCGATGCGGCATGAAGCCTTCGACCAATCGGTAAGCGACCGTGTCGTAGCTCTGAACAAGAGCTACGCGCACCACGCCGCCATCGACGTGCTGCGCCATGCGCTGAAGGACGCGCAAGTCGGTCGCGTGGCGATGGTGTCGTCCTTCGGCGCCGAATCCGTCGCACTGCTGCACCTTGTGGCTCTCGTCGATCCCAAGACGCCTGTGCTGTTTCTGCAAACCGAAATGCTGTTCCCCGAAACGCTGGAGTATCAGCAAACGGTGGCAAAGCGGCTGGGGCTGGAAGACGTGCGCCTGATCCACCCGGATGAGGATGACAAGGCGCGCATGGACCCGGACGGACTGCTGCACCGGACCGACCCCGACGCCTGCTGCAACTTCCGAAAGACCGTGCCGCTGGCCAATGCCCTGAACGGGTTTGACGCCTGGATTACGGGCCGCAAGCGGTTCCAAGGCGGCAAGCGCGCCGATCTGGAGTTCTTCGAGGAAGAACCGGGCACCGGTCGTATCAAGATCAACCCGCTCGTCCATTGGGAGCGCGACGGGGTTCGCGAGTACATGGTGAACAACCGCCTGCCCCGGCACCCGCTAGTGGCACAGGGCTATCCGTCCATCGGTTGCAAGCCCTGCACGTCCAAGGTCGCTCCGGGAGAGGACGAACGCGCCGGACGCTGGCGCGACACCGACAAGGAAGAATGCGGTATCCACTTCGTGAACGGCAAGATGGTCCGCATCGGCGCAGGAGAACAGGCATGAGCGTAATCGTCACCGATACGGGCTTTGCGGCCGACGACTGGGATGCGGGCTATACCCTGATCCAGAACCACCCCAGTGACGAGGCCGGTCGCGGTCTGGCGTTGGATTTACCATCGGACACCGACCCCACGCAACTGGCCGACAAGCTGGACGGCGTCGCGATGATCCGCGTCGATTTCCCCAGTTTCGCAGACGGACGTGGCTTTACCATCGCGCGTCACTTGCGGCGGCTGGGATACGACGGACGGCTGCGCGCCAAGGGGCACGTGATCGCTGACCAATATGCCATGGCGCGCCGCTCCGGCTTCGACGAGGTCGAGATCGACGACGATCTGGCCGCGCGCCAGCCCGAAGCCCAGTGGCGCGCGCGCGCCGACTGGCAGGCGCACAGCTATCAGAACCGTCTGCGCGGCTGACCGCCGTCTTTCGCATTATTCCGAATGACACTACAGAGGGCCGGATTTCTATTCGGCAGAGCATATGAACGACATGACCCTTTCGACCCAAGCCAAGCCCAAGGCCCTGCCCGACGCGCAGACCGTCCTTAGCGTGACCCACTGGACCGACCGTCTGTTCTCGTTCCGCGTGGCCCGCCCCGCATCTCTTCGTTTCCGTTCGGGCGAGTTCGTGATGATCGGACTGTTGAAGGATGACGGCAAACCGCTGCTGCGCGCATATTCCATCGCCTCGCCTGCGTGGGACGACGAGTTGGAGTTCTATTCGATCAAGGTGCAGGACGGCCCGCTGACCAGCCGCCTGCAACATATCCAGCCGGGCGATCAGATCATCATGCGGCCAAAACCTGTGGGCACGCTGGTCCACGACGCTTTGCTGCCTGGCAACCGGCTGTGGTTTTTCTCGACCGGCACCGGCATCGCGCCCTTCGCGTCGCTTATCCGTGAGCCGCAGACCTACGAGGACTACGATCAGGTTATCCTGACCCACACCTGCCGCGACGTGGCCGAACTGGAATACGGGCGGCAACTGGTCGAGCAGGTAAAATCGGACGAGATGATGTGCGAATTGACGGAAGGTGGCGTGAACAAGCTGGTCTATTATCCAACCACGACCCGCGAAGAGAGCCCGAAGATGGGCCGCGTTACCGATCTGCTGAAGTCGGGCGAGATCTTCCGCGATCTGGGAATTGACGGCATCACTGCAGAAACGGACCGCGCGATGGTCTGTGGCTCCATGGGGCTGAACACCGATCTGAAGGAGATCCTGGAAGGGTTCGGTCTTCGCGAAGGCGCCAACAGCGATCCGGCAGAGTACGTCGTGGAAAAGGCCTTCGTCGGATAGCAAAACGCCCGCGCCGATTTGGCGCGAGCGTTTCGATAATGCAAAAACGGCCCGCGTCCGTCACGGGCCGCTTTAGTTTCTATTGCATGCCAAAGGCGCTGCGCAGTCGGTTGGTCAGCGCTTCAACCGCCACGTCGTTTTCGGGATCGACGTTGGTCACGGCATTGGTCAGTGCGGTGCGGACCATGTCGTTCATCTCGGCATTTTCCAAAGCGGTCGTCAGCGCGTCAGGGTCGAACCCGTCGACCGTCAGTGCCTGCTCCAGAATAGCGCGACCTTCAGATTGGCTGGTCTCTGCGGCTTCTGCACCGACTGTGCCTTCCTCCTGAGCGGCATCGACGGCATCGTCCTGAGCGGCGGCCGCCGGGGACTCTCCATCGCGGGCGGTGGCCAGCGCCTCTTCGGTTGCCTCGGCAGAGGCAGCACCCGTGTCGCTGGTCTCAACTTCGGTCTGCTCGGCGACGTTGTCATTCTCATCCGCCGGGCTGGCCTCCGCCGTGTCTTCGCCCGCTACAGTCGCGTCGCTGTCGTCCATCGCAGCAGCATCGTCCATCGCGGCGCTGTCGGTCTCGGGTGCGGGCTCGTCATCGACCGAGGTCATCTGTGTGTTCTCGGTGTCACTGTCCGACTCGGCCATCGCATCGGTCTCAGGCGCGACTTCATCGTCCACCGATGTCATCTCGGCATCGCCCCCGGCCATATCTTCGCTCTCGGCGGTGACGTTCTCGCCAGCCTCGTCAGCCGTCGTCTCTACCGTTTCAACCTCCGAACTGGTCTCGGTCGCATCGGCCTCTTCTTCCTGACAGGCGGCGAGCACCATTCCGGCGGCCAGCAGGGCGGCAATGGATGTCATACGTGTGAACATGGGTCATCTCCTTCTCGTCGGCAGGATAATTCCTGCAACATGATTCACGTAACAACGCACCGGCAGACCCTTCAGGTTCCGTCAGTGCTTGAACGGGCGTCGTCGGACGGCTATCTAAGCGACCTGATAGCCATTACCCGTGAGGATACACCCATCGCCCGCAGACCACACAACGCGCCGCCACAGCGCGATACCGGCCCCCGCGTCAACGGACGCATCCGGGCCTCCGAGATCCGGCTGATCGGCGCAGAAGGCGAGAACGTCGGCGTCGTAACGCCCGAGCGCGCCATGCAGATGGCAGAGGATGTCGGTCTCGACCTGGTCGAGATCTCGCCCAATGCGACGCCGCCGGTCTGCAAGATCATGGATTTCGGCAAATTCAAGTACGAGACCCAGAAGAAAGAGGCCGAGGCCCGCAAGAAGCAGAAGATCATTGAGGTGAAGGAGGTGAAGTTCCGCCCCAACACCGATACGCACGACTATGAAGTCAAAATGCGGAACGTCTTCAAATTTTTGGAAAACGGCGACAAGGTGAAGGTCACCCTGCGGTTCCGTGGCCGCGAAATGGCGCACCAGAACCTGGGCCGTGAGCTGCTGGAGCGGGTCGCGGAAGATACCAAGGAAATCGGCAAGGTCGAGAACTTCCCGAAGATGGAAGGCCGCCAGATGGTCATGATGATCGGACCGTCGACGAAATAAGGCCGCCACGTCTTACAAGCGCATAAGCCCGGCCCCGGTGGTCGGGCTTTTTCGTATCCTGGTCCTGCTTCATTGTTCCGAAAGTACCTCGGGGGAGGCGACCGCAGGGCGACGGGGGCAGCGCCCCCACCTATCCGGCCCGTGGATGCGGACGCGCCGGGCTTTCCTTCAGTAGCCCGCCCACGCCCATGGCCGCGATCTCTGCGCCTGTCGGCACCAACCCGCAGCACAGTCGTTCCAACACCCAATCGGCACCGTTCAGCGCAGGCGAGCGCGCGCAGCCGGGCAGACCGATGACCGGACGCCCGCCAAGATCGCCGTAGAACAGCAGGTTGCCGGGATCGACGGGCATCCCGAAGCGGGTCATGCGACCACCGGCTCGCACCAGCCCCTCTGGCCCCACATCGCGAATGTCAGAGGTGGCCGAGGCCGTCAGCAGCAAGGCCAGATCGCTGTCCACCCCGGCAAGTGCGGTGGCGATGGACGGCGCATCGTGGGGCACGACCTCTACCCCCGCCAACGCCATCCCCAGCCGGTCGAGCCGGGTCGCGATGGCGGCCTCGCCTTTGCCCGGCCCCTGCCCCAGATCGGTGATGATCAGTGTGGCATCGCGCAGCTTCACCGGGATGCGCGTCAGGGCGTTGGCGCATAGCGCAGCCGCCTGATCGATCACTGCGCCGTCAACCGCATAAGAGATGATCTTGACCGTCGCGACCATGGTGCCTGCCTCTACCCGTGCAAAGGGCGCCAACGTGGCCACCGTGACCGTCGGGTCTAATAGGTTCAGCGCATGCAACGCATCGGTGTCCAATCCCAGAATGCCCGGCCCAGTGGCGTAGAAGTTCACGCGTCCCGTGCTGGCCTCTGTCACACGCAGCCCAGCGGCCTTGGGATCGGGGACGAGCGCTGCGGCGATGCGCGCGGCGGCAGCGTCTTCGGTCAGATCCCCGGCGGCCAACGACGCCGCGACGACAGAACCCACGCCGGCCGAGCGAAGCACCACGATATCCTCTGCGCTCAAGACCCGCCCCTTCCGGATGCGCCCGCCTTCGAGGCGAAGCGAATGAGCGAGGATTGCGCCCTCTGCTCGATCCAGCGGGACCTCTCCGAAGTCCATCAGCCGCGTCGCAGGCGTTGGGTGATCTCGGCCATAACCGAAATCGCGATCTCCGCCGGGCTGCGCGAGCCAATGTTCAGGCCAACGGGTGCATGGATGCGTGCGATCTGGTTGGCGTCAAAGCCCTTTTCTTCCAGCCGCGCGACACGTTTGGCATGTGTGCGGGTCGATCCCAGGCAGCCAAGGTAGAACACATCCGCGCCCAGCGCCGTCTCGATTGCCGGGTCGTCGATCTTCGGATCGTGGGTCAGCGTCACGACGGCCGTGCGCGCATCCAGCTCGTGCTGCGCCATCGCCTCGTCAGGCCAGTCATGCAGCAACGTCTCTCCAGGGAAGCGCTCGGGCGAGGCAAAGCTTTCGCGCGGGTCGATCAGCACCGCGTCATAGCCTGTCATGCGCGCCATCTGCATCAGCGGCTGCGCGATATGAACGCCGCCGACGACGACCATGCGCAGCGGCGGGTTGTGGATCGCGATGAAAGTATGCGCATCATCCTGAAAGCCGGACCGGTCCAGCCGGAACCGGTCAGCGTGCTCGGGCGGACCGGACAGATCACGCGTCCAGTTCTCGGTATCGACAACGTAGGCCACCTGCTGACGTGCGGCTCGCGCTGTCACCAGACGTTCCAAGAGATCGGGTGACAAGTCGCCATCGCGCACCGGCTCGACCATGACCCGGATGCGGCCACCGCAGGCAAGGCCTACGGCAAAGGCCTCGTCATCGCTGACGCCGAACTCCAGTATGCGCGCGCCGCCCTGCTCGACCGCTTCCAGCGCTTCGACCACCACGGCGCCTTCGACGCAACCGCCAGAGACGGACCCCGCGATCTGCCCCTCGCCAGAGATCGCAAGCTGACTGCCGACGGGACGCGGGGCGGATCCCCATGTCTCGACCACGGTGGCCAAGGCCGCGCCCTTGCCTTCGCGATGCCAGTCCAACGCGATGGCGGGGATGTCGTCGTAGTGGGTGTCGCTCATGGAGTCCTCCGGTTGGGTCAGAGATAGGGCCGCGATGTGCGTTGCGGAAGGCCACTTTCGAATGGGGGCCAGGCGACGGAAAAAGGCCGGCCCCGAAGGACCGGCCCTGTCTCTACCCGAAGCTTCGGATCAGTTCGCAGCGGCAATCTGCAGAAGCGGGGTCACGTTGCGCACGGTGGCGCGACGGTTCTCGCGGATGTCGCCTTCCTGCGCGACCTTCAGGAAGCGCTCGCCGTAGCCTTGGACCACAAGGTTCGAGGCTGGCACGTCGAAATACTCCGTCAGCGCCAGCGCCACTGACTCCGCGCGGCGGTCGGACAGCGCAAGGTTGTAGGCCCCGTTGCCGACGGTATCGGTGTGACCTTCCACGAGGAAGATCGCACGCGGGTTTTCCGCGATGCTGTCGCGAATGTACTGACCCAGACCGCGCAACTCATCGGCCTGCTCGGGACGGATGGCGGCAGAGCCTGTTTCGAAGGTGATCGATTCAAGATCGACGGCGGGCACCTGCTGGCGGACCTCGGCGATGTTGCGCACTTGGCTCAAGCTGTAGGCGCGATCAAAGGACCGATCGGTTGCCAAGGCCTGACGCAAAGCGGCTTCATCGGCCAAGTTGACCGTTTGCGACTGCTGCGTGGTCTGCTGCAGTTGCTGGACGTTCACCGGCTGGATGTTCTCGTTCAGGTCGTCGATCAGCACGACTTGCTCACCGTTGGGCGAGATCCGCACGCGGCGCACGACACGCAGTTGATTGTCACGGATGGTGACGATCTGGGTGCCATCCTCATACGTCACGGTGGAACGGCTGGAGCCGTCGTCGAACGTCTGGTTCTGAACCTGCGCACCGGGTTGGGCCAGCAGCGAGTTGTCGTCCTTGATCAACTCATACCCACCGTCGCTGCCCGAAACGACAACACGGTCGTTCGAGGATGCGACGACCTGCTGATTGCCGCGCAACAGCATGCCAACACCGAGAGCACCGGCACCAAGGACAAGCGCTTTTTCCAGATCGGTCAGACCGGAAATGCCGTCTTCGTTGTCGTTATCGTCATCGTCATCGTTGTTGGCCTGAGCGGTCGCATCGGCCGGCTGGGCGTTGATCGACTCCTCGAAATCTTCCGAGCTGGAGCGCGTGTCGGTGATGGTCGTTGTCTCGCTTTCGACGGCCTCCGCATCTTCGGACGCAGCAGCGGCGGCGGGGGCCGCGCCTTCAACGGCGGCTTGCTCGCTTTCCGTCATGGTCTGCTCTTCGGGCGCGACGGTCGAGGTTTCGGCAGTCGTCTCGGACTCGATGTCCGTCACCGTCTCGCTATCGGCGGTTGCGTCACCTTCGGCTTCGACGTCGGCGTTTGCCTGACCTTCGGCCTCGGCTTCGGCGGCTCCGAGTTGCTGCTCCAGATCGTCCGTAGACGGCATGGTGTCGTCCGTCGCGGTTTCGGCGTCAGTCTCAGCTTCGGCCTCAGCTTCTGCTTCCAAGGGTGCTTCGGTCTCGGTTTGAGCCTCGGTCTCCATTTCCGCTTCGGAGCCGGCCTCCGTCTGTGCTTCGACTTCAGTTTCCGCTTCGACAGCTGCATCCGCTTCGGCGTTCACGTCTGTATCCGCACCAAGCTGCTCCTGCAGGTCAGCCTCGGACGGCATCTGTTCGGTGCTTTCCGGCGCGGCCTCGGGGGCGGTTGTCGACTCTGGCGCGGCCTCTTCAGCCGGGGCTTCAGCGGCAGGGGCTTCGATAGCGGGTGCTTCTTCCGCGGGAGCCTCTTCCACTGGCGCTTCGGCGGCAGGCGCTTCCTCATTCACCGTGCCGACATCAGCGGGCGCTTCGGGTTCGGCAGCGGCTTCGGGGGCTTCCGGCGCGGCAGGTGCCTCGGAGGGTTCGGCTTCTAAGCCAGCCTCGGCTTCCGCTTCCGCTTCGGGACCGTTCTGAATTTGCGCCTGCAGCTGTTCCGGATCAACGCCTTGGGATACTGCATCCTGCGTCGCGGTCAGACATTCGGCAGAGGTGATATCGGCCGAGCAGGCCTCGACGGCGCGGGACTGTGCGTCGGTCGCCTGAGCGAGCGCCGGGAAGGGCACGATCAGGTTCAACGAAGCGACGAGCGCGGTGGTTGTCTTAAGAGACTTCAACATGGAAAACATCCTTGAGGAGTTGGGTTGCCTGCTAACAGCTGAGCGCGGCGGACGTTCCTTCAAGGGCGTTTTTCGGCGTGGTTATCGCATATCACACGCCCAAAAGGCGCATCATGCGCGCTTTCTCGCCGACGTCGTCGGGTTTGGCGATCGCAGCGGCCAATCCTTCCAGCGATGCGATGTCGTGACCGGCGCGAAAGCTGTCCACGTGGCGCAGGATCGTGGCGATGCCCTTGGCCTTTGGAGCGAAGCCATCGAAGCGCAACAGCGGATTGAGCCAGATCACGCGGCGCGCGGTAAGCTGCAGGCGGGTGATCGCGCGCTCCAGCTCATCCGGGTCACCCCGATCAAGGCCATCGGTGATCAGAAGAACGATGGCCCCCTGCCCCATGACCCGACGCGACCAGTCGCGGTTGAACTCTGTCAGGCACTGGCCGATCCGGGTGCCGCCCTCCCAGTCCTGCGCCTGCGCACCGGCGGCGGCGAGGGCCGCATCCACATCGCGCTGGCGTAGGTGGCGGGTGATATTGGTCAGCCGCGTTCCGAAGGTGAAGGCGTGCACATCCGCCCAGCCCGCGCCCTTCTGGTTCGAGACTGCATGCAGGAAGTGCAGCACCGCGCGGGAGTAATGCGACATCGATCCAGAGATGTCGCAGATCGCCACCAGAGCGGGCCAGCGGATGCGGGGCGTGCGACGCTCAAACCGGGTGAGTTCGCCCCCAGACCGCATCGCCGTGCGCATCGTGCGCCGCCAATCGGGCGACAGACCCTGCGGCGCGGCGATGGTGCGGCGGGACTTCAACGGCTGCACCGGCAGGGTCAGCCGCGCGATCATCTTCTTCGCGCGCGCCATTTCCGCGTTCGACATCTGCTCGAAATCCAGTGTCCGCAGGCGTTCCTCGTCGGACATGGTGCGGCTGGCGTCGACCTCTATCAGGGTGTCCTCTTGCGGCTCTTCTTCCAGCGGGGGCGGCAGGTCGGGTTCCTGCGCACCCTCCAGCAACGCCTCTGCCGCGCGTTTTTCGGCGGCCTTGGCGGTCCGTTCCTCGGCAACGCCGCGCACCATCGGCGACATGAAGGAAATCATCTGTTCCATGTATCGCGGGTCGCGCCAGTACAGGCGGAACACCTGATCGAAGGTCTCGCGCTGGTCGCGTTTGGTGACGAAGCAGGCGTGCAGAACCCAGTAGAAGTCGCGCTTGTCGGTGAAGCCTGCAGTCTCCACGGCGCGGATCGCATCGATCACGCGGCCCGGACCTATGGGCAGGCCAGCGGTGCGCAACGCACGGGCGAACCACGTGATGTTGTGCGCGAGCTTCGGGTGCTCCGGCAGGTCGAGATCGGTGTATTTCGCCATCGGTCCAAGCCGGGGGTCCTACCCCCGGACCCCCGAGGTATTTAAGGAACGATGAAGCAGCATCATGCTGGGCTGAGTTCCGCGTTGACCTCGTCCAACAGGCGCTTGGCTTCAGAGCCTTCCATGCGTTGAATGTCGTCCTGGTATTTAAGGATCGCGCCGAGGGTGTCGGCGATCACCTGCGGGCTAAGCTCCATCATGTCGAGCGCCAGCAAGCACTTCGCCCAGTCGATGGTCTCGGCCACGCCGGGCTTCTTGAAAAGGTCTTTCCCGCGCAGTTTCTGAACGAAAGCAACCACCTGCCGCGACAGATCGGCAGAGGCTTCGGGCGCGCGGGCTTGCAGGATGTCGATCTCACGCTCGAAGGCCGGGTAATCGACCCAGTGGTAAAGGCAGCGGCGCTTGAGCGCGTCGTGGACTTCGCGCGTGCGGTTCGACGTCAGGATTACGATGGGCGGCTCTGGCGCCTTGATCGTGCCGAGTTCCGGGATGGTGACGGCGAAGTCCGACAGGGCTTCCAGCAAGAAGGCCTCGAACGGGGCGTCGGTGCGGTCGATCTCATCGATCAAGAGGACGGGCGCGCCGCCGGTCTGGGGACGCATCGCTTCCAGAAGCGGTCGTGAGATCAGGTAGTCCTCGGTGAAGAGCTCCGTCTTCAGGGCCGCGCGGTCGGCCCCGCCGGTCGCTTCGGCCGAGCGAATCGCGATCATCTGCTCGGCGAAGTTCCATTCGTAGACGGCGGATGCGGCGTCCAGCCCTTCGTAGCATTGCAGGCGGATCAGCTTACGGCCCAGCGCGGCGGCGATGGCCTTCGCGATTTCGGTCTTTCCCGTTCCCGCCTCGCCTTCAAGGAACAACGGGCGGCCCAGGGTCAGCGCAAGATAGGCCACGGTCGCAAGCGGACGCCCGCAAACGTAGTCCTGATCGCGCAGCATGGTCTGCACATCGTCGATGGAAGCGGGCATGTCGGCCATGGTCTGTCCTTGCTGGTTGCCTGGCGATACCTGCACCCGACCGGCATAGGGTCAATGGCGCAAAAGTCCTAGACGCCCGCGCGCTGGAACAGGCGCACCAGCGTCATCGCGGTCTGCGCGTCGGGGGCGGTGCTGCCCGCCGACAGCAACAGGCGCCCGAACAGCTTGACCATGGCGGGATCGTGCAGCGCGGCATCGAAGCCCGCGCTGTGCCAACCGCGGCTGGCGGCTTCCGCCTCGGCCACGCCGGGCAGGCTGCGTAGGTGCTCCAACTCGCGCGCGGTGGCGGCGGCCATGGGGGCGATGGTGTCGTCGGGCACGGCGTTGAAGTTGCGTTCGACCCAGTATGTCAAGTCGATCGGCTTGTCGGTGTGGTTGGGCAACCCCCGCGCTACCTTCGCCACGAAGTCCTCTGCCGAGCGGACGGAGTAGTGGTTGAGTTGCACCAGATCGGTGGCCAGCGGCTGGCCCCACAGCATGATCTGATTGGCGCGGGCGAAGTCCTCTCCCAGCGGCTGGCCAGATCCGTCAACCCATGATGGCGCCGCGTCCTTGCGCGCCTTTGGGCGGTGCACGCCGGGGGCGCGGAACGCCTCTTGCCGGTAGAGCGTCTTGAAGAACCGCGACAGTGCCGGGTAAAGCGCATCGGGCGGGATCGCACGGGTATAAGCCTCGGTCGGCGGGGTTTCGGGGCGGCGCGCGTGGCCGTTGTGACCGAACAGTCGCCACGGAAGAACGATGGCATCGGCGCCCGCGCGGTCGATCAGCGCCGGGATCGTCGGCACCGATGGGCGCAGGTTCACGTATTCGTCGCAATCGATGACCATCGCCCAATCCGCGCGGCCATAGGCTGGCTGATCGCGCGCCTGTCGCAAGGCGGACCATTGCGGCGTGCGCCCTTCCGGCACGGCGTTGCGCACATGCGTGACGATCCCGGCCGCCTGCAACAAATCGAGCATCGTATCAGTGCCATCCGCGCAGTCGTTGGTGAAGAGCAGCCAGTCCGTCACCCCCGCCGCCCGGTGGTGGGCGATCCAGTGCAGCAGGTTCAGCCCCTCGTCCCGCAAGCTGGAGATCGCCAGTACCCTCATGGCGACAGCAGTGTGACGCCCGGCATGGCGGCGATGCGCGCGATATCCTCTTCATACAGACGGGTCATGGCGGTCAGGTCTTCGGGCGCATAGCCGGGCAGGCTATCGTCCTCGATCAGCTGCTCGGGATCGGCGAACCGCTCCAAGAACAGTTCGATGATCGACGCCGCTTGCGCGTCCGAGCGGGGCGGTTTTACAGCGACGTAGGATTCGAACGCCGCCCGACCCTGTTCCGTCATGATGTCTTTCGCGATATCGAATTGGCCGTCGAGCATCTCTTCACCGGCGATCCCGAAGCCGCTGCGCAGGACCTTGCCCCAAACGAAAGGCGTGTCCTCGTTGCACCAAACGGTGATCGGCGCATCCGGCGCGCCTTCGCGGATCTGCGCGATGACCTGGCTCCACCGGATCGAAAACGGATCGATCGCGCCTAGGAAATCTTCGATGTCCTGCGCTTCGCTGACCTTCGCGAACATGGCGGGCAGGAATGTCGCCGGATTGCGGATCGCCAACATGAAAGACACCGGATTGTCCGGGACGCAGTTGCGTAGCTCTCGCGCCTTTTGATCCGCGTTCACATACAGACCGCCGGCGGCCAGAACCCTCTGTGGCCCGGACAGAAAACTGTCGTATGACAGCACCAGACGGTCGACGAGGTTCGTGCCGATCAGGGACTGGAAGAGATGCTCTTGTTCGGACAGGTCCGCCGCGCGACCGCGCAGCAATTCCGTTGTGTATTCTCTAAGGATATCGGTAAAGAACTTCTGGCGCAGCACGCCCAGGTTGTATTTCTCTAACAACGATTTGTCGCGCTTGAGAGAGAAGATCAGGCTGTCTTCGCCGGTGCAATGCGCGCCCAGATGAAAGACGACATGCGTTTCCGGGTCGCTGTAGACGCGCTGATTGGCATGGGGGTCGGCGGAAGTCGGCACGGCAGTCCCATCATTGATCGGCAGCAGACATAGGCCATCGCTGACCCGCACGGCAAGCGCGAATGCCCATCACGGGCCAGCAACCGTCCCCTTCCTTCCTTAAAATTGCCTTGGGTTGGCATTAGGTATCACCGAAGACGGTCTTCGTGTGGGGCCGAATACCGGTTCCGGCCAAGAGGGGCAGACATGACCGAGACCATGGCAGCAGATGACGTGGCAAACATCGAAGAAGCTCGTCCGGTGGATGCCGCAGGCGTGCTGGAGCAGTTGCAGGCCGCAGCGGGCGATCGTGGCTACCACCGGGTGCTGGACGCCGATCATACCGCGACGCTCGTGTCCCGCGGAGCGACATTGATGGTGTCCTTTGAAGAGGTCGAGGTGACGCTGAAACGCGAATCCGGTCTGCCGGTGGCGCTGGACCTTGCCGAAGACAAGAACTGGTCCGTCCTCCACATCACTGCCGCCCGCCCCACCTGGTTTCGCAGCAACGCCGTGTTCGCCTTCTTCGACGATCTGGCCGATGACGTCTTCTTCGACGAATACGACCGCGTGATATTCTACGGCGCCGAAGCCGGTGGATACGCGGCGGCCGCCTATTCCGTAACAGCGCCGGGCGCGCGTGTGGTGGCGCTGGCCCCACAGGCCACCATGGAAACCCGCATCGCCGGTTGGGACACGCGGTTTCCGTCCGCGCGCCGGATCGCGTTCGGCGGACGCTACGCTTATGCGCCCGAGATGATCGAAGCCGCGGAAGAAGTCATGGTGTTGTTCGATCCCCAACAGCCGATGGACGCGATGCATGCCACCTTATTCCGCAACGCCAACGTCACCTTGATCCCTATGCCTTACATGGCGGATCCAGAGGGCGGATCGCTAGCGCTGGTGCTAGAGCGGATGGACCTGCTGCATCCGCTGATCGACGGCCTTGGAAGCGGCGAAATGAGCCGCGCCGACGCCCATAAGGCCCTGCGCAAACGCCACGGCGATCTGGTCTGGCTGCGGCGTCTGATTGTCCGCCTTGTCGCCCAGGATCGACAGCGCCTGATTGCCTTGGCTTGCAAGGCCAGCTTGAAGCGCGGCGGTGGGCCGATGTTCCGCAAGCGCCTGAACGCTGCCATTCAAGCGATGGACGCGCGCGGTGAGTATCCAGATTGGCTGGACGACTGACCCGGTCAGCGTGTCGTCCAGCTTAGGTTTCAGCACCACGCTAAGCTGCAGAGGTCAGCTGCTTCACGATACCCGCCAGAGCCTTGTCCTTGCGCCGTGCCAGCACAAAATTGCAGACCTTCAGCGCCAGCGCATCGTGACCACGGTCAAGCGCGTGGTGCACGAGCTCTCGCTGGTAGCGCGGCAACTCGCGTCGCTTGCGAAGCGTCGTGTAGAACAGATCGCGGTCCAGCCGCCCTTCGATGGCAGCGACGGTGATCTCTTTCAAAGCGCCCATCTGCTGCAAAGAGGACCCCAGCCGATGCCCCAACAATGGGCAGCGCCAATGCGTGACGTTATCGCCCGTGAACCGCGCGGCGTGGGCAGCGTCGGGGGCGACGTAGGGATCATACAGGATGTGAACGGCCGAGGCTGACTGTGATGCCAGTGACGCGTCGCCGAAGGGTCCTGAAAAATCCCGGTCCCACGCGGTTTTGTAGCGCATTTCCCAAGGCACGATGGACTTGTCGAGCGTCGATTGCGGCGAGGTCACGAAGACCGTCGCCCCTGGACAAGCGGCAGAGAACGCTGCCGCCGCGTAGCCGCCCATGGATGCGCCGTAGAAGACAACGCGGCTGAACCGCTCGAAGAAGCCTTCGTCGCGCAGACGGATAAATTCTGCGTCCACCGCAGGGTCGCGAAACCACGTCCAGCCGGACGCCATGACGCCCAGCATCGACCACCCCTGGGCTTCGATGAACGCATAGCCCCAGGGGCGACGATCCTCTCGCTTATCCATGGCGATATCAAGGTTGTCGAAGGTGACGACCAGCGTGTCCGAGCGATCCTCGAACAGCATGGAATGCTCGCCCAGATCACGGAACCAGCCGCTATCGCCCGCCAGTCCCTTCGCGATCTCGGACCATGCACCCGCACTTGTCTTCGGCGGGATCGCCGATACAACGGCCCGACCCGGCGCGGCCTTCGTCGGCTCGATCAGCGTGTTCGCTGTGCCGTAGTCCTTGAAGAAGGGATAGCTGCCAGAGCCCTGCTTGATATCCGTGACCAGCCGCGTCTGACCGTTGAAGCCGTTTTCGATCAACGGTTTCAGGTGCTTCACCTTATGGCGCGACCCGAACCCATTGATGTTGGCGATCACGTCGTAAGGCCGGATCGCCTTGCCAGGCGTCGCGGACTTGATGCGGTCCGGGTTGCCCCCGGCGGCCCCCACGGCAATGCAGTAAGCGTCCAACTCGTCGTCCGACACGACGACCCGCTCTCCGTCGGCACAAAGGCCGAAGACGTCGACCTTGCAATCGTACCGCTTCTGCAGCGCCGCGATCAGCCCCGGCGCCTGGCCGTTGATGTCGGCGACCTTGCCCACATCGTCGCGGTCCAAGGCGTCCATGATGGCGCGGATATCGGCGGGATCGAGTGTCATGCGTTTTCTGGCTGCTTTTGAACAAGGATCGTCGATAGGCCCTTTTCCTGATCAAGAACGGTCAATGCCCCGAATTTCTTCATGGCCGGAATGCCGCCAGAGCCCTTGCGGATGTCCAGCACGATCTGCCCTTCAGGCGTCACTTGCTCACGATAGAAATCGGCGTAAGTCTCAGCCGGATAGTGGAAGCCACAAGAAATCAACGAAAACGCCAGATCAACGGTGCCCGCGTCTGCGATGGGTTGCTTAAGCGGATTGACGGTCTTGATCTTGTCCGATGGCACTCCGTTGGCCTCTAGGAAGGCGCGGGCCGTGGAGAGATCGGCGTAAGCCGCCCCGGTGTCTTGAAAGCCGAAATGGCGGTTCGGCGCTTGCTCGATATCGATCAGTACCACGTCGCACTGATAGCGGTGATACAGAACCAGCGACGCCATGGCGTAGCCACACCCGATATCCGCGATGCGTTTGGGCTTCTGCGCATCGACGCTGGGCGCGAACACATCACACCGCGACCGCAACCGCTCAAGCGCACCGGTCAGAACGGCATCACGCGCAGTCTGCGCGAGGTTCAGCAAAGGTGCATCGTCACCCGCTTCCCACGCTAGGATCGCTTCTCGCGAGGCGACCACTTCCGAACGCTGCAGGATCAGGTTCGCAACATCCACATCGCTGAACATCGATGTGTCGATGTCGGACGGCAGGGAGGTAATGGAACTGGACGCATTCGGTTTCAGCTTCATGAGGTGCCTCGTTTGCTCGGGGTCGATCCCGTGCCGCACGCACAACGTACCGACGTAGCTTGCCGGATCGGGAACGCCGCCCCGCTTGGCCGCGGAATTGCGGAAGCGCCGCCCCCACAGGTGGATCGACAGGGTGTCGGGTTTGATCAGTTTTTCTGCGGCAGCATGGCGTTTCGGCTGGAACAGCATCACCGTGTCCTTGAACGGGATCGGATAGATGACATGGCCGGGCTGCGCGTGTTCGATCTCTCCGGTTTCGGTGAGCATATGGGTCAGAAGATCCGGACCCAGCACGCCCCACGGCAGTTCAGTCACATGCACGCCCTGCCCAGCCTCTTTCGCGGCGCGCAGGTCGGCCTGGCGCTTTCCGTTCAACCACGGCGGGATTGGATAGGGATCAGAGGCGAATTCGGTCATCAAATCCAAGGTCCGGCTGTCTTTGGGAAGCCGAAGAACGCCATTGTTGACCTGCTCCACGTCGTCGGAAATCCAACCGTAAAACGGCTTGGCGGGATCGATATCCCACGGCTGCACGCAATACGCATCGGTGTCGGCCCAGATCAAATCGGTCTGCGCCATCATCTTCAGCCGGAAGATATCGGCGTGATACGCGGGCGATCCGGTGCGTGCATGGCGCATGATCTGATCGGCGGACATGATGTCGGACGCATCCCGCATGGTCACGCCATTGGGCACGCCATCGATCTTGTCATAGGCGAACAGATGAACGGTATGCCCCGCGTCCACAAAACTTTTCAGGCAAAGCTGTTCCAGCCAGCTTAGCGCGGGGCCGACCCACAGCGTGCCGATCTCAGGAAGGGGCATGGCATTCGTCCTGTTCAGATTATGGCCTGATGTCACAACAATCCGGCAAGATTGTGGCTATTGTACTAACCCGGAACCTCTTCGTCCGGAACGGTAAAGAAATAGTCGGGGCGACCGGCGTAGTTCATCACCTCGTCGGGGATCACGTCGGGGCCGGCCATGAAGACGTTCGACCCAAAGTGCTCAAGCATCCGGCTGAGCTTGCGCAGGCGGTCGCCGGTGATCTCGGCGTAGAAGGCCTTGTATTTCTCGGTGGCACGCAGCTCGTCGATCTTGGCGCGGTGGGCGGCGACGCATTTCGCGTGCTGAGCGGCAATCTCGGGGTCCGACAGCAGGCGGTCGTATTCCGCGCGCAACGCGGGGATCATCCGCTGGATAGAGCGATCCTCTTCCGCATTATGGTTCATGCGGAACCAGTAGTTCAGGCCCTGATCGCGATCCACGTGGTTCACTCGGCCCCGGTCCCGCTTCACAAGAAAGCTTTCGGCAGAGCGCAGGGCGTAGTGGTTCAGCATGACCAGATCGTAGCCATAGGTCTCGACCGTAGAGCGCCAGGCGTTGCGATAATCGGTCTCTGGCATGGGTTTGCCGGATCCGTTCACCCAGTTGATGTGATCGACCAATTGGGGCTTCAGCCCCTTGGGGCGGTGAACGCCCAGTTTCTTGAAGATGCCCGTGTTGCGCGTGAGCGTCTTAAAGCCCCACGCCTGATGCGGTTTGCGCGCCAGCTGCGGCGCGCACAGGGTATAGGTGTCCAGCAAGAAATCGTCGCGGAACTCTTCCACATCCGCGTTGCCGAACAGGCGCCATGTTAGCGAGATCATGTTGGCGTCGGGCACGGCGGCGTAAAGATCGGCCAGCGTGCCGTCGCCGGTGTGGATGTTGATGAACTCGTCCACATCCATGCAGATGACCCAATCCGCATCCTGGATCATCGGCTCGTTCTCGGCCGCCTGCAGGGCCGCGTGCTGAGGCTTCAGGCCGCTATCCTTGAACGGATTGTCCCGGTGCTGCAGCAGGCCCTTGTCCTGCATCAGATCGAGCATCGTGTCGGTGCCGTCGGTGCAATCGTTCGTATAGACCAAGAAATCCTGCACGCCGATCGCGCGGTGATAGGCGATCCATTCCAGGATGAACGGCCCCTCGTTCTTCATCGTGGTGACGATGCAAGTGCGGTTCGTTCCGGAATGCGCTTGCGGGTTCAGTTCCTCAACCGGCGGGCGCTGGCCTTCGCGCCCGAAGTTGGCGGCCATGGTGCGGATCAGGCGCGCATCCTCAATCAGCGCGGTCTTGGGCACGATCTCGGAGATCTTCTCTGTTGGGTGGCGCAGCGCCATCGCGCGCCAGTAGACGCGGCCCTTCGCGGCCGGTTGCGCGCCACCGATCCGCACCATGCGCCATACGGCCCCATCCGGCATCCGGTCGGGGATCATGCACCAACGGGGATGCGCCATGCTGCCGTCGAAACGCTCGCAGACGTGATCGGCAAAGCCTGTGCCGTCGACGCTATCGACGCCCCAGGGATAGATCCGCTTGGCCATAAGGGGCAGCAGGCCGCCGGGTGACAGCGCGGTCTGTTCAAACACGGTGGGCGCGCCGTCGGTGATCAGGTCAGACAGATCGACGTTCATGACACCCGCCGCACGGTCCAGATACAGCGCGCGGCACAGCTCATACAGGATCATCTCGCCGAAGGCAGAGCGTTCCGGGTCGGGCGCCGGAGGCTCCATCCGGTCTTTGCCGGGGGCGTCGGGGGCATTGAACGGATGCTGTTCGGGCCCCTGATCCGCGCGGCCAAGGGGGACATCGAAGCTGACGATCACGACCCGCTCGATCCCCTCGACAGGGGTTTGCATCAAAGCCTTGGCCAGCGCTTCAGCCGCCTGCGCGCCGCGGTCGATGATCAGCGCGGCCTGCAATCCGTGGTGGGTCGCGTGCCATTGCAGCCAGTCGCGCACCGTCTCCGGCGATTCCACCTGCCGCAAGGCGAGTGCGCTGTTCAAACCGGCGAAGAGCTCCAGTTGCGGCGCAGTTTCCGGCAGCGCAACCGGATCGCCCGCCAACGGCAGCCTGCGTCCGCCAGCGTCTCGCGCCGCGTCGCCCTGCACCATCAGACCCCCACCGATCGAGGTGATGGAGTCCACCGCGAAGCCCGGCACGTTGGTGATCGCGTTCTCGGGAAAGCTCGACGGGAAGAAGCAGGCCACGCGGTCGCCGCCCCGTGGGACAACCGCAAGGCAACGGCCCCGGCCGACATCCGCGCTGTCGATGCGTTGCGTCAGAACCTGCACGTCACTCTCCCACTGCCAGCTTGGACGTACCCTAGAATCACGGCCGAATCGCGGCAAGTTCGGGGTCATCCGCTCTCGACCCTGCGCGGGAACAGGCTTAGGACGTGACCCTATGGACACACTGACGATACGCCGCCCCGACGATTGGCACCTGCACCTGCGCGACGGCGCCATGATGCGCGCCGTCCTGCCCGAAACCACGCGCCACTTCGCCCGCGCGATCATCATGCCGAACTTGGTGCCGCCCGTCGTCACCGGCGCAGATGCCGCCGACTACCGCGACCGCATCCTGTCCGCGAAGCCGCGCGGATCGAAGTTTCAGCCGCTGATGACGCTCTATCTGACCGAGGAAACGCAGGTTGGCGACCTGCGCGCCGCAGCCGAGATCGGGCTGATCACCGCCGTCAAACTCTATCCCGCCGGGGCGACGACCAACTCGGCCAGCGGCGTGAAAGACTTCACCAAGGTGAAGCGCGTGCTGGAGAACATGGCCCAGATCGGTTTGCCGCTTTTGGTCCACGGTGAAGTGACCGACCCCGATATCGACATCTTCGACCGAGAGGCCGTGTTCATCGACCGCGTGCTGGACCCGATCCGCCGCGACATCCCCGGCCTGCGCGTCGTGATGGAGCATGTCACCACGTCGGACGCCGTGGACTACGTGCGCGCAGGCGGGCCCGATCTTGCCGCGACGATCACCACGCATCACCTTGTCATCAATCGCAACCACATCCTCGCGGGCGGCATTCGTCCCCATTACTATTGCCTGCCCGTTGCCAAACGCGAGACCCACCGCCGCGCGCTGGTCGCCGCCGCCACCGGCACGGACACGGCCTTTTTCCTTGGCACCGATAGCGCGCCCCACACCGATACCGCCAAGCTGCAACCCTGCGGCTGCGCGGGCTGCTTCACCGCGCCGAACACCCTGTCGATCCTGACAGAAGTCTTTGAACAGCATGGCGCGCTGGACCGTCTTGAGAACTTCACATCACTGAATGGCCCCGCTTTCTACCGCCTGCCGGCCAACGATGACACGATCACCCTAAGAAAAGGTGAACCCGTCTCCTACCCGGCCAAGATCGATACGGATGACGGTCCGGTCACAGTCTTCGACCCCGGTATGCCCCTGCACTGGCGCGTGATCGAAGACTGACCGCCTCTCTTTGCTTTTCTGAAATACCCATGGCGCGCCGGGCGAATTCCCGCGCTATCCCCAGCTTTGTGCGCAGCCCCCATTGCAGCACGGCACCCCCGCGATATGGTGGCCTCATGCCCCGAACAAACGATATATAGCCATGCCCCGTGACGACGCCCCCCGCGCATTCTTGGATGTCACGCACTCGCTGACGGGGCGGAACTGGCTTGGACCCAGTGTCGAAGACGACCGCCTGTCCGAAGCCATCGCTCAGCAAACCGGCTTGGCCGATCCGGTCGCCCGCGTGCTATCGCGCGCAAATGTCTTGCCAGAGGACGCCGACGCCTACCTTGCCCCCGCCATCAAGGACCTGCTGCCCGATCCACTGTCCCTGCGGGACATGGCCCCCGCCGCCGTGCGCCTGATCGCAGCGATGGACGCGGGCCAGCGCATCGCGGTTTTCGGGGATTACGATGTGGATGGCGCATGCTCTTCCGCTTTATTGATCAACTGGTTGCGCGACATGGGCCACGCCGTGACGCTGTATATTCCCGACCGGATCGACGAAGGCTACGGCCCGAACGACGCCGCCATGGCCGGCCTTGCCCGCGATCACGACCTGATCGTCACGGTCGATTGCGGCACGCTCTCGCATGGGCCTATCGCAGCCGCGCAGGGTGCGGACGTCATCGTGCTGGACCATCACTTGGGTGGTGAAACGCTGCCGCATGCCGTCGCCGTCGTGAACCCAAATAGGCAGGACGAGGACGGCGCGCTTGCGCATCTATGCGCTGCCGCCGTGGTCTTCCTGCTGCTTGTCGAGGTCAACCGCCGCCTGCGCGAGCGTGGGCAGCGCGGGCCGGACCTGATGGGCCCGCTCGATCTGGTGGCGCTGGCGACGGTCGCCGATGTTGCCCCCTTGATCGGCGTGAACCGCGCCTTTGTGCGGCGCGGGCTGGAGGTGATGCGCACGCGCGCCCGTCCCGGCCTGGCCGCTTTGGCCGATGTCGCACGGCTGGATGTGCCACCCGCCGCCTATCATCTGGGCTACGTCCTTGGCCCCCGGATCAATGCGGGCGGACGCGTGGGCCGCGCCGATCTGGGCGCGCGCCTGCTGTCCACAACAGATCCGCATGAAGCGCGATCGCTGGCAGAGCGCCTGGACGAATTCAACACCGACCGGCGCGAAGTCGAAGGCCAGGTCCGCGACGCCGCTTTACTGCAGGCCCAGACCCGCGACACCGAAGGTCCGCTGGTCTGGGCCGCGGGCGACGGCTGGCATCCCGGAGTCGTCGGCATCGTTGCCGCGCGACTGAAAGAGGCGACACGCCGCCCGGCTATCGTGATCGGAATCGAGGACGGCATCGGCAAGGGCTCGGCCCGCTCGATACACGGCGTCGATCTGGGTGCGGCAATCCAACGGCTTGCTGGCGAAGGTCTGCTGATCAAGGGTGGGGGGCACCGCATGGCGGCCGGTCTGACGGTGGCCGAAGACCGGATCGAAGACGCGATGGCGCGCTTATCCGAGCTGCTCGCGCGACAGGGCGCCGCCGCTGGAGAGGCCCGCGCGCTGAACATCACCGGCCTTCTTATGCCCGGCGCCGCCACGACCGAGCTGATCGAAGAGATCGACCGCGCCGGCCCCTTTGGGCAAGGCGCCCCTGCCCCGCGATTCGCTTTCGCCAATTGCCGCATCGCCAGCGCGCGGCGCGTCGGTGAAAGCCACCTGAAGATCGCCTTCACCGATGGGATGGGCCCGCGACTGGATGCCATCGCCTTTGGCGCGTTCGACACCGATCTGGGCGATGCGCTCGAAGGCCACGGCGGCGCGCGCTTTCACTTTGCCGGGCGGCTGGAGATCAATCACTGGCAGGGCCGAGCGCGTGTGCAGCTCAGGCTGGAGGATGCGGCAAGAGCCTCAGGATAGGCCCTTACTCAGCGTCATAATTTTCCCTGCGAAAACGGTCGAAAATCCCCTTGCGCCCCCGCGCCGCTTTGCCTAATCACACCCCACGCCAAACGTGGCCCGTTCGTCTATCGGTTAGGACGCCAGGTTTTCAACCTGGAAAGAGGGGTTCGATTCCCCTACGGGCTGCCACTTCTACGCGTGTCTCCAAACACTTTTAGCCCTCGATGACCCGAATTGGGCTGCCTGCGCGGTAGGCTCCGATAGCTTCGACCGTCTGCGTGTAGAACAGACGCCAAGTGGCTTCGGTCGCGTAGCCCAAGTGTGGCGTCAGCAGGAGACGCGTGCCGAAACGCGTGCGCGCCTTGCGCCACGGGTCGTCCGGCGCCAGGGGTTCGGCCTCGAACACGTCGATTGCCGCTTGGGCGGTCGGATCGTCCGCCAGCCAGTCGAACAGTGCGGCGCGGTCAAGTAGACCCGCGCGAGAGGTGTTCACCACGATTGCGCCCCTCGGAAGCGCGGCCAGCGCGGCGCGGCCGATCAGATCGCGAGTCGCCTCTGCCATTACCATGTGGATGGACAGGACGTCCGATTGCGCCGCCAGTTCGGTCAGCGCCTGTGCGTATCCGACCCCAGCGGCCGCCGCGCGATCTTGCGTCAGGTTTGGAGACCATGCGCTGACGGTCGAGCCGAACGCCTTGGCCAGTGTGGCGACCTGCTGTCCGACATTCCCCAGACCGACGAGGCCCACGCGAAGGTCCGCCAGATCGCGGCCCGGTGGCCCTTGGAAACCGCCCGCTTCGATGCGGGCCGATTCTGCCACCAAACCCCTGCATTGCGTCAGGATCATCCCGAGGGTCAGCTCCGACGTCGTCGTCTTGCGCGATTGCGTTCCGCAGACGGTGATCCCGCGGGCCTGTGCGGCTTTGATGTCGATGGACGCGTTTCGTGGCCCTGTGGTGACGATCAGCTTCAGGTTCGGAAGCGCCGCGATCAAGTCGGCGGTCACGGCTGTGCGTTCGCGCATCAGGCAGATAGCATCGAACGGCGCCAGCTTTTGAGGCAATGCGACCGCTGGGATCGGCTCACCGAAAAAGGTGACATCCCCCGCATTTGACCAATCCGCCATCTGCCGGGCCGTGCCCGACCAGTCGTCCAGAACCGCGACCTTCATTGGTGTCATTCCTCGATGATCGCCACCGCCTCCCACGGCAGCAACGTGAAGTGATCCGTCAGCGTGCGTCGCGCGCCAGCATTGTGCAACACGCAGCGACCGTTCACGGCCAGATCACTGGGCACATCGTATCCGACACTCTCTCCCGACAGATTCGCAAGAACCGACAGGCGCTGATCTCCAAGGGTTCGGGTGTAGGCAACCACGCCATCTTTGCCGGGCGTGATGCCATCGAACCTACCCTCCCGCACCACTGCCATGTCACGACGCAGTGCGATCAAGCTGCGGTAAGTGGCCATCACGCCGTCTGGGTCGGCGCTATCGTCGGCGACGTTCACATCGCGCGCATTGGGGTTGATCTCGATCCACGGCGTCCCGTCGGTGAAACCCGCCCCCGGCGCGTCGGACCACTGCACCGGCGTGCGGGCGTTATCACGGCCGTTCTCATTCGCGCCGCTCAGGAAGGCGGCCCAATCGACACCGCGCGTGCGCTCTTCGTCCCAGTGCCCCAGCGTTTCCAGATCGCGGAACTGCTCCAGCCGGTCGAATCGCACGTTGGTCATGCCGATCTCTTCGCCCTGGTAAACGAACGGCGTGCCCTTCATCAGATGAACCACAGTAGCCAGCGCCTTGGCTGAACGCGCGCGATACGCACCGCCGTCGCCGTATTTGGAGACCTGTCGCGGCAAATCGTGGTTCGACAGGAAGAGCGAGTTCCAGCCGTCGTCGGCCAGTGCCTTCTGCCAAGTGAACAGTTCTGACACCAAACTGGCCACGTCACGGGGCTTGGGTTTCCATTTGCCGTGAATGTCGTCCCAGCCTGCCTTGATGTGGTTGAATTGAAAGACCATCGACAGCTCGTCTCTGCCCTTGCCGCAATACAATGGCGCAGTCTCGGGGCTGACGGACCAGCTTTCGCCGATGGAGACCACATCGCGGCCCGCCAGAACCTCGCGGTGCATTTCCTGCAGGAAGGGGTGCAGGTCGGGGCCTTCCTCGAACACTTCGGCGTCCACGTCCTTGCCGATCAGACTGATCACATCCATCCGAAATCCACCGATGCCGCGGTCGAACCACCAGCGCATCATGTCCCAGATTTCTTCGCGAAGGGCCGGGTTCTGCCAATTCAGGTCGGGCTGATGGGCGGAGAAATAGCCAAGGTAATGTTGCCCAGCCGCCTCGTTCCAGACCCATGCAGGCCCGCCAAAGCAGGCGCGCAGGTTGGAAGGCCGCTGGTCCCGCCAGATATAGTAGTCGCGTTCGGGGCTGTTCGGATCGCTCACCGCGCGGCGGAACCAGTGGTGCTGGTCCGAGGTATGGTTGACGACAAGATCCATGACGATGCGGATGCCGCGCTCGTCTGCCTCTGCGATCAGGCGGTCCATATCGTCCATCGTGCCGTATTCGGGTGCGATGGCGCGGTAGTCCGCAATGTCGTAACCCATGTCCCGCTGGGGCGAGGCGTAGACCGGCGACAGCCAGATGAAGCCGATGCCGAGGTCCGCCAAATGATCGAGGCGTGAGATGATGCCGGGAATATCGCCTATCCCATCCCCGACGCTGTCCTGAAACGAGCGGGGCCAGATCTGATAGCCGACGGCGTGTTTCCACCATGGATCGGTCATAGGGGTCTCCTTTCGCTGCCACCTAACGGCGCGCGGCGCGGCGGAAACCCCCTGTAAGACGTGTTGCGCGGAATCTTCGGGCAGATACGTGCGTCAGCCCCTTAGCCTTAAGCCGTCGGCGCTTTGCTCATCCCCGTCTTCGCGCGCTGCCCTGCAAGAATGCCCGCCAGCATCGCCGCCACGAAGACGAACGTGCCGGGCGCACTGAAGGCGATGGCAGTGAAGGCCGGTCCAGGGCAGAAGCCACCGATCCCCCAGCCGATCCCGAAGATCGCCGATCCGGTCAGTAGCGCGGGGTCGATGTCGGTGCGGGTCGGCAGTTCAAAACGCACATCCAGAAGTGGCGTGGCGCGTTGCCAGACCAGCCGGTAGCCAATGAACGCCACCACGCTGGCACCGCCCATCACGAAGGCAAGACTTGGATCCCACGTGCCGAAGACATCGAGGAAGTTCAGAACCTTGGCCGGGTTGGCCATGCCGGACATCAACAAACCGACTCCGAACACCAGTCCTGATAGAAATCCCATGAATGTGCGCATCTTCACCTCCTAGACCACATGCCGCAGAACGAAGACCGTCGCGACTGCGAAGGCCATGAAGGTCACGACAGCCACCAATGACCGCCCTGACAGGCGCGCCAATCCACAGACCCCGTGGCCAGAGGTGCAGCCCGATCCCAGCGCGGTACCCACGCCCACCAAGAGCCCCGCGATACCCATTGCCGGCAGCGATGATGGCACTGTCTGCGGCGGCCAGCCGGCCACCAGCGCGTAGACCAAGGGGGCCACGATCAGACCGGCCAAAAAGGCCCAGCGCCAGTCGCTGTCGTCAGCCCGCCCCATCACGCCACCGGTGATCCCAACGATCCCCGCGATTCGGCCGAACAGCGCCATGACCATGACCGCCGACAGTCCGATCAGGATGCCGCCGAACAACGAGGCCCACGGTGTGAAGGGTGTTACGGTTCCAAGATCCATCGGTCGCTCCTTGCCTGATGCGTGCGGTATCTATATTAGTAATTTCTAATTTAGCAATGGGCGATGGATACAATGGATGCCACAGAGATCGCGGACAAGGCCGATAACGTCGCGCAGCGGCTGGCGCTGTTGGCGAACCCCAACCGGCTGATGATCCTGTGTAAACTGGCCGAGGGCGAACAATCGGTCGGTGCTTTGTGCGCAGCACTCGATCTATCGCAATCCGCTTTGTCGCAGCATCTGGCCAAGTTGCGCACAGCCGGGATGGTCGCAACCAGACGAGAGCGACAGACGATTCACTACCGCATCGACGACCCCGATACCGTGGCCCTGATGCGCGCGCTGTACGACGTGTTCTGCGCCTAGCCGCGACCGCTAAGCGCCGTAGGGCGCCCAGATGTTCTTCACCTGCGTTGCGCGGTGCAGGAAGTCACGTCCCTGCCCCTCCGGCCCGGCCCAGTCACGCGCGCCGTCACCCTCGATCCACGTCTGTTTCAGGTTGCCCGCGCTCTCAGACTCTACCATCGCGCTGGCGCCGCCGACGTACCACATGCCGTCGACCCCATCATGGCCCGCCAGCGTCTTCGCCAATTCATCACGCGGGCCTGTCACGATATTCACCACGCCGCCCGGCACATCGCTGGTTTCCAACACCTGATAGAAGTCCGTCGCGGCCAAGGGTGCGACCTGCGACGCGACCGCGACAACGCGATTGCCCATCGCAATGGCAGGCAACACCATCGAGATCAGGCCAGCCAAAGGCGCATCCGTCGGGCAGACCAGCCCCATGACGCCAAGCGGCTCATGCATGGCCAGCGTCACATGGGCCGGCTTGGTGGCGTGGACCGCGCCGTCGAACTTGTCGGCCTGAGCGGCATACCAGAAGCAGCGCCGGATGGCGGTCTGAACCTCTGCCTCGGCGGCCTTCTTGGACGTGCCGGATTTCTGAAGGCGCGCGGCGAACTCATCCGAGCGGGCCGACAGGTTCTCACCCAGATAATACAGCACCTGCGCGCGGTTATGGCCCGTAGCACCGCCCCATCCGCTGGCTTTCGAGGCCGCTTCCACCGCGTTGCGGATGTCCTTGCGGTTGCCCAAACCGGCCAGCCCGCCGGGCACTTGATACACGTAGCCGCTGTCGGGCCGCGCCTGTTTGCCACCGATATACAACTTGGCGGTGCGGTCGATGGCGGCACCCGAAGCCTCGCCCGGTGTCGCGTCGATCTGCGGCAGGTTGCTGGCTTTGCCGCTGCGCGCGGGCGTGCGCCGATAGGCCATCATCCCCTCGCGCCCGCCTTCCCGACCGAACCCGCTTTCGCGGTAGCCACCGAAGCCCGCGCCCGCGTCGAACACGTTCGTGCAGTTGATCCAGACGATCCCGGCCTTGATCTGGGACGCCAAATCCATCGTCAGGTTCACGTTTTCGGACCAGACAGAGGCCGCCAGCCCGTAGCGGGTGTTGTTCGCCAGCGCGACGCCATCGTCGGGTGTGCGGAACGGCGTGATGGTGACGACGGGGCCAAAGATCTCTTCTATGGACAGAACGCTCGCCGGTTGCACATCCAAGGCAATCGTCGGGGGGTAGAAGCACCCCTCGGGCGCAGTTCCTTGCACATATCGTACATTCTCTGCCTCGCCCTGCGCCATCAACGCGCGGATACGATCCAGCTGCGACGGATGCACGATGGCGCCCATATCAGTGTTCTTGTCCAGTGGATCACCGACGACCAGCTTTTCCATCCGCGCCTGCAAAAGCGCAACGAAGCGGTCATGCACCGCCTCTGCCACGAGCACGCGCGCGCCTGCACAGCAGACCTGCCCCTGGTTGAACCAGATGGCATCGACGACGCCTTCGACGGCGGCGTCCAGATCGGCGTCCTCGAACACCATGAAGGGCGACTTGCCGCCCAGCTCCAGCGTCAGCCCCTTGCCGGACCCCGCGGTCTGGCGACGGATGGTCTTTCCTACCTCGGTCGAGCCGGTGAAGGCCACCTTGTCCACGCTCTCATGCCCGACCAGCGCGGCCCCGGTGTCGCCATCGCCGGTGACGATGTTCAATACGCCCTTCGGCAACCCGCATTCGGCGGCGATTTCGGCGAAGGCCAGCGCGGTCAGCGGGGTGTATTCGGCAGGCTTCAGCACCACCGTGTTCCCCGCTGCCAAGGCAGGCGCGACCTTCCAGGCCAGCATCAAAAGCGGGAAATTCCACGGGATGACCTGCCCGCAGACACCCCAAGGTTGGGTGCCCGGCAACTCATCCTCGGCCAGTTCGGCCCAGCCCGCGTGGTGATAGAAATGCCGCGCGACCAGCGGCACGTCGATGTCGCGGCTTTCGCGGATGGGTTTGCCGTTGTCCATCGTTTCCAGCACCGCCAGCAGTCGCGCGTGCTGCTGGACGTGGCGGGCCAGCGCAAAAAGGTGACGCGCGCGCTCGTGCCCCGACAGCGCGGCCCAGCCTTTCTGCGCCTTGCGCGCAGCAGCGACGGCCTTGTCCACATCGGCCTGCGTGCCCTGCGAGACCTGCGCGATCACCTTGCCCGTTGCGGGGTTCGACACCTCGAACAGCGCATCCGGCGCGGTGAACGCACCGTCGATGAAATGGCCAAACCCGTCCGCATGACCGGCCAGCCAGTTCACGGCGATCGTGCTGTCCTCGGGGGCGGTTCCATAGTCCATGGTGGCTAGAATATCCGAAATCTGCATGTGCCCCTCACGACGTGGCATGGCGGTGGGCGGCGGCGTAGCGCCCGGTCAGGTGGTGGTCGAGCTGGCGTTCGATGTCACCCAATAGCGAGGAGGCACCAAAGCGGAACAGATCCGGCTCCAGCCAGTCGCGGCCAAGCTCTTCCTTCATCAGAACCTGCCACTGGATGCAGGCTTTCGCAGTGCTGATCCCACCCGCTGGTTTGAAACCGACCCGCGCGCCGGTGGCCGCACCATAGTCGCGCAGCGCCCGCACCATGGTCAGCGACACCGGAAGTGTTGCATTCACCGATTCCTTGCCGGTCGAGGTCTTGATGAAGTCCGCGCCTGCCTGCATCGCGACCATCGACGCGGCGTAGACATTCGTTAGCCGCCCCAACTCTCCGGTCGCGAGGATCGCTTTCAGATGCGCGTCACCGCAGGCCGCGCGCATGGCCTTCACCTCATCATACAGGGCCTGCCAATTGCCGGTCAGCGCGTGTTCGCGGGTGATCACGATGTCGATTTCCGTGGCACCTTGCTCGACGGCCCATTCGATTTCGGCCAGTCGCAGATGCAAGGGCATAAGGCCTGCGGGGAAGCCCGTCGCGACCGACGCGACCGGGATACCGGAGCCGTCGAGCGCCGCCACCGCGTGCGGCACCATCGTGGGGTAGACGCAAACGGCCCCTGTGCGCAGATCCATATCGCCCAAGCCCAGCGCGTCGATCACCTGCGGCGACAGCGGTTGGCGCGCCTTGGCGCACAGCCTTCGCACCCGCGCCGCCGTGTCGTCGCCCGCCAATGTCGTCAGGTCGGTCAACCGGATCGCGTTCACCAGCCAAGCGGCCTGGTGCAGCTTCTTTACCGAGCGGCGCGTGCCGAAATCAGCGGCGCGGCGTTCGGCGGCGGATCGATTGACCGACACGCCCTCCCACATGGCGGGATCGAAGGCAGTCCCGGCATTGCGGACGTGGAAATGAGATGCGTCTGACATGGGCCGATGCTGCGTTATCCCGGCGCGACTGTCCACCAGCGACGCAAGGTCAGAGGCCGCCCAGCTCCTCCAGCAGCGCGGCCACCTGTGCGACACCCTCACGGTGCTTGAGCTGCGCGAAGATCACCGGCAGGTCGCCGCGCATCCGGGCGGCGTCGCGGGCCATGACCTCTAGCGAGGCGCCGACGTGGGGCGCCAGGTCGGTCTTGTTGATGACCAGAATGTCCGACCGGGTGATCGCCGGGCCACCCTTGCGCGGGATTTCCTCTCCGGCGGCCACGTCGATCACATAGACGGTCACATCCGCCAGTTCAGGACTGAAGGTAGCCGACAGGTTGTCGCCGCCGGATTCGATCAGCACGGCCTCCAAATCCGGATGCGCGCGGCTCATCCGGTCCACAGCGGCCAGGTTGATCGAGGCATCTTCACGGATCGCGGTGTGCGGGCAGCCACCCGTCTGCACGCCCTCTACGCGATCGCCCGGCAACACCTGCATCCGCATCAGCGCCTCGGCGTCTTCCTGTGTGTAGATATCGTTGGTGATGACGGCAATCGAGCGCGCGGGATGCCAGTGGCGGGCCAATCCGGCGGTCAGCGTCGTCTTGCCCGCACCGACGGGTCCGCCGATGCCTATGCGCAGGGGGCCATTGGTGCTCATGTGCGAAAGACCTTTACCGATTTCATCTCATGGCGCATCGCGGCGATATCGGAAAGCCACGCGACAGAGGACAGATCCTCTAGCGTGCTGTCCTCAGCGCGTTCGGCCACGTCGCGGGCCACCGATGTAAGTCGCCGCACGATGCCCTGCGCCTCTGTTTGGCCGACGGGCGCAAGGCGCTGGGCAGCTGAGACCAGGTTCGTCAGCATGGATTGCAGATACATCGCCAGCGTCAGATCGAGCGGGATCGCCCGTGCTGCCGCCGCTTGGCCTAGGGCGACCGGCATCGGTAGCTGCGCATCATCCGTGCCCCAGACCGCGCCGGTGACGCGGGCGAAGGCGGTGCCCTGCTCCAGCGTTTCGATCAAGCGGCCCTCGCCGGATGCGAATGCGCGTGCGACTTCGTAGGCCTGCGCATCCCCGCGCCACGCGGCGGCCAACAGAACGGCATCGGACCAGCCACCGCCGTGTTCGAGCACGTCGCGCAGCCAAGCTTCCAAAGTCGCGGCGTCGGAGACAAAACCATCCGCGACCGCCTGTTCCAACCCGTGCGCGTAGGCGAACGCGCCGACCGGATAGGCGGGCGACAGCCACTGCGCCAGTGTCAGGACATCATCCATGGGTATGGTCGTGGCTGTGAGCGTGGGAATGGTCGTGACCGTGGGTGCGACCGTGCCCGTAGGCCCCGCGCTCTGGTCGGAACGGAGCGGTGACGTGCGCGACCGTCAAGCCCAGCCGCGTCAGCATATCTTCGATGATCGGATCGCGTTGGATCAACAGGTGATCGCTGGTCATCTGGCATGGCGCATGGCGATTGCCGATGTGCCACGCGGCGCGAGCCAGATCACCCGAAATACGAAGCAACGCCTCTTCGGCGCAGCGCACCGCGATTAGCGTGTCGTTTTCGAGCGCAAAGGCGTCACCGTCATCCAGCGAGACCGTGTGCGGCAGGTCCACCACGAACGCCCGCCCGCCGTCACTCACAAGTCGTTTGCGGCGCAAGAAGCGACCGGCGTAGTCCAGCGTTACGCTGTCTGCGCCGGTCCCTTGAACGATCCGCGTCGCGCGCGGCACCGGCCCGGTCATGCCGGGCATCCCTGCGTTACAGGAAGAAACGGTCGCGATAGACGTGGCGCACGATATCTTCGCGCTGCATGCCACGGGCGGCAAGATCCGCGTCGCTCATCTGTTGGTAGAATCGAATTTGATCGGTTCGGGCATTGCGCTCCATGTAGGCGGCCATGCCATTGCCCAAGCCGGTGAAAAAGCGACGCACGCCAGAGCCGCGTTGCGGGGTGTGAAAGAAGTCTGAAATCGAAGCCATGTCGTGTCCTTTGGGTGTCTGGTCTCTTCCCTTGACACGGAAGGTAAGCTTCGCTGCATCGCAGCACTACAGACATCACCGGAACCCCGCCTTGCATAATCTGCAACCCTCTCAAAACAGGAAATAACGCTGGGCCATCGGCAAAACCTCCGCCGGTTCGCAGGTCAGAAGTTCCCCATCCGCCCTGACTTCGTAGGTTTCGGGGTTCACCTCGACCACCGGCAGCGCGTCGTTCAGAACCATATCGTGCTTGCCGATCCCACGGGTGTTCTGCACCGCGGCGATCTCTTTGCGCAGACCCAGCGCCTGCGCGTTTTCGACCCCGGCACCCGACACGAATGTGACGGCAGAGCGTTCGACCGCTTGTCCCATCGCGCCGAACATCGGCCGCGAATAGACTGGTTGCGGCGTGGGGATAGAGGCATTCGGATCACCCATCTGCGCAACTGCGATCATGCCGCCCAGCAGCACCATTTCAGGCTTCACGCCGAAAAACGCCGGGTTCCACAGGCACAGATCGGCGCGTTTGCCTTCCTCGATCGACCCGATGTGTTTGGATATCCCATGCGCGATCGCGGGATTGATCGTGTATTTGGCGATGTAGCGGCGAACGCGCAGGTTGTCGTTGTCGCCTGTTTCCTCGGCCAACCGCCCGCGCTGCTTCTTCATCTTGTCGGCAGTTTGCCACGTGCGGATCAGAACCTCACCCACCCGACCCATGGCTTGGGAGTCGGAGGCAATGATCGAGAACGCGCCCATGTCGTGCAGGATATCTTCGGCGGCGATGGTCTCACGACGAATGCGGGATTCGGCGAAGGCGATGTCCTCCGGGATCGACTTCGATAGATGATGGCAGACCATCAGCATATCCAGATGCTCTTCCAGCGTGTTCACCGTGAAAGGCCGCGTGGGGTTGGTTGACGATGGGATCACGTTTGGCAGCCCGCACATGCGGATGATGTCCGGCGCATGGCCGCCGCCCGCGCCTTCGGTGTGAAACGCATGGATCGTGCGGTCACCGATGGCGTCGATGGTCGACTCGACAAAGCCGCTCTCGTTCAGCGTGTCGGTGTGGATCATCACCTGCACGTCCATTTCATCTGCGACCCTCAGGCAGCAGTCGATGGCGGCGGGCGTCGTGCCCCAGTCTTCGTGCAGTTTCAACGCGGCGGCTCCCGCACTCACCTGCTCGCGCAACGGGCCGGGCATGGACGCATTACCCTTCCCGGATAGCGCAACATTCATCGGCACCTGATCCATCGCCAGCAGCATCCGCCCTATGTGCCACGGCCCCGGCGTCGCGGTCGTGGCGAGCGTCCCATGCGCCGGACCCGTGCCGCCGCCAAGCATCGTGGTCACGCCGGAGTGCAACGCGTCATCTATCTGCTGAGGGCAAATCCAGTGAATGTGGCTGTCGAAACCGCCCGCCGTCAGGATGCGGCCCTCGGCGGCGATCACTTCTGTCCCCGGCCCGACGATGATATCCACGCCGGACTGCGTATCCGGGTTGCCCGCCTTGCCGATCTTGGCGATCCGGCCATCGCGCAGGCCAACGTCAGCTTTCACGATCCCCCAATGATCCACGATCAGCGCGTTGGTGATGACGGTATCGACCGCCCCCTCGGCTCGAGTCGCTTGCGATTGCCCCATCCCATCGCGGATGACCTTGCCGCCGCCGAACTTCACCTCTTCGCCGTAGGTGGTGAAGTCGCGTTCGACTTCTATCACCAGATCGGTGTCGGCAAGACGAACGCGGTCGCCGGTGGTGGGGCCGAACATCTCGGCATAGTCGCGGCGTGTGATGGTGGCGGGCATGGCGATCCTCGGGTGCTTCGTCGCCATGAAAGAGCGCGGGGCCGCAGGTCACAAGAGTTTGAGGCCTTTCCTGCGGGGTGGCGCCCAAATTTGAGGCAAAAGCCTAGCGCATCTTCGATAGACGCTTTTGATTGGCGCGCGTCTTGCCGCCGATGGGGCGCAGCCAAGCCGCCGCGATCTTGTCCGGCGACTTTCCCGTCATAGCTGCCATCGTCGCCGCTTGAGAGGCCGCCAGGAAGGCAGGCATCTTTTCGGAAACCATTCGATCGTTTTCGGACGGAGAAACCGCCCAAAGGCCCATCATCCCGAATGTCCGATAGGCGATCACGGTCTGCGCCTCTGTCATCATGCGCCAAAAGGCGAAAGAGGTCGTCATGTATCCGTTCATCGCAGGCATCCTTGCAGGCGCAGCATCAACTTGCTGCAGATGCACAATAGACGAACGGGGTGAATGTTCCGTTAAAGCGCGCCCATGACATCGCCGCGAAAGCCGACGACCCGCCGCGCCCCGCCAAAGGGGATAAGCGAGACCTCTCGCCGCTGGCCTGGCTCGAACCGAACGGCCGTGCCGGCAGCGATATCCAGCCGCTTGCCCCGCGCAGCATCCCGGTCGAAGTCCAGCGCCGGATTGGCCTCGGCAAAGTGATAGTGGCTCCCAATTTGAACCGGCCGGTCGCCCGTATTCGCCACCATCAGAATCACAGCCTCGGCGTCGGCATTCAACGTGATCTCGCCCGCCGCTGGCATCAACTCTCCGGGGATCATCGGTTGCGCCCAAAAGCCAGCATCGCGGCCACCCCGGTCGCGCACAGGGCGATGACGGCGGCAACCCAGGAGCCGCCATCGTGCGGATGTAGGTGCGCGCCGGTATGGGCGGCGGCGGGACTGGCGAGCAGCAGGAAGAACATGGTGCGCATGGGTGTCTCCTATCGGATCGGATTATGGACGGTCACCAGCTTGGTACCATCGGGAAAGGTCGCTTCGACTTGAACGTCGTGGATCATTTCGGGCAGGCCCTCCATGCACATCTCGCGGGTCACAACCTCTGCGCCGGCTTCCATCATGTCGGCGACGGAACGTCCGTCGCGCGCACCTTCGACGACCGCATCGGTTATGAGGGCGATGGCCTCGGGGTGGTTCAGCTTGACGCCACGCTCCAGCCGTTTGCGCGCGACGATGGCCGCCAGTGCAACCAGCAGCTTGTCCTTTTCGCGGGGTGTCAGTTGCATGTCAGAGCCTCCAGACAGCGGGAAGATCCTGTCCCGCCAGATATTTCAGAACCGGAATCAGCGTCTTGCGCAAGTCGAACCCATCTGGGGCCAGAAGGCGCAGAACCAGAAGATCGGGGCCAAGCGTCGAGGCGCCAGCGCGATCGGGCAGCATAGCCCGCAGGTTTTGGACAACTGCCCCCGCCCCCGGTGCTGCCAGCACCACGGACGCCATCGCCCGCGCCCCGTTGGCCACCGCAGGCCGGTCGAGAATGGCATTCACGTTGCCAGAAAGATCGACACCGTCCCGATAAATCAGATGCCCCGCGCGCCGGATCACTACCCGATCCCGAAAGCGGGCATCCAGCAGCCGTTCGCCACGCGCAAGCCGTCCGAAGCAAATCGACTCGCCTAGCAGAAACCGTGCATTCGGAGCCAGATCAACTGTCATAACACGCGCAAAATTGCACTTATCGAACAATAACGTTTCCTGCGGCAGCCAGTTCAGCGTTCCGTCCACGCGAAGCCGCACCGATAATACTCCAGCGGGGCCAGGCTGCGCCGCATACGCTCGCTCACAGGCCTGCGTTGTGAGCGTCAGAGCGGTCTCGGCATCGACATGCGCCTCGATATCGAAGCGATCACCCCCGGTGATCCCGCCCGCGGTGTTGACCATCACAGCCTCGGTCGTGGCGCGACGCGGGAACAGCAGCTTCATCGCACCAGACTGACGCAATCCAGCTAGACCGCGCGTGCCCACGTGAACGCGTACGGACCCAAAGGCGCGGGGTTGCAACGATGAAGGTTGGGCGTCCAGCATGGAGGCATCAAGCCATCGCCTACCATCAAGGGCAAGGCGTCTTACGCTTCGGGACAGACTGGCCTAAGCTGATCCAGCATGCGCCGGGCACTTCGCCCAAATATTCAGCAAACCAGAGCCGCCTTGATGACCAACCCGCTCTTCGACGCCCTTTTCGCGCCGCATCGCGGCAGCACTGCGCCGTTCGCGTCCGAACCCGACGGACGCAAACTCAACTACGCGGACTTCCTGCAACTTTCTGCGCGCGCCGCCGCCGTTCTGGACTCGCACGGGCTGAAGATGGGCGACCGGCTGGTCCTGCAGGTCGAGAAATCGCTGGACGCCTTGGCGATCTACGCCGCCTGCATCGCGCGCGGCGTTGTCTTCGTGCCCCTCAACACCGCCTACACCCCACCGGAGATGGCCTACTTCATCTCTGACGCCGCGCCGTCGATGGTCATCGTCGATCCCGCGCGCGCATCTGATACCAACGCACTCGGCGCACCGCTTTTGACATTGGACGCGGCTGGGAAAGGCAGCTTCACAGAGGCAATGCCGGATCACGTTGCCAATGGTATACCGGCGCCACGACCGCGCGAAACGGGTGATTTGGCAGCCTTTCTATACACGTCCGGCACGACGGGACGGTCCAAGGGCGCGATGCTGACGCACGGCAATCTGCTGTCTAACGCGCAGGCGCTAGTCGAAACTTGGCAGATCACGTCCGACGACGTGCTGTTGCACGCGCTGCCCATCTTCCATGCCCATGGCCTGTTCGTTGCCATCAACACATCACTTCTGTCCGGCAACAGCCTGATCTTCCTTCCGAAGTTCGATCTGGAAGCTGTTCTAGGCGCGCTTCCAGACGCGACGACGATGATGGGCGTGCCGACCTTCTACACCCGCCTTCTGGCGGACGAGCGCTTTGGAATAGACACCGCCGCGCACATGCGCCTTTTCATCTCCGGCTCTGCGCCGCTTCTAGCGGAAACGCACGTCCGGTTCGAAGATCGCACCGGTCACCGAATTCTTGAGCGATACGGGATGACGGAAACCGGGATGAACACATCCAACCCATACGAAGGCGAGCGGCGGGCGGGCACCGTAGGCCATCCGCTGCCCGGTACAGAGCTGCGCGTGATGGATGGAGATGCCCCCGTCGAAAAGGGCAAGATCGGCACCATCGAAGTGCGTGGACCGCATGTTTTCAAGGGCTATTGGCAGATGCCCGAGAAGACCGCGGAAGAGCTGCGCCCGGACGGCTGGTTCATCACCGGCGACTTGGGGACTATCGACTCTGATGGATATGTCACGATCGTCGGGCGCGGTAAGGATTTGGTCATCTCTGGCGGGTACAATGTTTATCCGAAGGAGGTCGAAGACGTTCTGGATAGGCTGCCGGGCGTCGTGGAAAGCGCTGTGATCGGCGTGCCGCATACGGACTTTGGGGAAGGCGTCGTGGCGGTGCTTTCCTATCGGGAGGCGTTGGATCTGGATGCTGTGCGCGCAGCAGCGGCAGAGTCGCTGGCGGACTATAAGCGGCCGAAACACTACATCGTCATCGATGAACTGCCGCGCAACACGATGGGGAAGGTTCAGAAGGCCGCATTGCGGGCAACCTACGCTGACGTGTTCGCATGACGCCGCCATATAAGGACACGACAGCCGTTCGACAGGCCGTGATCGACGCATGTCTTTCGATGGCGATGAAGGGCTTGAACCACGGCAGTTCGGGCAATGTCTCGGTTCGGGTCGACGACACGATGCTCATCACGCCGTCCGGGATCGCATACGACCAGATGCGCCCCGAAATGGTCGCGACGATCAAGCTACAAGACGGCACCGCTTCGGGGCCGCATAAACCATCGACAGAGTGGCATTTCCACCGTGCGCTCTACCACGCGAAACCGGGCGTTCACGCGGTCGTTCATGCCCACCCGACGCATGCCACCGCACAGGCGATGACCCGCAAGCCGATTCCGGCATGCACCTACATGATCGCGGCCTTCGGCGGGGATGATGTGCGGGTTGCGGAGTATGCCTTGTTTGGCACGCCTGCGCTCTCGGACGCGGTCGTCGCGGCGATGGAGGGCCGGCAAGGCTGCCTGATGGCGAACCATGGCGCGGTCGTTACGGGCGAGAGCCTGCCCCGCGCGCTATGGCGGATGGAGGAGTTGGAGGCCTTGGCGAAGGCGTACCTGTTGGTCGGTGACGCAGCGCATATCCTAAGCCGCGCGGAGATCGACGAAACGCTCGCTGCATTCGAGGACTACGGATTGAAGCGCCTGCCATGATTCGCGCTATCGCCATTCTGTTGGTGTTCCAACTGGCCGGGGAAAGCTTGGCTCGGGGCACTGGCCTGCCGTTGCCGGGCCCGGTTCTAGGTCTGACGTTCCTGTTCGTCGCCCTGATGGTCTGGTCGCCCCTGCGCGCGATGGTCGAGGACACGGCGCACGCGCTACTGTCCCATCTGTCGCTACTGTTCGTGCCCGCAGGCGTCGGCGTCGTCGCGCATCTGGACACGTTCGGTCGGCAAGGCCCCGCCTTGATGGTCGCGCTAATCGTCAGCACTGCCGCGTCGATCCTTGTCGCGGTCGTCGTGTTCCGCGCCGTCGCAAAACTCACGGGCGCCGACGATGACTGACGCCGCATCGCTTTGGTCCTACCTCGCGCAAGAGCCTTTGCTGTGGCTGACTCTGACGCTCGTGGCCTATCTGATCGCGGATCGGATCGCAGGATGGGCGAAACATCCGTTGGCGAACCCGGTTCTGATCGCCGTCATTTTAGTCGGTGCCGTGCTGGTCGCGACTGATATTCCCTACGCCCGCTATTTCGAGGGCGCGCAGTTCGTTCACTTCATGCTTGGCCCCGCGACCGTAGCATTGGCCCTTCCCCTGTTCGAGAACGCGCAAAAGCTGCGCCGCGCGGTGCTGCCGATGGTGCTCGCGGTCCTGGCTGGCACCACGACGGCCATTCTTTCGGCACTGGGGGTCGCTTGGGCTTTGGGCGTCAGAGGCGAGACACTTCTGTCCGTCGCACCCAAATCCGCGACGGCCCCCGTGGCGCTGGGCGTCGCCGAACAGATCGGCGCGCTGCCATCTTTGACGGCGGTTCTGGTGGTCCTCACCGGTATTTCCGGCGCGGTAATCGCGACTCCGATGCTGAACGCCTTGGGTTTCACCGACTGGCGCGCGCGCGGCTTCGCGGTCGGGCTGGCGGCGCACGGGATCGGCACGGCGCATGCCTTCCGCGTCAACTCGACCGCGGGCACCTTCGCTGGCATCGGCATGGGATTGGGCGCGCTGACGACCGCGATCCTGTGCCCGCTGATCGTCGCGCTGTTGTTCTAGCCCCTACTCTGCCGCGACCGGCACCGAAACGCGCGCCGCGCAGAACTTGAACTCGGGGATCTTGCCGTAGGGATCCAGTTGCGGGTTCGTCAGCATGTTCGCCGCCGACTCCACGAAGCAGAACGGCATGAACACCATGTCGTCCGCGACCTCTCGGTCCATGCGCAGAACTGCCGAAACCGTGCCACGACGGGTTTCCACCGTGACCACCTGTCCCGCTGTCAGCCCCATCGCTTCCATTGTTCGCTTGTTCATCGCGGCGATGCCTTCCGGCTCCAGCGCGTCCAGAACATCCGCGTTCCGGGTCATCGCGCCGGTGTGCCAATGCTCCAGCAGGCGGCCGGTCGTCAAAACGAGCGGGTAGTCCGCATCCGGGCGCTCGTCCGGCGGCAGCAGATCGACAGGCACCAGCTTGGCGCGGCCGTCCTGGGTCGGGAAACCGTCCTTGAAGATCACCCATTCCTGGCTGTCGCCCTTCAGCGGATAGGTCACGCTGTTCTGCGTCTCGATCATGTCCCAGCTGATCCCATCGAGCGAGGGCATCAGACCTGCCATCTCGGCATAGACCTCTGCCGGACCATCGTAAGCCCAGTTCATTCCGCAGCGCTGGCCAAGATCGATGATGATCTCCAGATCCTGTCGCGCCTGTCCCGGCAGCTGGATCGCGGGGCGGCCCATCTGAACCTGACGGTTGGTATTGGTGAAGGTTCCGCGCTTTTCGGCGTGCGCGCTGGCGGGCAGGATGACATCGGCGAACCAAGCGGTTTCGGTCAGGAAAATGTCCTGCACCACAAGGTGATCGAGCTTGGCGAAGGCTGCACGGGCGTGGTTCTGGTCAGGGTCCGACATGGCGGGATTTTCACCCATCACATACATCGCGCGCACGTCACCATCGTGGATGGCGTCCACGACCTCTACCACCGTCAGGCCCTTTTCGGGATCGAGCGATCGGCCCCAGGCATCTTCGAACTTCGCGCGGGCGTCAGGATTATCGACCTGCGCGTAATCGGGATAGCTGGCGGGGATCAGGCCAGCGTCAGAGGCGCCCTGCACGTTATTCTGTCCCCGTAACGGGTGCAAGCCGGTCCCCTCGCGCCCGATGTGACCGGTGATCAGCGCCAAGGCGATTAGCCCGCGCGAGTTGTCGGTGCCGTGGACATGCTGGCTGATGCCCATGCCCCAGAAGATCATCGACCGTTCCGAGCTTGCATACAGCCGGGCTACGTCGCGGATGGTCTTCGCATCGATCCCGCAGGTCTCGGCCATCGCTTCAGGCGAAAAGTCAGCCACCTTGGCCTTCAGCGCGTCGAACTCGGACACATGGGCCTGAATATACTGCTGATCGTAAAGGTTTTCTTCAACAATCACATGCAGCATGGCGTTCAGAAGCGCCACATCCGTGCCGGGGGTGAAGCGCAAGGAATGTTCCGCGTGGGTCATCATATCCTGACCGCGCGGGTCGATGACGACGATCTTCGTGCCGCGTTTGGCGGCGCGCTTGAAATAGGTGGCGGCGACGGGGTGGTTCACAGTGGGCCGCGCGCCGATGATGATGACGCAATTTGCCTTGTGCGCATCCATGAAGGGTGCGCTGACAGCACCCGATCCGACGCCTTCCAACAGGGCGGCGACGGATGACGCGTGACACAGTCGCGTGCAGTGATCGACGTTGTTCGTGCCGAAACCAGCGCGGATCAGTTTCTGGAACAGGTACGCTTCCTCGTTCGATCCCTTGGCCGACCCGAACCCCGCGATGGACCCGCCGCCGTGGGTGTCCCGCGCAGTGGTCAGGCCCGTGGCGGCGCGCTCCATCGCCTCGTCCCACGTGGCTTCTCGGAACACCTCTCGCCAGTCGCCGCTGAAGTCCGGCGCGTCCACCTTCGGCGCGTCGTCGCGGCGGATCAGCGGTGTGGTCAGCCGCTTGGGTGACATTGCGTAGTCGTAGCCGAACCGACCCTTCACGCAGAGCCGGTTCTCGTTCGCGGGGCCATCGGCACCGTCGACGCGCACGATCTTACCATCGGCGACCGAAACTTCTGTCTGGCAACCGACACCGCAGTAGGGGCAGACGCTGTTGATGGTCTCGATGGCCTGTTCGGGCACGGCGCGGGTGCGGTTGGCGTCGTCCAGCAGGGTCTTTTCCATCAGCGCACCCGTGGGGCAGGCTTGGACGCATTCGCCACAGGTCACGCAGGTGGAGTGGCCCATGGGGTCGTGCTGGTCGAAGACCGGGATCGTGTGATGACCGCGGTCCGCCATGCCCATCACGTCGTTCACCTGCACTTCGCGGCAGGCGCGAACGCATAGGTTGCAGGCGATGCAGGCTGACAGGTTCACCGCGATGGCCGGGTTCGTCGCGTCGTGCTCCGGCTGCTCATGCGTCCCGAACTTTGAAGGCAAACGGTCCCCGGATACACGGTCTGCGATCCCCATCGTGCGCGACCATTCCCAGAACGGCGCATCGCCGTCGGCGCTGGAGGCCGGGTCGGCCATGTCTGCGCCGAGCATCTCGAACACCATGGCGCGGGCCTTGGTGGCGCGCTCGGACGCGGTCTTCACCACCATGCCGTCTGTCACTTTCCGATGGCAGGAGGCGGCGAGTTTGCCCTCTCCGTCTACCTCGACCATGCAAGAGCGGCAGTTGCCATCGGCGCGGTAGCCCGGCTCGTCGCGCCAGCACAGGTGCGGGATCGTGGTGCCCGCCCGCTTGGCGACCTGCCAGATCGTCTCGTCCGATTTCGCTTCGATTTCAATGCCGTCTAGGGTGATCTTCACGTCATCACTCATCACAGATCCTCCCGGAAATAGGTCAGCAGGTGGCGCACCGGATTCGGGGCCGCCTGCCCCAGACCGCAGATCGAGGCGTCGCGCATGACGTCTTCCAGATCGCCGATCGCATCTTCGTCCAAGCTGTCGCGGCGCAGCAATTGCGCCAGCTTTTCGGTCCCGCCGCGACAGGGAGTGCACTGACCGCAGGATTCGTGGGTGAAAAAGTCGATCAGATTCAGAGCGACGTCCTTCATGTTGTCGGTTTGGCTGAAGATGACGACGGCGTGGCTGCCGACGAAAGCGCCAAGATCAGCTAGCTCACCCCCGAAATCGAGCGGCACATCGCCCTTCGATGCGGGCAGGATTCCGCCGGATGCGCCGCCGGGAAGATAGGCCTTGAACTCGTGCCCCTCGGCCATGCCACCGCAAGCTTCGATCAGCTCGTGCGCGGTCGATCCGGCGGGGGCCTGCACGATGCCGGGGCGTTTGACGCGGCCGGAAACGGACCAGGACCGCTGGCCGGGGTGGTCCGGCTTGCCCTTGTCGCGGAACCACTCGATCCCTTTGCCCAGGATTTGCGGCACCCAATATAGCGTTTCGACATTGTTGTTCAGCGTCGGTCTCCCGAACAGGCCGACCTGCCCGATGACCGGAGGGCGCAGACGCGGCAGGCCGCGCTTGCCTTCGATGCTTTCGACCATCGCGGATTCCTCGCCGCAGATGTAGGCGCCTGCCCCGCGACGCATTTCGATGAAGCCTTTCTGGACGATGCCCGCCTCTTCGATGGCAGCGATCTCGCGGCGCATGATCTCGATCGCGGCGGGGTATTCGGCGCGCATGTACAGGTAGATGCGTTCGGCTTCGACGCAGTGCGCCCCGATCAACGCGCCTTCCAGCATCGCGTGGGGGTTCCGCTCCATGTGGTAGCGGTCCTTGAAGGTACCGGGCTCGCCCTCGTCGGCGTTGATCGTCATCAGGCGCGGACCGGGGTTCTTGCGGACAAGCTCCCATTTCTTTCCTGTCACGAAGCCCGCGCCACCAAGGCCTTTCAGGCAGCTGTCCTGCAACTCGTCGATCACCTGTTCGATGGTCAACTCACCATCGCGCAGACGCTGGATTTGCAGATATCCATCTTTCTCGCGGTAGGCCGGAAGATCGATATAATTTGGAATCAAGGTCTTGGTGTCGCCGGTCGCGACCAGCATCTGCAGTTTTTGCGCATCGGCCAGCCCGACCTCGCGGTCGCCCACCCGCGCTGCGGGGGCCACGTCGCAGCCACCCATGCAGGGCGCGCGTTCGATGCGGATATCGGAAGGGTCGGTGCCTGCGCGCATCTCTTCGATCAGCTTCTCGGCACCGGCCATCATGCAGGCGATGCCGTCACAGATGCGGATGGTCAGCGCGGGGGGCGGTGTCTCCCCCTCTTTCACCAGATCGAAATGGTCGTAGAATGACGCGACCTCATAGACCTCTGCCTGCCCGATGCCCATCAGATGCGCGAGCGCCCGAAGATGCGCGGCGGAGATATGGCCGTGCGAGTCCTGAATCGCATGAAGATACTCGATCAGCATGTCGCGCTTCAGGTCGCTGCCGATCAGGGCCTGCACTTCGGCAACCGCGTTATCATTCAGCGGGCGGCCCTTTGTCTTGGCGACGGATCGGCGCGGGCCGGTCAGAGAGGGGGGCATCTCGTTCATGTCTCGTCTCCGGTATCAGGCGGTCAGACCTTCGGGCGGGCGCAGGCCATGGATGCGGCAGCAGGCCGTCACGGTGTTGGCCAGCAGGCAGGCGATGGTCATGGGGCCGACACCGCCGGGCACGGGCGTAATCGCCCCCGCGACCTGAACTGCGCTGTCGAAATCGACGTCACCGACAAGGCGGGTCTTGTCGCCGTTCGGAATGCGGTTGATGCCCACGTCGATGACGGTGGCGCCCGGCTTGATCCAATCGCCGGGGATCATCTTGCGGCGGCCCACCGCGGCCACGACGATGTCGGCGCGGCGTACGACCTCTGCCAGATTCTTCGTTCGGGAATGGGCAATCGTCACTGTACAGCTTTCGCCCAGAAGCAGCTGCGCCATGGGCTTGCCGACGATGTTCGAGCGGCCCACCACGACGGCATCCAAGCCAGACAGCGACCCAAGCTGATCGCGCAGCATCATCAGAGAGCCCAGCGGCGTGCAGGGCACCATCGCGTTCTGCCCCGTCGCGAGCAGTCCCGCGTTGGAGATATGGAACCCGTCCACGTCTTTTTCGGGCGCAATGGCGTTGATGACGGTGTTGGAATCCACGTGGTCCGGCAGTGGAAGCTGCACGAGGATGCCGTGAACCTTCGGGTCGGCGTTCAGTTGATGCACCAGCGCCAGAAGGTCTTCCTGCGATGTGCTGGCGTCCAGCCGATGTTCGAAACTGGCCATCCCGACTTCAAGCGTTTGCTTGCCCTTCATGCGCACGTAGACTTGGCTGGCGGGGTCCTCTCCGACTAGAACGACGGCCAGACCGGGGGTCAGGTCGTGCTCTTCGCGCAGGCGGGTGACGTGGTCGGACACGCGCGCGCGGATGGTCGCGGCAAAGGCCTTCCCGTCGATGATCTTGGCGCTGGTCATGCTATCGGTCATGGCAAAAGTCCTAGGCTGTATAAGTCGATGAATGCGCCAGTGCTGTCCAGGCGCGGGCCATCACGTTTGTGCGCAGCCATGCCATGCCCTGCCGGGGGGCGGCAACGGATTTACGACGGATCGGACACGGGTTGCGCCGTCGTGCGTCGGCTTTGACTGATAAGGCGGCGCGCCAAAGCCACGCAGAAGATCGCCGTCAGCACCAGAATGATCGTCGGCGCGGGCGCGCTGTCGATCCAGAAGCTGGCGTAGGTGCCAAGCGCCATGGCGATGATGCAGACGGCGGTGGCAACGATCAGCATCTGCGCGAAACGCCGGGTCAGCAGGAAGGCGATGGCTCCGGGGGCGATCAGCAAACCGATGGCCAGGATCAGACCGGTGGCGGTCAGCGTCGCCACGATGGTCAGCGACAGGATCGACAGCAGGCCATAGTGCAGCCAACCGGTGCGCAAACCGCTGGCCTGTGCCTGCGCGGGATCGAAGCTGAACAGCAGAAGATCGCGCCACTTCAGCAGCAGGATCGCAGCGACGGGGATGCCGATCCCGGCGGCAGTCACAAGGTCAGCAGGGCCGACGCCCAGCATGTTGCCGAAGAGGATGTGATCAAGGTGCTGGTTCGTGTCGATAGAGGTGTAGAGGATGATCCCCACCGCGAACATGCCCGAGAAGACGATCCCCATGACGGTGTCCTGCTTGACGCGCGAATTGTCGGACAGGTAGCCGGTCAGCACCGCGCAGCCCATTCCGGCGGCGAAGGCCCCAAGGATCAGCGGCAGGCCGGTGATCCAGGCCAGAACGATGCCCGGAAGAACCGCGTGGCTCACCGCATCGCCCATCAGCGCCCAGCCCTTCAAAACCAGAAAGCAGGACAGCAGGGCCGTGGGCACCGCCACCAGAAGGCCGATCAGAAAGGCGTTCTGCATGAAGGGGAACTGGAACGGCAGCAGGACGGTCTCGATCATTGCAGCGCCGCCCGTCCCTTGGCCCGCGCGGCCAACCGCCCGTGCTTTGGTGCGAAGATGAAGGTGAGCAGGAAGATCACCGTTTGCAGCGTGACGATCACGCCGCCCGTGGCCCCATCGAGAAAGTAGCTGGCGTAGGCCCCGAAAAAGCCGGTCCCTGCCCCGATCGCCACGGCCACAGCGATAAGTCGCGGGAAACGGTCAGCCAGCAGATAGGCGGTGGCGCCGGGTGTGACGACCATGGCGATCACAAGGAACGCGCCCACCGTCTGCATCGCGGCGACGACGGCGGCGGAGAGCAACACGAAGAACGTCGCCTTCAGGGCTTGTGTCGGCAGGCCGATGGAACGGGCGTGGTTTTCATCAAAGAAGGTCACCATCAGGTCCTTCCACTTCAGAAGTAGCACGGTCAGCGACACGCCCCCGATGATCGCCAGTTGCAGAGTGTCTTCGGGCGTGATGGCAAGGATATTGCCCATGGTGATGGCTTGCAGGTCCACCGACACGGGGCTGATCGATGCCATGAACAAGCCCAGCCCGAAGAACGATGTGAAGATGATGCCGATCACCACATCGACCTTCAGCCCGGACCGATCCGACAGCACCAACATCGCCCCCGCCGCCAGACCCCCGGCAAGGAAGGCGCCCAGCGCGAAGGGAAGACCCAGGATGTAGGCGCCCGCCACGCCGGGCACGACAGAGTGGGACAGGGCGTCGCCGATCAGGCTCCACCCTTTCAGCATCAAAAAGCACGACAGGAAGGCGCAGAGACCGCCGACCGTGGCCGACACCCACATGGCATCGGTCATGTAGCCGTAGGTGAAGGGTTCCAGAAGGATCATGCGGATGGTCTGCGGCTAGAGGGTGCGGATGAGTATTTGGGAAAACAAAGAAGGGTCATTCGCGCGTGCCCAGTTTGTGGGCCTTGTCGCCGTAGTGGACGAGCGGGCGCTCGTCATCCGTGAAGATAGAGATCTCGCGCTCGTCGTCGTGGTGATCGTCATGCAGGTCCGGGCCGCCAAGGGTGAAGTGGCGCAGGACGCCGCCGAAGGCCTGTTCGAGGTTGGCACGCGTGAACGTCGTTTCCGTCGGGCCGTGAGCAAGGACGGTGCCTTTGACCAGAACGGTGCGGTCGCAGAACTCGGGCACGGACCCGAGGTTGTGGGTCGAGACGAGCATCACGCGCCCCTCGTCTCGCAACTCTCGTAGGAGCGTCGTGATCTGCTCTTCGGTCTGCACGTCGACGCCGGTGAACGGCTCGTCCAGCAGAATCACCTGACCGTCCTGCGCCAGAGCGCGTGCGAGGAACACGCGCTTGCGTTGGCCGCCGGACAGCTCTCCGATCTGGCGGTAACGGAAGTCGGCCATGTTCACGCGATCCAGCGCGGTATCGACGGCGGCGTGGTCGGCGGCAGAGGCGCGGCGCAGGAAGCCCATGTGCCCGTAGCGCCCCATCATCACCACGTCTTCGACCAAGACGGGAAAGGTCCAATCGACTTCTTCCGCCTGCGGGACGTAGGCGATGGTGTTGGATTTCAGCGCCTCCCGGACGGTGCGGCCCAGCACCCGGATGTCGCCGCGCGCCGCGGGGACGAAGCCCATGATCGCCTTGAACAGCGTGGACTTGCCCGCGCCATTGACGCCTACGAGTGCGGTGATCGTGCCGCGTGGGATCTCGAAGCTGGCGTCGTTCAGCGCGGTGTGACCGTTGCGGTAGGTCACCGTCAGATCGCGCACCTCGAGCCCCGGTGAGGTCATTGCGTGAGACCGTCCGCAATCGTTTGCGATGTGACGCGCAGCAGGTCGAGGTAGCTGGGCACCGGGCCTTCGGGCTGCGACAGGGAGTCGACGTAGAGCACCCCGCCGTAGGTCGCGCCCGTCTCTCGGGCGACCTGTTCGGCGGGGGATGTGTTCACGGTGGATTCACAGAAGACCGCCGGCACGTCATGCTCGCGCACGCCGTCGATGACCGCGCGCACCTGCTGGGGCGTGCCCGTCTGGTCAGCGTTCATGGGCCAGAGGTATAGCTCGTTCAGTCCGAAGTCGCGCGCAAGATAGCTGAAGGCGCCCTCGCAGGTGACCAGCCAGTTCTCGCCCGGTAGATCGGCGATTTGCTGACGCAGGGGAGCGATGGTGTCTTCGATTTGCGCTTTGTAGGCGGCGGCGTTGGCCGAATATGTCTCGGCATTCGCCGGATCGGTGTCGGAAAGCGCCGCGGCGATATTGTCGACGTAGATCAGCGCGTTATCGAGGCCCATCCACGCATGCGGATTGGATTGCCCTTCATAGCTGCCCTCTGCGATCGGAATCGGGTCGATCCCGTCGGACAGGGTGGCGGAGGGCACGTCGCGCAAGTTCGACAGGAACTGTTCGAACCAGATTTCCAGATTGAGACCATTCCACAGGATAAGATCAGCGTCCTGCGCGCCGACAATATCGCGCGGGGTCGGGGAATAGCCGTGGATCTCCGCACCGGGCTTGGTGATCGACACGACCTCTGCCGCGTCTCCCGCCACGTTCTGCGCCATATCTGCGAGGACCGTGAAGGTGGTCACGACCTTCAGCTTGTCCTGTGCGATAGCCGATGTGGCGAGGGTGGACAGGACGGTGGCAAGGATCAGGCGGTGCATCGGGGTCTCCTTCTGCACAGGACATAGGATGCGGCGCGGCGCGGTTCAATGGAAATGCAACTCATTCTCATTTACATGCAAACGCGGGCGCGGTAGGCAGAGACATGGATGATCCCACCGACCGCCCTGCCCGCCTGTTGCGCGAAGCCGGATTGCGCGTGACGCAGCAGCGGCTGGCGATTCTTGCTGCGTTGGAAGAGGCAGAGGATCACCCGGTTGCAGAGGACCTGCTGGCCCGTGTGCGCAGTGCAGACGAGACCGTTTCGACCGCGACGATCTACAGAACATTGGGGGCGCTGGAGGCGGCTGGGCTGGTGCATCGTCTATCCTTCGGGGGCGAGCCCGCGCGGTTCGAAATGGCGCCGCGCATCCAGCACGATCATTTGGTGGATGTGGACACAGGCGAGGTGATCGAGATTCAGAGCGACGCATTGGCTGCGCTGCGGCGGCAGATCGCGGCAGAGCATGGATACGACATTGTCGAGCATCGCACCGTGATCCGGGGGAAGCGGGTTTAGGGGCGCTGCCCCCGCCGCTGCGCGGCTCCCCCGAGGTACTTCCGGAACAATGAAATGGAAGGTCGGCGTTAGGTAAGCGTGCCGTCGGCTATGTGTCGGGAAATCTCGTCGCGGGTCAGGCCCCAGTCCAACAGGGCATCCGTGTTGGGGTGGATCGCCTGTGCCGGAGGCGTGGTGATCGCGCCGGGTGTGGCGTCGAACCAGGGTGCGGGATTGGCCTGGGGGATGCCGTCGATGGTGGTGAAGCTATCGGTATAATTCGCGGCCTGATCCGGGGTGCGGATCATGGTGACGCAGCCGTCGGTCTCGCGGAAAAGCGCATCCCAATGGGTCGCGGGTTTGGTGGCGAAGACCTCGGACAGGAGGGCTTCAGGGTCGGTGTCGAGGCGGGGATTGTCGGAGACGCCCAGCGTATCAATCAGGATCTTGCGAAAAGCAGGCTCTATCGCACCGACCGCGACGTGGCCTTCGGCGCAAGCGTAGGTGCGATAATACCAGCGACCGCCGTCCAAGACGTTGCCGCCAGGCCAACGGTGCATTCCGGCGGCGGCGAGCGCCTGGATCAGGGTATAGAGAGAGGCGGTGCCGTCCACCATGTTGGCGTCCACCACCTGCCCCTGCCCCGTCGCGCGGGCATTGAGGATCGACGCGAGGGTGCCGATGACGGCGAAGAGCGCGCCGCCGGCCATGTCACCGATCAGGGGCGGAAGGCCCTGTGGCGGTGTGCCGTCGCGGGCGAAGAGCGACAGCGCACCGGACAGGGCAATGTAGTTGAGGTCGTGCCCCGCAGTCTGCGCCCGCGGGCCGGTCTGGCCCCAGCCGGTGACGCGCGTGTAAGTGAGCGCGGGCTTCAGACGCAAGGCGTCTTGGGGGCCGAGGCCGAGGCGCTCCATTGCACCCGGCCGGTAGCCTTCGATCAGCGCGTCGGACTGGGCAATGAGGCGGTGAACCAACGCACGGCCCGCGTCGGTCTTCAAGTTCACCTCTACCACGGGACGCGAACGGTAAAATATGGCGGCGGCGTCCAGCGCGCCAAAGTCCAGGTCGGGGTCCGGTGCGGGATAGCCGCCGCGCCGGTCGATGCGGATCACCTGCGCACCCATGTCGGCCATCAGCATGGTAGCGTAGGGCACGGGGCCGATGCCGGTCATCTCTACGATGCGAGTGCCGGTCAGGGGGCCTTGGCGCGGTGTGTTGGTCATAAGTGTGACGCTAGCCCCTTGCGCCGGGGCGCGCACCCCCGTTCACTGCCCAAAGGGAGGGCGAGCAATGCCGGGACTGTATTACGAGGATTTCGAGGACGGTCAGGTTTTCGATCATGAATGGACACGGACGATCACCGAGGCTGACAACCGCTGGTTCTCGCTTCTGACGATGAATACGCAGCCCCTTCATATCGACGCGCATTACGCGGCAAACACGGAATTCAAACGGCCGCTGGTGAACTCTTTGTTCACCCTTGGCCTGATGGTCGGGATGAGCGTCAACGACACGACCTTTCGCACCACTGTCGCCAACCTTGGCATGACCGACGTGATCTTTCCCCATCCACTGTTCGAGGGCGACACGATCCACGTGCGCACAACCGTCCTGCGAAAACGCGAAAGCGCCAAGCGGCCGGAAGCGGGGATCGTGACCTTCCGCCACGAGTGCTTCAACCAAGACGACGTTCTGTGCGGGTCCTGCGAGCGCGCGGGCCTGATGAAGAAACGCCCACAGGGAGAGACGACATGAACATGGCCTCTGGCTTCGCCGCCGCAAACGACAGCCCGACGTTCTTTGATGAAACGCACCGGATGCTGCGCGACCAGGTGCGTCGCTTCGTCGAGACGGAAATTAAGCCCCACGCCCTGCAGTGGGAACAGGATGGCATGGTCCCCCGCGCCGTGCTACGCAAGATGGGAGAGCTGGGGTTCTTCGGCATCCGCTACCCCGAGAACCTGGGCGGGTCCGCCATGGACGAACGCGCGACCGTGGTCTGGGCCGAAGAACTCGGCCGGTCCACCTTTTCCGGCGTCGCGATCACGGCGCTGGTGCATACGGACATGGCGTCGGTCCATATCTTCAACGCAGGCACACCGGAGCAGATCGAACAGTGGATCCCGCGCTGCATCTCGGGCGAGGCGATCAGCGCGGTCGCCGTGACAGAGCCCGGCGCGGGGTCGGACGTGAAGGGCATGACCACCCGCGCCCGACGCGATGGTGACGATTGGGTGCTGAACGGGTCGAAGCTGTACATCACCAATGGCGTCCACGCGGATGTCTATTGCGTCGCGGCGAAGACCGATCCCGACGCGCGGCCTTCGCAGTCGGTGACGATGTTCCTTGTTGAAAAGGGCACACCCGGCTTCACCGTCAGCCGCGCGCTGGACAAGCACGGCTGGCGCTCGTCGGACACGGCAGAGCTGTCGTTTCAGGACGCGCGCGTGCCGGCGGCCAACGTGTTGGGGGCCGAAGGGCGCGGGTTCTACGAGATCATGAAGAACTTCCAGAACGAACGGCTTGTGATCGGTGCGATGGCGATGGGAGAGGCTCAAGCAGCTTTGGAACTAACGGTCGCCTACCTGAAAGAACGCAAGGCCTTCGGCGAGAGCCTGTGGGAAAAGCAGGGCATCCGGCAGCGGCTGGCGATGTTGGCCGCGCGGGTCGAGGCGTGCCGTCAAATGGTCTACGCCACCGCCGCGCGGGCGGCCGGGGGCGAGGACGTCGTGCGCGACGTGTCGATGATCAAGGCGCTGGCGGGTGAGTTGGTGAACGAGGTGATGTACGATTGCGTCCAGTTCCACGGCGGCATGGGCTTCATGCGTGAAAGCACCATCGAACGCATGAGCCGCGACGCGCGCGTACAGGCCATTGGCGGGGGTGCCACCGAGGTTATGCTGGAGGAAGTCGCCAAGCGGATGTAACCGCCCGCCCTGCCCTAGACCAGCAGCACAGAAGCCGACAGCACCACCGCGACGGTGATCGAGAACGGGATCAACACTGCGACCACGAAGATGTCGCCATAGCTTGTCTTGTGGGTCAGCCCCGTAATCGCCAGCAATGTGATGACCGCGCCGTTGTGCGGCAGTGCGTCAAAGCCGCCGGACGACAGGGCAACGACACGGTGCATGATCTCGGGATCGATGCCCGCCGCCTGGGCCTGTTCGGCAAAACGGTCGCCCAGCGTTTCCAGCGCGATGGACATGCCGCCCGACGCCGATCCGGTGATGCCCGCCAGCACGTTCGTCGCCACGGCTGACGAGATCAACGGGTTCGACGACAGCCCAAGCACCGCATCGCGGACCACGACGAAGGCCGGCAATGACGCAATGACGGCGCCGTATCCGACCTCTGACGCGGTGTTGAAGACGGGCAGAAGCGAGCCCATCGTGCCCTTGTTGTAGCTTTCCAGCAGATCCTTGAACCGGCTCCAGTTCAGGGCGGTGCACAGCAGGATCGCGATAACGAGAGATGCAATGATCGCCCAGATGCCCTTGACGTCATCTATAGAGGCATTGCCGTATTGATCGTCGGCGAGATAGCCCGTCTCCATCGCCGGAATGATCAGGTAGGTGAATGCGGCGTTCAGCACGATGACGGCCACCACAGGCAGAATCGCAATCAGGAAACCGGGTGCGGCGTCGTCGGGCTCGTTCGCATCGGCATCGGTGGCGGGGTGGTCGCCATAGCCTTCGCCCTTGGCGTTGGCCGCATCGCGACGACGGTTCAGCCAGAATGTTCCGCCGATCAGCATGCCCAGACCAGCCAGCGTGCCGTAGATCGGTGCGGCGAAGGGCGTGGTGCCGAAATAGGGCATCGGGATCGCATTCTGGATTGCAGGCGTGCCGGGAAAGGCCGTCATGGTGAATGTGAACGACCCCAGCGCAAGGGCAGCGGGCAGCAGCCGTTTTGGCGTGTCGGATTTCTGAAACAGCGCGTTGGCGATGGGATAGACCGCGAAGGCCACGACGAAGAGCGACACGCCGCCGTATGTCAGCACCCCGCAGGCCGCGACGACGGCGGCGATGGATTGCGAGGCGCCCATCTTGTCAGTGAACCATTCTGCAATAGTGCGGGCAGAGCCGGAGTCGGCCATCAACTTGCCGAAGATCGCGCCCAGCAGAAACAGCGGGAAGAACTGCAACAGGTAGTTGCCCAGCGCGGGCATGAAAACCTGCGTATAGGTCGCCAGCAGCGGCAGCCACCCGGCGAAAAGCGTCGCCAGAAGCGCCATGACAGGGGCGAGGATCAGCACGTTGATCCCGCGGTAGGCCAGATACATCAACAGGCCGAGGGACAGAAAGATGCCGATAAGACCCATGGAAAACTCCGATGTCGGAGCATGACACAGCCCCCGGTTGTGATGGACCTATGACGAAAACGGGGAGCGGCAACACCTATCGCCGCTTGGGATCGCCTAGCCCAAGATCGCGCCGGGGTTCATGATGCCATATGGGTCGAGCGCCCGTTTTACCGCCCGCATCGCGGCGATGGAGGCGGGGTCGCCCAGCCGCGCGAACTCTGCCGCGCGCAACCGTCCGATGCCATGTTCCGCACTGATCGCGCCGCCCATGTCGGTCACCAGATCGTGCAGGCGGGCGCTCAGGTCGTCCTTCAGCGCGGCGTATTCAGATCGGTCCCGCCCCTTGGCGGGGAAAAGGTTGTAGTGCAGGTTGCCGTCGCCCACGTGGCCGAAAATGTTGAACCGCAGGTCCGGCGCGATCTTGCGCAGCGCGGGGCGGCCGAGTTCGATCAACCGAGCCAGCTCAGACAGCGGCACAGACACATCGTGCGAGGCAATGGCCCCGACCGCGCGGTTCGCTTCGGGAATGCTTTCGCGCATCTCCCAAAACGCATCGCGCTGCGCTTCGGACTGGGCGAATACGCCATCGGTCACCAGTCCGTCCTCCATCGACCCTGCCGCGACCTCTTCCAGCGTGGCGTGCAGGTCGTCGGATGCGCCGCCGACCTCGACCAACACCGACCAATCTGGCGGCGCGGCGAAGGGTTGACGCACGGCGGGGTGGCTGGCGGCCAGCCAACGCAGACCGGTGCCGTCCATCAACTCGCAGCCCGTGACCTGATCGCCGACCCGGTCGCGCAATCGTGCCAGCAGGGTCAATGCCGCTTCGGGATCGCGGATCGCCAGAACGGCAGCGGCGACCACGCGCGGAATCGGAAACAGGCGCAGAGAGGCAGCTGTGATGATGCCCAGCGTGCCCTCTGCCCCGATCATCAGGTTGCGCAGGTCATACCCCATGTTCGACTTCCGTAGACGATGCGCGGTGTTCATCAAGCTGCTATCGGGCAGCACAGCTTCGATCCCCAGCGTCAGATCGCGCATCGCGCCGTAGCGCAGCACACCGGTGCCGCCGGCATTGGTGGACAGCAGGCCGCCGATCCGCGCCGAGCCTTTCGCGCCCAGCGACAGCGGGAACATCAGACCAGCGTTCTGCGCCAGATCGTGCAGTTCCGACAGGATCACGCCTGCCTCCACTGTTGCCACGCCCTCTTCCGGCCAAACGCCGCGCACGGCCCGCAGGCGGTGGGTCGACAGGGCCAGCGCGGGCACATCGGGCGACAACTGGCCGCCGACAAGCCCGGTCCAGCCACCGAAGGGGATCACGGGAACACGCGCCTCGGCACAGGCGCGGATGATCGTCTGCACCTCTGACACCGTTGCGGGGGCCGCCACCGCCTCTGCCGTGCCGCGGATCTGCTTGCGCAGCTCGCCGCGGTGGAAGTCTTCGGCCACCGAGACTGTGCCGTCCGGCAACATCGCCGCCAGCCGGTCCACGAACGCGCCGCTTGCCGGGTTCAGGTTCTGGGTCATCGCCACCTCCACCGCCTACAGAACCAGAGCGCGCCGCGAGGTGCCAGAGGCCGCGCGCGCTGGACGACCGACACATCACAGGGCACACCGAAGCGACGCAGAGAACCCAGAGGTCCCAATGACGCAGCCCAACATCCTGATCCTGATGGTCGACCAGCTGAACGGCACGCTGTTCCCGGACGGTCCTGCCGATTTCCTGCACCTGCCGAACCTGAAGCGATTGGCCGCGAAGTCCGTGCGCTTCGCAAACAGTTACACCGGCTCGCCCCTGTGCGCGCCCGCCCGCGCGGCCTTCATGTCGGGCGCCCTGCCCTCTCGCACCGGCGTCTACGACAACGCGGCAGAGTTCCGGTCCAGTTTGCCCACATACGCCCACTTCCTGCGCCGCGCGGGCTACCAGACCTGCCTGTCGGGCAAGATGCACTTCGTCGGCCCGGATCAGTTGCACGGGTTCGAGGAACGGCTGACCACCGACGTCTACCCCGCCGATTTCGGCTGGACGCCCGACTACCGCAAGCCGGGCGAGCGGATCGACTGGTGGTATCACAATATGGGCTCTGTCACGGGTGCCGGCGTGGCAGAGATCACCAACCAGTTGGAGTACGACGACGAGGTCGCCTATCACGCCAACCGAAAGCTCTACGACTACGCGCGCGGCCATGATGACAGGCCCTGGTGCCTGACCGTCAGCTTCACGCATCCGCACGATCCATATGTCGCACGCAAGAAATACTGGGACCTCTACGAGGATTGCGAACACCTGCTGCCCGACGTCCCGGCGATGGATTACGAGGACCACGACGCCCACTCAAAGCGCATCTTCGACGCGAACGACTGGCGGTCCTTCGACATCACGGAAGAAGACATCCGACGCTCACGCCGGGCCTATTTCGCCAACCTCTCCTACCTCGACGACAAGATCGGAGAGCTGTTGCACACGTTGGACGCCACGCGGCAGGAAGCGATCATCCTGTTCGTGTCGGATCACGGCGACATGCTGGGCGAGCGGGGCCTGTGGTTCAAGATGAGCTTCCTCGAAGGCTCCGCCCGGGTGCCGATGATGCTTTGCGCACCGGGGCTAGAGCCGAGGCGGATCGAGACACCGGTGTCCACCATCGACGTGACGCCGACACTGTGCGACCTGGCGGGCGTGTCGATGGAAGAGATCATGCCGTGGACCGACGGGCAAAGCCTGCTGCCCACGGCGAAAGGCGAACCGCGCGAGGCTCCGGTGCGGATCGAATACGCGGCCGAAGCCTCTGACGCGCCGCTCGTCTGCCTGCGGCAGGGGCGCTACAAGTTCACACGCTGCGCGCTGGACCCCGAACAGCTGTTCGACCTGGTCGCCGATCCGCACGAGTTGACGAACCTCGCGACCGATCCCGCCCATGCCGAGGCTCTGACCCATTTCCGCAATCTTGCCGATACGACTTGGGATCTTGATCGTTTCGACGCCGACGTGCGCGAAAGTCAGGCACGCCGCTGGGTCGTCTATGAAGCACTACGCAAGGGCGGCTACTACCCGTGGGATTTCCAGCCTCTTCAGCGTGCCTCGGAGCGGTATATGCGCAATCATATGGATTTGAACGTGCTAGAAGAAAATCAGCGATTCCCCCGTGGGGAATAACCCGTGATCCCAGCGCCCTTTCGGGCGGCCCTACTTCAGGACGATACAGATGCTAACGACGATTCTTTCCTTCGGGATCATCATGGCCTTCGGGCTGGTGATCTTCATCACCATCAAATGGTGGAACCTGCGGCTGACCGGGACCGATCCGGTGTCGCTGCTGGTGTTCATTTCGATCCTGTTCACATCCGGGCTGGACGTGGGCCTTGTCATGTTCCCGGTCGCCTTCGATTTCCCGCTGTATGCCGATACGGAAACCTATCCGACTTTCGCCTTCACCAACCCGTTGGCGATCGAATTCGGGATGTGGGGGTTCCTGATCTGGGCCTTCTACTTCCTGACGGGCTTTTATTTCTGCGTGATAGAGCCGCGCGTGCGCTTCTTCGAGATCCCGGTCGTGAAAACCGTCAACAACATCGTCATCATCGCGACCTGCGCCTTCACCGGCTCCTTGTTCCTGCAATACCTACCGTTCTACATGCCCATGGTCGGCGACGGCGAAAGCATCATCCCGCTGTTCTACGTGATCACCTTCTTGATCATCTGCGCGGCGGCCTACAGCTCGACGAACATCAAGTTCGTGAAGATGCTGTCGGTCGCGTCGTCGGGGCTGTTCGTCGCTTTGATCCTGCTGGCATGGCTGGTCAGCGGCGCGGGAGTCGGTGGCTTCCTTGGCAATCTGTCGCTGATCGGCGGCTACTTCACCAACATCCACCACTTCGTGCTGCCCATGGGGGACGGCGCGGGCTACCACGCCTTCTTCCTGTTCTGGTGGTTCGCTTGGTCGATCATGATCGGCCAGTTCACGTCGCGCTTCGTGGGCGGCCTGAAGACCCAGCACTTCCTGCTGGCGCTGCTGGTGATCCCGTCCATCCCGCTCGCGATCTGGTTCTCGGTTCTGTACCACTTCTACGTGGAATCGATCCCGTTGGGTCCGCTGATGAACTGGGCGATGATCACCGTGGGCGTGATCTTCGTGGTCAACTCGTTCGACTCGCTGATCCGGCTGTACACCGACAACCTGAACCTCACGACCGACCGTCTGGGCCTTCTGCCCTATCTGGCGCTGAACGTCGGGATGCTGTCGGTGCTGACCTACGCGTTCAGCTCAGGCTGGCTGAAGATCGACTGGATCGGCGCGATCGTCGTGGGGATCATGGCTGCGGCGGTGCTGTATATTCTGGCCCGCCATCGCCGCACGGTGGCCGAAATCGACGACATGCCCCGCGGTCAATCCATGCCCGCCGAGTGAACCGATACCCTGTCCGAGCGTTCGGGCAGGGCATTATCTTTCGGGACAATACAAATGCAGACCCAACCGACGGCCAGCCACTACATCGACGGCGCCTATGCTGACGATAGCGAAGGTGCCGCCTTCGACAGCCTCTATCCCTACACTGGCGCGCCCATCGCCACGCTGCACGACGCCACGCCGGCAATCATCGACGCGGCCATCGCGGCGGCCGCGCGGACGCAGATGGAATGGGCGGCCCTTCCGGGCGTCGAGCGCGGACGCGTACTGCGCCGGGCCGCCGACATCTTGCGCGCGCAAAACCGTGAGCTGTCGGAGCTGGAGACCTACGACACCGGCAAGCCCCTGCAGGAAACGCTGGTCGCGGATGCCGCCAGTGGAGCGGACGCGCTGGAGTATTTCGGCGGCATCGCGTCCAGCATCGGCGGCGAGCACGTGCAACTGGGCGACGACTTCTTCTACACGCGCCGCGAGCCCTTGGGCGTCTGCGTCGGTATCGGTGCCTGGAACTACCCTATCCAGATCGCCTGCTGGAAGGCCGCGCCCGCCTTGGCCTGCGGCAACGCGATGGTGTTCAAACCGTCCGAGAGGACGCCCCTGTCGGCGCTGAAACTGGCGGAAATCCTGACCGAAGCGGGCGCACCGCCGGGCTTGTTCAACGTGGTACAGGGGCGCGGATCGGTCGGCGCAGCGCTGATCGAAGACCCGCGCGTCGCCAAGGTCTCGCTGACGGGTTCGGTGCCGACGGGCCGCAAGGTCTATGCCAGCGCCGCCGAAGGGATGCGGCACGTGACGATGGAGCTGGGCGGCAAGTCCCCTATCCTGATCTTCGACGACGCCGATCTGGAGGCTGCCGTGGGCGGAGCGATCAACGGCAACTTCTATTCCTCTGGCCAGATCTGCTCGAACGGCACGCGGGTCTTCGTGCAGACGGACATGAAAGAGCCGTTCCTTGACCGCCTGACCGAACGCCTTGGCGGCGTCGTCATGGGCGACCCGATGGATGAGGCGACGAACTTCGGCCCCATGACCACGGGACGCCAGATGCAGATCGTTCTGGACTATATCGAGACAGCGCAGGCCGAAGGCGCGCGGCTTGTCACCGGCGGCAAGCGCGCCGACCGCGACGGCTGGTTCATCGAGCCGACGGTTTTTGCCGATGTCACCGACGACATGACCATCGCCCGCGAAGAGATCTTTGGCCCCGTCATGTCCGTCCTGTCCTTCAAGACGGAAGAGGAAGCCATCGCCCGCGCCAACGACACCGCGTTCGGCCTGTCTGCGGGCGTGTTCACCCGCGATCTGGCGCGCGGACACCGGATCGCCGGGACTTTGCAGGCGGGCACCTGTTGGATCAACACCTACAACCTGACGCCGGTAGAGATGCCGTTCGGCGGCGTGAAGATGTCCGGCCTTGGCCGCGAGAACAGCCGAGAGGCCATCGCGCATTGGTCCCAGGTCAAATCCGTCTACGTCGGCGCGGGTACCGTGGAGGCTCCGTTTTGAGCGCGCCGGTATCCGATTACGTCATCGTCGGCGCAGGCTCCGCCGGGTGCGCGATGGCCTACCGCCTGTCAGAGGCGGGCGCGTCCGTGACTGTCATCGAGCATGGCGGCACCGACATGGGACCGTTCATCCAGATGCCCGGCGCGCTGAGCTTTCCGATGAACATGAAGCGCTATGACTGGGGTTTTTCCAGCCAGCCGGAACATCACATGCAGGGCCGCACCATGGCCGTGCCGCGCGGCAAGGTGATCGGGGGATCGTCCTCTATCAACGGGATGGTCTACGTGCGCGGCCACGCTCGCGATTTCGATACCTGGGAAAAAATGGGGGCGACCGGCTGGAGCTTTGCCGACGTGCTGCCCTACTACAAGCGGATGGAAAACTGGCACTCCGGCGGCCACGGCGGCGACCCCGCGTGGCGGGGTAACGGCGGCCCACTGCACGTCAGCCGGGCGACGCGTGAGAACCCGTTGGTCGATACCTTCGTGCGCGCGGGCGTGGAAGCGGGCTACCCCGAAACGCTCGACTACAACGGCGCGCAGCAAGAGGGCTTCGGCCCGATGGAGGCGACGATCTGGAAGGGCCGCCGCTGGTCCGCCGCGAACGCCTACCTGCGGCCCGCATTGAAACGTGCCAACTGCACGTTGGTGAACGCACTCGCGCAGCGTGTGGTGATGGAAGACGGGCGCGCGGTGGGGGTCGAGGTTTCACGCAAAGGCAAGACGGAGGTGATTCGCGCGGGCAAGGAGGTGCTGCTGGCGGCGTCCTCGATCAATTCCCCCAAGCTGCTGATGCTGTCGGGGATCGGGCCTGCGGATCATCTGACTGCCCATGGAATCAAACCGATCGCCGACCGTCCCGGCGTTGGGGCGAACCTGCAGGACCATCTGGAAGTCTACGTTCAGATGGCGTCCAGCAAGCCCATCACGCTGTATCGCTACTGGAATCTGCTGGGCAAAGCCTACGTGGGCGCGCGCTGGTTGCTGACCGGAACCGGCCCCGGCGCGTCCAACCAGTTCGAAAGCTGCGCCTTCATCCGGTCTGCCCCCGGTATCGATTATCCCGATATCCAGATGCATTTCCTGCCCATCGCCGTGCGCTACGACGGGCGCGCCGCATCCGAGGGGCACGGATTTCAGGCCCACGTCGGCCCCATGCGCAGCAAGTCGCGCGGCACGGTGAGACTGTCATCGAGTGATCCGTCGGACGCGCCCGATATCCGCTTCAACTACATGAGCCACCCCGACGACTGGACAGAGTTCCGCGCCGCGATCCGCCACACGCGCGAGGTCTTCGGCGCGAAGGTCTTCGACGACTACGTGCGGCACGAAATCCAGCCGGGCGCGGATATGCAGAGCGATGCGCAGATCGACGCCTTCGTCGCCGAACATGCCGAAAGCGCCTACCACCCCTGCGGTACCTGCCGGATGGGCGCAGCGGATGATCCCGATGCCGTCGTCGATCCCGAAGGGCGCGTGATCGGTGTGGAAGGGCTACGCGTCTGCGACAGCTCGATCTTTCCGCAGATCACAAACGGCAACCTGAACGCACCGTCGATCATGGTGGGCGAGAAGCTGTCGGACCATATCCTGGGCCGCCGCCCCCTGCCCCGTGACGACTCCGCCCCGTGGATGCACTCGGATTGGCAAGCGGAACAACGCTGAGGCGATCACGTTTTACGTGCAAGTCGAAGAACGAGGTTGCCAACACGCACATCTCCGTTACGTTCCACTTATCGAAATGCAATTCCACATAGCAGAATTGCAACCGATTGGGAGGAACGACATGAAACATCTGCTCACCACGGCAGCCCTGTCCTTGACGCTTGGCGCAGGCGCGGCTTTCGCACAGACCACGCTTTTCTTCGGAGAGGCCGGCCCGAACCGAGGCGCGCGCGCCGAGGCAATCCAGTATTTCGTCGATCAGGTCGATGAGATCTCTGGTGGCGACCTGACATTCGACGTCCAGTGGGGCGGCGCGCTGTTCAAGGCCGGAGCGGCCCGCAGCGGCATCGCCGACGGCATCGCGGACGCGGGCACCATCATCGGCGTCTATTTCCCGCAAGAGATGGCCGCCTACGGCATCGCAGACCTGCCCATCGACAACCCCGATCCTTGGGTTGGCATGAAAGCCACCGACGAACTGATGCGCAACAACGAAGCGATCCAGCAGAACCTTGCGGATCAGAACCTTGTCTACATTGGCACGTTCACGACCTCTGCCGTGCATATCGGTTGCAAGGGCACGTCCATCGCGTCCGTCGCGGATATCGCGGGCAAGAAGGTGCGTGGCGTAGGCGCCTACGGCAAGGCCTTCGCCGATAGCGGCGCCAACCTCGTGTCCATGTCGATCTACGATGCCTATCAGGGCCTGGACTCAGGTCTGATCGACTGCACGCAAGGCTACAGCTACGTGGTTCCCGCGCTACAGTGGCAGGAGGTGATCGACAGCTACACTCTTATGAACTGGGGTCAGGTCGGCGCGCTGGGCGTCTTCATGAACAAGGACATGTTCGACAGCCTTTCCGAAGAGCAGCAGAACGTACTGATGCAGGCCGGTGAAAGCGTTCCCGATGAGCTGGGCCGCATCCTGTCCACCGACAATGACGCCGCCGTTGAGATGATGCGCGAGCAGGGTATCGAAATCATCGAACTGCCCGAAGAAGAGCGCGCGAAGCTGGTCGAGACCGGCGCGACCTACATCGACGCGTGGAAAGAGACCGCCAACGGTATCGGCCTCGACGGTGAGGCGCTGCTGACCGAGTATCGCGGCCTGATCGACCAATACACCGCCGAGCGTGACGAACAGGGCTACCCCTGGGAGCGTTAAGCGATCCGGGTCCGCGCCTCATCGCGCGGATCCTTTTTTCCCCTTCCTGACCTGACCGGAGTCGCGCGATGCTGCGTCGGATCGAACGTTTGCTACTGGACCTTGCCGCTGCGGCCATCGTGGCACTGGGCCTGCTGATTACCGTCAGCGTCGTGCTGCGGATCACGGTAAACTCGGGAATCCCGGACACTGTGGTCATGGTCGCCGAACTCATGGTCGCCGCAATCCTTCTGCCATTGGCCGCCACCGTCGCCGCGCGCGCCAACATCGTGGTCGAGGTGCTGAGTCAACACTTCCCGATGCGCGTGCAGGACCTGCTCGTGATCCTTGGCGGCATCATCGGCCTGCTGGCCTTGATCCCGCTGATCTGGGCGGGCTGGAAAGAGGCCGTCACCGCCATCGAAAGCGGCAGCTTTTTCTTCGGGCAGTTGAACCTGCCGAAATGGCCAGGCCGCGTTCTGTTCCTGATTGGCGTCGTGCTGTGCTGGGTGCGGCTCGCGGTGCAGGTCGTTGAAGACATCCGCACGGTTTCAAGCGGCGCACACATCGAAACGGAAAATCAAGCGATGGAAGAAGTCTGATGGACGGCACGATCATCGGCATTGTCGCATTCCTGTCCGTCATCGGGCTGCTTGCGATCCGCGTTCCCATCGCCTTCGCCTTGGCGGGCGTGGCGACCGTGGGGGCCTTCGTCGTCTTCGCCTTCCGCACCGGGGCCTTCGCGCCCGAGCGCGCCTATCGGCCGACATCCTCGCTGGTATTCTCCAATTCCTTCGACCTAATCCACAGCTACGACCTGTCGATGATCCCGCTGTTCGTCGCGCTTGGTCACATCGCCTACCGGGCAGAGATTACAACCGCGATCTACCACGCCGCCCGTGTGTGGCTGGCGAAGATCCCCGGTGGCGTTGCCATGGCATCGGTCGTCGGCTGCGGCGGGTTCTCGGCCATCTCCGGCTCGTCCATCGCCTGCGCGTCCACCATGGGTCGGATCTGCTCGCCCGAAATGCTGTCGATGGGCTACGACAAACGCCTGGCGACCGCATCCGTCGCCGCGGGCGGCACATTGGGGTCGCTGATCCCGCCATCGGTGCTGTTCATTATCTATGGCATCTTCACCGAAACCTCGATTTCGGCGCTGTTCCTCGCGGGCATCCTGCCGGGCATCCTGTCGCTGATGGGTTTCATTCTAGTGATTTGGATCTGGGTCCGTCAGAAGCCTGGCGACGCTCCGGCCTACACCGGCGAGATCACCCGCCGCGACAAGCTGAACGCCGCTGTCGCCGCCTGGCCTGCCGCTGCGCTGTTCGTCGTGATCGTCGGCGGCATCTACGGTGGCTTCTTCACCGCGACAGAGGCCGCGGCGATTTCCGTCGCTTTGGTCACACTGACCGGTTTCGCACAAGGCAAGCTGACTCTGGCGTCCTTCTGGGCCGCGCTGCGAGAGACCGCGATCCAGACGACCTCGATCTTCTTCATCGCTGCCGCCGCCAAGATTTTCGTGGCCTTCATCGCCCTGACCGGCGTGGCGCCAGATATCGTGAACGCGGTCACGAATGCAGAGCCGAACGTCATCGTGCTGATGGCCGCCATCGCGTTGATCTACCTGGCGCTCGGCATGTTTCTGGACCCCATCGGGATCATGGTGCTGACCCTGCCGCTGATGGTACCCTTGGTGGAAAGCTACGGGCTGGACCTGATCTGGTTCGGCGTCGTGGTCATCAAGCTGCTGGAGATCGGACTGATCACGCCGCCGGTGGGGCTAAATGTCTTCGTCATCAGTTCCGTGGTGGGCAAGGACGTGCCAATCGACCGCATCTTTTCCGGTCTGATCCGCTTCCTGTCCATCGACGTGATCGTGCTGATAATTATCATGGCGGTGCCCGCGCTGTCGCTTCTCATACCGTATTCGATGTGATGAACGACCTGAGCCCAAATGACCGGCGCTTCGCCACGACCCTTGCACGGGGGCTTTCAGTCCTGCGCGCGTTCCGGCCGTCCGATGATGGGCTTGGCAACGCAGAGATCGCAGAGCGCACGGGCCTGCCGAAAAGCACCGTGTCGCGTCTGACCTATACGCTGCACAGCCTGGGCTACCTGACGCATGCGCGCTTCGGCGACCGCTATCGCCCCGGCCCCGCGCTGTTGGCGCTGGGTAACGTGGCATCGGCGTCCATCGGGTTCACGGAAGTCGCCGGGCCGATCATGCAGCGGCTGGCGGACGAGACGCGGACGCTGGCGTTGTTGGCAGTCCGCGACCGGGACCGGCTGTTGCTGACGAAGGTATGGCGTCCCACGGGCGTGTCCTCGATCTGGCTGGACGTCGGCGCGCGGGTGCCGTTCCGGGGATCCTCGTCGGGCACCTGTTTCCTTGCCGCGCTCGACGATGCCGCCCTGCCCGGCGTGGTGGTCGACGCGGGGCGCGACCGCGACCTGACGAAAGCCCACGCCGACCGTATCCGCGCCGATGGCTACGCCCAACTCACCAAGCGCGGCTTCGCGATCTGCCCACCTGCCGACTACTTCGCGGCTAATATCCATGCCGTATCGTCGCCATTCCACCCCCGCGACATGGCAGAGCCGGTGGTCTTCACCTGCGGCGCGCTGCCTGCCGACCTGCCCGAAAGCCGGATGGTCGCCGAAGTTGGCCCTGCCCTGCGCGCGGCTGTCGCGACACTCGAAACCACGCTGGGCCAATCGCCCACCCCGATCAGACGTTGAGGTAAAGATGACCAATCCCGTTCGATACGAGACCGAAGGCCAGATCGCCGTCATCACGGTGAACAACCCGCCGGTGAACGCGCTGGGACACGCCGTGCGGCAGGGCCTGATGGACGCCGCCAACCGCTTTGCCGGGGATGACGCCGCGCAGATCGCCGTGATCGTCGGCGCGGGGCGACTGTTTCTGGGCGGCGCGGATATCTCAGAGTTCGGCAAGACCCCGCAGGACCCGATCCTGCCCGATGTGATCGACCGGATCGAAGCGCTGGAAAAGCCCGTCGTCGCCGCCATCCACGGTGCTGCGCTTGGTGGCGGGCTAGAGGTCGCTCTGGGCTGCCACTACCGCGTTGCACTGAAAGGCGCGAAGATCGGGCTGCCGGAAGTGGGCCTTGGCATTCTGCCGGGCGCGGGCGGCACGCAACGCACGCCGCGCCTGACGGGAGTGGAAGACGCGCTGGACCTGATCGTCAGCGGCAAGCCGGTGGACGCGACGCGCGCGCAGGTTATCGGTCTTGTGGACCGGATGGTCGAAGGGGACGATGCCAGGATCGCCGGTCTCGCCTACGCGGGCGAACTTCTGGAAATGGGCGCGACCGCGCGGCCTGTCTCGGACATGGACGTGCCCAGCAGCGAACTGGACTGGGAGGCGCGCGACGCCGATCTGGAGCGGAAGTTTCCCGGTCAGGTCGCCCAGCGCCACGCCGCGAAGGCGGTGCGCGCGGCCACGCAGTTGCCATTCGCCGAAGGTCGCAAGGAAGAGCGGCGGCTGTTCATGGAACTGATGGAGACACCCCAGCGTGACGGTCTGATCCACGCGTTTTTCCTAGAGCGGAAGGTGTCGAACCTGCCCGAGCTGCAGGGCGTCGAGCCGCGCCCCATAAAGGCCATCGGCGTTATCGGCGGCGGCACCATGGGGTCGGGCATAGCGACCGCCGCCTTGCTGGCGGGCCTGCCGGTGACACTTGTCGAAACGAGCGTAGAGGCCGCATCCAAGGCCGACGCGACCATCGCCAAGAACCTCGACGGGGCCGTGAAGCGCGGCAAGATGACCGAGGCCAAGCGCGCTGCCGCCGACCTGACGACGACCACCGATTACGAAGCGCTGAGTGAGGCCGACGTCGTGATCGAAGCGGTGTTCGAGTCCATGGACGTCAAACATCAGGTCTTCGACCAGTTGGACCGCGTGATGAAAGACGGCGCGGTGCTGGCGACGAACACAAGTTATCTGGACGTGACAAAGATTGCAGGGGCCACCAAACGACCCCAAGACGTGATCGGTCTGCACTTCTTCTCGCCCGCACATGTGATGAAGCTGCTGGAGGTCGTGGTGCCCGAACGCACTGCCCCAGAGGTGACCGCCACCGCGTTCAGGCTGGCGAAGACGTTGGGCAAGACCGCCGTACGCTCTGGCGTCTGCGACGGATTCATCGGCAACCGGATGCTGTCTCACTACCGCTCGGCGGCGGATGAGATGATCTTGCAGGGGGCCTCTCCCTACCAGATCGACGCGGCGCTGGAACGGTTCGGTTTTGCCATGGGACCGAGCAAAGTCGCCGATCTGGCGGGCCTCGACATCGGAAGCATGACCCGTGACCGCAAGGGCCGCGACCTGCCCGGCATCGTGAACCCCGACTGGGCCGACGCGCTGGTCGAGAATGGCGACAAGGGCCGCAAGACCGGTAAGGGCTTCTACGTCTACGGCGACGACATGGCCGAGAACCCGGACGTGCAAGCCCACATCGACGCCGCTCGTGAGAAGGCGGGCATTACCGCGCGCGACTTCACCGACACCGAGATCGTCGAGCGTTACATGGCCGCGATGATCAACGAAGGGGCGCGCATCGTGGACGAAGGCATCGCCCAGCGTCCGCTCGACGTGGATGCGGTGAAACTTTTCGGCTACGGCTTTCCCCGCTATCGCGGCGGGCCGATGAAATACGCCGATCAGGTGGGCCTATCGACGATCCGCGACCGGATCACCCGCTATGCCAAAGACAACCCCACATTCTGGAGCGTCGCGCCAATGCTGGACACGCTAGCCGACCGCGACGGTAAATTCGAGGAGCTGAACCAATGAGTGACGACGCCGTCATCGTATCCGTCGCCCGCACGCCGATCGGCAAGGCCCATCGCGGGGCGTTCAACGCCACGCATGGCGTCGATCTGGCGGGCCACGCGACACACCACGCGGTCGAGCGCGCGGGCATCGACCCTGCCCTGATAGAGGACTCGATCTGGGGCTGTGGCTATCCGCAAGGCTCGACGGGGCGCAACATCGCGCGGCAGGCCGTAATCCGGGCCGGACTGCCGGTCAGCATCGCAGGCACCACCGTGAACCGCTTTTGCGCGAGCGGATTGCAGGCCATCGCGATGGGCGGGCACATGATCGGTCAGGAAGGCGCGAAGGCGGTTCTGGTGGGCGGCGTCGAGTCGATCTCGACCGTGCAGCCGCCCCCCGACGAAAGCCCCAACGACTGGATCATGGAGCATAAGCCGGACCTGTATCTGCCGATGATCGACACCGCCGACATTGTGGCCGAGCGTTACGGCATCAGCCGGGAGGCGCAGGACGAGCTGGGCTACCAGTCCCAGATGCGCACCGCCGAGGGCCAGAAGGCAGGCCGTTTCGACGCCGAACTGGCCGGGATCAAGACGACGAAGGCCGTGAAGGACAAGGAGACCGGCGAGGTCACCCACCAAGAAGTCACGCTGGAGATGGACGAATGCAACCGTCCCTCCACAACGCTGGAGGCGCTGCAAGGGCTGCAACCCGTGCGGGGCGAGGGCAAGTTCATCACCGCCGGCAACGCCAGCCAGCTGTCGGATGGCGCCGCCGCACTCGTGATGATGTCCCGCAAAGAAGCCGAGAAGGCCGGGCTTGAACCGCTGGGCGCATTCCGGGGCTTTGCCGTCGGCGGGTGCGAACCGGATGAGATGGGTATCGGCCCTGTCTACGCAGTGCCGCGCCTGCTGGAGCGCGCGGGTCTAAAGGTGTCCGACATCGACCTGTGGGAGCTGAACGAGGCCTTCGCCTCGCAGCTGATCTACTGCCGCGACACCCTGGGCATCGACAACGATATCCTGAACGTCGACGGCGGCTCTATCGCCGTGGGCCATCCCTTCGGCATGACCGGCGCGCGGATGACCGGCCATATCCTGCACGAAGGCCGTCGTCGCGGCGCCAAGCTGGGCGTCGTCACCATGTGTATCGGCGGCGGCCAGGGTGCCGCCGGCCTGCTTGAAATCTACTAGGGAGTTGAGAAGATGGACCTGAGCTATTCCGACGACCACGAAGCATTCCGCACCGAACTGCGCACGTTTCTGGACGAGCGCTTGCCCAAAACGCTGGCCGACAAAGTGCGGCTGGGCAAGCGGCTGATCAAGGAAGACCACGAACAGTGGCACGCGATCCTACAGGAAAAGAATTGGCACGCGGGGCACTGGCCCAAGGAGCACGGCGGCGCGGGCTGGGATGCCGTGCAGCGCCATATCTTCGAGGAAGAAACCACCAAAGCCCACGCCCCCCGCATCGTGCCCTTCGGCGTTGCGATGCTGGGGCCCGTGCTCATGGCCTTCGGCAATGACGAACAGAAGGCCTACTGGATGCCGCGCATCCTGTCGGGCGAGGATTGGTGGTGCCAGGGCTACTCCGAGCCGGGAGCCGGGTCCGACCTTGCGTCACTGAAGTGCGAGGCCAAGCGCGAGGGCGACCACTACATCGTCAACGGCCAGAAGACTTGGACGACCTTGGCGCAGTACGCCGATCACATCTTCTGCCTTGTGCGCACCTCGAAAGAGGGCAAGCGACAGGAAGGCATCAGCTTTTTGCTCATCGACATGAACGATCCGGGCGTCGAGGTGAAACCCATCGTCTTGATCGACGGCGAAGCCGAGGTGAACGAGGTCTGGTTCACCGATGTGAAGGTGCCGGTCGAGAACCTTGTGGGCGAGGAAAACAAGGGCTGGACCATCGCGAAATACCTGCTGACCCATGAGCGCACCAATATCGCGGGCGTCGGTTTCGCGTCAGAGGCGCTATCCAACCTGCGCCGCATCGCGGGGCTGGAGATGCAAGACGGCAAGCCGCTGATCGAGGACGCGCTCTTCGCCGCAGAGATCGCCAAGCTGGAGATCGCGCTGATGGCCATGGCCACGACGAACCTGCGCGTAGTCTCTGCCGCCGCGGAAGGTCAGGCGCCGGGGGTGGAATCATCGATGCTCAAGATCAAGGGCACCCAGATCCGGCAAGAGATCAACAACCTGACCCGCGCCGCCTGCGGCCCCTACGCGATGCCCTTCGTGTCGGAAGCGCTGGAACCGGGATCGAACATCGACACGGTCGGCCCCGACTACGCGATGCCGTCGACGGCGGAGTATTTCAACAACCGCAAACTCTCGATCTACGGCGGATCGAACGAAGTGCAGCGGCAGATCATCGCCAAGACGATGCTGGAGGTCTGAGCCATGAACTTTGAACATACCGAAGAACGGACCATGCTGTCCGACGGTCTGCGTCGCCTGTTGGGCGATGTGACCGACCTGAAGGCTTTGGCGCGCGGCGACTACGGCTGGTCCACGGATGCGTGGGAAAAACTGGCCGAAATGGGCGTGATCGGCGCGCTGTTCAGCGAAGAGGACGGCGGCTTCGGCGGCGCGGGCTTCGACCTGATGGTGACGTTCGAAGAAATGGGTCGCGCCGGTGCGCCCGAACCGTTGCTGGAGGTCGTGCTGGCCGGCGGTTTGATCGCCGCCCTTGGTGCCGACAGCCAGAAAGAGGCCATTGAGGCGATCATCGCGGGCACCACGCAGGTCGCCTTTGCCCACGGCGAGCCGGGATCGCGCTACGATCTGGCGCGGGTGTCCACCCAAGCTGAAAAGACGGACGACGGCTGGAAACTCTCGGGCCGCAAGTCGGTCGTCACGAATGGTGCGGAAGCCGACCTGCTGGTCGTTTCGGCGCGCACCAGCGGCGAGGTCGGGGATACCGACGGTATCTCTTTGTTCCTCGTGCCGAAGGGCACCGATGGCTTGGACCTCCGAGACTATCCGCTCGCCGGTGGCGGACGCGGCGCAGAGATCGAGATGACGGACGTGACGCTTCCCGCCGATGCCCTGCTGGGGGAAGAAGGCAAAGCGTTTGAGGCCATCGAGACCGCCAACGCCCGTGCCACCTGCGCGCTCTGTGCCGAAGCGCTGGGGTTGATGGAAACGGCGAAGAAGCTGACAATGGATTATCTTGGCCAGCGCAACCAGTTCGGCCAGCCCATCGGCCGTTTTCAGGCGTTGCAGTTCCGCATGGCTGACATGATCGTCGAGGTCGAGCAGGCACGCTCTGCCGTCATCAACCTTGCCGGCCATCTGGATGACGACCGCAAGGACCGCGAAATCCACGTCTCGGCCACCAAGCAGCTGGTCGGGCAGACGGTGAAGATGGTGGTGGAAGAGTCGATACAGATGCACGGCGGCATCGGCATGACCATGGAATACGACCTTGGCCACTTCGCCCGCCGCGCCACGATGACAGAGCATCGCTTGGGCGACGCTCTGTATCACCTTGGCCGTTTCTCCCGGCTGCGCGGGGCGGCATGAGTGATGGCGTGATCATCGACGAGACCGGCACCCAGCGCACGTTGGGCTACGTGCTCGACGTGTCGGGCGGCGACGGGCGCGCGCGTTGCCGCCTGACACTGGACGAGCGGCACACCAACCGCCACGGCGCGTTCCATGGCGGCTTGGCGGCGGTGATGCTGGACAATGCGATGGGGGCGACGGGGTCGCTGTCGGTCGATGACAGCGGCCTTCATCCGATGGTGACGCTGTCGCTGACGACGCAATTCCTGGCTTCTGCCGAGCCGGGCGACGAGTTGGTCGCCGAGGGTTGGCTGACCGGCGGTGGCTACAAGACGAAATTCATCGACGGTCGCATCACGCGTTCGGACGGGACGATCATCGCCACCGGCACGGGCGTGTTCAAACCAAGGTCGAAGCGATGAGCGCCCGGATCGACACCGGCGACCATGCGGTGATCGTGTGGAACTGCAATGCCGCCAAGCGCAACGCGCTGACGCCCGAATACTACGCGGCGGTGATAGAGGCCTGCGCCGCGGCCAATGCGGACGGCACCGTCGGCGCGGTGATCCTTGCGGGCGAAGGCGACTTCTTCTGCGCGGGCGGCGACCTGAATACGCTGGCCACCCGCGCCGAATTGCCCAAGCGCGAGCGGGCCGCGAAGATTGATGCCCTGCACGACGTGATCCGCGCCATCCGCGACTGCCCCTGCCCCGTGATCGCCGCCGTCGAAGGCGGCGCGGCGGGCGCTGGTTGGTCGCTGGCCGCCGCCTGCGACGTGCTGATCGCCGCCGAAGGAACTACGTTTTCGGCGGCTTACGTGAAGGCGGGCCTTGTGCCCGACGGCGGTCTGACCCACGCGCTCGCCCGCGCCCTGCCAGTGGCCACACTTATGCCCCTGCTTCTGACCGGAGCACCCATCACCGCCGAACGCCTGTTCGCGCTGGGCGCTGTCAGCCAGCTGTGCGCACCGGGCGACGCCGTGTCCGAGTCCCGCAAGATGGCGCACGCGTTGGGCCACGGCCCACGTGAGGCGCAGGTGCGGATCAAACGGCTGGCCCAATCCGCCCGCGACGCAACGCTCGACGATCAACTCGACGCAGAGCGTGATGCCATGGCCCGCGCGCAAGGCGGGCCGGAAGCGGTAGAGGGTATCTCTGCCTTCATGGAGAAACGCACCCCCAAGTTCGGAGGTCTGCGCGCATGACCCCCATCCATGACCATATCGACCGCCACGCGAAGGAGCGTCCCGATGCCCCTGCCCTGCGGGATTCGAACGGGATCACGTGGGATTGGGCCGCCTACCAAGATGCGACGTTGGAGGCTGCCGAACTCCTGGAAAGCAACGGCGCAGGCCCCGGCGACCGGATCATGCTGGTCGCAGAGAATTGCGCCGCGATTGCAGCCGTGCACTTCGCCGCAAGTCGCATCGGTGCGATCACCGTGCCCGTCAACGCGCGGATGTCCGGACCGGAGCTGGAGCGCATCGCCGCACACGCATCCCCACGCGTCACGATCTACACCACCGACGCGTCACCCGATGCGGGGAAACATGGCGAAGCGGCGGGCGCCAAGACGCTGACCACCGGCTTCGGCACCGTCATGCTGGCCACGGATCCGAATGCCCGCCGCGAAGAGGCCAGCGACGTCGCGCTGATCCTCTACACCACCGGCACCACGGGCGATCCGAAGGGCGTCATGCTGACGCACGGCAACCTGAACTTCGCCGGTGACGCCTCTGCCACCCTGCGCGCCATGGGCCCGTCAGAACGTCTATATGGCGCGCTGCCGCTGACGCATGTGTTCGGCATGGCCTCTATGCTGACCGCCGGCGCGGTCGCGGGCGCAGAAGTGGAACTGGAAGCGCGGTTCTCGCCCGCAAAGCTGCTCGCCGCCTTGCAAGGTGGCGCGACGATCCTGCCGGCGGTGCCGCAGATGCACGCTGTGCTGATGGCGCACACCGCCGAACAGGGGATCGACACGCTGCAAGATGCGCCCCTGCGCTACGTTTCCAGCGGTGCCGCCCCGCTCGATCCGGCATGGAAGCGCAAGGCAGAGGCGTTCTACGGCCTTCCCCTGCAGAACGGCTACGGCATGACGGAATCCACCGCCGGAGTCTGCGCGACGCAGAACGCCATCGGCGACCCGGACACCAGCGTCGGGCCGCCCTTGCCGGGGGTCGAAATCCGTATCGACGGGCCCGACGCCGCCGGTGTGGGCGAAATCCAGACACGGGGCCCGCATGTAATGAAGGGCTACTACCGCGCACCGGACCAGACCGCAGAGACGCTGGACGCGGACGGATGGCTGTCCACCGGCGATCTTGGCCAGATCGACGCGCAAAGCCGCTTGCATGTGGTGGGGCGCAAGAAAGAACTGATCATCCGATCCGGCTTCAACGTCTACCCGCCAGAGGTCGAGGCCGCCTTGAACGATCATCCCAACGTCGTACAATCCGCCGTCGTGGGCCGGATGCGCAACGGCAACGAAGATGTGCTGGCGTTCGTCGTGCCCACCGCAGCTGGCGTCGATCCGCGCGATTTGACCGATTTCACGGCAGCCACGTTGTCTGCATATAAAAGGCCGACAGCCATCTTCGTGGTGGATGCCCTGCCCGCCGCCGCCACGGGCAAGATACTGAAGCACAAGATACTGACGGCCTTCGCCGACAAGATCGCGGCGCATGACGCCAAAACCGCCTGATAAGGAGACTGACATGCCCAAGGACACCCAGGGACACGGACCCGAGCTTGGAAGCTTTGACTGGGCCGACCCGATGCTGCTGGAAACCCAGCTGACGGAAGACGAGCGTATGCTGCGCGACGCCGCACGCCAGTTTGCGCAGGACGTTCTGCAACCGCGCGTCCGTGAGGCCTACAGCAACGAGACCGCAGCGCCAGAGCTGTTCCCGATGATGGGCGAAGCGGGCCTGCTGGGCGTGACCGTGCCAGAGGAATACGGCGGGCTGGGCGCGAACTACGTGACGTATGGACTTGTCGCGCGCGAGGTCGAGCGCGTGGATTCGGGCTACCGCTCGATGATGTCGGTGCAGTCGAGCCTCGTGATGTATCCGATCCACGCCTATGGGTCGGAAGAGCAGAAGCAGAAATATCTGCCCGGCCTTGCCAGTGGTGAGTTGATCGGCTGCTTCGGCCTGACCGAACCCGACGCCGGGTCCGATCCCGCTGGCATGAAGACCGTCGCGAAGAAGACTGTCGATGGCTACGTGATCAACGGCGCGAAGATGTGGATTTCGAACTCGCCCTTCGCCGATGTTTTCGTGGTGTGGGCGAAGTCCGAAGCGCATGACAACAAGATTCGGGGCTTCGTGCTGGAAAAGGGGATGGACGGGCTAAGCGCGCCGAAGATCGGCGGTAAGCTGTCCTTGCGCGCTTCGACCACGGGCGAGATCGTGATGAAGGACGTTCACGTCGGTGAAGACGCGCTGCTGCCGAACGTGCAGGGCCTGAAGGGTCCGTTCGGCTGCCTGAACCGCGCGCGCTACGGCATTTCCTGGGGTGCGATGGGCGCGGCTGAAGCCTGCTGGCACGCCGCGCGGTCCTACGGGTTGGAGCGTAAGCAGTTCGACAAGCCGCTGGCCGGAACGCAGCTGTTCCAGAAAAAGCTGGCGGACATGCAGACCGAGATTACGCTGGGGCTGAACGGGTCTTTGCGCCTTGGTCGCATGATCGACGACGGCACCGCTGCGCCCGAGCTGATCAGCCTGATGAAGCGCAACAACTGCGGCAAGGCCTTGGACATCGCTCGCGTCTCGCGTGACATGCACGGCGGCAACGGGATTTCCGAGGAATATCCGGTGATGCGCCACATGATCAATCTGGAGACGGTGAACACCTATGAGGGCACGCACGACGTGCACGCCCTGATCCTGGGCCGGTCGCAAACGGGGCTGCAGGCGTTCTTTTAAGCTGTGGTTGGTGGGGCGCTGCCCCCGCCGCTGCGCGGCTCCCCCGAGGTATTTGGGGAACGATGAAGTCAGGGGCGGCGCGACCAGTGTGAGACGATGTCCGCCCCGATCCGTCGAGTGTCGTGTAGCTCGAAGCGTTGCGCCTGGTTCAGTGCGTCGATGCCAAGGGCGGCGATCGCGGGTTGGCCTTCGGCCCCGAGCATCACGCCAGCCTGAAATGTGACGAGCCGATCCACGAGGTCTGCGTGCATGAGTGACCCGGCCAGGCTGCCGCCGCCTTCGCAGAAGATTCGCGTCATGCCCTCTTCACCGAGGGTTGCAAGCATGGATGCAGGGTCGAGGTGGCCCTTGATGACCGGGATCGGGATGCAGCGTGCGCCTTGTTCGGTCCATGCCGCGATGCGGGTTGGGTCGGCCTCTGACCCGTGCAACAGCCACAAGGGAGCATCGGGAACGGAGACCCACAGCGCACCATCCATCGGCAAGTCGAGCTTGCGGGCCGCGATGATGCGGATGGGTTGGCGCACCGGGCCGAAGTCGCGCACCGTCAGGCGCGGATCGTCGGCGCGCGCGGTGCCGCCGCCGACCAGCACGGCGTCATGGGTCAGCCGCATGCCATGCACCGCGCGACGCGCGTCCGGCCCGGTGATCCACTGGCTTTCGCCGCTGGCGGTGGCGATGCGTCCGTCGAGCGACGTGGCCAGTTTCAGCGTCACCATGGGCCGGTTTCGTGTAACCCGCGTCAGGAAACCAATTTGGTCATGACCCGCCTCTGCACTGCCGACGCCTTCGACCACTTCTACCCCGGCCGCGCGCAACATCGCGTGACCGCGACCGGCGACGCGGGGGTCCGGGTCTTCAAGCGCGGTGACCACGCGGACGACACCAGCGGCGATGAGCGCTTCGGCGCAAGGAGGCGTTCGACCGTGGTGGGCGCAGGGTTCAAGGCTGACGTAGGCGGTCGCCCCCCTTGCGGCGCTTCCAGCCTGTGCAATGGCAACGACTTCAGCGTGCGGGCGGCCTCCGGGTTGGGTCCAGCCCCGGCCAACGACGCGACCATCGCGGGTGATCACGCAGCCAACAGCAGGGTTTGGCCAGGTTGCGCCCTGGCCGCGCCGTCCCAGTGCCAGCGCGTGGGCCATGTGGCCCGCGTCACTCACCCTTCGGGCTTGGCGGTCGGGCGCAACTCGCTGACGAACTTGTCAAAATCGTCGGCGGCCTGGAAGTTCTTGTAGACACTGGCAAAGCGCACGAAGGCGACCGTGTCGATCCGGGCGAGGCTTTCCATGACGATCTCACCGATGACCTTCGACTGAATGTCGGTCTCTCCCATCGATTCCAACCGCCGGATGATGCCCGAGACCATCTGATCGACGCGCTCGGGCTCTACCGGACGCTTCTGCATTGAGATGCGGACCGAGCGTTCCAGCTTGTCGCGGTCGAAATCCTCGCGCCGTCCGTTGGTCTTCACGACGACCAGATCGCGCAGTTGCACACGCTCATAGGTGGTGAAGCGACCGCCGCAGGCCGGGCACAGGCGCCGCCGTCGGATCGCGACGTGATCTTCGGCGGGACGCGAGTCCTTCACCTGGGTGTCCACGTTTCCGCAAAACGGGCAGCGCATCGGTCGGTCCTCGGTCAGTCTGGTGGATGACGCTCTGACCATAGCGACCGGCCCCAGCGATGGGTAGCACGAAAAGCCCTGCCCCAAGATACGGGGTGAACCGATGCAGCCGCACCACGTTGGGCTGCGAAATCACAGGAGATGACCCATGCCAAAGACGCTTTTCATCACCGGCGCGAGTTCCGGCATCGGAGCGGCGACCGCGCGCGCCGCCGCCAAGGCGGGCTGGAACGTGGCGCTGTTCGCGCGCTCTGCCGACAAGCTGGAGGCACTGGCGGCCGATATCGGGTCACAGGCGATGGCCCTGCCCGGTGACGCCACCAATCTGGGCGAGTTGGAGCACGCGGTGGCCCAAGCCGCCAGCCAGTTCGGCGGGATAGATGCCGCCTTCGCCAACGCAGGGCGCGGTATGTCGAAGGCGGGCACGGTGGAGGGCGACGAGGCCGACATCGAAGGCATGATCGCGCTGAACGTGACCGGCCTGCTCTGGACAGCGCGCACCGTTCTGCCGGAGCTGAAGAAGACCAAGGGCACCTTGGTGCTGACCGGATCGGCGGCGGGGCGCATGCATATCAGCGGGTCGATCTACGGCGCGACAAAGTGGTTCGTACACGGCTACGCAGGCAATATGGCCGATGAGATGCGCGAATGGGGCGGACGCTGCACCGTGATCGCGCCGGGGATGGTGGACACCGCGTTCTTCGACGAAGGCAAGCCCGACAAGTTGCAGCCCGAGGATGTGGCGGACGCCGTTATGCACGCGATCCAAGCCGATCCACGCGCGGCGGTGCGCGAAATCTTCCTGATGCCGCAGAACTAGAGCGGCTCGGGGCCGTTGGACAAGGTGTCACACCCCCGTGGCCACCAACCCAAGGACGTAACCATGACCATCGCCCGCGTTACCGAAATCTCTGCCGTCTCCGAGACCAGCTTCGACGATGCCGTCGCAAAGGGCATCGAACGGTCCGCCAAGACCCTGCGCAATGTCAAAAGCGCTTGGGTCAAAGAGCAGAGCGTGACCGTCGAGAACGGAAAGGTCGCACAGTATCAGGTGAACCTGATGGTGACCTTCATTCTGGACGACGACGCGAACCTCGCCTGATCCGAACGCCCCGCGGCCCCATGTGCGGGGCCTGGCGCTAGGCCGGGATGAACATCGCGGCGACTGTCCGATCATGGGGCGCGTCGCGGTGTTCCCACAGGTAGATGCCCTGCCACGTGCCTAACTGCATCCGACCTCCCACCACAGGGATCGACAGTGATACCGGCAGATGCGCGGCCTTGATGTGGGCCGGCATGTCATCCGGCCCTTCGGAACGGTGGCGCAGGTAGCGCATGTCCGGCTCATCGGCGCGCGGCACCAGCCGCTCGATCCACGCCATCAGATCGCGCTGAACGTCGGGATCGGCGTTTTCTTGGATCAACAACGAACAGGACGTGTGCCGCACGAACAGTGTCAGAATGCCATCATCGCCCGATAGCTGCCCGGCGACCTGATCCGTAATCTCGTAGAGGCCCGGACCGTTGGTCGCGATATGCAAGACGGTGCTGGTCACCGGTCGAACAGCCGCTCGTTGCAGAACGTGCGGGCGTAGGCGGCGTTCAGGCTCTTGCCGCCCTGTACGCGCAGCAAACCTGTGGCCGTCGCGCGATTGGGGTCGAAGCCGAAGCGGATACCCTCGCCCTGCTGACGGACCGGCGCATCGTAGCGGTAGATGTCGGTGCTGGTCGGCAGACCGAGTTCGCGGATCACGTAATCTCCGGCAGCGCACCAGAAATGGCGGGCACCGGACTGGCCGCGCCACGGGATGTAGAAGGTCGCATTGTCCACCGGCTCGACGGTCAGGCCGTTCTCTGCCCGGAAGGCAGCGGCGGGGGAAGCCGCCGCAAAGGCAGCAACGATCAACAGGGAGCGGAGCATGGCATGTGTCCTTTTGTCCGGCGTCACCGCCCGTTCGGCGGCTATTTCGTCGAAGGTAGCGCCGAAACGCCGAAAGGAGAAACCATGTCTGATAACGATGATGCGACGAGTGGGCCGGGCAGCACCGATGATCCCAATCAAGCGACGCGCACCGGCTTGCCTGAAAAAGAGCCGGTGACGCCTAAACGGAAGCCAGATCATAGCGATCCCGACGATCCGAACACAGGACCAGGCAGCACCAGCGACCCGAACCAGGCCAATCGCACCTAGAGCGTCTGGACCGGCGCCGCGAAACATGGGATCGCAGGGAGATCCCCCGACCCGAACGCGACCACCGCAATGAATATAGATGCGCTCTTGCAGGAACACGGGCTTTGGTTCGTGACGCTCGGCACCTTCATCGAAGGCGACGCCGTGGCATTGGGGGCCGGTGTGCTGGAACACCGGGGTGTCTTCCGGTTCTGGCCCGTTGTCGCCGCTGCTGCGCTGGGCGGTTTCTGCGCCGACATGATGGTCTACACCATCGGGCGTCTGGGCAATCGCACACGGTTCGTGCGGCGCATCCTGTCCGACCGGCGGACCCAAGGCATCCAGCGGCGTGTGTTCGCCCGCCCCTACGTATTGGCCTTCGCGTCCCGGTTCATTCCCGGATCGCGAACGGTCATCCCGGTCAGCATCGGTGCCGCCAATGCGATATCAGCGCCAGCCTATGCAGGCCTGATGGCACTGGCCTGCACGTGCTGGGCCTTGGTCTTGATCGGAGTCGGGCACGAGATCGGCAACCTGATGAATGCCGTGTTCGGTTACATGCCGATGGGGTGGGTTATCGCCGGGGGCGCCACTCTGATTCTGTCGCTGCTGATCACCCGGTCCCTTTGGCGCAAACGCAGGACCGCGCGTGCCGACCGGGACGTCGGATCTAGCGAAAGATATCCTCACCCAGCTGATCGATGACCTGACGCGCCTTGGCGACAGAGGCAGAGCGCGCCTCGCCCTCTCCCATCACCACGTCGGCGCGCACCATATGGTGAGTGCGACCGTCCTTCTCGATGTCAGCGGCGATACGGTATCCGCCCTCTGCCGCGACGGGCGCAGGGCGGATCGTGTAGCCCTTGTGCTCCTCACCCGGAAGGTCCTGCGGCGTTTTGCTTTTGCCGCCGAAGAGTTTGCCGAAGATCGACATTACTGATCCAGGAACGAGCGCAGCTTGCGGGAACGCGACGGATGCTTGAGCTTGCGCAACGCTTTCGCCTCGATCTGACGGATGCGCTCGCGGGTCACGCTGAACTGCTGGCCGACCTCCTCCAGCGTGTGGTCGGTGTTCATGCCGATGCCGAAGCGCATGCGCAGCACGCGTTCCTCACGCGGAGTCAGAGAAGCCAGAACCCGTGTCGTCGTTTCCTTCAGGTTCTCCTGAATGGCCGAGTCCAGCGGCAGGACGGCATTCTTGTCCTCGATGAAGTCGCCAAGCTGGCTGTCTTCCTCATCGCCGATGGGCGTCTCAAGACTGATCGGCTCCTTGGCGATCTTCATCACCTTGCGAACCTTCTCAAGCGGCATCTGCAGCTTGTCGGCCATCTCTTCCGGCGTCGGCTCACGACCGATTTCGTGCAGCATCTGGCGACCGGTGCGGACCAGCTTGTTGATTGTCTCGATCATGTGGACCGGGATGCGGATCGTGCGGGCTTGGTCGGCAATCGAGCGGGTGATCGCCTGACGGATCCACCACGTCGCATAGGTGCTGAACTTGTAGCCGCGGCGGTATTCGAATTTATCGACGGCCTTCATCAGACCGATGTTGCCTTCCTGAATGAGATCAAGGAATTGCAGACCGCGGTTCGTGTATTTCTTGGCGATGGAGATGACGAGACGCAGGTTTGCTTCGACCATTTCCTTCTTGGCCTGACGGGCTTCTTTCTCGCCCTTCTGGACCTGCTGCACGATTCGGCGGAATTCAGAAATATCGACGCCGACGTACTGGCCGACCTGCGCCATCTCTCCGCGCAGTTCCTCTATCTTGTCGGTGGAACGTTCCAGCAGCGACTGCCAGCCACGACCGGGCTTCTCGGCAATGCGCTCCATCCAGCCAGGATCGAGCTCGTAGCCGCGATAGGCCTCGACGAATTCACGACGGTTGATGCGGGCCTGGTCGGCCAGCTTCACCATCGCGGAATCGATGGACATGATCTTGCGATTGATGCCGTAAAGCTGGTCGATCAGCGCTTCGATACGGTTGTTGTGCAGGTGAAGTTCTTTCACCAGCACGACGATCTCGGACCGCAGCTTTTGGTATTTCTCTTCCGCGCCCTTGGTGAACGAGCCGTCCTCGTTCAGCGTGGCGGACATGCGCAGATCCTGCATCTCGGCCAGTTGCGCATAGTCGTCCGCAATGGCGTCGAGCATTTCCAGCACGCGCGGCTTCAGAGCGGCCTCCATCGCGGCAAGCGACAGGTTGGCCTGCTCGTCCTCGTCGTCGTCCTCATCTTCGCCTTCGGACAGAGCATTGCCGTCGGCGTCGACGTCTTCTTTCGGTGCGGGGGCCTTTTGCGGTGGGGCAACGCCCTGCGGGGTCGAGCCGAGTTCGGATACCACAGGCTCCTCGCCCTCTTCGCCCATCGAGCGGCCGAAGGTGGTTTCCAGATCGATGACGTCGCGCAGCAGGATGTCTTCGGACAGAAGTTCGTCGCGCCAGATCGTGATCGCCTGGAAGGTCAGCGGGCTTTCGCATAGGCCCGCGATCATCGTGTTGCGACCGGCCTCGATCCGCTTGGCGATGGCGATCTCGCCCTCGCGGCTTAGCAACTCGACCGATCCCATCTCACGCAGGTACATGCGGACGGGATCGTCGGTACGATCCAGCTTTTCGGATTCGGCAGTGGAAACAGCGACATCACGCGCGTCGTTGCGCGTGGCGACGTCGGTCGACTTCTTCTCTTCTTCCTCGACCTCGTCGTCTTCGATGACGTTGATGCCCATTTCGGACAGCATCGACATCACGTCCTCGATCTGCTCCGAGCTGACCTGCTCGGGCGGGAGAACCGCGTTCAACTGGTCGTAGGTAATGTATCCGCGTTCACGGGCGTCCGCGATCATCTTCTTCACGGCGGTCTGGCTCATGTCGAGCATGACCTCGCCGTCCTGATCGTCCTTACGCTCTTCGTTCGTATCCTTGGCAGCCATGCGGCTTTCCCCTTCTTCGGATCGGCGACGCTGCGAACTTTTGCCCCGCGCATCGTCCCCGTTTTGCGAATCATAGACCGAATCACTGATTCGCATATCGTTTAGCCTGATTCGTTTAGCAAACTCCGACGATGTTACCCAGAGCCTGCACCACCCTTTCCGTCCTGCCCGTCCGAGAAACCCATACTATCGAGCAGCGCCTTGAAGTGATCTCTCTCGTCACGATCTAGTTGGACGCCGTTCGGTGCCAACTCGAATCGTCCTTTATCTTCGTTCTGCGCCTTGTCCGACTGGTCCAAGGCAGCGGCGGCCTGGGCCAGCCGCCATGTCAGTGCCTCGTCCTGAACAGCAGAGATATCATCCAGCGCCTCTTGGATTTCGCGCGCGGCCCCGCGACGGGCAGCCAGTTTGGAAAGGGTCTCTGCAAGGCAGTCCCGCGCCATGTCCGGGTCATCCGAACGCAATGCGGGCACCACGTCGAGGTGGCGGGCCGTGCGCAGCTTTTCAAGGGCCTCAGCCCCGCAGAGTGACTCCAATTGCTCGGACCACGCGTCAGGATCGGCAGGCTCGGTCGTCAGCATGGCGCGCAGAAGGGCCGCATTGCGTGGGTCCTCGCATTCGGCGCGGGCCAGTGCGGGCTCGAACACCTCTATCATGCGGGGGTGGCGCAGCAGCAGCGCCAGCATCACCGTTTCATGCAGGACCCCTGCTCCGGCGGCCCCGGTGGCCAGCTCCGAGCCGCGCGTGCTGGCGCGAGAACCATCCAGCGGGCGCGCTTTGCCACGCGGCACCCATGGCTTGCGCGGATGGAACAACTGATAGCGCCGCTCCTTTATGGCTTCGGCGTAATGGCTGCGGATAGAGCCGTCCTTGATCCGCTCCAATGCCGCGCGCAGCGCCTTGTCGAGCGCAGCGCGGCGTTCGGGGCTATCGAGCGCTTTGCCCTCGGTCTCTCGTTGCCACAGCAGATCGACCATGGGGCGTGCCTGCGCCAACAGGGCCTGCATCGCCCCTGCCCCCTTGGCTTTAAGCAGATCGTCGGGGTCCTGCCCTTCGGGCATCAGGCAAAAGCGCAGCGACTGGCCCGCTTCCAGTAGCGGCAGGGCAAGATCCATGGCGCGCAAGGCGGCGCGTTGACCGGCGGTGTCGCCGTCCAGCGCGATGACGGGTTCGGGGTGGATGCGCCACATCAGGCGTAACTGTTCCTCGGTGATCGCGGTGCCCAATGGGGCAACTGTCGCGGCGAACCCGGCTTCGGCCAAGGCGATCACATCCATGTAGCCTTCGGCCACGATAAGCTGTGCATCACGGCCAGCCGCCGACCTTGCGTTGCCTATGTTGTAAAGCTGACGGCCCTTATCGAAGAGCTCTGTCTCCGGCGAGTTCAGATATTTGGCGTTGTCGTTCGGGTCCATTGCGCGGCCACCGAAGGCGATGGCGCGTCCGCGCGCGTCGCGGATCGGGAACATGATGCGGTTGCGGAACACGTCATAGGGTTCGCCGCCCTTGCTGCTCGTCTTCTCCAACCCGGCGGCTGCGATCAGATCGGGCGCGATGCCCTTCTCACGCAGGTGCGCACCGAGGCGGCGCCAGTCGTCGGGCGCAAAGCCCAGCTCCCACCGCGCCTGCGCCTCTGCGTCCAGTCCGCGTCCGTCCAGATAGCGCCGTGCCTCTGCCCCTGCGCCCGTTTGCAATTGCAGGCGGTAGAACTTCACCGCCTCTTCCATCACGTCAGATAGCTGAGTGCGCCGGTCGGCTTTCTGCTGCGCCTGTGGATCGCGTTCGGGCATCTGCATCCCGGCCTCGTCGGCCAGGATCTTCACCGCCTCTATGAAGGGGACGTTCTCTGTCTCGATCACGAAGGTGATCGCGTCGCCCTTCGCGTGGCAGCCGAAGCAATAGTAGAAGCCCTTGCGGTCATCGACGTGGAAGCTGGCCGTCTTTTCCTGGTGGAACGGACAAGGCGACCACATATCGCCCTTGCCCTGCTGGGACTTGCGCATGTCCCACATCACCTTGCGCCCGACGACCTGAGACAGGCTGACGCGCGTGCGCAATTCGTCCAGGAATCCGGGGGGCAGGCTCATGCCACACTATATCGTAACGGTGCCGCCCAGAGTCCAGTTGATCGTCCGTTTGAACGGGCCGGTTCGTCCTAGCAGCGGTCGATCGCGACGTTCGCGAGGGGCTGGTTGTCACGTGTGGTGATGACCGTCGTGATGCCGTAGCGCGCGACAAAGGCGCTTAGCACCGGGTCCGCGCAGAGCGGGGCGCGGATGTTGCGGTCGGCGACGATGGCATACCCTTCGCGCGCGGCAGGCCCGTATTCAGAGGCGCGCTTGGAATCCCGCAGCGACAGAACCAGTTGATCACCTTGCGCCTGCGCTCCGCGCACCGTCAGACCAGAGTCGCGGAGCTGCGCGAATTGCTGACCGCGCATCCCGTCCAGGGCCTGCGCGACGGCGGCGGGCGACGGCGGCTGAGCGACGGCGCGCGCGGCTGCATTCGGGTCGACGGTCTGCGCCGTGGCGGCAGAGCCAAGGACGAGTGCGGTAGCGATGACAAGGCGAAGGGGGCGACGCGGCATGGGTGGTCTCCTGATTGGTTGCCGTCAGGATGATACAAACGGCGATGGGGTGCAAACGCTACCCTGAGCGGCATCGTTCCACACGATAAAGGTGATTCGCGCCTGGCCTAGTGGATGTGTGCAGCACGGGAACTGCCCGGAATCCGAGGCCCGAGCCGGAACAATGCACACCGTAACCCCGCATTAGTCACGGGCCGAGATCAAATCCCGTTCGTACCACGGTCTTGCCTCAATTCAGCCAAGCTACCGGGTCAAAAGACGCAGTGCGCCCAAGGTCCGACACAACGGTAAACGCCGTGGGTCGGCCGGGACGCACGATGGACTTGAGAAGGGAAAGACGATGACACTGAGCATCAGTCGCAGGATCAGAAAGACCCAACCACGCGTCGCAGGCTTCCGAGATGCCGAGGATGGTTCGTTCATCATCATGTCCCTGTTCCTCTTCCTTGCGATCATCCTGGTCGGCGGCATCGGCGTGGACATCCTGCGCCATGATTACGCCCGAGTGCGGATGCAGAACACGGCAGACGCCGCCGCGCTTGCCGCGACCGATCTTGACCAGACGCTTGACGCCGACACGGTCGTGAAAAGTTACTTCGACGCCGCGGGGATCCGCCAGTCGTTGAAGCCCGTCAAAGTGGCACCGTCCCAAGTGAATCGCCGCAGCGTTCTTGTGAACGCCGAAGTGGAAATGAAGACGTGGTTCATGCGTCTGGCCGGCGTGAAGTCCCTGAAAGCGCGTTCCTCCGGCATCGCGCTTGAGGAAGTGCAAGACGTGGAAATCTCGTTGGTGCTGGACGTGTCCGGTTCGATGGAGGGCGCGCGGCTGACGCAATTGAAAGTCGCTGCCAAGAAATTCGTGAACGCCATGCTGCGTGACCGTGAAGGAAATGCTGTCACCGGAAAGATCTCGATCAACATCGTGCCCTATGCCGCTCAGGTCACTTTGGACGATCATATTCTGTCCAAGCTGTCGGTGTCGCAAAAGCACGACTATTCAAACTGTCTGGAGTTCCGCGGCGACCAGTTCGAAACGACCTCCCTGACGGGCATCGGCGACATTCGCCAGCACGCACACGTCGACCGTCACAGCAATGTAAACTACGACTACGATCAGGCGATCGAGGAGTCCTATTTGGACTGTCCGACCTGGTCCAGCCGTCGTGTCACGCTGATGGAAGACGATATCGGCACCTTGGAGGCCCGCATCGACGCGCTTTTCGCCGCCGGCAACACCTCGACCGAATTCGGCCTGAAGGTCGGCGCGGGGCTGCTCGATCCGTCGGCCCGGTCGATGCTCGCCTCTCATCCGAACGTCGGCTCCAGCTTCAGCGAGCGCCCTTACGACTTCAATCGGACCAATACTCTGAAGGTCATCGTGGTGATGTCTGATGGCCAGAACACCGTGCACAACACGTTTGCCGAGGGTTACGAAGGCGACAGCCTCAGCGATACTTGGGCCTTCCGCAGCAACGGTCGCTATTATTTCACGGTCGCCGACCGTGAGCGCGGCAACGTCGACGGGGACTACAACTACAACGAACCCGGCTACTACCCGGTCTACGATAGCTGGGGCTACAACGTTCACGGTGGTGCCAATGCGGATCGCCTGACCTGGCAGGATGTTTTCGGCCGCGTCAATTTGAAGTGGCACGCTTGGTATGCCCGCGCCGAACAGGCCGGGACGCGGGACGACCGGCGCAACAAGACAGATGTTTACAACGACTGGATGCACCGCCCTGTCATCGAAATCGGAAAGACCCAGAAGGACAGGGACACCGCTGCGATGTGCAACGCCATCAAGGCACAGGGCGTTTTGATCTTCTCCATCGCGTTCGAAATTTCCGAGGCAGAGGCCGCGCTTCTCAAGTCCTGCGCATCGAATGAGAACCTGCACTATCGCGTGTCGGGAAATGAGCTGAACTACGCCTTCACGTCCATCGCGACCTCTCTCAACAGCCTGCAGTTGATTCAATAATGAACGTCATGTCCTTCTTTCGCAGCTTTCTGCGTCGTCAGGGCGGGGCCGCCATCGCAGAGGTGGTGATCCTGTTCCCGCTGATCACCTGGCCGTTCTTCACGACCATGGAAGCCGGTCTCATGCAGATGCAGCGCATCATGTTCGAACGCGCCATCGATGTGACGGCGCGCGAGATCAGACTGGGCAAGATGGGCGCGCCGACGTTCACCGACATCAAGAATGCCGTGTGTGAAGAGGCTCTCATCATCCCCTACTGCAAGCGCGATCTGATGCTGGAAATGAAGCCGATTGACGTGTCGACCTTTCAGGCCCCGACACAAGAGACGAAATGCGTGGACCGCAGCCAGAACGTAAACGTGCCGGATGTCGAGAGTTTCAAGCGCGGCTCTATGAACCAGATGATGATGATGCGCTTCTGCATCCTCTACGATCCGCTTCTGCCCGGTGTCGGCATCGGTGCAGGCATGGATCGCCAACCGGGCGGCGGCGTCGCCATGGTGTCTTCGACATTCTTTGTGAACGAGCCCTGACATGCGTCTGACAAATCACCTTCACAGCCTGCTGCATCGGTTTCGGCGCGAAGAGACCGGCTCTTTCACCGTGGAATTCATCCTTGCCCTGCCTCTTCTGGTGTGGGGGATGATGATCTCGTTGGCCTCGATCGACGCCTACCGGACCCAGACGATGAACCTGCGGATCACCTACTCCTTGGCAGACCAGATCTCGCGGCTCGAGAAACCGATCGACTCGGCGTTTATCGATGGGCTTGGCCGAGTTTACGAATTCCTCGCGCCTTCGGATCACGATACCTACCTACGGGTTACATCTGTCTATTGGGATGCAACGAACGCCGAGCATGTGATCATGTGGTCCGACGTGGCGCGGACCACGTCCGGCAAAGCGCCGCCGCCGATCATCTCGCAGGCGAACTTCAACCTGATCGAAGACCAGATCCCGATTCTGGCGGAAGGCGACTCGATCATCTTCGTGGAAACGTGGCTGGACTACGAGCCGCCGTTCACCCTTGGGCTGGAACCGCGTCGCTTCGACAATGATGTGGCCGTCGCCCCCCGCTGGACGAAAATTGAGCATTCCGACATTTCGACCTGACGCCTATCGCGGGTCGGCCAGATGCATCGCCAGAATATCGGCCATGGCCTTCGCGGCGCCAGCACCCGTGACGCCGCCAACGCCAAGCCTGCGCCCGTAACGCCACCACAGGCCCGGTGCCCAAGCGACAGAGTGGCGTGAGGCAAGGCGCACGGAAAAGCCGTTCGACGGCTTCCACGCGAAAACGCCCCGGTCCACGTCCACGATCTGATCCATCGCGACGACGACGCGCCCATTCGACTGCACGATACCATCTTTCGTCAGCAGAAGGTTCACGCCGGTCGCCTGCCACATCGCCAACGCGGCCCAACCCGTTACCAGTCCGACTGCGAAGAGCACGAACTTCCATATCAGGTCCGCCGGGGTCGTGCCTGCGATCCACACCAGCATCGCAGCCAGAAGGAACAGGATGCCCACCGCGATCACCCGGCGGGGGGTGGCGGCGGTCAACCGGGCCATGACGTGTGTTTCTGCGTGGTCCATTGCTGCGACTTATCCCGCGGGCACGACAGAGGAAAGACATTGCTCGCCGATCCCTTGGGCGGCTAAGCTGCGGACGACCGCGACAGGAGCCACAAATGCGCCCCATCCTTGCCCTACCCCTTTTGCTGGCCGCCTGTTCGACACCGGATATCGCTGCACTCAACGCCCCCGATCTGGCGCGCGCGGCCTACCCGGAACTGATCCCCACGCAGCGCATCCTTTCGCAGGTCCCGCGAGACACCGCCCGCGTGACGGTCGCAGCCTCCGCGCTTAGCGCCGAGGCTGCGGGCCTGCGCACCCGCGCGGCGGGGATTGCAGCACGGCAGCAACCCGGCGTTTCGCCCGCCGTCCGCGCGAACAACCTGCGTGCCCGCGCCGCTGCCATGCGCGGCCCTGCCCTGACAGAAGCCGAGCGCGACGCCTTGCGCCTGCGTTTGCAGCAGTTGCGCACCCGCGCCGCAGAAGGCTGACCAAGCCCCTTTGAACCCGCCCGGCAAACGGGCTAAGGGCTGTCGCGATCCGGCGCACCGCACGCGCTTTTCCAAGTACAGGAGCAGCCCCATGTCCGAATCCTTGCGTCTAGGTATCGCCGGTCTGGGGACCGTGGGCACTGGCGTCGTGCGCATCGTCCAACAGCGCGCCGACCTTCTGGCCGCACGGGCGGGCCGCGCCATCATCGTCACCGCCGTCTCCGCACGGGACCGGGCCAAGGATCGCGGCGTGGACCTGTCGGGCTTCGCTTGGGAGGACGATGCGACCGCCTTGGCCGCCCGCGATGACGTGGATGTGGTCGTCGAGCTTGTCGGTGGCGATGCAGGCCCCGCCAAGGATCTGGTCGAGGCGGCGATCGCCAACGGCAAACACGTCGTCACGGCCAACAAGGCGCTGCTGGCCCACCACGGTCAGGCGCTGGCCGAAGCGGCAGAAGACGCGCAGATCGCTCTAAGGTTCGAGGCTGCCGTCGCGGGTGGCATCCCTTGTGTGAAGGCTCTGACAGAAGGCCTTGCGGGCAACCGGGTCGAGCGCGTGATGGGCGTCATGAACGGCACCTGCAACTACATCCTGACCCGCATGGAAGATGCGGGCCTGCCCTACGATACCGTCTTCGCAGAGGCCCACGCACTTGGCTATCTGGAAGCCGATCCCACGCTGGACGTGGGTGGCATCGACGCGGGCCACAAGCTGTGTCTTCTTGCCTCGGTCGCTTACGGCACGCGCGTCGACTTCGGCGGTGTGCAGTTGGAGGGGATCGAGCGCGTCTCGATCGAGGATATCCGCCACGCCAACGACATGGGCTTCAAGATCAAGCTGTTGGGCGTCGCACAGATGACCGGACGGGGCCTGGAAATGCGCATGTCGCCTTGCCTGGTGCCCGCCCGCTCGCCGTTGGGTCAGTTGAATGGTGCTACGAACATGGTCGTGCTGGAAGGCGATGCGGTGGGCCAGATCGTCATGCGCGGCGCGGGCGCGGGCGAAGGCCCCACGGCCAGTGCCGTGATGGCCGACGTGATCGACATCGCGCGCGGCACCCGCCTGCCGACCTTCGGCCAGCCCGCCAGCACGTTGAAGAAGGTCACGCGCGCCCATTCCGGCAGCCCCGCGCCCTACTATCTGCGCATGGATCTGGTGGATAAACCTGGTGCGCTGGCGAAGATCGCCGCCTGTCTGGGCGACGCGGGCATCAGCATCGACCGGATGCGCCAATACGACCACGAGGACGCAACCGCTCCGGTGATCGTGGTCACGCACAAGGCCGGTCGCCCCGATCTGGACGCGGCGATCTCTGCGATGGAGGCCACCGGCGTTTTGATCGGCGCTCCCGTGGCGCTGCGAATCGAAGAGTTGGGCGCTTAGGCTCCAAGGAGTAGAGCTTTCGCCCGGCGGCACGCCGAGCAGCGTTGTTAGGCCCTAACAGTCTTGCCCCGCACTTCCGCCCCGCGCTAGACCACTGGCAACGCTGAAAAACAGGAGAGCGACGCGATGGCCGATCAGGATTTTAACGACCGGATGCTCTCACTGGGCTTGGCGCGCGTGTCAGAGGCCGCCGCCCTCGCATCAGGTCGCTGGATCGGCCGTGGTGACGAGAAGGCCGCCGATCAGGCCGCCGTCACGGCCATGCGCGAACAGCTGAACAAGCTGGACATCGCGGGCACCGTGGTCATCGGCGAAGGCGAGCGCGACGAAGCGCCGATGCTGTATATCGGCGAAGAAGTCGGCACCGGGAACGGCCCCGAGGTCGACATCGCGCTCGACCCGCTGGAAGGCACCACGCTGACAGCCAAGGACATGCCCAACGCACTGACCGTGATCGCCATGGGGCAGCGCGGCTCGATGCTGCATGCGCCCGACGTCTATATGGAAAAGCTCGCCATCGGCCCCGGCTTCAAGCCCGGCACCGTGACGATGGACATGAGCCCGTCCGAACGGGTCTCGGCGCTCGCCGCCGCGAAGGGTGTTTCCACCCATGATATCACGGTCTGCGTGCTGGAGCGTGAGCGCCACGAGGATATGATCGAAGCCCTGCGCAGCACCGATTGTGCCGTGCGCCTGATCACCGACGGCGACGTTGCCGGCATCATCCACTGCGCCGAACCGCGCACCGGAATTGACATGTACATGGGATCGGGCGGCGCGCCAGAAGGCGTGTTGGCAGCCGCCGCGCTGCGCTGCATGGGCGGACAGATGTTCGCCAAGCTGCTGTTCCGCAACGATGACGAGCGGGATCGCGCCACGAAGGCGGGCGTCACGAACTTCGACCGCGTCTATACGCGCGACGACCTGGTCAGCGATGATGTGATCTTCGCCGCTACCGGCGTGACCGATGGCTCTGTCGTGCAAGGGATCCAGCGCGAACCCGGCTACTTCACGACCGAAACGGTGCTTATGCGCTCTAAGACGGGCTCTGTCCGCCGCATGATCTACCGCAACCCCATCGACCGCTCGCCCACCGGAGCGCGCGCGTGATCCCCACCGGCTTCCCAGACCGCGCCGAGATCGCGCGCCTGACCGCGCGGATGCTGCTGGAAATCGAGGCGGTGCATTTTCGCCCCGATGATCCGTTCACTCTGGCCAGCGGCCTGCCCTCGCCCACCTATATCGACTGCCGCAAGCTGATCTCTTACCCGCGCATCCGTTCGACCCTGATGGACTTCCTGGCCGTCACCGTCATGCGCGACGCCGGGTTCGAAGCGTTCGACAATGTCGCGGGCGGCGAAACGGCGGGCATCCCCTTCGGCGCGCTGATGGCCGAACGGCTGGCGCTGCCGATGACCTACGTGCGCAAGAAGCCCAAAGGCTACGGCCGCAACGCCCGGATCGAAGGCGTGATGACCGAAGGCCAGCGCGTCCTGCTGGTCGAGGACATGACGACCGACGGCGGATCGAAACTGTCCTTCGTGGACGCGATTCGCGAAACCGGGGCCACCTGCGAACACACTGCCGTCCTGTTCTCTTACGGTATCTTCCCCGAGATCACGAAGACCCTTGGAGACCACGGCGTAACGCTGCATGCGCTCAGCACGTGGTGGGACGTCCTGGCCGAGGCGAAGGCGTCGGGCAGCTTCGACGCAAGCACGATGGACGGTGTCGAGGTATTCCTGAACGACCCACGCGGTTGGCAGGCGGCACGGATGCCAGAGGCGAAAAAATAGTTCTCCACCGCCTGTGAGCATGTGCAGAAGTTTTGTGCCCCAGCCCGCGAATATGGTAGGTTGGTTCGTCCCCATCGCGACATGCGGTAGGCGGCGCGCGATTGCGGTGGATTTGCCTGCGCCCCCCAAATGGGGCTATCGACCGCGACGGGGACAGTAGCGGACAGGGGTCAGACCATGAACAGCATCACCACGATCACACCGGACGCAGGCGACACGCCCGCCGAGCTACAGCCCCATAACGTCGAGGCCGAACAGCAGCTTCTGGGCGCGATTCTGACCAACAACGACATCTACGACCGCGTTTCTCCGATCATCGACGGCTCGCACTTTTACGATCCGGTCCACAGCCGCATCTATGAGGCCGCCGTCGCGCGAATCGCCAAGGGAGCGCTGGCCTCTCCGGTGACGCTGAAGGCGTTTTTAGAGGACGATCCCGGCCTGCAGGAGTTGGGTGGCGCGTCCTATCTTGTGCGCCTCGCCGGGGCGGCGATCAGCAGCTATGCGGCGCGTGATTACGCCCAGATGATCTACGATATGGCGATTCGGCGGAAGCTGATGGACCTGGGCCAAGAGATTTCCGCCAAAGCCCGTAAAGTCGAGGTCGACAGCGAGCCGCGTCAACAGATCGTGGATGCCGAGCAGCGCCTGTATGAGTTGGGCGAGCAAGGCGCGGTGAACCAGGGCTTTCAGTCATTCCTGCGCGCTGTCACCGATGCGGTGAACGTCGCCAACGCCGCCTACCAGCGCGACGGGAACCTGTCTGGCGTATCCACGGGCCTGATCGATTTGGACAAGAAGCTGGGTGGCCTGCACAAGTCTGACCTGCTGATCCTGGCCGGCCGGCCGTCCATGGGTAAGACCTCACTGGCCACGAACGTCGCCTTCAACATCGCGAAGGCCTACAAGAAGGGCATCAGGCCCGACGGGACCGAGGGTGCGGTGGATGGTGGCGTCGTGGGCTTCTATTCCCTGGAAATGAGCGCCGAACAACTGGCCGCGCGTATTCTGTCCGAAGCCGCGCAGGTGCCATCTGAGCAGATTCGCCGCGGTGATATGAACGAGGTCGAATTCCGCCGCTTCGTCGAGGCTGCGAAGTCGCTGGAAGCTTGCCCCCTGTATATCGACGACACGCCTGCCCTGCCGATCAGCCAACTTGCCGCCCGCGCGCGCCGCCTGAAGCGTCAACACGGGCTGGACGCGCTGTTCGTGGACTACCTGCAGCTCGTGAAGGGCACAGGCCGATCCGAGAACCGCGTGAACGAAATCTCCGAGATCAGTCAGGGTCTGAAGGCCATCGCCAAGGAGTTGGACATCCCTGTCGTCGCGTTGTCGCAGCTGTCGCGTCAGGTCGAGAGCCGCGAAGACAAGCGCCCACAGCTGTCCGACCTGCGGGAGTCCGGCTCGATCGAGCAGGACGCGGACGTCGTGATGTTCGTGTTCCGCGAGGAATACTATAAGGAACGCGAAAAGCCGGGCGATCACGAGCTCGAAAAGATGGCCAGCTGGCAGGACGAGATGTCTCGCCTGCATGGCAAGGCCGAGGTCATCATCGGCAAGCAGCGCCACGGCCCCATCGGCTCGGTCGATCTGGCGTTCGAAGGCCAGTTCACGCGCTTCGGCAACCTTGTGCAGCCGTGGCAGCAGGGGTCGGACGACCGGATGTAATGGCGGCTTGACGCGCCCTCAAGCCTGTTGGACGAAGCCCCATGGGAACCGGAACACTTCATATTGATCTCAACGCGCTGGCCGCCAACTGGCGAGCGCTGGATGCCATGTCCGGTTCGGACTGCCTGACGGCGGCGACGGTGAAGGCCGACGGCTACGGACTGGGCGTTGAACGGGTTGCGAAAACTCTTTGGCACGCGGGCGCGCGCCGTTTCTTCATCGCGGTGGCCGAAGAGGGCGCGGCGATCCGCGCGGCCTTGGGGCCAGATGCTGAGATCTGCGTCTTCTCCGGCCACATGGAGACGGACACCGCCGCCCTGCGCGATCTGCACCTGATCCCGATGCTGAACTCCATCGAGCAGCTGACCCGTCATTTCGAGCGGCTGCCCGACCATCCCTTCGGTGTACAGCTGGACACCGGCATGAACCGCATGGGGCTGGAGCCTGTGGAATGGGACGCCGCCCGCGCGATCGTGCTGGAACGCGCACCGATCCTTGTGATGAGCCATCTCGCCTGTGCCGACGCGCCCGACGATCCTATGAACGCGCGCCAGCTAGGGCAATTCCGCAAGATGACAGACGGGATCGCCGCGCCGCGGTCTCTCGCTGCGACAGGCGGTATCCTTTTGGGCGAAGACTACCATTTCGACATGACCCGCCCCGGCATCGGTCTTTACGGCGGGCAGCCGTTTGCCGATGCAACGCCCGTCGTGCGCCTGTCATTGCCGATCATACAGACGCGCGAAGTCGCGGGCGGAGAGATCGTGGGCTACGGCGGTTCCTGGATGGCGGACGAGCCGACGCGCGTCGCCACCCTGTCGGCGGGATACGCCGACGGTTTGATCCGCGCGATGGGCAACGAAGCGGTGCTGTTCGCGAATGGCACGCCCTGTCCATTGGTCGGGCGCGTGTCCATGGACCTGCTGACGGCTGATGTCAGCCACCTTGATAGCATACCAGAATCGCTGGATATTCTCTGCGCCGAGCAAAGCGTCGACGATCTGGCAGAGGCCGCAGGCACCATCGGATACGAGATCCTGACCAGCCTTGGCGTGCGCTATCACCGACAGGATTCGCCAGCCGTATAATCCTAAATGGTTTCTTGTGGAAAATCAGTTGACTAATGGTCAACTGGCGGTTGCGCATATCTTTCCGGAACAATCCTGCACGTAAAGCAATTGACCCATGAGCGGCTTATCGCCGACGATGTTCTTGGGGGAATCGCCATGTATCGCACAACGGCAAAGCGGAACCAGCCGATTTCGGCATATTTTCAGTGGGTTGCAACCGCAATCCTGTTCACTGCCACGGCGGCGGTGGCTGGCGCAACGCTTGCTGCGGCATTTGGCTACCTTCCCTATCTGACGCTGCCTTTGCAGTTCGGCGACGTCGTGTATCCCCAGGCCGGTCTGGTCGTCCAATTCGCAGTTGTGTTGCTGCTTCTGACCATCCTGTCGGCGATGCCATCGGGCTTCCGCGTTCTGCGACTGGAACGCAGCCACCGAGATTTCGCAATCTCAATGTCGGATGTGGCAGAGGCTTATCACTTCTGCCATCAGGCCGACCGTGCTGATACGTTCAAGCTGTCGTCCGAATACGACTCCGTCAAAGAGCGTATGAACTACCTGCGCTATCACCCCGATCTGGCAGAGCTAGAGCCGGAAGTGCTCGAGGCCGCGGCAGAAATGTCCTACGCCTCACGCGATATCGCCCAAATTTACTCGGACGAGAACGTCGCCCGCGCCCGTGGTTTTCTGGCCCACCGCGTCGAGGAGATCGGCCTGTTCGAAGAGCGGATCGAACATGCGTTAACCGTCAGCCGCGAGTTGCGCCGCCTTACACAGGACGTCGAGATCGAAGAAGCCGCAATGGAAAGCCGTCTGGCGCAGTTGGAAGACGAATACGGCGACCTGCTGTCGACGCTGGGTTTCGTGCGCCCGATGAAGGGTGGAAACGTCATCGCCCTGCCCCACGCCACCGCCGCCGAGTAACCCGCTTGCCGCCCCCGCGTTACGGGGGCAAAAGGCGGCATGGCGAAAACTCCCTCTTACATCTGCCAATCCTGCGGCGCGGCACACTCCAAGTGGTCGGGCCGTTGCGATGCGTGCGGCGCTTGGAACTCCATCGTCGAAGAAGTGCCCCTGTCCTCTGGCCCCGCCGCCAAATCCCTTGGGACCAAGCGCGGCAAAGGCATGGTGCTGAACGATCTGGCCGGTTCGGAAACACCGCCGCCACGCGAAACCTCTGGCATCGCCGAGCTGGACCGCGTGCTGGGCGGCGGTCTGGTGCCTGCGTCCGCGATCCTTGTCGGCGGCGATCCGGGCATCGGCAAATCCACGCTGCTTCTGCAGGCCGCCGCCAGCTTCGCGCGGTCGGGCGTGTCCTGCATCTACGTCAGCGGTGAGGAAGCGACGGCACAGGTGCGGATGCGCGCGGGTCGTCTTGGCCTGTCGGACGCGCCCGTGCGGTTGGCGGCAGAAACGAACCTGCGCAACATCCTGACCACGCTGGAAAAGGAAAAGCCCGACCTGGCCATCATCGATTCGATCCAGACGATGTGGGCCGACAATGTCGACAGCGCCCCAGGATCGGTCAGTCAGGTCCGCGCTGCCGCACATGAACTGACGACCTTCGCCAAGCGCCACGGCATCGCCGTCGTTCTGGTCGGCCACGTCACCAAGGAAGGCCAGATCGCCGGTCCCCGCGTGGTCGAGCATATGGTCGATACGGTCCTGTATTTCGAAGGCGAGCGCGGCCACCCCTACCGCATCTTGCGCGCCGTGAAGAACCGTTTCGGCCCCGCGGATGAGATCGGCGTGTTCGAGATGACCGGCAGTGGGCTGGCGGAAGTGTCCAACCCCTCTGCCCTGTTCCTGGGCGAGCATGAAACGCCCCAACCCGGCATGGCCGTCTTCGCAGGCATCGAAGGGTCTCGCCCCGTGCTGTGTGAGATACAGGCGCTGGTCGCGCCCACCCCCCACAGTCAGCCGCGACGCTCCACCGTCGGGTGGGATGGCGGGCGATTGGCGATGATCCTGGCGGTGCTGGAATCACGCTGTGCGATCCCGTTTTCGGGCCTCGACGTCTATCTGAACGTCGCGGGCGGCCTGCGCGTGCGTGAACCCGCCGCCGATCTGGCCGTCGCTGCTGCCCTGCTTTCGGCCCGTGAAGACGTGGCATTGCCCCCGAAAACGGTCATCTTCGGTGAAATAAGCCTGTCGGGTGCGCTGCGCCCCGCCGCCCAAGCGGAAAACAGGTTGAAAGAAGCCGCCAAACTTGGTTTCTCCAGCGCGATCGCGCCGACGCAGTCCCGGTCGCTGAAGATCGAGGGTATGGCCGTGCGCCCCTTCCCCGATCTTGCAGCGCTGGTAGGCGACATTTTCGGCGCAGGCTAAGGAGAGCCATACATGGACGGTTTCACGATCATCGACGGTGTCGTCGGCTTCATCATCGTGGTCTCGGCGATCCTAGCCTATTCGCGTGGGTTCGTGCGGGAAGGCATGGCCATCGCCGGCTGGATCGTATCAGGCATCGTCGCCTTCGCGCTTGCAGCCTCTGCCCAGCCGCTCGTCCGGCAGATTCCCGTGCTCGACCGTTATCTGGGCGACAGCTGCGAGCTGTCGATCATCTTTGCGTTCGCAGCGGTCTTCGCCGTAATGTTGGTGGTCGTGTCGATCTTTACCCCGATCCTATCGGGTGCCGTACAAGAGTCGGCGCTTGGCCCGATTGATCGGGGGCTTGGGTTCCTCTTCGGTGTCGCGCGCGGTGTCGTTCTGGTGGCGGTCGCCTTCGTGGTCTACGACCGCGTCGCCGTAACAGAAACGATGGACGTGGTGGAAAACTCGCGCACCGCCAACATCTTCGCCCGATCCGAATCCACCATCGACGAGTCGCTGCCCGACGACGCCCCCGGTTGGATCGTGCGCCGCTACGAAAGCCTTGTGAACGTCTGCGAAGCCTAAATCATAGCGCGACGGGTGGCGTGCGGCGCTTCTGCCGCGCCTCCCGGATTGAGATGACGACGACCGATCCCACGATGATCGCGCCGCCTGCGACGACGAAGGCGTCGATGCCTTCGCTGAAGACCCACCAGCCCACCAATGTTGCCCAGACCAGTTGCAGGAAGGTGATCGGCTGCGTCACGCTGATCGGTGCTGACTGGAATGCCAGCGTCATGGTGAAATGTCCGGTCGTCGCCAGACTGGCGACAAGGAACAGCCACCCCAACTCATCCCAGCTAGGCCAGACCCATACCGCCAGCGCCATCGGGGCCAGTCCCACGGTCGTCCAGATCGACAGCATCGCGACGACGATGGACGGCTTCACCTCGTCCGACAGGACCTTGGCGATCAGGTAGGACCCCGCGAACAAAAGCGCGGTGCCCAGCATCGCCAAATGCCCAAGATCGACCGCACGAAAACCGGGCCGCAGGATCAGCGCGACACCGACCAATGCCGCTAGGATCGCAACCATGCGCGGCCAGCTGAACCGCTCTCCCAAGAACAGCGCCGCACCGATGGTGATATAGATCGGCGAGAGGTAATTCAGCGCCGTCACCTCTGCGATGGGGATGCGGGTCATCGCGTAGAACCACATGGACACCCCAATGGCGTGCAGGACGCCCCGCCCCGCATATAGCCGCAGGTGGCGCGCATCGAAGGGCGCGCCAGCGATCTGGCGCCAAAGCGGCAGCAGGAAGAACAGCCCCAATACGTAACGCAGGAAGGCGGCCTGCGGCGCGGGCACACGGTCGCCCAGATGCTTGACGGTCGCAGTGACACCGACGAACAGCAGGCCCGTCAGGACCATCCACAGCACTCCGGCCACGGGCCGCGACGGCGCGCTCATCCCAGCACCAGCTTCAAGGCCAGCGCCCACATGGTCAGGCCGACGACGACGTCCAGCACCCGCCACGCACGGGGCTGCGCGAAAACGGGCGACAGCAGCCGCGCGCCGTAGCCCAGCGCGAAGAAAAAGACGAATGACGCCGTGACCGCGCCAATGCCAAAGCGCAGCGCGCTTTCCGCTTGGCTGGAGACCGATCCCAGCAGCACGACGGTATCCAGATAGACATGCGGGTTCAGCCACGTCAGCGCGAGGCAGGTCAGCACCGCGCGGCGCATCCCGCCCGCGCGTTCGTCCGCGGCTTCCAACGCTTGCCCGCCGCGCCAAGCCGAGCGCAGTGCCATCGCGCCGTAGACCAGCAGGAACGCCGCACCGCCATAAGTGAACACCGGCGCGATCCATGGCGCTGCTTCGACCAGCCAACCAAAGCCCGCGACGCCTGCGGCGATCAGGATGGCGTCGGACAGCGCGCAGGTCAGCGAGACCGCGAACACGTGGGATCGCCGCAGACCTTGGCGCAGCACGAACGCATTTTGCGCACCGATGGCGAGGATCAGGGAAAAGCCGAGTGCGAAGCCAGAGATCAGCGAGGTCATGCACCAGTGCTAAGCGCCGGGGATCGCCTTGGAAACTGCTGTTTTCTCGGCGCGATCATCAACTTGCATGACGTATCACGCCCTTGACCGAAGCCCTACCCGACCCGATCTTTCATCCAAGCAAGGAGAGTATCATGGCCGGTGGATGGGCGCGCGATGGCGCAGTAAGCGAACAGATCGAAGCCTCGATCAGCGACGAGCTGGCGCGGCTGAAGGCGTCGCGGCGGGTGTCGGACCTGCCGTCCGCCGCGTTTTGCGCCGAATGCGACGAGCCGATCCCGGAGCGTCGGCGCGAGGCCCTGCCGGGTGTACAGCTATGCGTCGAATGTCAGTCCGGGCGCGACAGCACGAAGCAAGCGCGCGGTGGCTTCAATCGCCGTGGGTCGAAGGACAGCCAGCTGAAATAGGCTGCCTCTTCATCGTTCTTGAAATACCTCGGGGAGCGCGAGGGGCAGCGCCCCTCGTTCCCTACCCGTCCAGCTGCGCCATGACCTCGTCCGAGGTCTCGAAGTTGGCGGTCACGTTCTGCACGTCGTCATCGTCGTCCAGCGCGTCCATCAGCTTCATCAGCTTCTGCATGCCTTCCAGATCCAGCTCGGTCGTCGTCTGCGGACGCCAGACCAGCTTGGTCGTCTCAGACTCGCCCAGTTGTTCCTCCAGCTTCGAAGAGACTTCGTTCAGATCGGTGTTCGCGCACCAGACGACATGCCCGTCATCGGAGCTTTCCACGTCCTCTGCCCCGGCTTCGATTGCGGCCATCATCACGTCGTCGGCGTCACCGACCGACACGGGGTAGATGACCTGCCCCTTGCGGTCGAACATGAACGACACGCTGCCGGTTTCTCCCAGATTGCCTCCGTTCTTCGAGAAGGTCGAGCGCACGGTAGATGCCGTCCGGTTGCGGTTGTCCGTCATCGCCTCGACGATGATCGCAACGCCGGAAGGGCCGTATCCTTCGTACCGGATTTCCTCGTAGTTCTCGGAGTCGCCACCTTGGGACTTCTTGATCGCACGGTCGATCACGTCTTTCGGCACGGATTGGGACTTCGCCTCTTTCACGGCCAGACGCAGGCGGGGGTTCTTGTCGGGATCGGGGTCGCCCATCTTGGCGGCGACGGTGATTTCCTTCGCCAGCTTGGAAAACAGCTTCGAACGCGCGGCGTCCTGCCGCCCCTTGCGATGCTGGATGTTCGCCCATTTGGAATGGCCGGCCATGTGCGTCTCCGATCTTTCAAGAACCGCGCCGGATATAGGCCGCGTGCCCCCGGTGCCGCAACCCCAGTATGCGCCGGTGTCAGCGGGGCGGTGCAAATCCCAGCGGCCCGGTCGGCGCGCCAAGCGTCACCCAAGGGTCGGCGTCGCTGCGCACAAGTGGCAGGCGCGGGCGCGAGCTGGGGCGCAGCACGGCGACGGGCCAGCGGTGCGGGCAGCCAGAAAGCGTCGCGCTCCACGGTCCCGACCGCCCTTCCCGCACGGCGGTACACAGCGCGCCATCCGACATCCGTGCCGTCACGTTGTCCGCGAACAGCGTGACCGCACGGGGGCTAACCGATCCGCTGGACACGCGCGGCGCATCGGGCGCGGTGGCGCAGGCGGCCAGCAACAGGATGGAAGCCAGCCGCCACATCACAGCGGCCAAATCAGGGGGATCGCGAAGGACGCGGACACTGCCAGTAGAAGGTTCATCGGAATACCTACGCGCATGAAGTCGGTGAACTTGTAGCCACCGGGACCAAAGACCAGCATGTTTGTCTGGTAGCCGATGGGTGTCGAGAAGGCAGAGGATGCCGCGAACATCACTGCCACGACCAGCGCGCGCGGATCGTAGCCGAGACTGACGCCCAGCTGGATCGCGATGGGCGTCAGGATCACACCCACGGCGTTGTTCGACACCATTTCCGTCAGCGTCGTGGCAATCAGGTAGATCACCATAACAACGGCCCAGGGCGGCAGATCCGCCAGCACGGGCGACAGCCAGCCCACCAGCAATTCGATGGCCCCCGAAGCCTCTAGCCCCGCACCAACGGCCAACATGGCGAAGATCAGCGCGAGCAAAGGGCCGTCGACGAAGGAAAACGCCTCGTCGCTGTCGATGCATCGGGCCAGCAGGATGATCGCGGTCGCCACCACTGCCAGCCCAAGGATCGGCGCGACGCCCAGCGCCGACAGGATCACCACGCCCGCCAAGGCCCCGATGGCCACCGGGGCCTTGGAGCGGCGATAGCCCTGCGCAGTCGGCTGCGCGATATCTACAAGGTCCATATCCGTCGCAAGCCGCTGTATATCGCCCATCGCGCCTTCCAACAGCAGGGTGTCGCCCACGCGCACGACGACCTCATCCAGCTGCCGCCCCGTGTTCTGATTTCTGCGATGCACGGCCAGCGGATAGACACCGTAGCGACGGCGCAGGCGCATCGCGCCCAGGCTGCGCCCGACCATGCGGCAACCGGGCGTGATCAGAACCTCGACCGTCTGTGTTTCGACCGAGGACAGGCGGTCCACGGACTTCAGATCTGGGTTTTCCTTCAGGCTCATCAACTCGGCCATCTCGGTGCGCAGCACCACACGGTCGCCCGCTTCAAGCACGACAGAGGCCATATCCCGCCGCAACGAGGCATCGCCGCGCAGAACGTCGATCACGCGCCCGCCTTCGCGCTTGAAGATGTCCACGTCCTGCACTGGATCGCCCACGAGGGAAGAGCCTTCAGGAATCGCGACCTCTGTAAAATACTTCATCTTTCGGCGTTCCGAGATCAGCGACGACAGCGAGTCGCGTTCCGGCAGCAGTTTACGCCCGACAAAGGCCAGATAAGTCGCGCCGACCGTGATCTGGATAATCCCCAGCGGCATGATCTCGAAAATCGAAAACGGCTCCAGCCCCCGCGCACGGGCGACGCCGTCCACCAGCAGGTTCGTCGAGGTGCCTATCAGCGTCAGCGTGCCGCCCATAATCGCGGCATAGCTCAGCGGGATCAGCACCTTGGACGGTGAAACGCCTAGCCGCTTGGCCAGCTGCACGAAGACCGGGATCATCACGACGACGACCGGCGTGTTGTTCATGAAGGCCGATCCCACGGCCACGGCCCCCAGCATCAGCACCAGCGTCCGTTTGGGGCGCAGTTCCGCGCGGCTGTCGGCAAGCTCTGTCAGCCATTGCAGCGCACCGGTGCGCACCAGCCCGCCCATGATCAGGAACATCGCGGCGATGGTCCAGGGGGCGGGGTTCGACAGAACCTCCAGCGCGGCGGCGTATGGCAGGATGCCGGTGGCGAACAGGAAGGCCGCACCGCCGATGGCCACGACCTCTGTCGGGTAAGCCTCGCGCGCGAACAACACGAACATGACGATGACGGTGGCGAAGGCCAGGATCGCCATGAGTGTCGGGTCAAGCTGAGCTTGGATCATCGCTAGGGTCACCGCCGATAAGGTCGCGCGACCCTAGCGATGCCCGGCGAGACTGCGCAAGGGGCCGCACTCTACACCGCTTGCGGTAAAGCGGGCCGAGGTTGTACAAGCGCCATACCGCCCAACATCAGCGCCAGCGCGCCCCAAATCCAGCCAGAGTAGCTTTCGCCCAGCAGTAGCATCGCCCAGCCGATCCCCGTCAGCGTCACGACGTAGGAAATCTGCACCGCGAACACCGGCCCCGCCTGCCCCACCAGCCAAACGAACCCGGTGTAGACGCAGGCGTGGACGATGGCAGACAACACCAGCGCCGTCTCTGGCGCGCCCCAGCTTATTGGTACCGCCATCTGCCCCGTGGCCACCGTCACCGGCAGCAACATCAAAGCACCGATCAGGGTGGCACCCGCCAACACCTCTACCGGTGCCATGCCTGCAACACCCCATTTCGCGATCACGTTGCTTTCCGCGCCGTAGAACAGCGACCCGATCAACGCGATAGGGATGACGGCCACCATGGCGCGGTCGGGCAAGCTCGCCTCTGGCACGATCAGCAGCAGAACGCCCGATAAGCCGATCAGCAGACCCACGGCACGCCGCAGGCGAAACCGCTCCAACGACAGGATCAGGGCGTAGACGAACCCGAACAGCGGAACAGTGGACAGAAGGATCGCCATCAGCCCAGCAGGCAGATCACGCGCGGCAGAGTAGGTCGCGATGCTGGGCAGGACGTTCCCGATCAGAGCGATCACGATCCAGACGCGCAGCCGCGCGCGCGTGACGTGCGGCACACCCCGCCGGATCACGATAAGCGACAGGAAAAGCCCGCCAATCAAAAGCTGCCAGAACACCAGACCCATCGGCGCGGCACCGCCCGACACGGCGATCTTGGTCAGCGGCTGCGACAGGCCCCACCCCGATCCCAGCAAGATCAGAAGCGCGGTCAGTCGAAGCTGGCTCACGCCACTTGCAGCCGACCGCCGCGCCGGATCATCTGCACCTCAACGGCTTTGCCCGTCGCGTCGTCGGTCTTCACGAACAGACCCGACAGCGTCGCCTCGCCGCCCGCAGGCTCGAACCGGCCCTTGGGCATCCCGGTCAGGAAACGGCGCAGGGGCTCTTCCTTGTCCATGCCGATGACGCTGTCGTAATCACCGCACATGCCTGCATCCGTCTGGAACGCCGTCCCTCGTGACAGGATCGTGGCGTCGGCGGTCGGCACATGGGTGTGCGTGCCCACCACGACCGACGCGCGACCATCGCAGAAATGGCCCATGGCCATCTTCTCGGATGTTGCTTCGCAGTGGATATCCACCAACGTCGCCTGCACCGCGGCCCCCAAGGTGGCGTTCCTCAGCACAGGCTCTATGGCGGAAAACGGATCGTCGAAGGGCCGCTTCATAAAGACCTGCCCCAGCGCCTGCGCCACAAGGATGCGCCGTCCGCCCGGCACCTCGAACACGCGCGCGCCACGGCCCGGCGCGGCCTTGGAGTAGTTCAGCGGCCGCACGATGCGCGGCTCTGTCTCGCAAAACTGCAACATGTCCTTCTGATCGAAGGCATGATCGCCCAGCGTCACCGCATCGGCCCCTGCTTCTAGCAACAGCCGCGCGTGGGCCGCCGACAGCCCCGCGCCGTTCGTCGCGTTCTCGCCGTTCACCACACAGAAATCGACGGCCAGCTCTGCCTTCAGCGCGGCCAACCGTTCGGTGATCGCGGTCCGGCCGGACCGGCCCATCACATCGCCAAGAAAGAGAATGTTCATAGGCGTCGTATCTATCCCGAACCGCGCGCTGGCAAGTCCGGTGCGACGCGAACGCGCTGGTCGTGGCGCGCGCGCTGTCGTATCCCCCGCGCCATGACCCGCCTACTCGCCCTCGTGATGTCCGTATCGCTGCTGCTGCCCGCTTTCGGCGGCGCGCTTGCTGTGCTGGCGGGCGCTCAGTCGGTGGTGCTGTGCATCGGGTCCGAACGCGTGCGCGTCACGCTCGACGCCGACGGCATGCCGGTCGAGACCGTCGCCGCAAGCGACCACGACTGCCTGATCGCGCCAACGCTTGATGCCAGCGTGCGTAGCGCACCGCCGACACAGATTGGGACGTCGTTCACCAGCGCATGGATGACCCTGCCCCCCTTCGCCACGGACGCCGTCGATCTGAACCCGGCCCGCGCGCCACCCCTGTCTGCCTGATCCAAACTTTCCATCAGACAGAACAGGACCCATCCCATGAAACTGCTCCTATCGACCGTCGCAGCGGCCCTCTGCGCGACCGCCCTTTCCGCACACGACTACAGCGTTGGCAAAATCACCATTAACCACCCCTACATCGCCGAAAGCGCCGGAATGGCCCGCACCGCGGCGGGCTACATGACCGTCACCAACGCAGGCGACACGCCGGACCGGCTGATCGCGGCCCGGGCCGAAGGCGTGCCGACCACCATGATCCATGAGACCGTCATGGAGGGCGACATCGCCAAGATGATGCATCTGGAAGCCGTCGAGATCGGCGCAGGCGAAAGCATCATCTTCCAGCCCGCCGGACGCCACGTGATGTTCATGGGACTGGACGGAACGCCCCTGAAGGATGGCGACACGCTGAACGCCACGCTTGTCTTCGAGACCGCTGGAGACGTTGACGTGACCTTCAACGTCGAACCCCGCGATGGCACGGCGATGGATCACGAGGGCATGGATCACGGCAACATGCCCGCCACCAACTGAACACCCTTAGCCGGGAACGATCACCTCCCGCTCGGTCACGATCTGATCGAGCGGGGCATCCGTTGCCTCCTGCACCAAGGCGTCAGCCTCTTGCGCAGCATAGGCAAAGCCGATGGCGGTGACGGGGCCAGCCGCGCGCAATTCCGCCAACGTCCGGTCGTAGAACCCGCCGCCATACCCCAGCCGTCCGCCGGACCGATCGAACGCCACCAGCGGCACGATCAGCACGTCCGGCACCAGCCATGCCCCCGACGCGGGCACCATCGCCCCGAAGGCGCCCGCTTGCATGGCGCAACCGGGCGACCATTTCCGAAATCGCAACGGCAGGCCGTCGCCGTCGATCACCGGCAGGCAGACCGGCCCGTCATGCGCCGCCATCGCTGGCGTCGGGTCGATCTCTGTCCCGATCGGAGCATACCCGGCAACCGCGCGGCCCCGATGCCCTTGCAGCACCTCGATCAAGCGATCCGCGCAACCCGGCCCGGCCGCCGCGTGCGCCACCTTGCGCCGCGCCAAAGCCGCCTTTCGCGCCAGTGCCTTATCCGCAGCCAGACTCATCCGTCTTTGCTTTCACAAATACCCAAATCCATCCTCACCAACCGCGCACGGCCTAAAGCAGCACCAGCCCGGCCAATCCAAGGAATGCGAAGAACCCGACCACATCGGTCACCGTTGTCACGAACGTCCCAGACGCCAACGCCGGGTCCACGCCTGCCTTGTCCATGCAGATCGGCACCAGAACTCCGGCGAGCCCGGCCACGATCAAGTTGATGACCATCGCCGCGGCGATCACCACGCCCAGCATCGGGCTGCCAAACCAGATCACACTGACGATCCCGATGATGACCGCGAAGGCCAGCCCGTTCAGAAAACCCGCCATCACCTCACGTCGTACGACCCGCCAGCCGTTCGATCCGGTCAGATCGCGCGTGGCGATGGCGCGCACGGCCACGGTCATCGACTGTGTGCCCGCGTTGCCGCCCATGGACGCCACGATGGGCATCAGAACCGCCAAAGCGACGACGGCGGCCAACACATCTTCGAACTGCGCGATGACCAGTGACGCCAGGATCGCGGTTCCCAAGTTCACCAAAAGCCATGGAAACCGCACCTTGGCGATCTGCAGAGTGCGGTCCGCGATGCTTTCGTCACCGACACCGGCCAGGAGCAGCAAGTCTTCCTCGTTCTCTTCGGACAGCACCGTCATCGCGTCGTCGATGGTGATGACGCCGACCAACCGCTCGTCTTCATCGACGACAGGAGCAGAGATCAGGTGATACTGGTTGAACGCGTAGGCGACGTCCTCCTCGTCCTGCGTGGCCGGAATGGTACGATAGCTCGGCTCTAGCAATTCTTTCAGCGGCGTGACGCGATCCGATGACATGACCTTGCCCAGCGTCACCTGCCCGACAGGCCGAAAGCGCGGATCGACCAGCACAATGTGATAGAACTGCTCCGGCAGATCGAGCGAGGCGCGCATGAAGTCGATGGCATCGCCCACTGTCCAATGCTCGGGCGCGGTCACCACCTCTCGCTGCATCAAGCGGCCAGCGGACCCGTCCGGGAACGACAGGGCGCGCTCGATGGCGATCCGGTCGGGTCGTTCGAGAGCCTCCAGGATGGCTTCCTGCTGCGGTTCTTCAAGGTCCTCCAGCAGGTCGACCACATCGTCCGACTCAAGCCCGCGCACCGCGCCCGTCAACACCTCTGGCGATAGCGTCCGGATGATGTCTTCCCGCAGGCCCTCATCCAGTTCGGACAGCACCGCCCCGTCGAAATCGTGACCCAGCATGTGGATCAAACGGTGGCGCGGGCTTTCGTCCAACTGTTCCAGAAGGTCGGCGATGTCGGCCGGGTGCATCGGCTCCATCGCGGCCATCAAGCGGTCGCGGTCCTCGGCGTCGACGGCATCCCGCACCTCTCGGATCGTCTCACGATCCAGCGCGTAGGCGTCGTCTTCCTGCTCGACCGCTTCTTCAATCTCCGCCATTGCGTTGTCCTTCTGTCGGGTCCGTCTTTGGCACGTGATGTAGGCCGGGCGCGCGCTTGGGGAAAGCGAAGACAAGCGCGCAAGGTAAAGCTTCTATCGCGATCCGCACTGGTATGACTTCGCAATCTGCCCCTCGCAAAAGGTCCTGCTTTCGCGTTAGCTCCCGGTCATGGCCCAGCTTCTTACCGGACACCTCCTGCGCTTCGTCGCCGACCCGTTCACCGCGCCCATCAAGGCGGCGGTGGTTCACGACACGCATGGCGCGATACGCATCGAGGACGGTCGCATCGCTGCGGCTGGCCCCGTCGACACGGTCGACCGCACCGATGCCGAGCACATTGACCTTGGCGATCGCCTTCTGATCCCCGGCTTCGTCGACGCTCACATGCATTATCCCCAGACCGGGATCATCGCGGCGTGGGGCAAGCGCCTGATCGACTGGCTGAACACCTACACCTTCCCTGAAGAGATGCGCTTCGGCGATCCGACTTATGCGCGCAAGCAGGCCGATTTGACGCTCGACCTGGCGCTGGCGCACGGCACCACCACGCTGACCAGCTTTTGCACGATCCATCCCGCCAGCGTCGACGCATGGTTCGAAGCCGCGGCCGCGCGCAACATGGCCACCGTCGCGGGCAAGACGTGCATGGACCGCAACGCGCCCGATGGTCTGCGCGATACGCCACAATCCGCCTACGACGACAGCGCGGCCCTGCTGGCCAAGTGGCACGGCACGGGCCGCGCGCGCTACGCCATCACGCCGCGATTCACACCGACCTCGACGCCGGACCAGCTTGAAGCGCTTGGCGCGCTCTGGGCCGCCAATCCCAGCTGCGCGATGCAGACGCATCTGTCCGAACAGAGAGATGAGATCGCATGGGTCCGCGACCTGCATCCCGAAGCCAGTGACTACCTGCAGACCTACGAGCAGCACGGTCTGATCGGCCCCGGAGCCCTGTTCGGCCACGCGATCCACCTGGAGCCGCGAGAGCGGGACCTTCTGCGGGAAACAGGATCGGCGGTAGTCCATTGCCCGACCTCCAACACCTTCATTGGGTCAGGCCTGTTCGACGCCGCGCGCACGATTACCGACGGGATCACCACCGGGCTGGCAACCGACACCGGCGGTGGATCGTCCTTTTCCATGCTGCGCACCATGGCCGCCGCCTACGAGATCGGCCAGTTGTCCGGCACCGCCCTGCACCCCGCGCAACTGCTGTGGCTCGCCACCGAAGGTTCTGCCCGCGCGCTGAGGATGCAGGACAGGACCGGCACGCTCGCACCCGGTTCGGACGCGGACATCATCGCGCTCGACCTGTCCTCTACCCCCGCCATCGCCCAGCGCAGTGGGCGGGCGGAGAACATATGGGAAGCGATTTTCCCAACGATCATGATGGGCGATGACCGTGCCATCGCGGATGTTTGGGTCGCGGGCGAACGGGTTGCGCGCACGCCTGAGGGCAATTAGCCCGCCAACTCAAGCGCCAAGGTGCGCTGGCGTTCCAGCACCGCGCCAAGATCAATCGTCGCCATCTGCCCGTCGCGCACCACCCGACGGCCTTCGACGAAGAGGTCGCGCACCTTTCGCGGGCCCGCCAGCAGCAGTGCGCCCGCGTCCCAGGATCCTGCCGCCTCGACACCGCGCATGTCCCAGATCGCCAGATCGGCGCGCTTGCCAACGGCCACCTGCCCGCAGTCGTCGCGGCCCAGAACTTCCGCCCCGCCACGCGTGGCCAACCGCAGCGCCGCGCGGGCCGACATGGCATCGGCCCCGCCGGCCACACGCTGCAACAACATCGCCTGCCGTGCTTCGGACACCAGATCACCGCTGTCGTTCGACGCACTACCGTCCACGCCCAGCCCGACGCGCACGCCTGCGTCCAGCATTGCCCGCACTGGTGCGATCCCCGAGCCAAGGCGACAGTTCGAGCACGGACAATGCGCCACGCCGGTGCGGGTGCGCGCGAACAGGTCGATCTCTGACCCGTCCAGCTTGACGCAATGCGCGTGCCAGACGTCTTCGCCGGTCCAACCCAGATCCTGTGCGTATTGCCCCGGACGGCAGCCGAACCGCTCTAGCGAATAGGCCACATCTTCGTCGTTCTCGGCCAGATGGGTGTGCAGCATGACACCCTTGTCGCGGGCCAAAAGGGCCGCGTCACGCATCAGCTCACGGCTGACGGAGAAGGGAGAACAGGGTGCAATGCCGACGCGGCACATGGATCCGGGGGCCGCGTCGTGAAACGCATCCACGACGCGGATGCAGTCATTCAGGATCGCGTCCTCGGCTTCCACCAGCGCATCGGGCGGCAGCCCGCCGTCGCTTTCCCCTATGGACATGGCACCGCGCGTGGGGTGGAAGCGCAAACCGACCTCTGCCGCCGCGTGGATCGTATCCTCTAGCCGCGCGCCGTTTGGGAACAGGTACAGGTGATCGGACGACAGCGTGCAGCCCGACAGCGCCAGTTCCGCCAGCCCGGTCAGCGCCGACACCCGCATATGTTCCGGCCCCATGCGCGCCCAGATCGGGTAGAGCATCTGTAGCCACCCGAACAGTAGCGCGTCCTGCGCGCCGGGGACTGCGCGGGTCATGGATTGGTAAAGGTGGTGGTGCGTGTTCACGAGGCCGGGCGTCACCAAGCAGCCATCGGCCAGAACCACCTCTGCCCCCGCGGCGCCCAGCGCGGTCCCGATCTCTGCGATCACGCCGCCCGACAGGCGAATGTCGTGCCTCTTCAGTTCGGTCTCGGCGTCATCCATCGTCAGCACCAGATCGGCGCCCCGGATCAGGATGTCACTCATGCCAGCAACGCCAGCGCCTCGGCGTGGATGTCCGCATTGGCCGCGGCGATCACGCGCCCGCCGTGCTGCGCGGGGCCGCCCGTCCAGTCGGTGACGATCCCGCCTGCCGCCTGCACGACCGCCATGGGCCCCCCGATATCGTAGGGTTGCAGTTGCGCTTCTATCACCAAGTCGATCTGGCCCAGCGCCAGCAGGGCATATGCGTAGCAATCCAGCCCGTAGCGCGTCAGCTTCGCCTGCGCGGCGACGCGCGCGAAAGCCGCGCCTTCCTCTGCGGTGCCGACCTCGGGGAAAGTGGTCATCAGGGTCGCATCGGAGAGTGGCCGCGCGGCGCGGGTGCGCATGGACCGCTCACCCCCCGGTCCGGACACGTGTGCACCGTTCGGACCACCGAAAAAGCGCTCACCTATGTGGGGTTGGTCGATCAGGCCAAGAATCGGGCCGTCGGCGTCGGACACCGCCACCAGAACGCCCCATGTGGGCGCGCCCGAAATGTAGGCGCGCGTGCCGTCTATCGGATCGAGCACCCAGGTCAGACCGGTAGAGCCGTCCAGCGTGCCAAATTCCTCGCCCAGAATGCCATCATCCGGGCGAAGCTTGGCCAGCACGGCGCGCATCGCCCGTTCGGCGGCGCGGTCGCCTTCGGTGACGGGATCGAAGCCCCCGTCTTCCTTAGAGGCAACATCGACATCGGCGCGGAAATGCGCCAGCGTCGCAGGGCGCGCGGCGTCGGCCAAAGCGTGCGCGCAGGCCGCAATGCTGGCGATCAAATCGGTATCTTGGCGGAACGTCATGAAACCGGGCTAGGCACTCGGCCCGGCCCGGTCAAGCGGCTGTGCTTACGCGGCGGACGACAGCACGCGCGCCAGCTCGAACAGGCGGCGCCGCTGCAACTCGGGGATCGCGTAGTAAGACCGCACAAGCTCCATCGCTTCGCGATCGGCCATCAGGTCAGCGGGTACACCGTTTACGGTACCCTCGGACTCTGTCTCCGCCTGCAGGCCGTCGAAAAAGAACTCAACCGCCACATCCAACGCTTCACCGATGTCCCAAAGACGGGAGGCGCTGACGCGGTTCATCCCGGTCTCGTATTTCTGAATCTGCTGGAACTTGATACCAACTTTCTCGGCCAGTTGCTGCTGGGTCATCCCAGTCATCCAACGGCGCTGACGGATACGCGTGCCCACATGCACATCGACCGGATGTTTCACTCTCGTTCTCCCGCAACCTCTTCAGTTGTGCTTTGGTCTGTCAAAACACGTTATGCGACAACCTGCCTATCGGGACAGGTAAGCCAGAGAACGTGACAGACCATCCCGAAGTCGATGGGGCGTTTCGGTTCTTGCGTCGTTGCCATAGCCTGTGAGTCGGACACCGTTGAAGGAGACCTGAAATTGCGCGCCTTTCAAGTCACAGACCACGCTATCGCCCCGTCTTTGCAAGATGTTCCAGACCCCCATCCCAACCCGGGTGAGGTACTGGTCCGCGTCCACGCGTGCGGATTGAACTTTGCAGATATACTTGTGGCAAAGGGGACGTACCAAGACATCCCCCCCCTGCCCGCAACACTTGGAATGGAGTTGGCGGGCGAGGTCGTGTCGTTGGGCGAGGGCGTGACCACTCGCGCAGTGGGCGACCGCGTGGCCGTCAACGCAGGTCATGGCGGGCTGGCAGAATTTGGGGCCTTCGTAGTGGACACAACCGTTCCGCTGCCCGATGCCATGCCCTTCACCGACGCCGCTGCCTTCATGGTCGCCTACGGCACATCGCATCTGGGCCTGACCCGGCGCGCACGGTTGCAGAAAGGCGAGCGACTGGTTGTGCTGGGGGCCGCAGGCGGTGTCGGGCTGACGGCGGTGGAAATAGGTGCTGCGCTAGGGGCGGAAGTCGTCGCCGTCGCGCGCGGCGCCGACAAGCTGGCGGTCGCGAAAGACGCCGGGGCGCACCATCTGATCGACAGCGAGACCACCGATCTGCGGGAAGCTTTAAAGGAGCTGGGCGGCGCGGATGTTGTCTACGATCCGGTCGGCGGCGACTTGACTGTGGCCGCCATCCGCGCCTGCAACCCGGAGGCGCGCGTTCTGATCATCGGCTTCGCCAGTGGCGACCTGCCCAAGATCGCTGCGAACCACCTGCTGGTGAAGAATATTGACGTGATCGGCTACTACTGGGGGGCCTACCGCGCCTTTGCGCCGCAGGTGCTGTCGGACAGCTTGTCAGAGCTGTTGCAATGGTATTCTGAAGGACGGCTGACCCCGCATGTCAGCAAAACCTTCCCCCTGGAACAGGCGGGCGATGCGATGGATTTTCTGAAATCCCGCAAATCGACCGGCAAAGTCGTGGTGACGATGGAATGAGCATAACGATCCTAGATGGTGGCATGGGCCAGGAACTGGTGCGCCGCGCAGGCCGCGCGACGCCCTTGTGGTCGACGCAGGCGCTTCTGGATGCGCCGGAAATCGTGCGCGCCGTGCACGATGATTTTTTCGCCGCCGGTGCCGACATCGCCACGACCGACACCTATTCCGTCCTGCCGTCGCGGTTGGAACCGCAGGGGCTGGAGGATCGTCTGGAAGACCTTGCGCGTGTCGCCTGCGAGGTCGCGGTCGCGTCGCGCGATGCCCACGGTTCCGGCTTGGTGGCCGGTGGTCTGGGCCCGCTCGGGTTCTCGTATCGCCCCGATCTGGCGCCGCCCCCTGATGAGGCCGCAGAGACCTACGCCCGTCTTGCGCGCCTTCACGCACCCTATGTGGACCTGCACTTGGCCGAGACGATGGGTTCGGTCGACGAAGCACGCGGCGCGCTGATGGGCATGGGCGTGACGGGAAAGCCGGTTTGGGTCGCGCTGACATTGATGGATGATGACGGCACCCGGCTCCGCTCTGGCGAGCCGTTGGCGGACATCGCTCCCTTGCTGCAAGAGTTTAAGCCCCAAGCCGTTTTGCTGAACTGCTCCTGGCCCGAAGCGATTGGCGACGGTCTGAAAGTGCTCGCCCCCTTGGGCGTGCCCTGCGGCGCCTATGCCAACGGCTTCACACGAATCGCCGAAGGATTCGATCGGGTCGGCGCGACCGTCGATCTGCTAGAAGCCCGCCGCGATCTGGACCCGGTCGCCTACGCCGAGCACGCGCAGGCGTGGCGTGACACCGGTGCCACGATCATCGGTGGTTGCTGCGAAATTGGCCCGGACCACATCGCCGAACTCTCCCGCCGCTTCGCCTGATCCCTACTCTGCCGCCATCGGCACGCGCGCCAACCGCGCGTAGTTGTCCCGCAGCAGCGTGGCCAGCGCATCCGACACCTGACTTTGCAGCCGAGATGAGCGGTAAAGGTTGATGTTCTGGTCCGGCAAGGCCGGCAGATCACAGGTGTCCGGCACCTTGGCGATCCCGCGCGGCAGCGTCTGGTCGAGAATCACGTAGACAGCCAGGTCGGCCATCACCGCAACCTCTGCCGCGCGGTCGGACGCCGAATCGACGACCGAATGCCAGTCGATCCCTGCCCCATCCAGCCGCGATTTGGCGATAGGGCTGAAAATACAGTTGCGACAGAAGGCGAAGCTAAGCGGTCGGGTGCGGTGCGCCGTGCCGTTCTGCGCGCCCGCCCAGACCAGCGGCAGCGTCAGCAAGGTCTCGGCCCCGTCATCCAGCGTCTCTTCGGTGGTCAGGATCGCATCACATTCACCGCGCCGGAACATATCCTTCAGCGTGCGCGTGGGCAGGGAGAGAAGCCGCACGCGCAGGCGCGGATAGCGCTGTGCGAAGGCCGCAAGAAACGGCGGAATCGCCGGATACAGGATGTCGTGCGGCACGCCCAACACGATCTCTCCCTCGAACGCATCATCAGTCATGCGGGCGACGGCCTCGTCGTTCAGCACCAGCATCCGGCGCGCGTAACTGAGCAGCTGATCGCCTGTGGGGGTCAGCGCAACGGTGCGCGCAGAGCGATCCAGAAGCGCCACGCCCAGCGACTCCTCCAGCCGCTTGAGCTGCATGGAAACGGCCGATTGCGTCAGGTTCAGATGCCCCGCCGCGCGCGTCACGCCGCCGACTTCGGCAACGGTCACGAAAGAGCGCAGAGCCGTCAGGTCCAGATTTCTCATTGCATCAGAATCCGTGATGATCACCGTCAGAAACATTCGTTTCACAAATGCTATTCGCTTTGCAATACCCATCATCGAAATTGATGCGATCCGAAGTTTGCATCACAGAACGACGGAGAAATCAGATGACGACCCTAGCCCAAAGCCATATCCAATCTCGCCGCCGCGACCGCGTCGGCCTGCTGCGCTACTGGCAGCTATATCGGGAGCGTGCGCAGCTTGCCGGGCTGGACGCCACTGCCCTGCGCGACATAGGTATCGACGCCACCGCGGCCCGTACCGAAGCCACCCGCCCGGTCTGGGATGCGCCCGATCACTGGAGCCGGTGAAAAGCCGCCAATTCAGGCGTTTCGCCATCTTGAACAGAGGCCATTAGCTGCCAATATACCATCCGAGGGTTTCCAGGGACGGAAGCCCGCGGATCAACATCTGGAGGCTTCAATGGCTGAACAACAGACGATCCGTGCGGGCGCGGGCACGCGCACCGCGCAGATCGATGAGGGGCTTCGCGCCCATATGAACAAGGTCTACGGCATCATGTCCGTAGGCATGCTGATGACCTTTGCCGCAGCTTGGGCGATCTCTGGTCTTGCGGTCGACGACTCGGGTAATCTGACCCAGCTCGGCACGGCGCTCTACGCCTCGCCGCTGAAATGGTTGGTGATGTTCGCGCCGCTGATCATGGTGTTCGCCTTCGGCGCCGCCATCAACCGTATCTCTGCCGCCGGCGCACAGACCTTCTTCTACGTCTTCGCAGTGCTGATGGGCCTGTCGATCTCATCCATTTTCCTGGTGTTCACCGGCTACTCCATCGCGCAGACCTTCTTGGTGACGGCTGTCGCCTTCGCGGGCCTGTCTCTTTGGGGATACACCACGAAGAAGGACATTTCGGGCTGGGGCACCTTCCTGATCATGGGTGTGATCGGTCTGATCGTGGCGTCCATCGTCAACATCTTCTTGGGCTCGCCAGCGATTGCCTTCGCGGTATCGGTTCTGGGTGTGCTGATCTTCGCGGGTCTGACAGCCTATGACACCCAGAAGATCAAGACGGACTACATTCAGCACGCGCAGTCGATGGATCAGGAATGGCTGGCGAAGTCGGCGATCATGGGGGCGCTGAACCTCTATCTCGACTTCATCAACCTGTTCATGTTCCTGCTGTCCTTCATGGGTCAACGCGAATAATCCGACCGAAACTACGTTGAATGCGATGCAACCCGCCGGCGAAATCCGGCGGGTTTTTCGTATTCAACGTGCAGGCGCTAACGCTACGGTAAGCATTCTTCGCCATACTGCACCCAACGACATCGGGAGTGCAGCGATGACAGTGAAATTGGCGACAGCCTGCGATTTCCGCGCCCTCGACGCAGTCGGAAACCCGGTCTTTGTGATCCGGCGCGATGTAAATGGGGCGGACCATATGATCCACCTGAACGCATCCTACCGCGACATCGTCGGCGAGCAGGCAAACGCCATGCTGGGCCCCGTAGCAGAGGTATTCCCTGCCCGACTTGCAGACAGCTTGCGGCGCAACTGCACTGATGCGCTGAATTCCCCCGCGCCGATCGTCGTTGATGAACTCTTGGCCATCGCTGGAAAGCAAGGGTGGTGGCGCACCACATTGACCCGCGATCCGGCGGACCATGACCGGGTGATCGGCTCTGCCGTGAATATCACGGATCTGGAAGCACGCGGAGAATCGCTGACCCGTAGGCTGGCCGACAGCCATGAACGTCTGGACGAACTCGGCACCGTCGCCGCCCTGACGGCGCATGACACCCGCGCGCCGTTGGCCAATGTGGTCTCCCTGATCGAAATCGTACTGGAGGGCTTTCAAGATCTGGGCGACGGCCGCGCGGATATTCTGCGCAGTTGCAAGATCGTGGCGGTCAAAGCGCTCGACTCGGTAGAAGCATTGATGTCGCGCGTCGGCAGCGCCGCACCATCAGTTCGCAGGTTGGATCGGGTGGACCTGTCTCGCACATGCAGAGAGATCGCCGCAATCGTCGATCCCATGAAGCGATTAGATATAACCTACCCGGACACGGCGGTGATGACCGATGTCGTGATCCTGCAAGTCACCTTGCGCAACCTCTTGGACAATGCGGCACGCTATGCGCGCAGTCGCATCGCGATTTCGATCGAAGCGGAGAACGACAATCATCTGAACATCGTTGTGGCGGATGACGGCCCGGGGTTTCCAGATGGTATCGACCCTACCCACAGCATCGACGGCGTGACGCCGATCACCGGGAAGCGTGGTTATGGCATGCAGGCTGTCGCCCGATTATTGCGCGGTTGCGGTGGTTCGCTCTGCCCCATCGCACCGCGCTTCGGGACGGGCGCGACTGTGCGGATTCATCTGCCGGGAATGATTATTTCAGATACGCGGATGAGCAAGACCGCGTGACGCGTGCCGCACCAATGAACGAGGCAAGGTGTATAGCTGTTTTTACCGCGGCCCGTCAGGTCGGGTCGCGCCAGCGGTTCACGATGGGATAGCGCCGGTCCAGCCAGAACGCGCGCGGGGTCAGGCGCGCACCGGGGGCCGACTGGAACCGCTTGTATTCGCTGATGTAGATCAGTTTCTCGATCTTCTTCACCTCGTCGCGATCATGGCCCGCGTCGACCACTTCCGCCACGCTTTCTTCGCGGTCGATCAGCCGCTCCAGAATATCGTCGAGTACGGAATACGGCGGCAGTGAATCCTCGTCCTTCTGATCGGCGCGCAGCTCTGCGGTGGGGGGCTTGTCGATGATGCCGGGCGCGATCACCTCGCCCGTTGGCCCCATCATCCAGTCGCGGTGGTTGGCGTTGCGCCAGCGGCAGGTTTCGAACACGCGGGTTTTATACATGTCCTTGATCGGATTGTAGCCGCCTGACATGTCGCCGTAGATCGTGGCGTAGCCCACCGCGACCTCTGACTTGTTGCCGGTGGTCAGGAGCATTTCCCCGAACTTGTTGGAAAGCGCCATGAGCGTCACGCCGCGCAGACGGGATTGGATGTTCTCTTCGGTCACATCCTCTGTCAGCCCATCGAACAGCGGCGCCAAGGCGTCGCGCATGGCCTGACGGGGGCCTTCGATGCTGATTTCGTTCAACCGGCAGCCCAGCGCTTTCGCGACCGCCGCCGCGTCGTCGAGTGACGCCTGCGAGGTAAACTCTGACGGCAGCATCACGCAGCGCACGTTGTCGGGGCCCAGTGCGTCGGCGGCGATCACCGCGACGATGGCGCTGTCGATCCCCCCCGAAAGCCCCAGCAACACCTTGGAGAAACCCGCCTTGCCGCAATAGTCGCGCAAGGATTCGACCATGACGCGGTAGTCGCTTTCCCACTCATCCGGCAGGGCGGCCTTATCGCCAGGAACGGCACGCCAGCCATCGTCGCCACGCTCGAAGTCCACATGGGTCACCGCACTGTCGCAGAACGGCATTTGTACCGCCAAAGCGCCGCCGGGGTTCAGCACAAAGGACGCGCCGTCGAACACCTGATCGTCCTGTCCGCCCACCATGTTCAGGTAGGCCATCGGCAGTCCCGTCTCGACCACGCGCCCAACCATATGGCCCAAGCGCAGATCGTGCTTATGCCGGTGGTAGGGTGACCCGTTCGGCACCAGCAGGATCTCTGCCCCGCTTTCGGCCAGCGCCTCGGCCACGTCTTCGTGCCACGCGTCCTCGCAGATGGGCGACCCGATGCGCACGCCGTTCACGCTGAAGGGGCCGGTGATCGGGCCGTGGTCGTAGATGCGCTTTTCGTCGAAAACCGCCTTGTTCGGCAGGTGATGCTTCAGAACCCGCGCCGTGATCTTCCCACCCTGACAGATGAAATAGGCGTTATACAGCATGTCGCCGTAGGCGTAGGGCCCCCCGATCGCCAAGGCGGGGCCGTCCGCGCAGTCGCGGGCCAGCGCCTCGACCGCGTCCATCGCCGCCGTCCCGAAAACGGGCTTCATCACAAGGTCCTGGATCTGATAGCCGGTGATGAACATCTCTGGCAGCGCCACAAGATCGGCGCCCGCCTCCCGCCCTTGTTCCCAGGCATCGCGGGCCAGCGCGGCGTTTCCGGCAATATCGCCGACAACGGGATTCAATTGTGCAAGCGTCAGGCGGAAACGGTCGGTCATGGCGGCTCCTTCGTATAAGGTAGCGACGTATCAGACCGGGCCGCGATGGGAAGGGCATGCGTCGATGCACGGGGCGGGTGAAAAGCGTTGCGGGTGACCCGGACGCTCGTTACTTTCCCGGAACTTGCCGTAAACCAACCCAAAACGACGTGGAGAGTCCCTTGCGCCATCCGATCATCGGCCTCGCCCTGACTGTAACGCTTGCCACCGCCGCCCATGCGCAGGACGGTGAGGTGCGGACGTATCAATATGAGGACGGCGGCGTCTACGAGGGCACCTTCACCGACGGCAAGCAGGACGGCACCGGCACCTACCGCCTGCCGAACGGCTTCGAGTACACCGGCGACTGGGTCATGGGCGAGATTCGCGGCACCGGCACCGCCCGTTTCCCCGATGGTTCGGTCTACGAGGGTGAGTTCCTGTCCGGCAAACCCCACGGCACCGGGGGCGTCACCTACCCCGACGGTTCGACCTATGAAGGCGACTGGCTGGCGGGTGTGATCGAAGGCGAAGGCGTCGCCACCTATGAAAACGGATCGCGCTATGAAGGCAGCTTCCGCAACGCTCGCCGCCACGGGCGCGGCACGCTGACGACCGACGCGGGCTACGTCTATGACGGCGAGTGGTCCAGCGGCGAAAAGGACGGCACCGGCACGATCACCTACCCCGACGGCGCGGTCTACACCGGCGAGATGGCCGACGATCAGCGCAGCGGCACCGGCACGCTGGAAACGCCCGACGGCCTAGTCTACGAAGGCCAGTGGAGCGGGGATGAGATTACCGGCAGCGGTACGCTGACCCTGCCCGACGGCGACGTCTACACCGGCGCGTTTGAATCCGGACAACGCCAAGGTGCGGGTCGCGTCGAATACGCGAACGGCGATGTCTACGAAGGCCAGTTCGCCGCCGATCTGCGCGAAGGCACGGGCACCTTCACGCGCCCCTCCGGCTACACCTACACCGGTGAATGGGTCGCCGGGCGGATCGAAGGTCAAGGCACGGCCACCTACACCGACGGTGCGGTCTATGAAGGCAGCTTCCGCGCTGATTTGCCGGAAGGTCAGGGAACGATCACCTACCCCGACGGCACGATCTACGAAGGCGAATGGTCCGAAGGGCTGATCGACGGCAGTGGCCAGGCGACCTATCCCGGCGGCGCCGTCTACGAAGGCCAGTTCGTCGATGGCGAACGTGAGGGCACCGGCACGCTGACCCTGCCAGACGGCACCACCTACGAGGGCGACTTCGTTGATGGTGCGCGCGAAGGTCAGGGCACGGCGACCTTTCCCGATGGCGCGGTCTACGAGGGCGGATTCACCGCCGACCAGCGCAACGGTCAGGGCACGATCACCTACGCGGATGGGTCGACCTACGAGGGCGAGTGGGTCGATGGCCGGATCGAAGGCGAAGGTGTCGCGACCTATGCGACGGGCGATGTCTACACGGGCAATTTCGTGGACGGACAGCGCGAGGGTCAGGGCCGCATCGTCTATGCGGACGGTGAAGAGCAAGCCGGCGTCTGGACCTCTGGTGCGTTGACCGAGCCAGAGATCACGGAGACGGCCGAGCCTGAGGCAAACGGCGCTGATGCCGACGCCAACGTCGAAGAACCGACCGACGCGAACTGATCCCTGCCGGATGACATGGCCCCCGAACGCTCCCATATGGTGGTGAAAGGAGTCTTTGCCATGCGTTATTCCATCCTCGATCTGTCGAACGTCCCCGAGGGCCGCACCGCCGCCGATGCCATCGCGAACAGCGTCGATCTGGCCCGCCATGCAGAGCAATGGGGCTATCACCGCTATTGGCTGGCCGAGCATCACAATATGGAAGGCATCGCCTCTGCCGCGACGGCGATCCTGATCGGCCATATCGCGGGCGCGACGCGCTCGATCCGCGTTGGCGCTGGCGGAATCATGTTGGGCAACCACATGCCTTTGGCCGTCGCCGAACAGTTCGGCACGCTGGCGACGATGTATCCGAACCGCATTGATCTTGGCCTTGGCCGCGCGCCGGGTGGCGACATGAACGTCATGCGTGCGATGTATCGCCCCGGTCGCGATGACTTCCCCACGGATGTGGCACAACTTCAGGCCTTGCTTGGCCCCACTCGCCCCGGTGCGCCATTGCGTGCGATACCGGGCGAGGCGACAGAGGTGCCGCTGTGGATCCTCGGCTCTTCCCTTTACGGTGCGCAATTCGCCGCGCAGCAGGGCCTGCCCTACGCCTTCGCCTCCCACTTCGCGCCCGACGCGCTGGAAGATGCCTTCGCCGTCTACCGCGACCGCTTCCAACCGTCGAAGCAGCAGGCAACGCCCCACGCGATGCTGGCGATCAACGTCTTTGCAGCCGACACCGAACAAGAGGCACGCCGTCTGCGCAGCTCCATGCAGCAAGCTTTTGCCAACCTGCGATCCGGCAACCCCGGCAAGCTGCCTGCTCCGGTGGACGACATCGAGGCCGTGCTCGGCACCCAGATGACCCGCGCCATCGACCAAGCCTTGCGCGTCACCGCCTGCGGCACCCGCGATCAGGTGCGCGACCAGATCGCGGCGCTGATCGAGGCACACAACCCGGATGAGATCATCCTGACCGGTGGCATCCACGACCACACCGCGCGCCTGCGCTCTTTCGAACTCGCCGCTGACGCCGTGCAATCCCTGACCGCGCTTGCCGCCTGAACAACCGGACCACCCCATGCCCATCAAGATCGCCCCCTCAATCCTGTCTGCCGATTTCGCAAATTTCGGGGCTGAGATCCGCGCGATAGAGGATCAGGGGGCGGATTGGGTCCACATCGACGTGATGGACGGACACTTCGTTCCGAACCTGACCTTCGGCGCTCCGGCGGTGAAGGCGTTTCGCCCGCACGTGAAAACGGTGATGGACGTTCACCTGATGATCTCTCCGGTGGACGCCTATATCGGCGCCTACGCCGACGCGGGCGCAGATATCCTGACCGCCCATGTCGAGGCCGGCCCCCACATCCACCGCACGCTTCAGGCGATCCGCGCGGCGGGCATGAAAGCCGGTGTCGCTCTGAACCCCGGCACCCCAGCCGAAGCTGTGGAGCATGTGCTGGACCTGACGGACCTGATCTGCGTGATGACGGTGAACCCTGGTTTCGGCGGGCAAAGCTTCATCGACATGACCGCCAAGATCGCCCGACTGCGTGCCATGTGCGCAGGCCGCGATATATTGATCGAGATCGACGGCGGCGTGACGACCGACACCGCGCCGCTGGTCGCCAAGGCGGGTGCCGATGTGCTGGTCGCCGGGTCGGCGGTGTTCAAGGACGGATCGGTGGACGCGCCGGATATCTACGGGCGCAATATCGCCGCGATCCGCAAAGCCGCCGACGGGGCCACGGCGACACTGGCGTGAGTCACGTCCTGCTGCTCGGCGCGACCGGCACCATCGGTCGCGCCACCGCTGCGGCGCTTTTGGAGCGCGGGCATCGCGTCACGGCGCTGATCCGACCGGGATCGACCGCGCCGATAGGATGCGAGTGCATCCACGCGGCACTGGCTGAGTGGCCCGCAGCGATCGCCGCCATTCGCCCGCAGGCGCTGGTCTCTTGCCTTGCCTCTCGTACCGGCGCGCCCGCCGACGCGTGGGCCATAGATCACGCAGCGACGGTCGCAGCCATCGACGCGGCGCAAGCGGATCACGTGGTTCTCCTCTCCGCGCTTTGCGTTCAGGAACCCGCACTGGCCTTCCAGCACGCTAAGTTGGCGACCGAGAAGCACCTGATCGCCAGCGGAGCCCGGTATTCCATCGTGCGCCCGACCGCCTTTTTCAAATCCCTGTCCGGCCAGATTGGCCGCGTGCAGGCAGGCAAGCCGTTCCTTGTGTTCGGTGACGGACAACTCACGGCCTGCAAGCCGATCTCTGACCGCGATCTGGCCGCCTACCTTGCCGATTGCCTGACCGATCCGGCCCGTGCCAACCGCATTTTGCCCATCGGCGGCCCCGGCCCCGCGATCACGCCGTTGGATCAAGTGGCGATGCTGTCGCGCTTGCTGGGACGCGAAGTGCCGGTCCGGCATGTGCCTTTGCGCCTGATGGGCGGCATCATCGGCGCGCTATCGATGGCGGGCACCATGTCGCCACGCCTACGCGCCAAGGCCGAACTCGCGCGGATCGGTCGCTTTTACGCCACGCGCTCCATGCTGGTGAGAGACCCGGAAACGGGCCGCTACGACGCCGATGCTACGCCGGAAACCGGCACCGACACACTGGCCGACCATTACGCAGCGCGGCTGTCAGGCGAAGCGGCGGACGACCGGGGCGATCACGCGGTGTTCTAGATCACCGCCTGTTCGACGACCGTGCGCTGTTCCGACACCCTGCCCCATCCCAGTTCTGATAGGTCCAGAGTGCGGTAGCCACCGGTACCGATCAACTCGGACAATCCCCGCCCGACTGCCGGGCTATGTTGCAAGCCGTGGCCCGAAAAACCGTTGGCGAAAAAAAGATTGTCCACGTCAGGATGCGCGCCGATGATCGCGTTGCGGTCCAGCACGTTCCAATCGTATTGCCCCGCCCACATGGATCGCAGGCGGATCGCCTGGAAGGCTTCGGATCGCCCGGCGAGCGTCGGCCAGATGATATCCTCGAACTCGTCATGCCGCGGGTCCAGATCGTCGGGGTCCGCCGCCGGATCGGGGGTTGGCGTCGCACCCGCAATGAAACCGGTGCCTTCCGGGCGGCAGTAGACGCCGGAGGGGTCGATCATCAGCGGCAGGCGCCCTTCATTGACCGTCGCGCTGCCTTCGGGCGACATCCGGCAATCGAACGCGAAGACCGTGCGCTTGCGCGGCTCTACCGGAAGGGTGATCCCCGCCATCGCCGCGATCTGTGCCGCGCGGCATCCGGCGGCGTTCACGACCGAGCCGCAGGACAATCGGCGGCCAGAGGCGAGCGCAACACCCGTGACGCGCGCGTCCTGCCGATCCAGCGCCACAACCTCGTCCCGCAGGAACGTCGCGCCCTGTGCGCGGGCCTTGACGCGCAGGCCGGACAGCAAGGTCGCGCCGTCGAACCACCCCTCTGCCGCGCCACCGTAGGATGCGAGCGTCAGGTCATCGGTACGTAGATGAGGAAACGCGGTCGCGACCTGATCGGGCGACCACAACGCCGTTTCGGCCCCCGCGCCGATCTGAACGGCGTGATTGGCGTGCAAGACCTGCGCCTGTGCATCGGTCGCGGCGAGGAACAGGTAGCCGCCCGCGCGGAAGCCGACGTCCGGGCCAAGCCCATCCACGCCCATCGCACGCGGGAAGTCCTCCAGGAACGTCCGTCCAAAGGCGCTAAGACGCACGTTCAGCGCCGTAGAGAACTGCAACCGCAGTGAGCCCGCCGAAAGGGTCGTCGCGGCCCGCGCGTAGCTGGGATCACGTTCGATCACAGCGACACGGGCGTCGGTGTCGCGGGTCAGGAAATAGGCCGTCGCGGCCCCTACGGCAGCGCCGCCTATGATTACGGTGTCGAAGCTTTCGGTCATTCTCGCAGCTAGCCCTGCGGTGGCTGGGTTGGCAATCGCACCCTTGCACCCGCTGGCCTCAAGTGCATGTTGCACCTTTGATTTCAACGCCGGGCGGGCCCAAAAATGCAGGATTTCGGCACGGCCTTTTCGCTCGCGCTTTCGCTGATCCTCAGCGGCGATGCGGATCTGCTGGAGATCGTCGGCCTGTCGATCTACGTCAGCCTGACGGCCACGCTGGCTGCCTTGCTTCTTGGCCTACCTTCCGGCGCTGCATTGGCCATTCTGCGATTCCCGGGGCGTGGCACCGCGACCGGTGTCGTCAATGCGCTGATGGGCCTGCCGCCCGTGGTCGTCGGGCTGATCGTCTACATGGGCCTGTCGCGCGCCGGGCCATTGGGATTCCTCGGGCTGCTTTATTCGCCCACGGCCATGATCGTGGCGCAGACGATCCTGATCACGCCCATCGTCGCGGCATTGGCGCGGCAGGTCATCGCGGACCTTCACGCCGAATATGCCGAAACGTTCCGCTCCCTCGCCATTCCGCCCAGCGCCGTGCTGCGCGCCTGCCTGTGGGACGCTCGATTTGCCTTGGTGACAGTCGCTCTAGCCGGGTTCGGGCGCGCGGTGGCAGAGGTCGGCGCGGTGATGATCGTCGGCGGCAATATCGACCACCTGACGCGGGTGATGACGACCGCCATCGCTTTGGAGACATCGCGAGGGGAGTTGGCCTTGGCCTTGGCGCTGGGCCTAATCCTTCTGGTCCTGGCGCTGGCAGTGAACATCGCCGCGCAAGGGCTGCGGTTGGGAGAGGCACGTGCCCGTGGATAGTGTGCTGCCCCTGATCGTGCGCGATTTGCGGTTAGAGCGGGACGGCACGTCGCTGCTGAACGGGATCGACGCGACGATTGACGCACCCGGCATCACGGTCGTCATGGGGCCGAATGGGGCGGGCAAGTCGTTGTTTCTGAAGTGCCTGCACGGATTGCAGGTGCCCAGCTCCGGGACGGTGACATGGCCCGGCCCGCCACCGCGTCAGGCGATGGTGTTCCAGCATCCGGTGCTGCTGCGCCGCTCGGTGGCCGCGAACCTTGATTTCGTGACGCGAGATCGCGGCAAGCGAGACACCCTTCTCGACCGTGTCGGCTTGTCGGACAGGGCACGCCAACCCGCCCGCGCGCTGTCGGGAGGTGAACAACAACGACTGGCCTTTGCCCGCGCGCTGGCTACCGATCCGCAGGTCTTGTTCTTGGATGAGCCGACCGCCAGCTTGGACCCGTCTTCGACCGCCGGGATCGAGACGTTGGTGCAAGGGGCCGCGCGCGCTGGCACCAAGGTGATTTTCGTCACCCACGACACCGGACAGGCAAGGCGGTTGGCGGATGATGTCCTGTTTTTGCACCAGGGCCGCTTGACCGAACACAGCCACGCCGCAGATTTCTTCACGCAGCCCGAAAGTTCACCCGCCGCTGCATTCCTTGCCGGAGACCTACCCTTATGATGTTACGCACCCTGTCCGCGCTGGCCCTGCTGGCCGCCCCTGTCCACGCCGATGTGCTGGTTCAGTCCACGACGTCGACCGCCAATTCCGGTCTATACGACCACCTTCTCCCGATTTTCACCGACGAAACCGGGATCGACGTGAATGTCGTGGCCGTGGGTACTGGGCAGGCGATCAAGAACGCGATGAATTGCGACGGTGACGTGCTGCTGGTCCACGCCAAAGCGCGGGAGGAGGCCTTCGTGGCCGAGGGCTACGGCACCGAGCGGCGCGACGTGATGTACAACGATTTCGTTATCGTCGGCCCCGAAGCCGATCCTGCCGGGATTAATGGTGAAGAAGATGCTTCGGCTGCGCTGACCGCCATCGCCGAGGCCGAAGCGCCCTTCGTTTCACGCGGAGATAACAGCGGCACGCATACTGCCGAGCTGTCGCTGTGGGACGCCGCCGGAATGGAACCCGAGGGCGCGTGGTATCGCGAAACCGGGTCGGGCATGGGGGCGACGCTGAATGTCGGCGTCGGCATGGGCGCCTACGCGCTGACCGACCGGGCGACTTGGGTGACCTTCGGCAACAAGGGCGACATCGGGGTTCTGGTGCAGGGAGATCCGGCACTGTTCAACCAATACGGGGTGATCCCGGTCAGCGTAGAGGCCTGCCCATCGGTCAACGTGGAAGAGGCTCAGGTTTTCGCGGACTGGCTGGTTTCCGACGCCGGGCAGCAGGCCATCGGGGCATTCACGGTAGAAGGCGAGCAGCTTTTCGTGCCGAACGCCGAATAGCTAGTCGTGGCGGGACATCACGTCGGGCAGGTCCAGCTTTGCGACCTGCTCGGCGATGGGGTCGGTGGACAGCGGGTGCATTTCAGACTCGTGGTCCTTCGGGTCGCCGATGTCTTGCCACTGGCCGCCCTTGAAGATCTCGACCGAGTCGAACTTGGCTTTGTAGCCCATCTTCTCTGACCCAGGCACCCAGTAGCCGAGGTAGACGTACGGCAGCCCGGCGGCGCGGGCGATTTCGACGTGGTCGAGGATCGCGTAGGTGCCCAGGGACAGTTGCGGCACGCCCGGATCGTAGAACGAATAGACCATCGACAGTCCATCTTCGAGCACGTCGGTCAGGCAAACCGCGACCAGGTCGGCTTCCCCCGTGTCGGGGTCGGGGCGGTTGTATTCGATGACCCGACTGCGCACCGGGGTCTCTTCGATCATCGCCGCGAACTCGAAGATATCCATGTCGGCCATGCCGCCATCGGCGTGGCGCGAATCCAGGTAATCGCGGAACAGGGCGTATTGCGCCTCGGTCGCCCACGGGGCGTTGGCGCTGCGCGTGACCTGCGCACTGCGCTTCAAGATACGACGCTGCGTGCGCGATGGCGTGAAGTCGGCCACGCGGATGCGCGCCGAGATGCAGGCCGCGCATTCCGTGCAGGACGGGCGATAGAGCACGTTCTGGCTGCGGCGGAAGCCCTGCTTCGACAGGCTGTCGTTCAACATGCCCGCCTCGTCACCCTGAAGAGCGGTAAACAGCTTCCGCTCGACCCGATCGGCCAAATAAGGGCACGGCTGTGGGGCCGTTACATAAAATTGAGGCGCGATGGGCAGTGTATGTCGCATGGGTCTCCGGCGGGCAGCAGCTAATGGACGGTAACGCGCCTTTTCCTGCGCGCAACCCCCCGGATAAGGCTAGTCGAGCGCCGCGCGATTGATTGCCGCAGACCCCAGCACCATGTCCGTCAGCCCCTGCCCCCGCGCGGTGCCGATCATCAGCGCACCGGACATCAGTTGCAGCGGGAAGATCACGATCTGCGTCGTGTAGCCCAGCGTGTGCAACAAGGCTTGGCCGAAATCGAACCGCTGACCTTGCGCGTCGCGCAGCTCGACCGACATGGCGCGCATTCCCGGCGTGCCGGACAGGCGCGCAATGGATGCAGTCCGGTAGGCGATCCCGACGACCATGTAGAACACGGGGAAGTAGAAGATCGAGGTGAACAGCGTCAGCGGCGTCAAGAGAACCGACAGCACCGTGATGATGACGACGTCGATCACCCATGCGACAGCGCGCTTAGTGGTCGTGTCCTCGTAGAATGCCGCTTGGGCAAAGGGGTCTGGCAATGCGGTTTGGGCGGTCTGGGTCATCATGTCCTCGAAGATAAGCGATGGGCCCGCCGTTTTGAAGGCGACGGACCCCGTAGTGGTCATGTTGCGGACGATGTGACGCTTATGCAGCGTCGGGCGTGTTGTCCTTGCGGTCGCGGTCTTCCATGAACTGGTCGAACTCGGCCTTGTCGCGCGCCTCGCGCAGACGCTTCAGGAAGTCCTCGAACGCGGCCTGCTCCTCTTCCAACCGGCGGAGGGTATCGGCGCGGTAGGCATCGAACGCGGCATTCCCGGTCGGCGTCTGGCGCATGGCGCTTTTCCGCATCCCGCAGCTGCCAGAGCGGCCCAGCGAGAACTTGTTCTGCCAGACCATATAGCCCAGCAGTGCCAGACCGACCGGCCAGACGAAGATGAAGCCCGCCACCATGGCGGCGATCCAGGCGAAGCGCCCGCGCTGATCCAGCCAGCCTTCGGCTTTCTGCAGCGGATTGCGTTGGACGATCGGGGCGTCGGCATAGCTGGTCATCGGTATCTCCTTCGTGATGTTAATGTGTTTCACATGATCAAGATGGGAGCCGGATGCGGACCGCGCAAGATCCAATGTGAAAGACTTTCACATAAATCGCGCAGCCATCTGATTTTCAGCAGAATTTTTGTAGCCGGGGAAATTTTTCCTGAGCTGAAGTATTATCGACCCAAAGCCTCCGAAGCCGGTAAAGTGGCTTAATATCAAAAGCATAGGCAGGATCAGGTCACGGATACGTACCTTTGCGATGTTACCAATCCGGTGTGATCCCGAATAATTCGGACCGTCCTTTATGCCTCTGTTATCGTATCGCTTTTTGGTGACGTGTGGCGAAGCATCATAGCGGATTGGTAAACTACTGTCTCGGAAGGCGTGACCGCAAGTCTGGCTGACGATCTGAGCGCGTCGATCTGAACTTGCGCTCATCGACACGGGGACGGCCATGGCTCTTCGGGAAATACGGACGAAGACGCGCCATTTGCGCCTCTGTAAGCCAGAACAGGTTGCTCATGCTTGCGGTCACCTCGCGGAGCCTGAACCATGACCAACGTCGGCATTCAATGGGTCCCGAGCCTACCGAAATACGCTCCGTGATCGTCGGCAACCCAGGTATTGTCGACCCGCTCGAGGACGGACTGTCGTGCGAACCCGGCCACTACGCCCATCAACTGGCCGACCTCACCGGGATCGCGCCTGTGTTTCCTGGCACGCCCTTTGCAAATATCTATCGACTGGCGTTGGACCGTCTGCCCCACATCCCAAATCCATTCACGTTCTGATGGTGGGCGACACGTTGCACACCGATATCCGCCGCGGGCGGCACATGGGCTTCGCGACGGCGCTGGTTACCGGGTTCGGATCGCTGGTGGGGCTGAACGTGGATGATGCCATCAAGCAGGCTGGAATCGTGCCCGACTTCATCGTCGATCGGTTATAAGGCCCGCGGCGAACGCATCCGCCACGGGCCGCAGCATCACAAATCCATGCAATTGGCGTAGAATGTCACGGTCGCGGGCCAGTCAGAGAACACACCGGTCACGCCCACATCCTGCGCCAACGCATCGAGCACGGTCAGGTAGCCCTCGTCTCCGTCGACGACATCGCTGACCGATTGGAAGTACCAGCCGCCGCCACCTGCCAGCGGACCGGAGCGCTCCAGCGACCATGCGATGATTTCCAGATCGGCTTCTGTCGCGGCTTCCGCGTATGGAGAGGGCACCATCTCGCCCGCGTCATTCACTGTCAGCAGCATCCAGATCGGCGGCGCGATGTAATTTACGCCCATCTCCTTCAGCTCGGCCATGGTGGGCTTGAAGGTCGCCGGATCCATCGGGTCGATCAGGCCTTCGTCGTCGTCCTCGGCTTCGTAGCGGTCATCAAGGTAGACCGCCTGCGCGCCGAAGTCAGTGCTGTCGATCCAATACTGAACGTCGCTCAGATTGAAGCTTTGCAGCCAAACGTCCTCTGGCGGCACGCCTGCGGCGATGTATTCGTCCACCAGCTTCTGAGCATAGTCTTCCTGGCTGAAGCCATCGAACGGCATCTCGACCGATGCAGCCTTTAGCTCTGGCGTGAACTTGGCACCAAGGTCTTGGAACAGTGCGATGGATTCGGCGTGGGTCATCAGCTGTGCGCCATCGGAATAGAGCGTGGTCCGGAAGGGCGCGACGCCGCCAAGGTATTCTTCCGCCGTCGTGGCGGACGCGTCGGCAGCGTCCATCTTCGGCTCAAGCGTCCGGAACTCTTTCAGCGTGATCTCGGACGTGCGGCACTCTGCCGTGGCATCGCCACCATCTCCGGCGGGCGTAAACGGCGTAACACAGGTCGAGGCCAGATCCGTCGTCACGATGTTCGTCGTGGTGTGCAGATCGTTCTGCGCGTGGCGGCAGACCAGTTCCTTGTCGGATGTGAAGGTCACGTCACATTCCAAGATGCCCGCCCCTTGCTGAGCTGCGGCGCGATTGGCCTCCACCGTATGCTCGGGGAACATCAGCGGCGCACCGCGGTGGCCGATGGAGAAGTCGGTGCGCCGGGGCGTCTGGTCAAGGCAAGCCTCTAGCGTGGTCTTCAGCTCTCCATCGGGAAGCTTGTCCACAAGGTAGGCGGGCCGCTGGCCGTAGCTTATGGCGGGACCGGTCGGGGCGGCCTCTTGGGCGTGTCCTGCCAGCGGGGCGCCTACGGCCAAGGCCAGCATGATCGGATATCGCATCGTGTCACTCCATGAATGGTCTTCCCGGCAAGCCTAACGCGCCTGCGGCACCCTCCCAAATGATCGTTTCACAACAGTCGCTTCGAAGCCGACCGGACAGCATCAGGCGCAAAAGCATTGCTTTCTTCGGCTCTTCCGTCAGCATCAGAGCATGGCAGGCAAAGGGGATTCCCACGTGATACGCGCATTCCTATGGTCGACGGTGATCTCCTCGGGTCTTCTGGCGTCGGCAAACGCACAGCAGGCCGCCGATGCCGTCGCGCCAGAAGTCGAAACCCGAACAACCCGCGACGCCTCTGCTTTCGGCACCGTGTCGGAAGCCGCTCGTGCGGCTCTGGATGCCAAGGCCGCCGGCACACCGACCCAAGCCGAAGACTGGATGGTCGCTGCCGCCAATCCGCTGGCGGTCGAGGCCGGGGCGAAGGTTTTGCGCGCAGGCGGCACGGCGGCCGATGCCATGGTGGCCGTCCAGACAGTTCTGGGCTTGGTCGAGCCGCAATCGTCGGGGCTGGGCGGCGGAGCGTTTCTTGTCTGGTATGACGCGGCATCGGGCGAGCTGACGACGCTGGATGGCCGTGAGACCGCACCCCTGGCCGCAACGCCGACGCTGTTCCAGACCGAAGACGGGGAGCCGTTGGGCTTTTACGATGCCGTCGTCGGCGGCCGGTCTGTCGGCACGCCCGGCACACCGAAGTTGCTGGAAGAGGCGCACACCCGCTGGGGGCAGTCCGAGTGGTCTGGTTTGTTCGACGATGCCATAGCCTTGGCAGAAAACGGGTTCACCGTGTCGGATCGGATGGCCAGCTCTGTCGCGGAAGACGCGGATCGACTGCAGACTTTCCCCGCAACCGCCGACTACTTCTTCCCCGGCGGTAAGGCGCTGCAAGCAGGCGACACGCTCATGAACGCCGCCTACGCCGACACCCTGCGCCAGATCGCGGCAGAGGGCACCGAAGTGTTCTACAACGGACCCATCGCGACCGACATAGTAGAGACCGTTACAACGGCATCAGGCAATCCGGGTGTCCTCAGCACCACTGACCTTTCGATCTACCGTGTCATCGAACGCGCGCCCGTATGCGTTCCTTACCGCGCCACAGAGGTTTGCGGGATGGGGCCGCCCTCCTCCGGCGCACTGACCGTCGGGCAGATATTGGGGATGCTGGATCACTATGATCTGGCCGCTCTTGGTCCCGACAGCGCAGAGGCATGGCGGCTGATCGGCGACGCTTCGCGCCTCGCCTTCGCAGATCGCGGCCGCTACATGGCCGACAGCGACTACGTCCCGATGCCGACCAAGGGGCTGACCGACGCGCGCTACCTGGACAAGCGCGCGACTCTCCTCGGTGGTGACGACGCCCTGCCAGAGGTTGCCCCCGGAACGCCCGGCTGGGACCATGCGATGCTCTGGGGCGACGACAATTCGATCGAATTGCCCTCAACCTCGCACATTTCCATCGTCGACCCCTACGGAAATGCGCTGTCGATGACGACGACCATCGAAAACGGCTTCGGCTCACGCTTGGTGGTGCGGGGGTTTCTTCTGAACAACGAACTGACGGATTTCTCGTTCAGCACTCACGACGACGGCTCTCCCATCGCAAATCGGGTCGAGCCCGGCAAACGCCCGCGGTCCTCGATGGCGCCGACCATCGTGATGCAGGACGACAGCCCGCGGCTGGTGATCGGCTCTCCGGGCGGCAGCCGCATCATCGGCTACGTGACCCAGGCGATCATCGCTCACCTCGACTGGGGTATGGATGTTCAACAGGCGGTGGAAATGCCGCATCTGGTCAACCGCTTCGGCACTTTCGGGCTGGAGGAAGAAACGAGCGCCACAGATCTGGAGACGGCGCTGTCAGACATGGGATTCGAGGTCAACACCCGCGACCTGAACTCGGGCCTCCACGCAATCGCGATTTCCGACACGCTGTCCGGTGGAGCCGATCCCCGACGGGAAGGGATCGCTTTGGGTGAGTAGGTCGAAGTGGCCTGAATCGTTAAAGATCGAGCTTGATCAAGGGCTCTGTTGCGCAAATCGGGTAAGGGCTTCATTTGGTGAATCCAGCATGATTACTGGATGGCATGAGCAGACCAACACCCCCGACTTACAAGATCAAGAATTGGCGGGCCTATAACGAAGCGCTGAAGCGCGTCGCTTCGCGACTTCGCTGACGATCTGGTTCGATCCCGAGATGACGTGGGAGGCCAAGCCGACCGGCAAGCGGGGCCGACAGCCCATCTATAGTGACGCCGCGATCAAACCCTGCCTGACGATGAAGGTGCTGTTCGGCATGGCGCTCAGGCAGACGACCGGCTTCGTGGAAAGTCTCCTGCGATTGAGTGGATTGGGCTGGTCGGTGCCGGATTTCAGCACGCTTTCACGCCGCCAGAAGTCTCTCGCCGTGAACATTCCGTATCGTGGTTCTGAGGGGCCGCTACACCTGCTGATCCCCTCCCGTGACATCACTGCGTGATGCACTGCCGGGCAGTACATCACTGCGTGATGCACTGCCGGGCAGTGGACAGCACTGGGATAAAGGTAGAGGGCGAAGGCGAGTGGAATGCGCGCAAGCACGGTGGCTCGAAACGCCGCGTGTGGCAAGGTTCACCTCGGTATCTACGAAAAGACACTGGAAATCCGGGCAGTCGAGTTCACCAGCAGCGACATTGGTGATGCGCCCATTCTGCCAGAACTGCTGAATCAGATCCCGCCCGAGCAGGAGATCGGCAGCGGTGAGCCTGCGAACGCCGCCGGCGCCTACGATACGCGCAAGTACCATGATGCCATCCACTGCCCGGCAGTGCATGTTTACATGCACGAGAGGGGCCGACCGAGGTGCCAATGCCGTCGTCTCGCTCCGCAAGAACGCCAAGCCCTTAAAACCCGACACCGCAGGCGCGATTGCGCGCAACGAAGCGCTGCGGGCGTCGAAATACCTCGGCCGGGCGCTTTGGCGGAAATGGAGTGGATACCACCGCCGAAGTCGTGCCGAAACCAAGATGCACTGCATGAAACTGCTGGGGCAAAAGCTGATGGCACAAGACCCTGACCGTCAGGTTGCCGAGCTTCAGCTCCGTGTTGCCGTCATGACCGGATTCACCGCGCTTGGCATACCCGTCACAGAGGCCGTGGGATAAGTGTATCTGGGGAAAGGGGAACCTTGGCCGTCACCCGATTTGCGCAACAGAGTCCCGCTAAGGATGACGTTCAACATGGCACAATCAGACTTATGGGTAGCAGAATGGGTTGCAGATCAAGAGAAACCAGGACCTCCTCTCGACGAGATACTCGTAAGTGACTGAAGTTATGAAAGGAATAGAAGTGTGGATTGAGACTAAGTGGCGGAGGCTGTGGGATACTCCGACAGCGAGTAAAATCCCCTTTATAGGCTTGAAAATAGGAGGGATGTGAACGAAGTGTGGGTGGTAAACGTAGGTGGTAAAACATGGCTCGAACCTCAAACCCACGATATCTGATAATGCTGCGTCGCCGTTGGTACGCAGCGCTTGATGTCCCGAAAGATGTTCGCACGCGGATAGGTAAGGCCCGATTCAAAGAAAGCTTACGTACTGAAAGCCTCTCGACTGCAGAGGTCAGGGTCCGACCCGTCATCGCTAAATGGAAGCAAATTATTGAAGCGGCCCGCTACGGCTCAGATGACGAACTAGAGCGCATCAAATCGCTAGCGCTGGAGTGGCGTGAAGACTTGCGTCGTGCTGGGCCCCAAGAGCGGGAGACCCTGATTGATGTACTTCCTCACGTTGCCGCCACCGAAGCGACGGGGAGCTCCGTTAGACTGATCCAAGACATCGTACTAGGACAGAACACCCCCCTGATGATCGCCCTACCCGACTGGATATCGACATCAACAAACACGTCGAAAACGAAGGCGATGCAAAAAGCAGACATAAATCGACTAGCACAGCGCTTCCCCATGACGGCAGACGTTACGAAAAAGTCTGTAAATGCTTGGGTTGACGAACTTCAGGAAACTGAGGGGCTCAGTCCGAGTACCATCCGGAGAATTCTTTCAGCTTGCAGAATGTACTGGAAGTTCCTTGCCCGCAAAGACTTTGTGTCCAGCGAAACCGACCCATTCTCTGAGGCCGCGCCAACAAAAGCGAATAGCTCAAAGGCAGATAAGAAAGAGAAACGACAACCCTTTAGTCCGGCAGAGGTCGTACAACTCAGGGACAAGGCGGCCCAGAAAGGGGATACAAAGTTGGCAGACCTGATCACTATTGGAATGTGGACAGGGATGCGAATCGAGGAAATCTGCTCAGTAAGACATAGTGACATATCAGGGGCTCTGTTGCACAAATCCGGTGAGGGATTCATCTTGTGAATCCAGCGTGGTAGCCCGAGGGCATGAGCAGACCCACACCCCCCGCCTACAAGACCAAGAACTGGCCTTCCTATAACGCAGCGCTCAAGCGCCGCGGCTCGCTGACGATCTGGTTCGATCCAGCCATGATCTGGGAGGCTGCGCCGACCGGCAAACGCGGTCGACAGCCTGACTATAGCGATGCCGCGATCCAGACCTGCCTGACCATGAAGGTGCTGTTCGGCATGGCGCTGCGGCAAACGACAGGGTTCGTCGAAAGCCTCCTGCGGCTGATCGACCTTAACTGGGCGGTGCCCAACTTCAGCACGCTGTCGCGGCGCCAGAGGTCCCTGAAGGTCAACATACCCTATCGTGGCTCACAAGGGCCGCTGCACCTCTTGATCGACAGCACCGGGATCAAGGTCGAGGGCGAAGGGGAGTGGAATGCACGCAAGCACGGTGGCACGAAGCGTCGGGTCTGGCGCAAGATCCACATCGGTATTGACGAGCAAACACTGGAAATCCGCGCCGCCGAGTTCACCACAAGCGTTGTGGGCGATGCGCCCATGCTGCCCGAGCTACTCGACCAGATACCGCCTGATCAGGAGATCGCCAGCGTCACCGCTGACGGAGCCTTCGACACCCGCAAGTGCCACGATGCCATCGCTGCTCGTGGCGCTGCTGCGATCATTCCGCCTCGGAGGAATGGCAAGCCCTGGAAGCCCGACAGCCCCGGGGCGGCCGCCCGCAACGAAGCCCTACGCGCATCGAAACGCTTCGGCCGAACCATCTGGCGACGATGGAGCGGCTACCACCGCCGAAGCCGCGTCGAGACAAAGATGCACTGTGTCAAACTGCTGGGTCAGCGCCTCATGGCGCGCGACTTCGACCGGCAGGTTGCGGAGTTCCAAGTCCGTGTGGCCGTCCTGAACGGCTTCACCGCGCTCGGCATTCCTGTCACTGAAGCCGTAGAATGAGCCCGTCCGGGGAAAGGGGAAGGCCGCTCAGCAGTGGATTTGTGCAACAGAGCCCATATCAGGCGACAGTATAACTTACCGAGAAAGCAAAACTCCCGCTGGGAACCGTATAATTCCAATACACAACGAACTGAAAAGCACGATTTCAAGGCTTCTCGAATCTCAAAACGATGACTTCCTTCTGTCTGGGCTTGTGGCGACAAAGCACGGGACTCGCTCAGACGCTATCGGAAAGAGGTTTGGTAGGCTGAAGATAGATCAAGGACACGGCCCATCTAAGGTTTTTCACAGTATTAGAAAAACTGTTGCGACCTTACTTGAGCAAGCTGGAGTGCCCGAAAACATTAGCGCTGATATTTTAGGTCACCAGAAGAACACGATGACCTACGGCCTTTACTCCGGAGGCACGAACCTCAACAGCAGGTTAGAGGCGATTAACCTGATCAGCTACTCATAGAAGATTGCGCAGGGGCGTCGCTAATCACCTTTTTCACCTATTCTTCGGCGTACCTTTAAGTGGACGCGTATGACGAAAGGGAACCCTCTTTGCCAAGTTAGCGCACTTTAGGCAGCTCCCTTCGTCACAAATTCCAACCAGCCGCTCGGACAGACGTTCGGGCGGCTTCTTTCGTTCGAAGGATCAAATATGCAACCGACGATTACCAACTTCAGCCATGTGAAACCCGACACAGCAACTATCTTCAGCGATTGGTCGCGGAGCCACACGAAGGCAAGTTCGGCTTTCTCTATCACTGCGGACCAACTGCAACCTTTCACAACCATAGATGCGCAGGATATCGGCTCAGTCTTGGAAGAGGCATCCCGTGCCGAACTGAACGCCACTGCTGTAAGCGATACCGCCAGAGAACTTATCAGCATGATGCTTGATAGAACAATCGAGTTTGAACTCGAAAATAAACTAAAATCTCGAAAGCCGAAGCCAAAAGATCGGGAAGGCCTGTATCGCACAATAGAATCTTTCACATGCGATTTAATACTAGGACAAGGCCACATCGCGTCTGCAGGTTTCATCTTTAGACCCGTTGGGCGAAACTTTGAGCCCACCAGAACTACAAAAAAGTTGTTCGAAAGGATACGACGTACTTGGCAAGTGATGGGTTTGATAGAAGAGCGCCCCGGCTTCCAGTATACAGAGGACTTTGAGGGACCGACGGACCAAATAATAAAAAGAGCTACGAGATTCCGAGCGACTCCACAGCTGGTGCGATTGTGTCGAGAGTCAGATATCACACCTCAGACTCTTTGGGACCACTACGACGTTGAACCTAGCGACTTTGATTCCCTTGTGGTCAAGACCAGCGATGGCATATTAATTCATCGCACATCGGCTGAACATAGGCGTCATAAAGAGATCGTTGACCGGCTCAACTTTGACCTCTCCCAACATACGTTCAGCTTTGCCCGCCGCCCCCAACTTAGAAGAGTTTTTCGGGCCAACGGCGATGGCAAATGCGATTACAAGACTGGAGGTAGGTTCTTCGCTCTCGGAGCAGACAGCTACCAAAAATTGAGTAGCTCTGAGAGAGCAAAGATCATAATCGACGGTGAAGCCACTGTTGAGGTTGACGTTAAGGCAAGCCACCCAACGATTATCCACCACCTTCTCGGAGTAAATGAACCGCTTCCAAGCGATCCTTACGCAATCGAAGGATATCGGAGGAAGGTCATCAAGGCGGCTATGCTTGTCGCCCTTGGTAAGTGTGGCCCTCCTAAAAGATGGAAGCCAGAGACGAAGAGTGAGCTAGCCGAATGTTACGATGGTCATAGGACTCAGGTTCCTCCGGTGACGGAGGTCTGGGTAGCCATTGTGGAGGCTTTGCCATTTCTCGAACGGTTGGAGGAGAGCACCACAGGATGGGGTATCGTTCAGTATCTTGAAGCTGAGGCGCTCTTGAAGGCTATGCAGAACCTGTGGGAACAAGGCATTCCTAGTTTGCCGGTACATGATAGTTTGATTGTTCCGAGATCCGCCTTCGCCGTAGCTAAAGATGCTATCATCAATGCGTTCGAGAACATAATCGGGGTTTCTCCGAAAGTCGTATAAAGCTGACTGTGGGTGGGTTTGGGTGCCTTGGGAACTTAAGGAACCACACAGGATACCCTTTGTCTCATATATCTAATATCAAATATGAGTATCTCTGGCTCTCTGGGTGACGACAGAAAAACCCCAAGACCACCCAAAAGGCTTACTGCGCCCCGTAAGGGTATCCACTGACTTACCAAGTCCTAGATGGGTCACCTCCATAGGGGCTCTCAGAGCGCCGTATGAGCGCACTTGCATCCCATCACTTACCCTCCCCAAGAAGCACCACACAAAGGCCCTGAGTGAGTCGCTAAGAGCCTCTCAGGGCCATCCAAGCCGCTCACGGATGCTAAACACCGTTTAAGCAAGCGTTTTGCCCGTTTACAGCTTTTGAGGAGGTCGCTCGAAAGGGATAATAAAAAGAGTAAAGCCTCCCTCTTTTTTGAACTGGTCTTCTCAAACCCCCACCCCCTTCCAAACGGCGCTGAAACGACCCAAAGCCCCCTCATCAAATCCGAGTGGCGCGATAGGCGCTCTACGGTGTTCCGAATGAGTATACCCAAACGAACCGATCCAGTGAGACGCCCAGCGCGTTTCATTAGGGTCGGTTTTTGGTTTTCGGAACAGCTTTGTATCAGGGTCTAGAACCAAAAAGGACAAACGACATGGCAACGTATGGATATGCACGGGTCTCTTCCACCGGACAGAGCTTGGAGCTTCAGAGAGAAGCCCTGAAGGCGGCTGGATGCGAGATCATCAGAGAAGAGAAGGTCAGTGGCACTAGCCGAAAGGGACGCCACGAGCTCAATACGCTCCTAGACTTCCTCCGCCCCGGCGATGAGCTTATCGTCACACGGATCGACAGGCTGGCCCGTTCGGTCTCAGACCTTCAGACACTCGCTGAGAGCCTTCAGGAGCGCCAAGTTGCCCTCAAAGCTACCGAACAGCCCGTGGACACCAGCACAGCCGCTGGCAAGGCGTTCTTCCAGATGCTTGGGGTCTTCTCCGAGTTCGAGACGAACCTCAGGAAAGAGCGTCAAATGGAAGGGATAACCAAGGCAAAGAAGGCTGGCGTCTACAAGGGCAGGAAACCGAAGATTGATGCGGCTGAGGTGCAGAGACTCAAGGCTGAAGGGCTTGGAGCCACACAGATCGCCCAGCGCTTAGGTATCGCGAGAACGTCAGTGTATCGACTGATCACCAGCACTAGATAAGCGATGAGGGTGGTCTACTGTGCTCTCCGGATCCATTGTGTGCTATCGCCCACCAAGACAACACGCAAAGTTCATCGTCGGGGAGCCAAGTTGGCCACTGGACGTAGAAACTTTAAGTAAATACTCTCACCCATTGCATTGTAACGCGACGATCCGAAACTGCTGCTATCGAAACTTCCGAACGTAGACAGCGCATTGTCATACTGATCGAATGAGAGCGGCTCTGTGTCTCTTACCAAGTTCCGCAACGCTGCGATGATTGAGTTCACATTTCTCGTGGTCAAGAACCGGTCTTCGACCTTTCGATCAGAAGTCCACTTCTCATCTGCCAAGTTCTTTTTCACCGCAGAGAATATCTTGTTTATCTCGCTACAGCAGAAGTCAGTATAGTCGCGCAAGCCATCGTCGCTCTTGGCCTTGAACTTTTCCTGAATTTCTCCACTCGCCCGCGGAAAGAGCGGTCCCGAAGGTGCTACCAGCGGCTTCAATGCAAAGCTGACAACGCTCGACGTTTTCATCCTGTCTTTCTGAAAATCGAACTGCTGAAAAGCATCTTGGAGCGGGCCAGATGAGTCATTCAGCTTTCCGATGACTATTCGGGATACGGAGTCAGGGGAGAATGGATCAAGAATACTGGTGATTTCCTGCTTGATCTCTGACTTGGCAGACATCTGATTAGAGTTTATCTCAAGAAATAACTTCGCTTCAAACTTCAGCTTATCGGTTTCACTCATCCCCTTGGGGAAGATTATTCCTGTGACTAGAAGGTTCTGCTGCTCACGCATCTCCCGAATCATTTCTTCTTTCAGTCCACCCTCATGATACGAATAGACCCGATGCTGACCGTCGATCAATCCTACAGTGTTGAATTCTTGCGGTAACTGTATGGTTCCTGGCTTGGTTTCCTGAATGAGCTCAGGCTTAACGGTATCGCCTTCCCCATCGAGAAGCTTTGTCTCCGCTGGCAAAGTTGCGATAATATTATTCACAAAAACACGTTTTTCGCCAAGCAAGTACCTTCGAATATCTTGAATTTTCTTGACACTAATTAATCGTTGATAGGCGCTTTCACCCTTTCTCCAACCATATCGCCTCAAAACATGGGCCCGTTCCAAAATTGCGGACGGACTAGCGTAAAAAGAGACAACCTTAAAGCCTTGGCCGAAATTAGAATGAGTTTCTGGAAGTATAGAGCAATGAAAGCTCTGGGATTGCTTGTTCCCCGAAAAGCTCAATGCGGCGTTTCCAACATCGGAGTTCTGAAGGCCGAGAAAGGCCAAAACCTCAAATCGTGACGAGGATCGCGTCGCTTTGGAAACAGTTTCGAAGTACTTTGCTATGTGGTAATCGAAAAAGGTCACATCCGGAACAAGACTTTTATGCTGCTGCTTCACCGAATTCAAAGAGCAGTACAATATCTTCACTTTCATGTGGTGATCTTTGAATCTACCATGCAGATTCTTGGAAATCTCAGGAAACGTAAGCTTTAAGAATTTTACAAAGGCTGCAGGATCTTTGAGGACCTCGTTATAGACACCCTGTTTCCCTTTGATATGATCGCCAACCTTGCTCTCTGCGGAGGTCGTGTACTCCGTCAGAATTACGATGTTTTCGTGAACGAAGCAGTCATCGAAATCCGACGTAACATGATTGAATGTAAACTCTTTATCACAAACACATGCAATTCGAACAAATCCAGCATTTGCAAAGGTGGTACGAACCGTTCTCTTATGCGAACTTTCAATTCTATTCCGCCTCCGCTCTTCTTCAGATAGCTTCTTTCGCTTCTTTGGCTTTCGTGTCGTAATTTTCCTCGCCGTCGAAGCCATTATTCTATTTCCTTCCACTCTGCGGGGATCCGAGCGACCTTGGCGCTCTGAGAAGGCCTAGCAATCGGCTTTCCGATTGGACGAATACGAAGAGTGCCGTCACAAATCTTTTCAGACCTACTCTTAGATATATCCACGAAGCTCTTCTCTTTGTCGATCCCAATTGACCTTCGCTTCTGCTTCTGCGCGGCTAAAGCAGTCGATCCTGTTCCAACAAATGGATCAAGAACAAGATCATTTTCGTCTGTAAACGCTAGAACGCATCTTTCGGCCAGCTCGATTGGGAACTGACACGGATGATCTTCTTTTTCAGGATGGTTATTTTTGACATTTGGAAAGTCCCAAATTGGATTCTCTAAGAAATCCTTCTTAGCATCGAACTCCCAAACGTCAGAGGGATTTTTACCTTTCGGGTTTCCGCTTAGCTTGCCCGATTTTTCCCGATGAGAGGCGGAATGTCGCTTGCCCGGATATAACTGCGGAATACGCACAGGATCTAAATTGAATTTGTACCTGTCGGATTTAGTGAACCACAGAACTGTCTCATATCTTCCGGAAAAGCGCCTATCGCTATTGAGACCAAAATTGAAGCGCCAAACGATCCTATTGCGAAGCTGCAAGCCCAGCGAATTTATTATGCTATAGAAGGGAATGTCTAAGGGAAGCAAATTTCCTGCATTTACGTAGGTACCGGCTTGCCAGCATAGGCTACCTGTTGGTTTGAGGGTGCGGGCAAGCTCCTTCAAAACATCAGTTTGCCATAGCAGGTATTCTTCAAGCGTAAGTCGGCTCTGCTTCTCGTAGCTTTTACCGATATTGTAAGGTGGAGAGGAGACAATCAAATCAACAGTTTCATCGGAGATATTCCGCAGATGGTCCGAAGCGTCACCAACTAAGTAGGTGGGCATATATGTTTCCGGCTGAGACAGTACTGTCATATCTTGTGAACCCACATCCATACTGATCAATCGCTAGCAGGTAGCACCACATTTAGTCAAAGCCGACATGCGATGCTCGGAGAACTATCTGCTACCAAGCTTGAACTGCTCTCAGAAAACCTCTTGTCGTGGGTGGTAAGCGTGGGTGGTAAAGCCTGCTGCGAGATAGAATTACTCAATCAATTCAGTAACTTACGATTGTATTCTTTGAGTGGCGGAGGCTGTGGGATTCGAACCCACGGGACGCTCTCACGCCCAACGGTTTTCAAGACCGCCGCATTCGACCACTCTGCCAAACCTCCGGTGCGGGCACCGATAACGCCATCGCGCGTGGTTGAAAAGACGGTGGAAGAACGCCGAGGCGGAATGCGCGCGCTTTTCAGATGCTCCGCGCTGGAGTAAGCTCGGGACAACAGCGTCGGCACAGGCGCGGATCAGAGCGGTTAGAGGCACGAACATGGGCACACGCCTTATCACGATTTGCGCCGTCGCAGCGCTTATGACGGGCTGCGTCGGCGGTGGGAATGAGGATGGCAGCGACACCGTGCGCGGGGCCACGACCCAGCGACTTGTTGAGCGCGACGTCGAGGCGCCAGAGGTGTTTCAGGTTGCCGACGCGGGCGTTTGGGACGGGCGGCCATCCTTGGGTGGTGTCTGGGTCGCGCATCCAGACACGGACGAGCCAGAGCGCGTCATCATCCGCAACGAGGCCAACGGACAGTTCGTCATCGGCGCGCTGTTCCGGCGGGACGGCGATCTGCCGGGCCCTGCGCTCCAGGTCAGCTCGGATGCGGCAGAAGCGCTTCAGATGCAGGCCGGTACGCCGTCGCAACTGAACGTCACGGCGCTGCGCCGTGAAGAGCAATCGAACGGCGCAACACCGGCTGCTTCGACAGGACTGGGGACCCCCCCGCCGGTGGAAACCGCATCTCTCGATAACGACACGCCGCTGGCCTCTTCCGAACCGCCCGTGGCGCCGGCCCCGGTCAGCGCCCCGGCCTCGGTCAGCACGCAGAGCAGTAGCCTGTCCAAACCGTTCATTCAGATCGGTATCTTCAGCGTAGAGCGAAACGCCGAAAACACCGCGACCGCCCTGCGCAGCGCGGGTCTGACGCCAACGATCAACGAACAGCGCACCGCCGGGAAAACCTTCTTCCGCGTCACCGTTGGCCCGGCGGCGAACTCGGGCGCGCGGGCGGCCGATCTCGAAACCGTGAAGGGGCTTGGCTTCTCGGATGCGTATTTCGTTTCGGGCTGATAGGCTGCCGCTGAACACCATGGGAGCACCAGCCATGACATTTTTACGATCCGCCCTGATCCTGCTGGCCACCACCATCGGCCTGCACGCGCAGGGTTTCGATACCAACGCCACCGGCGCCTACGTCAAGGACATCTCGACCGGCACAGTTCTTCTGTCCAAGAACGCCGATGTGCCGCTGCCGCCTGCGTCCATGTCCAAATTGATGACCCTGAACATGCTGTTCGAGGCGCTGAAAGACGGTCGCGTGCAGATGGACACACGCTTCGGCGTATCGTCGAAGGCCAAGGCCATGGGCGGTTCGACCATGTTCCTGAACGAACGTGACCGTCCCACGGTGGAAGAACTGATCCAAGGCATCATCGTCATGTCCGGCAACGACGCCTGCGTCGTGGTCGCCGAAGGGCTGGCCGGTACGGAAGAGGCCTTTGCCCGCCAGATGACCGACCGCGCCCGCGATCTTGGGATGATGAATTCGACCTTCGCCAACGCATCGGGCTGGCCGCATCCGGACCAGCGCATGTCGATGCAGGACTTGGGTATTCTGGCCGAGCGGCTGATCAACGAATTCCCCGACTACTACGGCTATTTCGCGCAGAAAGAGTTCGCTTTTGACAACCGCGCGCCGGCCAACACCACGAACCGCAACCCGCTGTTGGGCCTTGGCATCGGTGCGGACGGGCTGAAGACCGGCCACACCTCCGAGGCTGGTTACGGCCTTGTCGGCTCTGCCGCGCAGGGAGACCGGCGCATCGTTTTCGTCATCACCGGCCTTGATAGCGAGCGCGCGCGGCGTGAGGAATCCGAGCGGATCGTCAACTGGGCCTTCCGCCAATTCGTAGAGCGTGAGATCGTTCAAGAAGGTCGTTCCATCGCCACCGCGGACGTATGGCTTGGGCAGCAGAGCACCGTCGATCTGGTCGCCGGTGACGGCCGCACCATGCTGATTCCGGCGCTGGAGCAAGACAACGTCATTGCAGAAGCACGTTTCGACAGTCCGCTGCGCGCGCCGATCGCCGAGGGTGCCGAAGTGGGTACGCTGCTCATCAAGATCGCTGGTCTGCCGGACACCGAGGTGCCGCTGGTCGCAGCCTCTGCCGTCGCGAAAGGCGGCTTCATGCCGCGCATGAAGACGGCCGCGAACGTACTGCTGGCCCGCGCGATGGAAAGTGACGAGGCCGACCCCGAAACCGCAGAGCCCGCCGCAGAGTGAGCGCGCCAAGCCTGTTCCTGAGCTTTGAGGGGATCGACGGGTCGGGCAAATCCACGCAGGCCCGGATGCTGGCCGAGCACCTGTCCGCCCAAGGCCGCGAGGTCGTGCTGACGCGTGAGCCGGGCGGTTCCAACGGGGCCGAGGAAATCCGGAGGCTGGTGCTGGAGGGCGATCCCGACCGCTGGTCCGCCACCACCGAACTACTGCTCTTCACCGCCGCCCGTCGTGACCATCTTGAACGGCTGATCCGTCCCGCTGTCGCGCGCGGTGCCGTAGTGATCTGCGACCGCTTTGCCGACTCCACTCGTGTTTACCAAGGCCTAACCCGCGGCGATCTGCGCGGCCTTGTCGATACGCTGCACGACGCTGTCATCGGGATTGAGCCAGACCGGACCTTCCTGATCGACATGGACCCCGAAACCGGCCTGCGCCGCGCACTGAGTCGGCAGGGGAAGGAAGAACGGTTCGAATCCTTCGGCGTCGATATGCAGGCCCGGATGCGGCAGGGCTTTCTGGACCTTGCCGCCGCCACAGACCGCATCGCGGTCATCGACGGCGATCGCGCACCGGATGTCGTGGCCGCCGATGTGGTCGCCGCGCTGCCCGCTGCGTGCTAGGGCTGCCGGAATGAGCGACGACACCCCATACGAGCCGGACCGCGTCGAAGGCGTGCCCCACCCGCGCCACACCGAGCAGCTGTTCGGCCACGCCGCGCCCGAGCGCACGGTTTTAGAGGCATGGAACGACGACCGGATGCACCACGCGTGGCTGCTGACCGGCCCGCGCGGTATCGGCAAGGCGACGCTCGCGTGGCGTATCGCGCGCTTTCTGATCGCGGGACCAGAACGCGGTGGCATGTTCGGCGGGTCAGACACGCTCGATCTACCACCCGATCACCCGGTCACCGCCCGCACCCGTGCGCTGTCCGAGCCGTCGCTGTTCCTGATGCGGCCGACCCTGTCGCCCACCGGCACCGAACGGCGTGACATCACCGTCGATGTGGCACGCGGCCTGCGCGATTTCCTGCATATGTCGGCAACGGATGGCGGGCAGCGCGTGGTCATTGTGGACGCTGCCGATCAACTGAACCCGCAGGCTGCCAACGCGATCCTGAAGCTGGTCGAAGAACCCCCTGCCCGCACAACCTTCCTGCTGATCGCCCACGCCCCTGCCCGTCTGCTTCCCACGATCCGTTCGCGCTGCCGCACCCTTGCCCTGCAACCGCTGAACGCTACCGACCTGGGCGCTGCCATCGAACAAGCGGGACTGGAGCCGTCCGTGGACGCGGCCAGCCTGTCGCAACTCGCCTCTGGTTCGGTCGGAGAGGCAGCACGGCTGCTGCAAGAGGATGGCCCGAAGCTTTACGCCGATCTCGTTGCGCTTGCGGGCGGCGTTCCGGAAATCGACCGCCAACGCCTGCTAAAGCTGACGACCGGCCTGAACGGCGCGGCAGGACGCGGGAAGATGGACGCCTTGGCGCGCCTGCTCGACCTGCTGCTGTCGCGCCTGGCCCGCCAGGGCGCGGGCCTTCCCCCCGATGCGGAAGCCGCGCGGGGAGAGGCCGATGTGCTCGCCCGCCTTGCCCCCGATGCAAACGCAGGACGCGCGTGGGCGGAACTGGCCGCCGAGGTCTCGGCCCGGATCGCGCATGGGCGGGCAGTCAACCTTGACCCGTCATCCCTGGTCCTAGATAGCGGCCTGATGATCAACAACACGGGCCGCGCCACAGTGCGCGGCTGAACCATGACTCCGATCACCGACAGCCATTGCCACCTGGACTTCCCGGACTTCGACGGCGCGCAAGCCGAATTCGTCGCGCGCGCGGCAGAGGCCGGCGTGCACCGCATGGTGACGATTTGCACCAAGCTGCGGCAAGCCGACCAAGTGCGCGCCATCGCCGAAGCGCACGCCCCTGTCTATTGGGCAGCCGGGACACATCCGATGAGCGCGGGCGACGAGCCAATGGTCAGCGTGGACGAGATTCTTGCACTTACCGCGCATCCCAAGATGGTCGGAATCGGTGAAACGGGTCTGGATTATCACTATTCGCGCAATTCAATGGACGCGCAGCAGGACAGCCTGCGCATCCATATGGAGGCCTGCCGCCAATCCGGCCTACCCTTGATCATCCATTCGCGCGATGCCGACGAAGACATGGCGCGGATCCTGACCGAAGAGCACGCCAACGGCGCATTCGATTGCGTGATGCATTGCTTTTCGTCTAGCGCGGCACTGGCGCAAACGGCGCTTGGCCTCGGGTTCTACCTGTCCATGTCCGGCATCACCGCCTTCAAGAAATCCAGCGAATTGCGCGATATCTTCGCCGCCGCACCGCTGGATCGCATCCTTGTCGAGACCGACAGCCCCTACCTTGCCCCCCCGCCCCATCGCGGCAAGCGCAACGAACCGGCTTTCGTCGCCCACACGGCCCGCGCCGCGGCCGAGACCTTCGGCCTGTCCTATGAGGACTTCGCCAAGCAGACCGAAGAGAATTTCGCGCGCCTGTTCCGGAAAGCCGCATGAGCCTGCGATTCACTATTCTTGGCTGCGGCTCGTCCGGTGGTGTGCCGCGAATCGGTGGGCATTGGGGTGCGTGCGATCCCGCGAACCCGAAGAACCGCCGCCGCCGCTGCTCTATGCTGGTGGAACGGATCGAGCCCGAAGGCACCACCCGCGTTCTGATCGACGCCTCGCCGGACCTGCGCGAACAACTTCTGGACGCTGGCATCGGCGCCGTCGATGGCGTGGTCTTCACCCATTCCCACGCGGACCACTGCCACGGCATCGACGACCTGCGCATGATCGTCATCAACACCCGCGAGCGCGTGAAGGTTTGGGCTGACGACACGACGCGCGCGGACCTGTTGCAGCGGTTCAGCTACGTGTTCGAGACGCCAAAGGGTTCGGACTACCCGCCGATCCTGCAGATGAACGCGATCAACGGGCCGGTGACGATCACTGGCAAGGGGGGCGACATCACCCTGACGCCCTTCATCGCACACCACGGAAATATCGATGCTCTCGGCTTTCGCATCGGCGGGTTGGCCTATTTGCCGGACGCGGGCGCGCTGCCCGACACAACGTGGAAGGCGCTGGAAAACCTGGATATCTGGGTCGTTGACGCTTTGCGCCGTAGCCCTCACCCAAGCCATTCGCATCTGGACAACACGCTGGAGTGGATCGCCCGCGCGCAGCCCAAGCGCGCCGTGCTGACCAACATGCACAACGATCTGGACTATGAGACCGTGCGTGCCGAGACGCCCGATCATATCGAACCCGCCTATGACATGATGGTCCTGACGCTGGACGACGCATGACCGCGCTTCTCGACGTCATCCTGCCCGTCTTCATTGTGATCGGGGCAGGATACTTGGCCGTGTGGCGGGGCCTCTTTGCGGATAGCGCGGTCGACGGGCTGATGCGATTCACCCAAGGCTTTGCAATCCCCTGCCTGCTGTTTCGCGCCATCGCGGAAATCGACCTTGGCGCTGAATTTTCTGTCCCGATGCTGCTGGCCTTCTATCTGGGCGCAACGTCCGGCTTCATCTTCGGCCTATTCGGCGCGCGCGCGCTGGGGCGGACTTGGGAGGACTCGGTCGCCATCGGCTTTTGCGGTCTGTTCAGCAACTCTGTCCTGCTGGGCCTGCCCATTGCCGAACGCGCCTTCGGCACCGATGCGCTGCGCTTCAACTACGCGATCATCGCCGTCCACGCGCCGTTCTGCTACCTTCTCGGCGTCACTGTCATGGAGATGGTCCGCGCCCGTGGAGAGCCCATGGCCGGACTGCCCCGCAAGGTCGTGAGCGCGATGTTTCACAACGCGCTGGTCATCGGCATCGCACTTGGCTTTATCGTGAATCTGACCGGCATGCCGATCCCGCGCGTCATCGGCGACGCGCTGGACCTGATCATCCGCGCCGCCCTGCCCGCCGCCCTGTTCGGCTTGGGCGGCATCCTGTATCGTTACAAACCCGAGGGCGATGTCCGCATCATCGGCATGATCTGCGCGGCCTCCTTGGTGCTGCACCCGGCCATTGGCTACGGCGTATCGCTCCTGTTCGGCCTATCGGTGGATCAGCTTCGCGCCGTCGTGCTGACAGCGGCCATGGCGCCGGGGGTCAACACCTACATCTTCGCCAGCATCTACGGTACCGCCCAACGCTCTGCCGCGTCGGGCGTGCTGATCGGAACAGCCGTATCGCTTCTGTCGATCTGGTTGTGGTTAATTGTGCTGCCCTGACTACCTTGTAAGGGGTCATCAGGGAGGATGAGACATGCGCACATTCGTCACCGCCGTTTTCACAGCGAAAAAGGGCCATGAAGCCGAGCTGGAAGAGCTGTTCAAGTCCGTCATCGCACCGACGATGAAGGACAAGGGTTGCGTCAGCTACGCGCTTAATCGCGCACAGGACGATCCGCGTCGTTTCGTCTTCATGGAAGAGTGGGAAAGCCGCGAGGATCTGGAAGCGCATCTTGCCGCCGATCATATTACGAACGGTCTTGCCAAAGCCGGGGCACTGATCGAGCATCAGGACATCACAATTTTGGAGCGCATCGGCGGCGGCGATGCGGCGGATGCTTGAATAAAAAAAGGCCCGACCTCTGTTTCAGAGATCGGGCTTTTCCAAACAACGATGCCACTGGTCAGCCGGGTGACATACCCCGCAGACGCTCGGACCGGCGGCGCAGCAGTTCCACACCTGTCAGCAGCATGATCGACAACACGACAAGGATGGTGGCGACCGCAAGGATCGTCGGGCTGATCTGCTCTCGTAGGCCGATGAACATCTGCCACGGCAGGGTCTTCTGACCGGCAGAGCCCACGAACAGCACCACGACCACCTCGTCGAAAGACGTAATGAAGGCGAATAGACCGCCCGAAATCACGCCCGGCAGGATCAAAGGCATCTGCACCTTGAAGAACGTTCGCACGGGGCCTGCCCCAAGGTTGGCCGATGCGCGCGTGAGCGAGTTGTCGAAGCCCACCAGAGTCGCCGTCACGGTGATGATGACGAAGGGAATGCCAAGTGCGGCGTGCGCCAGAACGACGCCGATGTAGGTGCCCTGCAGGCCGATGCGGCTGTAGAAGAAGTACATGCCCGCTGCCGAAATGATCAGCGGCACGATCATCGGAGAGATCAGGATCGCCATGATCGCCCGCCGGAATGGCACATGTGACTGTGACAGGCCAACGGCGGCCAACGTCCCCAGCGACACCGACAGCAGCGTCGCCACTGGCGCGATCTGGATCGAGTTCCACATTGCCGCCTGCCATTGGCTGTTGGTGAAGAAGTCCTGGTAGTGCTTCAGGCTGTAAGCGTCCGGATCCAGCGCCAGCATGCCCGGCGTGAAAGTAAAGAAGTTCTCTGCGTTGAACGACAGCGGGATGATCGTCAGGATCGGCGCGATCAGGAAGAAGAAGATCAGCCCGCAGATCGTCAGGAACGTGTAGTGCCAGATCTTCTGGCCCAGCGTGGCATAGGGGGGCAGTTCCATGGTGTTTCTCCCTTAACCCAGGCTGACGTTGTCGATGCCGACGATGCGGTCGTAGACGTAGTAAAGCAGCAGAACCACGGCGAGCAGGATGGTCCCCAGCGCCGCCGCCAAACCCCAATTCAAAGAGCTGGAGATGTGATAGGCGATCCGGTTCGAGATGAACGTGCCGGTCGTGCCTCCGACGATTTCGGGCGTGATATAGTAGCCGATCGACAGAATGAACACGAGGATACAGCCCGCGCCGATGCCCGGCACGGACTGCGGGAAGTAGACCCGCCAGAAGGCCGTCCAGTTCGTGGCGCCCAACGACTTGGCGGCACGCACGTAATAGGGCGGGATCGTCTTCATCACCGAGTAAAGCGGCAAGATCATGAACGGCAGCAGGATATGCGTCATCGCGATGATCGTGCCGGCCTGATTGTTGATCAGCTGAAGCCGATCACCATCACCCACCAGACCGATCCAGACGAGGATGTCGTTGATGACACCCTGCTGTTGCAGCAACACCTTCCATGCGGACGTCCGGACAAGAAGCGAGGTCCAGAACGGCAGCAACACAAGGATCAGCAGCAGGTTCGACGTGCGCAGCGGCAGGTTCGAAAGCAGGAACGCGATGGGGTAGCCCAGCAGGATGCAGCTGAACATGATCGTCAGTGACATGAACATCGTGCGCTGGAACAACAGTCCATAGATTTTTTGATCGTCGGGTGCTTGTTCTACACCCTGCGGGGTCAGGCGATAGTCGACGGACGACAGGAAATAGCCAGCCGTATAGGGCGATGAAAACGCCTTGATCGTGCCCCAGACCTGATTATCGGCCCAGTCGTCGTCCACCTCTTCCACGAAGAATTCACGGGCGGGCAGGACCTCGAAATCTCCGACGGCAGCTGCGGCTTCGGACAGCAATTCATCCTGCCCCAGACCCGCTCCGGTCGCGCCGTTCTCAAGATCTTCATAGAGGGCTTGGTAAACGATGGCCCAGGGTTCTTCTTCGGTCGGGCTGTCTTCATCCACGCTTTGGATCGTCTGACCGAATTGCAGGTAGGCGCGGGCCGTGCGCGGTAGCGCTTCTTGCGCGGCGGACGCAATTCGGAACGGCGGTTCGACTTCCGTGAACTCCAGCGCGCGCTGTTCTTCGCGGGTCTCGGCGGCGTCTTGCGCGGCTTCGACTTCGGCCTTGCGCTCGGCCCAGTCGGCCTGCCGTTCGACCCACGCCGGATCGGCCATCATCGAAACCCAGACGGCAGGGTCTTCCCAAGCCTCGTTCAGGTCGAAGAATTGCTCCATCGGGACTTCGCCGAACTCATCCGCGTTGCGCCCGGTCTTGCGGAACAGCGACGACATGCCCGTCGTCTCGTAATTCAAGCGGCTACCAAGGCGGGTATGGTTTTTCAGCTCTGTCGCCACCATCAGATCGGCGGCCAAGGCGCGGTAGGTTTCCTCGGACGGCTCGCCGGTACCGTCCCACTCTTCCAGCGACACGACGGTGCGCGGCAGGGTCTGGCTGACGATGTCGTTCTCGACCGAGCGGAACAGCATGTCCGCGATGGGGGCAATGAAGGTGACGAGGATAAAGATCAGAAGCGGTGCGATCAGCATCAGGGCGCGCAGCTTCGAACGACGCAGCGAGCGGGACAGGGATGCTTTCAGCGGGCGTCCATCGGCGGCCAGGACCGGGCCACCTTCGGCGCGGTCGGCGTCGCGGATCGCGTTGTCGGGGGTGGCGCCTGTAAAGGCGTCGGCGTCTGTTGCGCTGCTCATTCCGCGCCCTCCACCAGGATGATCGTCGACTCGGCGCATCTGCGGCGAATGTCCGCAACCTCTTGATAATCCGGATCGTTGTAGGCGGCTTTCGCGGCCTCATAGCTGTCGAATTCAATCACGACGTGGCGGCCCATCTCGACGCCTTCGGGCGTCTCGGATTGGCCTCCGCGAACGATGAAACGCGCGCCGTGGCTTTCAAGGATTGGCGTGTCGCGGCGGACGTATTCTGGATACCCCTCGGGGTCCGTCACCTTGATATGACCGATGATGTAGCCTTTTGGCATGTCGGATCCCCGTCGAATAAGTGTCGGCCTTCTGTCGGGCCTTCGTTTTAAGAAGCAGGGCGGGATCGACCCGCCCTGCCCCGTTATTCAAGCGCCGCTATTACTGTGCGAGCCACGCCTGGAACTTGGCGTCCAGATCGTCACGGTAGTCGGCCCACCATTCGTAGTTGTAGAGGAAGGTGTTTTCCGCGTTGGCCGGATCGGTCGGCATGTGCGGTGCCATCTCGATGCCCAGCTCGGCGTGCGTCGACACCATCGGCGCGGACGACTCACGGGCGGGACCGTAAGAGATGTACTTGGACTGGTCGGCCAGACGCTGGGTATCCGTGGCGAACCACAGGAAGTCCTTCACGCGGTTCAGCGCTTCGTCGTCCAGACCGGCGGGGATGATCCAACCGTCAAGGTCGAAGACCTGCGCGTCCCAAAGCATCGCAACGGGCTGGTCCTGCTCGGCGATCAGGCTGAACAGACGACCGTTGTAGGTCGAACCCATGACGACTTCGCCATCGGCGAGCAGCTGGGGCGTGTCGGCACCCGCGGACCACCACACGACGTTGTCCTTGATCTCGTCGAGCTTGGCGAACGCCTGGTCCTGACCTTCTTCGGTTTCCAGCACGTCGTAGATGTCTTCCTTGGCGACACCGTCACACAGCAGGGCCCACTCGAGGTTGCCGATGGGGCGCTTTTCCAGCGAACGCTGGCCGGGGAAGTTCTCGGTGTCCCAGATGGCGCAGATGTCTTCCGGGGTGCCGTTGAAGTCTTCGACGTCGGTGCGGTAGCCGACGGTGGTCGAATACACGATCTGCGGGATGAAGCAGTCGGACACGATCAGGTCGCCGAAGTCGTCGGAAGCATCGGTGCCGTCGGGCGCCGGAGCGAGGATTTCGTCGTGGTCGACTTCCATGGCCAGGCCTTCGTCACACAGACGAATGGCATCGGATGCCACCACGTCGACCAGATCCCAGGTGATGTTACCGGCCTCGTTCATGGCGCGCAGCTTGGCGACGGCCTCGGCAGAGGATTCGTCCCATGTCACGGACACGTCGGAATTCATCTCGACGTAGGGCTTGACGTAGGCGTTGTCCTGGCTGGCCTGGTAGGCACCACCCCAGGAGACGACGGTCATTTCGTTGGCCATCGGCTCACCGGCGACGGGGCTTTCCGTCATCTCGCTGTGCGCTTCGGCGAAGGCGCCGGTCGCGATGCACAGCGCTGCGGTGGATAGAAGGGATGTCTTGAGTTTCACGTAGATTCTCCTTGTTAACGTAGCCCTTGAAGAGTTTTCCCCTCGGCTCCGGGCAGAGACGCAAGGGTTGATACCGCGCGTCAGGAATCGAGCGCGCGGCAATCCTGTGGCAACCAGCCGATCTTGATCTTGTCGCCTGGTGTCAGGCGCACCTGATCGGCGCGGTTGCGGGTCTTCACGATGAAGTCGTCCCGACCGGCCACTTTCAGGCGGGTGCGGAAGACGTCTCCCATGTAGATGAATTCGAGCACTTCGGCGTCGAGCGTGTGCGCATCCGGTCCCAATTCGGGATTGAACTCCACCCGTTCGGGGCGGATCGACACCAGCGTGCGGTCGCCTTCCTTGGAAACATTGACGGGCAGGGCGTCGATCTCTTCGCCCGTTCCGTCCAGTTTAACGACGCACTGGTCCTTGCCCAGCTTGGTCACAACGCCTTGCAGCGTGTTGTTTTCACCGATGAACTGGGCGACGAAGCTATTTTCCGGCCGTTCGTAAAGCTCATCCGGCGGGGCAAGCTGCTGGATGCGACCGTCGTCAAACACCGCAACGCGGTCGGACATGGTCAGCGCTTCGGTCTGGTCGTGCGTCACGTAGACCACGGTGATGCCCAGATCGTGGGCCAGGCGCGTGATCTCGAACTGCAAGGTCTCGCGCAACTGCTTGTCGAGCGCGCCAAGGGGTTCATCCATCAGCACAAGCTCGGGCTCGAACACCAGCGCGCGGGCCAATGCGATCCGCTGCTGCTGACCGCCCGAAAGCTGGGCGGGGCGGCGGCCGCCGAAGTCGCCCATCTGCACCATGCCCAAAGCGCGCTTGATCTTCTCTTCGCGCTCGGACTTGCCGATCTTGCGGACCTCCAGCGGGAATGAGAGGTTTTCGGCCACCGTCATATGCGGGAACAGGGCGTAGTTCTGAAACACCATGCCGATGCCACGCTTATGCGGGGGGATGTTGTTGATCTCGGACCCATCAAGCCGGATTTCGCCGTGGGTCGCCGTTTCGAACCCAGCCAGCATCATCAGGCAGGTCGTCTTGCCCGATCCCGATGGCCCAAGCATCGTCAGGAACTCGCCCTTGCCGATGGAAAGGTTCAGATCTTTCACGACCAGCGTTTCGCCGTCGTAGCTTTTTTGCACGCGATCGAATTCAACGAACGCATTGCCGCTTCGGGTGTCCAGCACCGCAGTCTCCCCATTTTCGGTCGATCGCTTTTTTCTGCAATCGTTGGCGTGAACCAAAGCAAAGGGACGGGCGTTATGCAAGTCGACCGTCGCGCAATTCCGCAAGAAGCAGGATTAGCGGGCGATTTGGGCAGTTTAGCAGACGCAGGCAGTCTAATGGCCTGCGAATCTCGCGATAACTTCAAGTATGAGAGACCCGGCCTTGCGGTGGTGCGGTCGAAAGGACTTGAACCTTCACGGGTGTTACCCCACAGCGACCTCAACGCTGCGCGTCTACCATTCCGCCACGACCGCCCTGACCCCCGCAAGGGCCGGGTGCGCGCGGTGTAACGAAGGCCCTGCGGGTTGAAAAGCGATTTTTTCTGCGGCGCGCCCGTGGCATGAGGTTTGCCATGACAGACCGTGATCGCCCCCTTCCCGCGCCCGAGTGGCGCATTTCCGACAGCCCCGTTCCCTACGCCGATGCGGTGGCAGAGATGGAAGCCCGCGCCGCCGCGATACGCGAGGATGGCGCGCCGGAACTGATCTGGCTGTTGGAGCATCCGCCTTTGTACACCGCCGGCACCTCTGCACGTGCAGAGGATCTGACCGATCCCGACCGATTCGAGGTGCATGAGACGCGGCGCGGTGGGCAATATACATATCACGGGCCGGGGCAGCGGGTGGTCTATGTGATGCTGGACGTCAGCGCGCGGGGCCGAGACGTGCGCCTCTTCGTGGCGCAGCTAGAGGCTTGGGTGATCGCGACACTGGACCGCTTCAACGTGGTGGGCGAAATCCGGACAGGCCGCGTCGGCGTCTGGGTCGTGCGGCCCGAAAAGCCCACGGCGGCGGATGGCGCCCCATCAGAAGACAAGATCGCCGCCATCGGTGTGCGCCTGAAACGCTGGGTGTCGATGCACGGCATATCCATCAACGTCGAGCCGGACCTGTCCCACTTCGACGGAATCGTCCCCTGCGGCATCACGGACCACGGCGTTACCAGCCTTGTGGACTTGGGCCTGCCGGTCACGCTGGACGACGTGGACGTCGCCCTGCGCGAAACCTTCACAGAGGTGTTCGGCGACTAGACGTCGCCCGCGTGCTTTGCTTCCAGCGCCTCGATTCGGGCCTTCAGCGATGCGTTCTCTTCGCGGGCCTTCTGGGCCATCGTCCGCACGGCATCGAACTCCTCGCGGGTCACGAAGTCGCGGTCAGCGAGGAAACGGTCGACCATGCCCTTCATGGCGGTCTCTGCTTCGGTGCGCGCGCCCTGCGCTACGCCCATCGCGTTTGTCATCAGTTGTGACAGGTCGTCGAACACCTTGTTACGGCTTTGCATGTCTGGCTCCTTTGCGGTTGCACCCGATATGGCGGCTGGCCCCCGCGATCTCAAGGTTGACGTTTCCCCCGCGTCGGGCTTTCTCGCGCTCATGTTGATGGCCATCCCCTTTCCCGACATCTCGCCCGAGATCTTCACGATCCGCTTGGGGGACTTCGCCTTTTCCCTGCGCTGGTATGCGCTGGCCTATATCGTCGGTATCCTGATCGGCTGGCGACTGGCCACGGCAGCGGCGGTGCGGCCCACACTTTGGCCGAACGACAGCAGTCCCTTCACGGCCAAAGACGTGGAAGAGCTGATGACGACGATCATCCTTGGCATCATCATCGGCGGGCGCGTGGGCTACTGCCTGTTCTACCAGCCTGCCTATTATCTGGCGAACCCGCTGGAAATCGCGATGGTCTGGCAGGGGGGTATGTCGTTTCACGGCGGAATGCTGGGCGTCACGCTGGGCGGGCTGGTCTTCGCGTGGCGCAAAGGGATCTCCCTGCTGTCGATGCTGGATTTGATGAGCATCGGCACACCACCGGGCCTGCTGACGGGACGACTCGCGAACTTCATCAACGCAGAGCTTTGGGGGCGCCCGACGGATGCGCCGTGGGGCGTGATCTTCCCCGGGCAGGCTGCGCAAGACTGCGCTGGCGTTGCCGTCGGTATGTGCGCGCGCCACCCATCGCAACTCTATGAAGCCGCGCTGGAAGGCGTTTTACTGCTGGCGGTGATCGTCTTCCTTGCCTTCCGGCGCGGCTGGTTGAAGCGCCCGGGCCAGATATGCGGCATCTTCCTCATCGGCTATGCGGTCTCGCGGATGCTGGTCGAGCTCGTGCGGCAGGCCGATCCGCAATTCATCACGCCCGACAATCCGATGGGCTACGTGGTGCAGATCGGCGGAGCAGGATTGTCGATGGGGCAACTGTTGTCGCTGCCGATGCTGGCCGTCGGGGCGGCCCTGATCCTGAACGCGCGATCCCGGTGACGGCGCTGCGTGATATCCTGCTGCGACAGATCGCGCTGAACGGGCCAATGACGGTGGCCGACTACATGACGGCCTGCCTGCTTCATCCCGTCCATGGCTATTATACCACCCACGATCCGCTGGGCGCCCAAGGTGATTTCATTACAGCGCCCGAGATCAGCCAGATGTTCGGAGAGCTTGTGGGGCTTGCCCTTGCGCAGGCGTGGCTGGATCGCGGGTCGCCCGCGCCGTTCTGTCTGGCAGAGCTTGGGCCGGGGCGCGGGACGCTGATGATCGACCTTCTGCGCGCGACACGCCGTGTGCCAGGCTTCCACGCAGCCGTTAGGGTTGTGCTGGTCGAGGCATCCGATCGCCTGCGTGCGGCACAGTCGCGGGCTGTTCCCACTGCGGAATGGGTCGGCGGCGTGGATGATCTGCCCGATCTGCCGCTGTTCCTTGTGGCCAACGAGTTCTTCGACGCCCTGCCTATTCGCCAGTTCCTGCGGGATGGTGACGGGTGGAGAGAGCGGTTGGTGGACGCGGCTGACGGTGACTTGCGTTTCGCGCTGTCAGAGATCGGGCCCGTGCCACGGTTAGAGGCGCGACGTCAGGCAACCCAGCCCGGCGACACGGTCGAAACATGCGCTGCGGCTCAGTCCATCGCGCAGGTGCTGGGAGAGCGGATCGCCAGCCACGGCGGCGTGGCGCTGTTGTTCGATTATGGACAGGATTCGCCGGTTGGGGACACTTTCCAGGCTGTCAAAGATCACAAAAATACAAATCCGCTGATTGACCCCGGTGCCGCTGACCTGACGGCCCACGTCGATTTCGAAGCGCTCGCCACGGCCGCCTCCTGCCCCGCCAGCGCGACCGTGCCCCAAGGTGTCTGGCTGGAACGGCTTGGCATCACCGCCCGCGCGACGGCGCTCGCCCAGAATCTGACCGGCGCCGCGCTTGAAAACCACGTTGCCGCCCACCGCCGCTTGACCCACCCCGATGAAATGGGTGAGCTATTCAAGGTAATGGCCCTCCACGATACGGCCGGGCCGCCGCCGGGACTGGAGCCAAGGTTGTGACGCTGACCCCCCTGACATCCGACCTGCTGGAGCCTGTGCGCCATGGCTTCTTCACCCGTCAGGGTGGTGCGTCCTCTGGCGTGTTTCAGGGCCTGAACTGCGGCAACGGCTCCTCCGATCAGGCCGACATCGTGCGCATCAACCGCGCCCGCGTCGCCGATGCGATGGGGGTAGATCCCGAAGCCTTGCACACGGTGCAGCAGGTGCATTCCGACCGGGTGGCCGTGATCGAACCGGGCAGCGCGCCCGTGGAAGCCGACGCAATGGTGACCGCCGCGCCCGGTATCGCGCTCGGTATCCTGACCGCCGATTGCATGCCGATCCTATTCGCCGACCCGGACGCCGGCGTGGTGGCCGCGACCCACGCGGGCTGGAAAGGCGCGCTGGCAGGCGTCATCGCGAACACCATCGACGCGATGGAGCGCCTGGGAGCGGATCGAACCCGGATAAACGCGGCCATCGGCCCCTCGATCAGCCAGGCCAATTACGAGGTCGGCCCCGAGATGCTGGACGACTTCGCTATGGACGAACCCGACGCGCCGCGCTTCTTTGCGCAAGGACAGGGCGATAGGTTGCATTTCGATCTACCGGGCTATGGGCTGCACGCCTTGCGTCAGGCGGGTGTCGGCGGTGCGGAATGGATACGGCACTGCACCTACCACGACGCGAATCGCTTCTTTTCCTACCGCCGCGCGACCCACGCGCGAGAGGCCGATTACGGGCGGTTGATCTCGGTCATCCGGGTCGATTGACGACAAGGGCGCAACAAGGCCCCTGAAACGCCCGTGACCCGTCACGCGGTCGCCCGATTCCAGCGGCACCTTGTGCAGGACAGAAACACTGCCCGCACTGGACCCGCCCATGACCACACGCCGCTGGATTGCTGCTGCCATCGCCCAAGCTGCCAAACCGCAGCCCGCGCTGCCATTTCAACGTGGCGAGCGTCCGGTCCGGCTTGCGAAAGCAAGCTGATCATGCCCAACGATCACACGCCAAATCGTGCCTTCCCGCCCTCGCGCCGCCCATGGACGGTCCGAAGGGGGATGATGCCCATTGTTCCGATACTGGAGGAGTCGGAAGCCATACCCCGCGATACGCGCTACGACATCACATGGCTGGAGCCGAACGGCATTATCGAGGATCGCACCGTTGCGGCTCCGTCGACGTCGCTTTTCACCGAAGCGTTCACCGCCATCGCCCGTGGCGGACTTGTGATGACGCCCGATGGCCCCTGTGCGATCGAAGACCTTCTGCCCGGCGACCGCGTCATCACAGATCGCGGCGTCGAACCATTATTGTGGAAGGGCAGCCGTGTCATCGCGCCGACTCACCGTAATCTAGCGCTCTATCGTATTGCCGCAGACAGCCTTGGCCCCAGTCGCCCCGCACCTGACCTGCTGCTTGGTCCCGCTGCGCGACTGGTCTCGCGCCGCACGGCACTGCGCACGCTGATCGGAGCCGATGCCGCGTTGGTGCCGGTCGCATCGCTGGCGGACGGGGAAGCCGTCATCCGGATCAATCCGATGTCCAGCGTGCAGGTTTTTCACATAGGTTTTGCGCGTCACACGACCTTTACCGCCAACGGTGTCGAAGTGGAAAGCGTGCATCCCGGCAAGCTGGATCGTGCTTTGCCGCATGGGCAGGAACGGCTGTATATGTCCATGTTCCCGCACCTGACGCATCCGTCAGACTTCGGCGTTCTGGCGCTAGAGCGGTTGCAGGGCGACATTCTTGCGAAGATCACGCACGTCGCCTGACCCTTAAGCCTGCTTCGTTAGCCGTTGTTCCAAGATGTCGAACGGCACGCCCGGCGTGTCCTTGGCGGCGCGGATCACAAGCGAGGTCTTGACGCTGCCGACGTTCGGCGCGGTCAATAATTCCGAGGTCAGGAAGCCTTGGAAGCTCGACAGATCGGGCGCCACGCACTTCAGGACGAAATCGACCTCTCCGTTCAGCATGTGGCATTCGCGAACCAGCGGCCAGTTGCGGCACCGCTCTTCGAACGCGGCGAGATCGGCTTCGGCCTGGCTTTGCAGGCCAACCATGGCGAAGACCTGCACCTCAAAGCCCAATTGGCGTACATCAACCTGTGCATGGTAGCCGCGGATGAAGCCCTGTTCTTCGAGCGTCCGCACCCGGCGCAGGCAGGGTGGGGCAGATATTCCGACGCGTTTGGCCAATTCTACGTTGGTCATGCGTCCGTCGCGTTGCAGCTCGGACAGAATCTTGCGATCTATGGCATCGAGTCGTTGTCCAGGCATCGGTTCTCTCTCGTGAATTTGTGCGGACCTTACGCCTGAGAGGCAATGTGCGCAATAATGTTTCACGGTAGCGCAAGATTATTCCGGGGTTTCGGAACGGCGCGCGACGCCCCATATCACCCTGACCGATGCAAGGAGACCGCCATGAGCACGCACCGTCATGTCAAACTGCTGATCGTGGGCTCTGGCCCCGCTGGCTATACCGCCGCCGTCTATGCCGCGCGCGCAATGCTAGAGCCCGTTCTGGTTCAGGGCATCCAGCCCGGTGGCCAGCTGACCATTACAACCGACGTGGAAAACTGGCCTGGCGATACCTCGATCATGGGGCCGGACCTGATGGTGCGGATGGAAGCGCATGCGAATGCGATGGGCGCCGAGATCGTGTCGGACCACATCAATTCCGTCGATCTGTCAAAGCGGCCCTTCACCGCCGTTGCCGACAGCGGCACGACATACACCGCCGACGCGATGATTCTTGCGACGGGCGCTCAGGCGAAATGGTTGGGTCTGCCCTCCGAGGAAGCGTTCAAGGGCTTCGGCGTTTCGGCCTGCGCCACCTGCGATGGTTTTTTCTACCGTGGGCAAGAGGTCGCGGTGATCGGCGGTGGCAACACGGCCGTCGAAGAGGCGCTGTTCCTGACCAACTTTGCCAGCAAGGTGACGCTCGTGCATCGTCGTGATGAGTTGCGCGCGGAAAAGATCCTGCAAAAGCGCCTGCTGGAGCATCCGAAGGTCGAAGTGATCTGGAATCATCAGCTAGACAGTGTTTACGGCGCGGACAGCCCGAAGGGTGTCGAGGGCATCAACATCAAAAACACCGAAACCGGCGATGTGCGAAAAGTGCAAGTTTCAGGGGTGTTCATCGCCATCGGACACGCACCGGCGTCCGATCTGGTCAAGGACCAGCTTGAGACCCACATGGGCGGCTACGTCGTCACAAAACCCGGCACGACCGAAACCTCTGTTCCCGGTGTCTTCGCCGCTGGCGACCTGACCGATCACGTCTATCGCCAGGCCGTCACCAGCGCCGGCATGGGGTGCATGGCAGCGCTGGAAGCCGAACGTTGGTTGGCCGAAAATGGCGAGACGGAGGGCAAGGACGTGAGCGAGCCCCTGGGCTACGGCGCGAAAGTCGAGCCAGCGCAGTAACGCGTCAGGGCCCGAACAAGGGGGTTGTCCAAGCCCTGACGCACCGGCCGGCTTGTGGGGGACCGACCATTGAACAGACACGGTGGGTCCCCCATTATAGTTTCCCGTTTCGCTCCGATTTTTTGAAAATTCGCCACATGATACGGTGAAATCGCCTTTGTGACGCTGCCATCTTGCCGCAGCGGCGCAACTCGCGTTAAGGGCCGCGGGACATTTGTATGCAGGCAGGCCCATGACCCAAAGAGATTTCGCCCCCGTCCCGGAACTGTACGTCTCGTACGACAGTGCGCAAAAGCTGAAGACCGAAGCTGGGGAGTTGACGAGCCACGACCTTAGCCCGCGCCAGATCTGCGATCTGGAACTGTTGATGAATGGCGGCTTCGCGCCGCTGAAGGGGTTCCTTGGCGAGGCGGATTACGATGGTGTTGTCGAGAACATGCGCCTGGCCGACGGTAGCCTGTGGCCCATGCCGATCACGCTGGACGTGTCCGAGGCCTTTGCGGAGACCGTCGAGCCGGGCCAAGACATTGCGCTGCGCGATCAGGAAGGCGTGATCCTGGCCACGATGACCGTCACCGACAAATGGGTGCCGAACAAGGCGCGCGAGGCCGAAAAGGTCTTCGGTGCCGATGATGATGCACACCCCGCGGTGAACTACCTGCACAATCATGCGGGCAAGGTATATCTGGGCGGACCGATCACGGGCATCCAGCAGCCTATTCACTACGATTTCCGCGCCCGTCGCGACACCCCCAACGAGCTGCGCGCCTATTTCCGCAAGATGGGCTGGCGTCGCGTCGTCGCCTTCCAGACCCGCAACCCGCTGCACCGCGCACACCAGGAACTGACGTTCCGCGCCGCGAAGGAAGCGCAGGCCAACCTGCTGATCCACCCGGTCGTCGGCATGACCAAGCCGGGCGACGTGGATCACTTTACCCGCGTGCGCTGCTACGAGGCGGTGCTCGACAAGTATCCCGCCGCCACCACCACCATGTCACTGTTGCCGCTGGCGATGCGGATGGCTGGCCCGCGGGAAGCCGTGTGGCACGGTCTGATCCGCAAGAACTACGGTTGCACGCACTTCATTGTCGGTCGTGACCACGCCGGTCCGGGCAAGAACTCTGCCGGTGAAGATTTCTATGGTGCCTACGATGCGCAGGACCTGTTCCGCACGCATCAGGACGAGATGGGCATCGAGATGGTGGACTTCAAACACATGGTTTGGGTCCAAGAACGCGCACAATACGAGCCGATGGACGAGATCGAGGACAAGGACAAAGTCACGATCCTGAACATCTCTGGCACCGAACTCCGTCGCCGCCTGCGCGAAGGTCTGGAAATTCCCGAGTGGTTCTCTTTCCCCGAGGTCGTCAAGGAACTGCGCCGGACGTCGCCGCCGCGCTCCAAGCAGGGCTTTACCGTCTTCTTCACGGGCTTCTCCGGCTCGGGCAAATCCACGATCGCCAATGCGCTGATGGTCAAGCTGATGGAAATGGGTGGGCGTCCGGTCACGCTGCTCGACGGTGATATCGTGCGCAAGAACCTGTCGTCCGAGTTGGGCTTCAGCAAAGAGCACCGCGACCTGAACATCCGCCGTATCGGCTATGTCGCGTCCGAAATCACCAAGAACGGCGGCATCGCGATCTGCGCGCCCATCGCACCCTACGCTGCCACCCGGCGTGCGGTGCGTGAAGACGTCGAGGCCTTCGGCGCCTTCTGCGAAATACATGTCGCCACCCCGATCGAGGAATGCGAAGCGCGGGATCGCAAGGGCCTGTACAAGCTGGCACGTGAGGGCAAGATCAAGGAATTCACCGGAATTTCTGACCCCTATGACGAGCCCAAGGACCCCGAGCTGCGTCTGGACACCACCAGCGTGGATGTCGATCACTGCGCCCATCAGGTTCTTCTGAAGCTGGAAGCGATGGGTCTAATCGCGGGCTAAAACGTCGATTGAATCGACGGGGGCGGGATAGTTGCCGCCCCTTCCGTCTATGAATTTTTCGAAATTTCAGACAGGCATTCTTCAATCTTTGCCGTTAGTTCCATGTAACGACCGTCAAGTCTCTTCCGGAGAAGCCGGATTTGGCCCAAGCAAGCATGAACCCGATAGACCGGTGCGATCTCAGGGTCCTGCCTGTCTGCGGGCAAAGGCGCATAGCCGCATTCCCGAACTTCCCGGGCGCGATCAGACCCCAAACGTCTGTCGGAGCAAAGACGATCAATACGTTCTTCCATCCCTGCGAGGTTCGATCCGAGATAACCGCGTGCTTCGCAGATGTGACCCTCGCTTACCCATTTAGTCTGATCCTTGTATCGCTCTGCGGCTTGATGCCAATTTTTCTCTAAATTGTGCAGCTCTTCGATCTTCGCCTCATACCAGTTTGATCTCACCAACAGAATTTGAAGGTGCGCCTGTTTGGTTGCAACCGGGTGCAGGTATCTTATTTCTTCGTCTTTCTCCTCCACTTTCCGCAAAATGGAGCTGTGAGCCTCGGTAAATATTTTGTTAGCCCTCGAGGCATATTTTTCTTCAATCGCCTGCTTAAACCGAAGATTGATTGCGCAAACGATAAGTAAGATAAGGAGATAGCTTAATAGCATCGCCGCTAACGAAAAAGGACTGCTAAGGGCATCGAAGAAGCTTAAGAAAGTCAGCGAAACTGTTAGTATCCCGGCCGTTATCGTAATCGCTTTGTTCTGTTTTAAAGTTTCTATGGCAGCGACTATGTGCTTCATCTCATTACTCCAGTAGGTCCAGACCACGGCCCTTCAGCAACGCATCCACCGTCGGCATCTGGCCGCGGAAGGCGATGTAAGCGGCGTCGGCTTCCTGTGTGCCGCCGGCCGACAGGATGTTCCGCTCCAGGCTTTTCGCGACATCGGCATCGAACGGGCCGCCCGCTTCAAGGAAGGCCGCGAAGGCATCTGCGTCCATGACTTCGGACCACATGTAGCTGTAATAGCCAGACGAATAGCCGTCGCCGGAAAAGATATGGGCGAAGTGTGGCGTCGCGTGGCGCATGCCCACGGCCTTGGGCATCCCGATCTCTTCCAACACCTCGGCCTGCATCGCCATGGGATCTTCGGGCGCTTCGCCTGCGTGGAATTCCAGATCGACGATGGCCGAGCCCAGATACTCAACCGTCTGGAAGCCCATGTCATAGGTGGACGCCGCAAGCAGGCGGTCGCGCATGTCGTCGGGCATCGGCTCACCCGTCTCCGCATGGGTGGCGTAGGTCGTCAACACCTCCGGCACCTCCAGCCAATGCTCGAACAACTGGCTGGGCAGTTCGACGAAATCGCGCGCGACGCTGGTGCCGGACATGGACTCGAAGCGGACGTCCGACAGCATCTGGTGCAACCCGTGGCCCATTTCATGGAACAGCGTGCGCGCGTCGTCATAGGATAAAAGCGCCGGGCGCCCCTTTGGCGGCTTGGCAAAATTGCACACGTTGACCACGATAGGCCGAACGCCCTCGCGCTGGCTGCGCATGGCCGAACACCACGCGCCCGACCGCTTGGACTCACGCGCGAAATAGTCGCCGACGAAAACGGCCATGTGTTCGCCATTCCGCGTGACTTCCCACGCACGCACATCTGGATGGTAAAGCTTGACGTCCAGCGGCTTGAACTCCAATCCGAACAACCGATTGGCACAGTCGAAGGCGGCTTCGATCATCCGGTCGAGTTGCAGGTAAGGTTTCAGCGCCGTCTCATCGAGGTCGTGCTCTTCCTGCCGGCGCTTTTCGGAATAATAGCGCCAGTCCCACGGCTCCAAATCGCCGTTCGTGCCGTCGTTGTGCATCATGGCGGCCAGGCGCGCACCGTCTTCTTCGGCCTTCGTGCGCGCAGGCTCCCAAACTTTCATCAGCAATTCGCGGACGGCCGCGGGAGACTTCGCCATCTCTGTTTCCAGCTTGAACGAGGCGAAATCGTCGTAGCCCAGAAGGCCCGCGCGTTCTTCACGCAGCGCCAGAATTTCGGCGGCAATAGCGCGGTTGTCAGTATCGCCGCCGTTCATGCCGCGCGCGGACCACGCGGCATAGGCCTGTTCGCGCAGGTCGCGACGGGGCGAGAATTGCAGGAACGGCACAATAAGTGAGCGCGACAGGGTGATGACCGGACCGGACGCACCCTTATCTTCGCCAGCGCTGCGGGCGGCGTCGATCAGGAAGTCGGGCAGACCCTCCAGATCGGTTTCGGCCAGTTCCATGTACCACTCACGCTCATCAGCGAGCAGGTTCTGGGTGAAAGAGACACCCAGGCCCGACAGGCGCTCGGTCACGCTGCGAAGGCGATCCTTGGCGATCCCCTCAAGCTCTGCGCCTGCGCGCACGAACTGGCGGCGGGTCAGGAACAGCAGGCGCTGTTCTTCGTCGGTCAGATCCAGCGTCTCGCGTTCGGCCCAGACGGCTTCGATCCGCGCGAACAAGGCCTCGTTCATCGCGATGTCGGACCCGTAGGCCGACAGCATCGGAGAGAACTCCCGGCTCAGGCGCTCGCGCTCGGGGTTCGAATCCGCACCGGCCATGTTGTAAAACACGCCCAGAACCCGGCTGAGATCCTCGTCGGCGCGTTCCAGCGCGACGATGGTGTTCTCAAACGTCGCAGGCTCTTCGCTGTCAGCGATGGCGGCGATGTTGGCGCGCGCCGTGTCCAGCGTCGCTTCCACCGCAGGCATGAAGTGCGCATCCTCGATGGTCTCGAACGGCGGCAGTCCGAAGGGCGTATCCCATGTCTGCAAAAGCGGGTTGGTCATCGCGTCATCCTCTTCATCGTTCCAAAAATACCTTCGCCGAAGGCATGTCTATCCACCGCACACCGGGCAATCCGCGCGCTTCTTCAGCGCAATCGTCCGATGCTCTCCCCAAAGCGCATCGTGGATCGCCAAACGGCCCCGATGCCCCTGCCCTGCGCCGGTTATTTCCTTCACCACTTCGACGGCCATCATCGACCCGACGACGCCGGGCAGTGGCCCAAGCACGCCCGCCTCGGCGCAGCTTGGCGCAAGACCGGCCGCGGGCTTTTCGGGAAAGACACAGGCGTAGCAGGGCGTGCCCTCCCATGGAGCATAGGTGGTGATCTGCCCCTCCCATTGCGACAGTGCGCCGGAAATCAGCGGAACGCGGGCCGCAAGGCAGGCGGCGTTCAGTACGTAGCGGGTGTCCAGATCGTCACAGCCATCCAACACCAGATCGAAGTCTGCCACGAGGTCACCCGCGATCTCTGCCGTCAGGTGGCGGTTATAGGGGCGCACGGTGACATTGGGGTTGATCGCCTTCATCGCCGCCTCTGCCGAGAATACCTTGGGCTGGCCGATGCGCTTGTCGGTGTGGATGACCTGTCGCTGCAGGTTCGTGGCATCGACCGTGTCGTCGTCGATCACACCGATGGTGCCGACGCCCGCTGCGGCGAGATAGAGCAAGGCCGGAGACCCAAGCCCCCCCGCCCCTACAACAAGAACGCGCGCCTCCTTCAATTGCCGCTGACCACCGCCGCCAATCTCTCGCAGCACGACGTGGCGGGCGTAGCGGTCCAGCTCGCCGGGGGCGAAGTCGCCCGGAGCGGTTTCCACGGGTCGGTTTTCGGGGCGGACGCGGGAGCGCAGGCGGCGCAGGCCCTCCCGGTAGGCGAGGATCAGTGCGACGAGGCCGCCGACCACCAGCCATTCGCCCAACGATCCGCCGAAGGGAGAGCGTCCGGGCAACAACACGGACAGCAACATGACGACGATATAAAGCAAGCCCAGCGCGATCAGCCGCGCCTGCAGCGGCCAGCCGACACGGCCGGATGCGAACCAGGCCAGACCGCCAAGGATCAGCGCCAGCACCATTAGCCGCGTCCCGTCGACCCGAACCCAGCGGTGCCGCGTGCGGTGTCGGGAAGTGTGTCCACCAGATCGAACGAGACCTGCGGCGCAGGCGCGAAGACGGCCTGCGCGATACGGTCGCCGTGGGCGATGTGCACCGGCTCGGCGCCAAGGTTCACCAAAAGCACAGCGACCTCGCCCCGGTAATCGGCATCCACGGTGCCGGGCGCGTTGGCGACGGTCATCCCGTGTTTCAGCGCAAGGCCAGAGCGAGGGCGGATCTGCATTTCCCACCCTTCGGGCAGCGCGACGGACAGGCCCGTGGGCACCGCGGCGCGTTCCATCGGCTGCAAGGACAACCCCTCTGCGCGGTTCGCGGCGGGAAAGTTCGCACGCAGGTCTGCTCCAGCGGCACCCGCGCTGGCGTAGGCGGGTAGCGGCACGTCAGGGTCCGCGTCCGGCAAGCGTTTGATCAGGACGGTCATGCCAGCGCCGTCGCGATCCGCTCGATCAGCCGCACGGCGACGGCATCCTTGCCCATACGCTCCCACGTTTCCTCGCCCTCTGCGGTGATCAGCAGTACCGCATTCTCTGACCCGCCCATGATGCCGGTGACGGGCGACACGTCATTCGCCACGATCCAATCGCAGCCCTTACGGATCCGTTTGGCACGGGCGTTTTCGACCACATCGTCGGTTTCGGCAGCGAAGCCCACGACCAGCGGCGGGCGGTCCATCGTGCGACCAGCGACGGCGGCCAAGATGTCGGGGTTCTCGGCCAGTTCCAGCGACGGCAGCGCGCCGTCCTGCTTTTTCATCTTGCGATCTGACGCCGAGGTGACGCGCCAGTCGGCAACGGCGGCGGCGAAGATCGCGACATCGGCAGGCAGGGCGGCCAGTGCGGCGTCGCGCATTTGCGTGGCCGTTTCGACGCGCACCACCGTGCAGCCCTCTGGCGGGGCCACATCGGCAGGGCCGGTCACGAAGGTCACGCGCGCGCCCGCCGCAACGGCGGCGCGGGCGATAGCGGTGCCCTGCGCACCCGAAGAGCGGTTGGCGATGTAGCGCACCGGGTCGATCGGCTCATGCGTCGGACCGCTGGTGATCAGGATGTGCTTCCCCTTCATCGGGCCATGGGACAGGCGTGCCGTGATCGAATCGAGGATCGCCTCGGGTTCGGCCATCCGACCCGGCCCATGCTCACCGCAGGCCATGTCGCCCACGTCCGGGCCGACCACCGCGATGCCGTCGGCCTTGAGCGTGACCAGATTGCGCTGGGTTGCCGCGTGTTCCCACATCCGCACGTTCATCGCGGGCGCGATCATCACCGGCGTGTCGGTCGCCAGCAGCAGGGTCGAAGCCAGATCGTCGGCATGGCCCTGCGCCATCTTGGCCATCAAATCGGCGGTTGCTGGGGCGACGACCACCAGATCGGCGACGCGGGACAGTTGGATGTGGCCCATTTCGGCCTCGTCCGTCAGGTCCCATAAGTCGGTATAGACCTTTTCGCCGGCCAGAGCGGACAGCGATAGCGGCGTCACGAACTCGGACCCCGCGCGGGTCAAGACCGGGGTGACATGCCCCCCTGCCCGTCCGATGCGGCGGATCAGGTCGAGCACCTTGTAGGCCGCGATGCCGCCGCCGACGATCAGAAGGATACGCTTGCCATTCAACATGCGCCGGACCCTAGGGCCGCAGCCACAGGGCGGCAACCGTGCTTACCGAAGTGCCGCACAGGGGTCCCCATCCGTGTCGGTGTCCGGGCTGACCACGATATGATCGTAGGGCGCGGCGCCGTCGGGTTCAGCGAATTGTCCGACGGAGATTACCGGTAATTCGGGCCGTGCGGCCGCCAGCAAGGCCGGCACGCCCCAATCGGTGCGGGCGTGCCCGTTGCCGGTGATGACAGCGACCGGGCCGCCGGTCTCGCTCAGCGCGTCCAGTACCGCCTGCGCCAGCCATGCATCGCGTAGGCGTTGTGCTTCGACCATGCCGGGCAGCATTTCTTGGGGCAGCAGCCCGCAATGGGCTGCGTCTTGCAAGGCGGCGCGCGCCTCCAGTTCCGGCGCGGGCAGATCGGCAGACAGGCCGAAGCTGTCTTCGGCTCCGAACGCCGCCCAAGCGCCCCCGTTCGCCGCAGCCGCAACTGTTTCGCGCGGTGCCTCGCCGCCGACGATCATCGCGCCCGCCGCGGCGTCGAACACAGGTGCATAGATGGCGAAATCGGGCCAGCCACGCTCTTCCCAGCGCAGGGCCGAGCCCAGCACGTCAGCTGCGTCGCCAGCGCCTTTCGTCGCGACGGGACCAAGCTCTGCCGGTAGCATCTCGAAGACAACGGCGGCGGGCTGCATGCGCTCGATCCATGCGGCTTGGTTCAAATGGTGGGTTGGGTTGTCATGCGCTTCGCCCATCACGACAACAGCCGCGTCCAAAGGCACGGCGTCGACCGAAGCGGCCAGAACGGACGACGCCGCCCAGAAGGCGGCACCGATCACGAGGGAAATTGTGGTTGTATGTCTCACACCAAGAAGTTGTGGACCTCTGATGACTGCGTTTCAAGCGCTTTGCGCATCTTGCCAAAGGCGGCTGCCTCCAGCTGACGCACCCGCTCTTTCGACAGGCCGAGCTCGGTACCAAGGCTTTCAAGCGTACGGGGTTGTTCGCGCAGCTTGCGCTCTCGCACGATGAACCGCTCACGCTCGTTCAACTGGCCCATCGCCTCGACGAGCCACAGCCGTAGCGTGTCGGTGTCCTTGGCATGAGTGACGGTCTCATCTGCCTGCGCACTGTCGTCCTCCAAGGCGTCGATCCACTGGCGGCCTTCGTCCTCGGTCGATTGAGTGGCGTTCAGCGAGAAATCGGACCCGGCCAGACGGCCTTCCATCATCTCGACGTCATGCAGCGGCACGCCGACTTCCTTAGAAATCATCTCACGCATCTTGTGGCGGTCCAGACGCTCGCCCGAAGCGGCGGCTTCACGCTCCAACCGGGCCTGAACGCGGCGCATGTTGAAAAACAGTGACTTTTGACTGCTGGTCGAGCCGGTCCGCACCATGGACCAATTCCGCATGACGTAATCTTGGATCGACGCCTTGATCCACCAGACCGCGTAGGTCGAAAAACGCACGCCCCGGTCGGGATCGAACTTATCAGCGGCCTTCATAAGGCCAAGACCGGCCTCTTGGATCAAGTCGTTCATCGGCGCGCCGTAGCGCTTGAACTTGGCGGCCATGGAAATGGCGAGACGCATGTAAGCGGTGATCAGGCGGTGCAACGCGGCTTCGTCACGCTCATCCCGCCACGCATAGGCCAGTCGCAGCTCGGTTTCTGCGTCCAGCAATTCGGCCTGCATAGCGCGGCGCGACAGCGTTTGATCTGAAAATCCGTCGAAAGCCATGTGTGTCTCCCCAGACTGGTTCGGCCATTCGCAAGCAGTGCATTTACAGCGTCTTGTCTTGCGCTTTCGAAACACTAAGGCGGCGTCCCGCACGAAAGTTCCCAACAAATCGTTGCAATGGGAATAATCCGTCCTAGCGCCATCCCCGCGAGACATAAGGCGCGTCACAAAACGGAATTGGACCTGTATGCTCGAATCGCAGTATTTTCAGCCCATGCACACCCTGACGCTGGCCGAGCCCGCCTATTCATCCTGGTCCATGCGCATCGGCCTTCTGATCGATCGTTTCGACCTGCCCGTCCGGATCGAGTGGGTCACTTTCTACTCCGAACCAACGCTGACCGAGCAGATCGGCCACCCACCAGCGCGCACCGTGCCGTTCCTGCTGTGCGATGACGGGACGGAAGTGCGCGAAAGTCTCGCCATCGCAGAGGAATTGGCGGATCGCTTTCCGGACGCGGCGCTTTGGCCGTGTGAACCAGTGTTGCGTGGTCTGGCACGGTCGCTGGCATCAGAAATGCACGCAGGCTTTGTCGCGCTGCGCAACCAATGCCCCATGGCCCTGCGCGTGGCCTACAGCGACGTTCCTGTGGACGACGCATTGGCCGCCGATCTGGCCCTCTTGGAAGAAATCTGGGCGGACGCGTTGGACAGATCCGGAGGGCCGTGGCTCGCGGGCGACTATTCCGTGGCCGACGCGTTTTTTGCGCCCGTCGCGGCGCGCGTCGCGGGCTATGGCCTATTGGTCGGGGATCGCGCGGCGGCCTACGTCGCGCAGCACCTTTCCGATCCGGCGTTTATGCGGTGGCGTGCTTTGGGACTGAACAAAGGCGAGGATCGGCACGAGACCGTGTACCACCGCAACTACCCGCGCGTGGCATGGCCCGGTCCAGAATAGCTGCGATCGTTAACCTTTCTTAAAGCCCCACGCGGGTAGCGGTTAACCATGACCGCCCGCGCCTATACCGTCGCCTTCGAAGGCACAGACACCCGAGAGGTCGAGGTGCAATGCGCCGTCGCGCCCGGTCTGCCCGCTTTTGCCATCGTCGGACTTCCCGACAAGGCCGTTTCAGAGGCGCGCGACCGGGTCCGCGCGGCCCTGTCGGCCCTGTCCATCGCGCTACCGTCGAAGCGTATCGTGGTGAACCTGTCGCCTGCCGATCTGCCAAAGGAAGGTTCTCACTTCGACTTGCCCATCGCACTAGCGTTGCTGGCCGCCATCGAAATTTTGCCGCACGAAGCGGTCGAGGGCGTCACAGCATTGGGGGAACTGTCGCTGGACGGTTCGATCCTTCCGGTGCTGGGAGCCCTGCCCTCGGCGATGCACGCCGCCACCGAGCACCGCGCCCTGATGTGCCCCAAAGCCTGCGGGGCAGAGGCCGCCTGGGTCGGCGACGCACGCGTCCTTGCCCCCGCCAGCCTACGCGACGCGATTGCGCACTTCACCGGCCAGACGCCCTTGATCCCTGCCGAACCCGGAGAGGTGACACCTGCTCAAGACATCCCCGACCTGCGCGACGTACGCGGACAGGAGCGCGGTAAACGCGCGCTGGAGATTGCCGCCGCCGGTCGGCACCACGTGCTGTACATCGGTACACCGGGTTCGGGAAAATCCATGCTGGCGCGGCGGCTGCCGGGGCTCTTGCCGCCCCTCTCTCCGCGGGAAGCGCTGGAAACTTCGATGATCCACTCGCTCGCGGGGCTTATCGACGAGGGTGGGCTGACCCGACAGAGGCCCTTCCAAGAGCCTCACCACACCGCGTCGATGGCCGCGATCGTTGGCGGCGGCAAGCGGGCCAAGCCCGGCCAGATCAGCATGGCTCACAACGGCGTACTGTTCATGGACGAGTTTCCCGAATTCGCGCGTCCCGTCTTGGAGACCCTGCGCCAGCCCATCGAGTCGGGCGAGGTCGTGATCGCGCGCGCCAATGCCCACGTCCGCTACCCCTGCCGCTTTCTGCTGATCGCCGCCGCGAACCCCTGCCGGTGCGGCTACATGACAGAACCCGCACGCGCCTGCGCGCGCGCACCGATCTGCGGAGACGACTACCTGGGCCGCATCTCGGGTCCATTGATGGATCGATTCGATCTGCGGGTAGAGGTGCCGCCCGTGTCATTCGCAGACCTCGATCTGCCTCCAGCGGGCGATAGTTCAGTCACGGTCGCAGCAAGGGTAGCGGCGGCGCGGGATGTTCAGGCACAACGCTTTGCAGCGCATCCGAAGGTCACGGTGAACGCGGACATGGCGGGCGCTTTGCTCGACGAAGCCGCGGCGCCCGATGCGGAAGGCAAAGAAATGCTGCTGAAAGCCGCCGACCGTTTCGGACTGACCGCGCGCGGCTACCACCGGGTCCTGCGGGTGGCACGGACGATCGCGGATCTTGACGGCGACGCGCACGTCGGCGCCCCGCACATCGCCGAGGCGTTGAGCTACCGATTGGTGTCGACCAAGACCTAGCCGCGCGCGTCGATCCGCGCTTCGATGGCCTCCCAGATGCGCCCTGCGATGTCCGTTCCGTCGAACCGCTCCATCTCTTGGATACCGGTGGGAGAGGTCAGGTTGATCTCGGTCAGGTAGTCACCGATCACATCGATGCCGACGAACACTTGGCCCTTCTCGCGCAGAAGCGGGCCGATGGCGGCGCAAATCTCACGGTCGCGATCTGTCAGCTCGGCCTTCTTAGCCGTGCCGCCCACATGCATGTTCGACCGCGTCTCGCCTTTCTGAGGAACCCGATTGATGGCGCCGACGGGCTCTCCATCAACCAAGATGATCCGCTTGTCGCCCTTCGAGACGGCCGGCAGAAACTTCTGGGCGATCAGCGGCTCGTTGTTGATGCCAGCAAACAGCTCATGCAGCGAAGCAAGGTTGCCGTCCTCGGCGCGCAGCCGGAAAACGCCTGCGCCGCCGTTACCGTAAAGCGGCTTGACGATGACGTCGCCGTGCTCTGCCTTGAAGGCGCGCAACTGCTCCAGATCGCGCGAAATCAACGTGGGCGGGATCAGGTCGGGGAACTGAAGAACGAGCAGCTTTTCGGGGTAATTTCGTACCCACGTCGGATCGTTGACGACGAGCGTGGTGTCGGCGATCCGATCCAAAAGATGGGTCGTCGTGATATATCCCATGTCGAACGGCGGGTCCTGCCGCAGCCAGATGACGTCCATATCCGATAGAAAAAGGTCCTCGGCGGGACCCAGGGTCGCGTGATCGCCTTTTTCGCGGCGCACGGACAATGTCTGCCCACGCGCTCGCATCACGCCTTCTGCCCAAGTCAGCTGATCCGGTGTATAGACGAAAAGCCGGTGCCCCCGAGCCTGGGCCGCTTCTGCCAACCTAAAGCTGCTGTCGGCATCGATATCGACGTTCTGGATCGGGTCCATCTGGAAGGCGACGGTCAGCGGCATGGTGAACTCCGGGTATGGGTTTCCCATTACATGCCGCTCGAACGCGGTGGCGACAAGGCGCGATCAAGCGAAGGCGTTGGGTCGGATCGCGATTTCGCCCGTCGCGTCGACTGTCGCTACGTCGAACCGCATATCGGGCATTTGGCCGGGATGGGTCGTGCCCACGTATTCTTCGGCGGCAGCATACAGGCGGGCGACTTGCTGGGCCGTGACCCGAGCCACGGCAGCATCATGGGTGCGCGCGCGCTTCACTTCGACGAAGATCAAGCCGGTTCGATCCCGCAGAACAAGATCGATCTCACCACCCTTGCCGCGCCAACGCTCTGCGATCAGATCCGCACCCTTGCGCGTATATGCGCGCGCGACCTGGTCTTCGGCCGCCAGACCGGCTTGATAAGAAACGGCACCTCGTGCCTGACGTGCGGCCCGCGAATGCACGGGTGATTCAAGCCGGAAGGACTTCTGCCCCGTTGTTGCAGTAGCAGACCGCCCCTTGCGGATTCGACGCTCCGGCACCGGGGCGTCAGCCAGCGCCAAATCGAAGCAAAGCTGATCAACTGCAAAGGTCATGCGCCATCGCTCCCTTGTCGGGACAGGTCCAGAGCCATCTGATAGATGTCGCGGCGCGGCGCGCCGACGGCCTCGGAGACGACCTTTGCCGCGTCCTTCACACTCATCGTTTTCAAAGCCTGTCTCAACGCGTCTTCTACCCTATCTGCGCCGACTTCCGCGCGGTCGCGGTCGATGACGAGCACGATCTCACCACGCGGCGGGTCGGCATCCACACCGGCAATCAATTCCGATAGCGATCCGGTGCGCACTTCTTCGAATCGCTTCGTCAGTTCCCGGCACAAGCTTGCCTGCCTATCCCCCCATAATTCCAGTATTTCCCTAAGACTTGGTGAACATCGCTTCGCCGACTCGAAGAAAACCACCGTCGCAGGCACCTGACCCAACTCTGACAGCACCGCGCGGCGGGCGCCTTTCTGGGCGGGCAGGAAGCCCGCGAACAAGAACCGATCGGTCGGCAGGCCAGCAAGGCTCAAGGCCGCCAGCACCGCCGATGCGCCAGGGGCTGCCGTCACGCCGAGCCCCTCTTCCCGCGCAGCGCGGGCCAAATCGAAGCCGGGATCGGCCACCAACGGTGTGCCTGCATCCGACGCATAGGCCACCGATTTCCCCTCTGCCATGGCCTGCAACAAGCGTGGCCGCACCCGGGCGCCGTTGTGATCGTGGTAGGCGATGACGGTCCGCCCATTCAGCGGGATGCCGTGGATTTCCATCAAATGGCGCAAGGTGCGCGTGTCCTCTGCGGCCAAGACATCCGCATCGCGCAACGTGTCGAGCGCACGCAGCGTGATGTCGCGCGCGGTGCCGATGGGCGTGGCCACAAGGTGAAGGCCGGGCGCGAGACCGCTCAAATCCCCCGCCTCCGGCCCGCTTTCGATTTACAGGGGCGGTGGGCTTCCATAGAACCGGGCTATCCATTTTTCTGCAGGGATCGCCCGATGTTCGCCTTTCTCACCGCTCTTCGCAAGCCGGCTGCTCTGGCGCTTGTTGCAACCCTTTCCGCCTGTGTGACCATCCCCGGCGTCAACTCTGGCGGGGCGTCCGGTCCGCAGGTTGATCGCTCGCAGCCCGTGCCGGTGGCGCTTCTGGTGCCGCGCTCGGACGGGGGCGCTGGCGCTGTCGCGGCTTCGCTTGAAAATGCCGCGCGGTTGGCCGCTGGATCGGTGCAGGGTGCGCAGATTGATCTTCGGGTCTATGACACCGCCGGCACGCCATCGGGTGCGAACGCAGCCGCCACGCGCGCCGTGTCCGAGGGCGCGCAGATCATCGTGGGGCCGCTGTTCTCGCAATCCATCAGTGCCATCACGCCCGTCGTGTCCGGCCAAAACATCAACGTGCTGTCGTTTTCCAACAACGTCGCGGTCGCGGGCGGCAACGTCTTCGTTCTGGGCCAGACCTTCGACAACACGGCGACCCGTCTGGCGACCTTCGCCAAGCGTCAGGGTCGCAGTTCGGTGGCCATCGTTCACTCCGAGGATGTGAGCGGCATCGCCGGACGCGACGCCATTGCGCGCGCCGCCAGTTCCGCCGGTCTGCCGGTCGCCACGGTTCAGTCCTATCCGCTGTCCCAACAGGGCATCAGTAGCGCGGGTCCGCGCATCGCGCAGGCGATCACCGCATCCGGCGCCTCCGCCGTTTTCCTGACCGCCAATGTCGATAGCGACCTGCCATTGATCGCGACCACCCTGCCCGAAAACGGTGTCAGCCCGGCGCAAACCCAATATCTGGGCCTGACGCGTTGGAACGCGCTGCCGCAAGCCTTGGAATTGCCGGGGCTTCAGGGTGGGCTGTTCGCCCTGCCCAACCAAAACGCCAGTGCCGCGTTCGAAAGCCAGTATCGCGCGGCCTATGGCGCGGCCCCGCATCCGCTGGCGGGTCTTGCCTTCGACGCGGTACAGGCGATCGGTAGCCTTGTCGCTTCTGGCCGGAACGACGCGCTGTCGGCCTCTGCGCTGACGCAGAACGCGGGCTTCCAAGGTGCATCCGGCCCGTTCCGTCTGCGCGCCAATGGTACGAACGAGCGTGCATTGGCCGTGGCACAGGTGCAAAACGGTCAGGTCGTGATCCTGGATCCGGCCCCGAACGGCTTTGGTCGTGCCGGTTTCTAAGGCGCAAGGCCCAGACGACGGACACCGCCTGCCGCCGGAGCTGATCGTTCCGGCGGCGGTTCTATTTGATGCGCCCGCCATCCGCGCCGCGATCCATGCAGAGGCAGGCGTGGACGATCCCGACGCCTTGCAGCAGGCGCTGGTCTCGCATCTTCGCGCGGCGCAGGACAGCGGGCGAAAGGCCATCGCCGCCGCCTTCACCGACGCCCCGCTTGAGGCACGCGCCACGGTGTCCGCCTATTCCTGGCTGACCGATCGGCTGGTCGAGACGGCGTTCGCCATCGTGTCTCAACACCTGCACCCCGACCCGTTCGACGGCACAGAGCCGCTCGCCGTGTTCGCCGTCGGGGGCTACGGGCGCGCGGAGATGGCGCCATTCTCGGACGTGGACTTGCTGTTCCTGAGTCCCCGCAAGCTGACGGACCGCGCGCAAAGCGTGATCGAGACGATGCTGTATGTTCTGTGGGACCTGAAGATGAAGGTCGGCCACGCGTCCCGCACCATCCCCGAATGCGTTCGGCTGGGGCGAGAAGACATTACGATCCGCACCGCCCTTCTGGAGAACCGCTTTCTGTGCGGCGAAGAGACTGTCGCCGACGATCTGGACACCACCCTGTGGCGCGACCTGTTCACCGGGACCGAGGCAGAGTTCATCACCGCCAAGCTGGACGAGCGCAGCACGCGTCACACCAAGCAGGGTGGCCAGCGCTACGTGGTCGAGCCGAACGTGAAAGAGGGCAAGGGCGGGTTACGCGATCTGCAAACGCTGTTCTGGATCGCGAAATACGTGAACCACGTGCCCGATGTGGCCGATCTGGTGGAAAAAGGCACCTACACCGCGGACGAGTTCGAAAGCTTCGTGAAGGCCGAAAGCTTCCTGCTGGCCGTGCGGTGCCATCTCCACCTGATCGCGGGGCGCGGGCAGGATCAGCTGACCTTCGACATGCAGGTCGGTGTGGCCGAGCGCATGGGCTACGCGGACGGCAAAGGCCGCCGCGCGGTCGAGATCTTCATGCAGGACTACTTCCGCCATGCCACCCGCGTGGGTGAGTTGACGCGCATCCTGCTGACCGCGCTGGAGGCGGACCACAAGAAGCGCGAGCCTGCGCTGGTGGGCTTCTTCCGCCGCCGCAAGCGCGCGCGGCCCGGCTATGCGATGAAGCAGGGGCGGCTGGCGTTCGAAGACCCGGACGCTGCGCTGGCCAAGCCCGTGACGCTGCTGCACATCTTCGACGAGGCGCTGCGCACCGGACTGTTGCTGCACCCCGACGCGATGCGTCTTATCGCGGCGAATTTGAAGCGGATCGACGACGAGGTGCGCCGCGACCCCGAAGCCATCCGCATCTTCTACGACCTGTTGTTGAAGCACGGGAACCCCGACCGCGCGCTGCGCCGGATGAACGAGTTGGGCGTGCTGGCCGCCTTCCTGCCAGAGTTCGAACCCATCGTCGCGATGATGCAGTTCAACATGTATCACCATTACACGGTGGACGAGCACACCATCCAGTGCATCCGCACACTGGCCGAGATCGAGGCGGGTGCGCATTCGGACGATCTGCCACTGTCCACTGACATCGTGAAGGGGCTGCCCCGCAAGGTGCTGTATACCGCTTTGCTGTTGCATGACATTGGCAAGGGGCGGGACGAGGATCACGCGGTGCTCGGCGCGCGGATCGCCCGAAAGGTCTGCCCGCGCCTCGGCATGTCGCGCAACGATACCGAGACGGTGGAATGGCTGGTGCGCTATCACCTGCTGATGTCCGACATGGCGCAAAAGCGCGACCTGTCGGACCCCCGCACGATTCGCGATTTCGCCAAGGCGGTGCGCACCAAGAAGCGGCTGGACCTGCTGACGGTGCTGACCGTTTGTGACATTCGCGGCGTTGGTCCCGGCACCTGGAACAACTGGAAAGCCCAACTTCTGCGCACGCTGCACCGCGAGACGGCGTTCGCCTTGGAGAACGGGCTGGAAGCGCTGAACCGCGAGAACCGGGGAAACGAGGCCAAGGCGGCTTTGCGCGCCGCCCTGTCGGATTGGCCTGCCAAGGATGTCCGTACGGAAACGGCACGCCACTATCCGCCCTATTGGCAGGGCCTTGGCATCGCCTCGCACACCGCTTTCGCCACGCTGCTGCGCGGGATCGAGGACAACCAGATCCGCATCGACATCACCGACGACGTGGACCGCGACGCCACCCGCGTGTGCTTTGCCATGGTGGATCATCCGGGCATCTTCACCCGGCTGGCCGGTGCGCTAGCGCTGGTGGGGGCGAACACGGTGGATGCGCGGACCTACACGTCGAAGGACGGCTATGCGACGGCGGTCTTCTGGGTGCAGGACGCCGACGGTCATCCTTACGACCCCTATCGCCACGAACGTCTGAAGAAGATGATCGACCAGACGCTGAAGGGCGAAGTGATCGCCCGCGACGCGATGGAAAGCCGCGACAAGATGAAGAAGCGCGAGCGCGACTTCCGCGTGCCGACCAGCATCGCCTTCGACAACGAAGGGTCCGAGATCTACACCATCATCGAGGTCGACACACGTGACCGCCCCGGCCTGCTGCACGACCTGACGCGGGTGCTGGCGGCCTCGAACATCTCTATCGCGAGTGCAGTCATCGCCACCTACGGCGCGCAGGTCGTAGATACGTTCTACGTGAAGGACATGTTCGGCCTGAAGATCTACACCGAGTCCAAGCAGAAGGCGCTGGAGAAGAAGCTGCGCGAGGCGATCGACGCGGGGGCGAAGCGGGCGCGGGGGTAAGACTGTTTTGGCGCGGATGAATTAGTTTCAGATCTGCCTCGGATCATTGCAGGCGGCAAGTCGAATTCAAGTCCCGCCCGGTGGGCACCACCGGGCAGCGCCCGATCCGCCCCCACGGGGCGGGCGCTTACGCCCACCCCTCGGACCAGGGCACTGCCCTTCGTTCTTGGCTCCGCCGCTAGGGTCTTTCTACTTCCCCAGACAATGCCGCATGATCGCTTTCTGGGCGTGCAGCCGGTTCTCGGCCTCGTCCCAGATGACGGACGCCGGGCCGTCCATGACCTCTGACGTGACCTCGTCGTCGCGGTGGGCAGGTAGGCAGTGCATGAACAGCGCGCCCTCGTTTGCGCGGGCCATCAGCTCGGCGTTGACCTGGTAGCCGCGCAGTTGGTTATGGCGGCGTTCGCGGGCGGATTGGGGGTCGTGCATGGACACCCATGTGTCGGTGACGACAAGGTCCGCGCCTTCGACGGCCTTCTGCGGGTCGCGTTCGATGGTGATCAGATCGTGCAGCTCCGGCTCCGGATCCAGCGGCTTTGGGCCGGTGAAGGTCAGGTCGAACCCGAACTGCTGCGCGGCATGGGCGAAGCTGGCGAAGACGTTGTTTCCGTCGCCGGACCACACGACCTTCTTGCCTGCGATGGGGCCGCGATGTTCCTCATACGTCATAATATCGGCCATGATCTGGCAGGGATGCGTGCGATTGGTCAGACCGTTGATGACCGGCACCGTGGCGTGTTCGGCCATCTCCAACAGGGTCGCTTCTTCGAACGTGCGGATCATGATGAGATCGACGTAGCGCGACATGACGCGGGCGGTGTCGGCGATGGTCTCGCCATGTCCAAGCTGCATGTCGGCACCCGACAAAACCAGCGTCTGCCCGCCCATCTGCCGCACGCCCACGTCGAAGCTGACGCGCGTGCGGGTGGATGGCTTTTCGAAGATCAGCGCGACCATGTGCCCGGCCAAGGGCTGTTCGTCATCGGGCGCGGCCTTGGGGCATCCGTTCCGGCTGTCCTTCATGGCGCGCGCGGCGTCGATGATGGCGCGCAGGTCGGCGGTGTCGGTTTTGTGAATGTCTAGGAAATGGGTCATGGATTGTCCGATTTGGCCGAAATCCGGGGCGCTGCCCCGGACCCCGAGGTATTTTTAGAACGATGAAGCTATGCCGCTTTTTCAAGGGCCACGGCGGCGGCGTCGAGGCGATTCAAAGCCTCTGCGATTTCGTCGTCGGCGATGGTCAGCGGCGGCAGCAATCGCACGACGTTTTCGGCGGCAGGGACCGTCAGGATGTGCTGAGCATACCCCTGAGCCACGATCTCTGTATTCGTGGCCCGGCATTCGAGGCCTAGCATCAACCCTTGCCCGCGTACGGCGGCGAAGATCGTGGGATGGCTGGCGACGAGGCCTTCCAGCCCCTGCCGCAACCGCCCCCCCGCCTGATCGACGCGGGGAAGGAACGCGGGGTCTGTCATCAACTCCATCACGCGTGCGCCCACGGCACAGGCCAAAGGGTTGCCGCCGTAGGTAGAGCCGTGGGTGCCCGCCGTCATGCCCTGTGCGGCGTTCTCGGTGGCCATGACCGCGCCAAGGGGGAAACCCCCGCCGATCCCTTTCGCGACCATCATGATGTCCGGCGTCACGCCCGCCCATTCGTGCGCGAAAAGCTTGCCAGTCCGGCCCATGCCGCACTGCACTTCATCCAGAATCATCAGCGCACCGGTCTGATCGCACAGGTCCCGCAGCCCCTTGAGGCAGGCGTCGGGCATTGTGCGGATGCCACCCTCGCCCTGGATCGGCTCGACCAGCACAGCGGCGGTCTGGTCGGTCAGTGCGGCGCGCAGGGCGTCGTGGTCACCCCATTGCAGGTGGGTGAAGCCGGGCATGAGAGGGCCGAAGCCCGCCGTCATCTTCTCGGACCCCGCTGCGGCGATAGCCCCGGTGGAGCGGCCGTGGAAAGAGCCGGAAAAGGTGATTATCTGCGTCCGATCCTGACCCTTCGCCGCCCAGTATTTACGGGCCATCTTAAGCGCCAGCTCACAGGATTCGGTACCGGAGTTCGTGAAGAACACCGTGTCCGCGAAGCTGTTGTCGACCAACAGATCGGCCAACCGTTGCTGCAGCGGGATGTCATACAGGTTCGACACGTGCCACAGCTGCGCCGCCTGATCCGTCAGCGCCTTGACCAATTCGGGGTGCGCATGGCCCAGCGCGTTGACGGCGATGCCCGCGCCCAGGTCCAGGTATCGCGTGCCTTCATCCGTCCACAGCCAGGTGCCTTCGCCTTTGACGAATGTCAGGGGAGCGCGGTTGTACGTCGGAAGGATCGCGGGAATCATGGCTTTGTCCTTGGGAAACGCGAAGGCCAATGCGTGGCAAGTTGCCGCTGGCCTGTCAATCGGTGGAGGGATGGCACGCGCAGGCAAGCGCGACCCGGAAGGGTCAGCGTCGGCGTCGAAGGGATGCGATGCGGCGTATCATGGCGGTGTCGTTACGTCACCGCCGCGCGCCTGTCCATCATGATTTCAAGCGGTAGCCTGAGCGGAACCATGTCCACGCCAGCACGCACAGCGCCAGCGTTACGACCAGACAGACCGTGAAGCCCAGCAGCGGAGAGGCGTCGGACACCCCCAACGTGCCGTAACGCGCGCCGTCGATCAGGTAGAAGAACGGGTTGAAATGGCTGGCTGCGGTCAGCGGCGCGGGCAGTGCCTGGATCGAGTAGAAGGTGCCTGACAGGAACGACAGCGGCGTGATGATGAAGTTGTTGATCGCGCCCATCTGGTCGAACTTGTTGGCCCAGATGCCCGCAAGGATCCCCAGCGCGCCCATCATCGCCGCGCCGACCACGATATAGGCCAGCAGCACGAAGGGGTGCGCCAGGCCGGTCCGAAGGACCAGCACCATGACGGCGGCGATGACCACCGCCACCAACAACCCGCGCGCGATGCCGCCCGCCAGATAGCCCAGCGTGATCTCTAACGGCGACAGCGGTGGCATCAGCGTGTCGACGATGTTGCCGCCGACCTTGGCGGCCAGCAGGGACGACGAGGTGTTGCCGAAGCTGTTCTGGATCACCGTCATCATCATCAGGCCCGGCGCCATAAACTGCACGTAGGCCACACCCATGATGTCTCCGCGCGTTGGGCCGATGGCGATGGCGAAGACGGCGAGGAACAACCCGGCGTTGATTAGCGGCCCCATGACGGTCTGCGCCCAGATCGCCAGGAAGCGGCGGCACTCCCGCTCGGCCAGGGTGCGCAGACCCATCCAGTTCCACGCGCCGAAGCGGCGCACACCCATTTGTCCGTCGCCGCGGGCATGGATCGCGGCGCTTTTGCCCGATCCGTCTGTGGTATCGGTCATATGGGTTCTCCGGTGAAAGGTTGTATCGGGCGGTCGGGTGACTAGAATAGGACCCTGACGAATTTCTCAAGCGGCGTGCGCGTCGCCCTGCCCCGAAGGAAGCCATATGTCCTGGACCGACGAGCGCGTCGAGACGCTGAAGAAGATGTGGAACGAAGGCCAGTCCGCCAGCCAGATCGCGAAAGAGCTGGGCGGCGTGACCCGCAACGCCGTGATCGGCAAGGTGCACCGCCTTGGCCTGTCGAACCGCCCCACCGACGCCGAGGTCGAAACGGCAGCCGCTGCTGCCGCCTCGCCCGAGCCCGAGCCGGTGATCGAGGCCGCACCAGCCGTCGAGGTTGCTGCAGAGGACGACGACGAGGAAGAGGAAGAGGCCGCTCCGGTTCCGGCCCGCCGCCAGATCGTGCCCGCCGGTCAGCCGTTGCCGCCGCAGCCGTCCGCGAACGAGATCAGCGCCGAAGCGCTGGAGACTGTGCGTGAGGTCGAGAAGGGATCGAAGAAACTGTCCCTGATGGAGCTGACCGAGCGGACCTGCAAATGGCCCATCGGTGACCCGGCGGGCGAGAATTTCTGGTTCTGCGGTCTGGGCGTTCAGGCCGGCAAGCCCTACTGCGAGGCCCACGTGGGCGTTGCGTTCCAACCCATGTCCGCACGCCGCGACCGCCGCCGGTGAACCTGTCGGGCTGGACCCCGCGCCCCCTGCCCGACCGGGCAGAGGCGGGCGGGGCTTACGCCCGGCTTGAACCGATCGATCCTGCGCGGCATGGCGACGATCTGTTCGACGCCGCGACGACGGGGGATGCAGAAGCGCGGCACCGCTTTCTGCCGGATTTGGTGCCCGACACGCGCCTCGCCTTCGGTGACTGGCTGGCGTGGGCGGCGGCAAGCAGCGATCCGCTGTTCTTCGCCGTGATCGACCGCGCCACCGGCCGGGCTGTCGGACGGCAATCCCTGTTGCGTATCACGCCGGAGCATGGCACCGCCGAGATCGGCCATATCCACTGGGGCCCCGGCATGGCGCGCAGCCGCGTCGCGACCGAGGCGCTGTATCTGGCCGCCCGGCAGATTTTCGATCTGGGCTACCGGCGGTTCGAGTGGAAGTGCAACGCGGCGAACGCGCCCTCGCGCTCGGCCGCCCTGCGCTTCGGCTTCGCGTTCGAGGGTATTTTCCGCAACCACATGGTCGTCAAAGGCGAAAGCCGCGACACCGCTTGGTTCGCGATGACGGACGAAGACTGGGGCGTCTTGCGGCCGCAATACGAGGCGTGGCTCGACCCTGCGAACTTCGACGTGCAGGGTCGGCAGTTGCGTAAGCTAGAAGCGCGCCACCTTGGTTAGACCAAGAATTTCGCGGCCAATGGCAAGGAAGCGGCGCCCAAAGACCGTGCATCCGGTCCGATGGTTCCCGCGCGGATTTGCGGGCGCTCAAGACCGGCGAAATCCGTGTCCTTCATCGCGCGTTCTACCGCGTCGACGATCCGGTGGCGCACGGTATCAGGCAAGTGACCGTCGATCATCACGACCGGCACGTCGATCAAGGAGACTGTCGTCGCGATGGCCTGCGCCAAGGCTGGCGCGAGCTCCGCGATCCAGTCCGAAACTTCATCTTCCAGTTGCCCCCACTCCAGCGGGCTTTCGAACATGTAGCTTTGGTCCTTGTCGGCGGCGATCACCCGGCTGGACAAACCATGAAGCGACGCAAGGTCCAGCAACTGCGCAACCTTGCCGCTGGCATTGATCACCGGCATCGACCCGATGGCGCCTGCGTTGCCGGACGGACCGGTATACAGGCGATTGTCGATTACCAGACCGCCACCGATGAAGTAACCGATGAACATATGCATGAAGAGGTCGGGCAGATCGGGCGAGGTGCCGAAGACAAGCTCGGCCCCGCAGGCGGCTGACGCATCGTTCTGGACGATGACGTCCGTTCCGATCATCTGACCGAGTTCGGTCGCGAAATCCCGGTCGCGCCAATCCATCAGGTCTTCCTGCGCCGCGCCGAAGGCATCCGCCCACTCCCAGATGCCGAAAGGTATGGCGAGGCCGACGCCCTGCACCCGCGATCGCCGTTCTTCCGGCAACTCTTGAACCGACTCGTCAATTGCAGTCTGGCAGAACGCCAGGACGTCGTCGAAATCCGGCTTTTCGTAGGATTTCCGCGTCTTGCTACGAATCTCTCCGTTCATATCGACAAGTACATGATCGACCCAGCGACGCCCGACCAACAGGCCGTGGAAATACGCGCCGTCCGGGTTCAGGCTCATGGGAACGGACGGCTGGCCTACCTTGCCGCGTCGAGGCGCGCCCCGGACCAGCATTTCTTCGGCTTCCAGCTCTCGCATGATAACCGAAACGGTCTGCGCGGACAGACCTGTCAAACGCGCGATCTCTGCTTTCGACAGCGCGCCATCGCGGCGCAGGATCGACATCACAAGACGCTCGTTGTGGTCGCGCACACCAGTCTGGTTCGTTCCACGCATCAAAGCGGTGGCGGTATCCTGGGATCCATTACTAAGATGGGACTTGTTCATTCACTGTGCCTCAGATGGGTGCGCTTCCAATTGTCGCGACTAATAAGTAAATCAACTTTACAAACCTGACCTTGGCAACCCCCCTGGTTGTTAAACAAAGATGATTTATTGCCTTGACCCTCGTTCGTATCTTTGATTGCGTTAACGGCGGCACGACGACACAGTCGGCTTGTGGCGGGGCCAACCCGCCCGGATCATTCTTTGGGAGGAAACCATGACTTACTTGAAAACCGCTCTTCTGGGCGCAACCGCACTTGTTGCCTTCGGTTCCATGGCAAACGCTGCCGCGCACGAAGGCACCTCCGCCTGCCTCATCACCAAGACGGACACCAATCCCTTTTTCGTGAAGATGAAGGAAGGTGCGCAGGCCAAGGCAGACGAACTGGGCATCGAGCTGAAAACCTTTGCCGGCAAGGTCGACGGTGACAACGAAACGCAGGTCGCCGCCATTGAGACCTGCATCGCCGACGGTGCCTCGGGCATCCTGATCACCGCCTCCGACACCTCTGCCATCGTGCCGTCGGTCGAAGCCGCGAAGGAAGCGGGTCTGCTGGTGATCGCACTCGACACGCCGCTGAACCCGATCGACGCCGCCCACGCCACCTTCGCGACCGACAACTTCCTGGCCGGCGAACTGATCGGTCAGTGGGCTGCCGCCACGCTGGGCGACGAAGCCGCCAACGCCAAGATCGCCCTGCTGGACCTGGCCGTCAGCCAGCCCACCGTCGGCGTGCTGCGCGACCAAGGCTTCCTGTCGGGCTTTGGCATCGATCTGGCCGATCCCAACGTGAACGGCGATGAAGACGACGACCGTATCGTCGGCAACGATGTGACCGCCGGTAACGAGGAAGGCGGACGCACCGCGATGGAAAACCTGCTGGCGCAGGACCCCGACATCAACGTCGTCTACACCATCAACGAGCCTGCCGCCGCCGGTGCCTACGGCGCGCTTCAGGACATGGGCAATGACGCCCTGATCGTGTCCGTCGACGGTGGCTGCCCCGGCGTCCAGAACGTCGCCGAAGGCGTGATCGGCGCCACCGCGCAGCAGTACCCGCTGGATATGGCATCGCTGGGCATCGAGGCCATCGCGGCCTTCGCAGAAGACGGCACCGTCCCCGAGCCGACCGAAGGCAAGGACTTCACCGACACCGGCGTCCGTCTGGTGACGGATGCGCCGGTCGACGGCGTCGAGTCGATCTCGGTCGAAGAAGGTCTGGAGCTATGCTGGGGCTAATCGCCTAAGCCGAGACGACCGGAGGGGCGGCTATTACGCCGCCCCTTCAATCTTTGGGAGGAGGGAACCAGTGACCGATAGCGATTACGAACAGAACACCCGGGGCGGCAAGGCGGACTCGCTGGCCGAGTTCGAGCAGGAACATACCGGTATCTTCGGCCGTCTGCATTCGGCGCTGCATTCGCATCCGGCCATCGTACCGCTTCTGGTGCTGGTCGTGGCCGTCATCGTGTTCGGCTTCCTGAACCCCAACTTCTGGCGCGTCAGCACGCTGTCGGTAATCTTCCAGCAGATCGGCATCGTCGGCATCCTTGGCATCGCGCAAGGCCTGATCATCCTGACCGCCGGGATCGACCTGTCGGTCGGCGCCATGGCGGTTCTAAGCTCGGTGCTTATGGGGCAACTGACCTTCCGCTACGGCGTCCCGCCCACCGCTGCCATCGCCTTGGGCTTGATGGCAGGCACTTTGATGGGCGCGTTGAACGGCATCCTTGTCGCGAAACTGCGGATCCCGCCCTTCATCACGACTCTGGGCACGTGGCAGATTTTCCTTGCCACCAACTACATCTTCTCCGCGAACGAGACGATCCGGAACCAGGACCTACAAGCAGAGGCGCCCAGCCTGCTGTTCTGGGGATCGCGGTTCGAAATCTTCGGCGCGCGCGTGACCTTCGCGGTGGTCCTGCTGCTCGTGCTGGTGGCCGTGGTGGCCTACATCCTGCGCGCCACCGCTTGGGGAAGACACGTCTACGCCATCGGCGATGACCTGGAAGCGGCGCAACTTGCTGGAGTGAACACCTCGAAACAGATCATCCAGGTCTACGCGCTGGCGGGTTTCTTCTGCGCCATCGCGGGCTGGGTGATGATCGGACGTTTCGGGTCGGTCTCGCCGTCCGCCTCTACCGGCGTGCTGGGAAACATTCAGGCCATCACGGCGGTCGTCATTGGAGGCATTTCCCTATTCGGCGGGCGCGGCACCATCGTCGGCATGTTCCTTGGCGCGCTGATCGTCGGCGTGTTCGAAATGGGCCTGCGCATGGCAGGCGCGGACGCGCAATGGACGTATCTGCTGATCGGCGCGCTTATCATCGCCGCCGTCGCGGTGGACCAGTGGATCAGAAAGGTATCGGCATGACCCAGCAACCCATCCTGTCCGCAAAAAACCTGGTGAAGCGCTATGGACGCGTCACCGCGCTCGATCACTGCGACTTCGAGTTGTATCCGGGCGAAGTCCTTGCCGTCATCGGCGACAACGGCGCGGGCAAGTCGTCGCTGATCAAGGCGCTGTCCGGCGCGGTGCAACCCGATGCGGGAGAGATCTTCCTGAACGGTGAGCGCATCCGCTTCGACGGTCCTATCGCAGCGCGCGAGGCAGGGATCGAGACGGTGTATCAAACGCTGGCCATGTCTCCTGCCCTGTCCATCGCCGACAACATGTTCATGGGGCGCGAGATCCGCAAACCGGGTATCATGGGCAAAGTGTTCCGTCAGCTGGACAAGGCGGCGATGCGGGATTTTGCGCGGCAAAAGCTAAGCGACCTGGGACTGATGACGATCCAGAACATCGATCAGGCGGTCGAGACGCTTTCGGGCGGTCAGCGCCAAGGCGTGGCCGTGGCCCGCGCAGCCGCCTTTGGATCGAAAGTCATCATTCTTGACGAGCCGACCGCCGCCCTCGGCGTGAAGGAAAGCCGCCGTGTGCTGGAACTCATTCAGGACGTGCGTAGCCGAGGCATTCCGATCATCTTGATCAGCCACAACATGCCCCACGTGTTCGAGGTTGCGGATCGCATCCACGTTCACCGATTGGGCAAACGCCTGTGCGTGCTCGACCCGAAAGAGCACACCATGTCCGACGCGGTGGCCTACATGACCGGCGCGAAAGAGCCAGAGCCGGTCGCGGCGTAATCAGGGACGGAGTTTCAGCGCGGTAATCGGCGATGGGTCCGTTGCCCGCTCTGACCGGTTCTCTCAAGACAAACGTTCCGCGGATTATCCTACTGCGGAACGTTTTTCCGCCCGCCTCCCGCAACCGGGTCTTGCATCGGAACGAATTTCGTCCAGATGACAGGCTTGGATTACCGGAGGTCAGACCCATGCGCAATTTCGCTACCCCCCTTCTCGGTGCGACGCTCGTCGCTGCCACCGCAACTTTCGCCGCCGCGCAAAGCGGTCCGCTTGTCTCTGCCGAAGAGCTGAACGGCACGCTGGACGATGTGCGCGTGCTGGACATTCGCGCGGAAGACGCCTTCGCGGGCGGTCACCTCAATGGCGCTGCGAATGCTCCCTACGGCCTGTTCCGTGGCCCCGCCGAAAACCCCGGTCAACTTGTCCCGGTTGAAGATCTGCAACAGGTCTACCGTGATCTGGGCCTTGAGGCCGATGACCGCATCGTCGTCAGCTATGCGGGCGAAAGCGTCACCGATTTCGGGGCGGCCGCACGCGTTTATTGGACGCTGAAGTCCAGCGGGTTCCAGGACATCTCGATCCTGAACGGCGGCCTTGCCGCTTGGGAAGAGGCCGGATTCGACCTGACCGACACCGCGCCGCAGATCGACACTAGCGACATGGAGGTCACCTGGAACGACCAGTGGACCGCCAGCCGTGAAGACGTGCAGGCCAGCATCGACGGCGACGGCCTCTTGCTGGACGCGCGGCCCGAAAGCTTCTGGGCAGGTAAAGACGCGCACGCGGCTGCCGCCAAGCCGGGCACCCTGCCCCAGTCGGAATACTTCGAGCACGCAAGCTGGTTCTCTGACGGCCCGACGATCATCGACGCCTCGGCTGCGCAATCTTTGGCCAGCGCTGAAGGGCTCAGTGACGCGGACAGCATCATTTCGTTCTGCAACACCGGCCACTGGGCGGCGACCAACTGGTTCGCCCTATCGGAACTGGCTGGCCTTGAGGATGTGAAGCTGTATCCTGAAAGCGTCGTCGGCTGGTCCAATGCGGGCGGCGAGATGATGAACGTCCCCGGCCCACTGACGATGCTATGGCGTCAGGTCACCGGTATATTCTAAGCGACGAAAGGGCCGCGCGATGGCCAATATCGAGACCGCGGCCCCGCCCGCATCGCAATCTGCATCGACGCTGACTCGCGCCGCCCTGATCGGGGCGGCGTTGGCCTTCGCGCTAGCCGTCGCCGCGCTGGCGGGCGCGCGTTATGGCGTGCTGATCCTGATCGGCATGGGCTTCGGCATCACGCTGGAAGGCCTGCGCTTCGGCTTTGCGGGTCCGTGGCGACGCATGATCGTGGACCGCAATCCCGATGGGCTTTTAGGGCACCTGCTGTCTATCGGATTGGTCGCGGTCGTCGCGTTTCCGCTGCTGGCGACGGCGGGCGATGAGTTGTTGGGCGCCCACGCCCCCATCGGTTTCGCCATGGTCGGGGGCGCCTTCGTCTTCGGCGCGGCGATGCAGCTGGTGATGGGCTGCGGATCGGGCACCTTGGTGAATGCAGGCTCCGGCAATCCCATCGGGCTGCTTGCGCTGCCATTCTTCGCGCTCGGCTCCTTCGCAGGGGCGTTCAATCTGGTGTGGTGGACGAATCTTGGCGCGCTGCCCGTAGTGGCGCTGGAAGGCACATCCGGGCTGGCGATCACGCTGGTCGGACTGCTCGCCGTCGCACTGTTCGTGCTGTGGTTGGCCCCCCGGGAATACCGATCGATTCCCAAGCGCTACGTGATCGCCGCAGCCCTGCTGGCGGCTTTCGCGATCCTGAACCTGATCGTCGCGGGCCAGCCTTGGGGCGTGGTCTATGGACTTGGCTTGTGGGCCGCGAAGGGTGCCACGGCCATCGGCGCATCGACAGACGCATCGGCCTTCTGGTCTTTGCCGTCGAACCAGGACCGCATCGCACAAAGCCTGCTGACGGATGTGACGTCACTCACCAACATCGGCATCATCGGCGGCGCGTTCATCGTGACAGCCTGGCGCGCGGGCTTCGGGGCAAAGCTGCCGTCCTACCCGCTGAAGTCGTGGATCACGGCCATCGTCGCGGGCTTCGCGTTGGGTTATTCCTCGCGGTTGGCGTTCGGCTGCAACGTCGGGGCCTTCTTCTCCGGCATCTCCACCGGATCGCTACACGGTTGGGCCTGGTTCGGCGCAGCGTTCCTTGGCTCTGCCGTCGGTGTAAAGCTGCGCCCGCGCCTTGGATTGGGAGGATAGCGTTGTGACACGCAAACTGACCGCTTCGATCGTCGCCGTCCTGATGGTCGGTCTACTGGCCTTCGACCTGGCCGCGTCCGAGCCTCCCGACATCTACGCCCAACCTCCCCTTCTGGCGCTTGGGTCAGGGTCGGTAGCCAGCGGAGCGCATTGCGCGGCACTGCCGACGCGGTAGCGACTAAAGGAATAGCTCAAGGATCGCTGGATCGACGTCACCGGCAATGATCAAATCGTCGCCCTCCCCGCCATCGAGAACGTCGTCGCCTTCGCCACCGATCAAAGTGTCGTCACCCGAACCCCCTTGAAGAAGATCGTCGCCTGCACCGCCGATCAATTCATTGTCCGCACCGTTTCCGATCAACGTGTCATTGCCGCTGCCCCCAAGCAAGTTTTCGACGAACACGAAGGTGTCGCCTGCCGCCACACCAGTGCCCGGCGTGGTCCCGGACAGATCGGCAGACAGGTCCGCTGTCTGATCCGCGTAGCTGACCCAGTCGATCCCGGCCCCGCCATCGAATGCGTCTGCTCCGGCACCGCCGATCAGCGTATCCGCGCCGCCGCCACCGTTCAGCACATCGTTCCCGGCCCCACCATCGAGCAGGTTGCCGACGCTATCACCGGTCAGTTGATCGTCGAAACCCGAGCCGATCAGATCTTCGACCCCGGCAATGCCTGCGCCCAGTTGCAGCGTCACCCCAAATTGGACGTCCTGCGCCGTCAACGTGTCCCGGCCTGCACCTCCGTCGATGCTGTCATCCCCGCCGGTGACGAAGATGATATCGTCGCCGCCCAAGGCAGTGACAGTGTCGTCACCCGAACCTCCCACCAGCGTGTCCGCGCCCGCCGTACCCGTCATATCTAGGCCCTGCACGTCTTCCGGCCCATCGCTCAACGGCTCCCAGACGGTGACGTGCTGAGCGTTCAATATCATCGCGTCGAAGAAATCGAGCGCCGACAGGCGGCGACCATCGTGGCTGACGATGTGCAGGATTTCATCGCCGAAGTAGATCAGCGCACCGTTCGAGCGTCCCTTTATCGTCAATTGATCCACGGAATACAGCATGCCCCAGGCCGACAGGTCGAGCCGATCCTCTTCAGTGTTGAAGTCGTAGATGCGATCAATCTCTCCATCCGCGTCCAGCACAAACAGATCGCTGCCAGCGCCGCCGCGCATGGTGTCCACGCCCGCGCCGTCCACCAGCACGTCCGCGCCGCCGTTTCCGACAAGACTGTCGCTCCCGTCGCCGCCGAACAACAGGTCATCCGCGTTGGTGCCCTCGGCCTTTCCGCCCTGCACCTGCACGATACCACCGGAGACGGTGATCGCGAAGGTCGACAGGCTTTCTTCACTGGCGCTGATGGTGGTCAGTTCCAGACCCGTGGCCGTCACCTGCAACAGAAGGTCCGTCACTCCGGTGAGGCCGATTTCTGTCGTATCCTCTATCGTCGACAGCACTATGAAGCGGCCCGATGGTAGCAGTTCAATCACGCTGACGCCCCCATCGGCCCCGGCCACCGCGCCGAAGATGCGCCCGTCACGGGTGATCCAATCCATCGCGACCGTCGCATCGAAGCGGGTGTCTTGGCTGTCCATGATCTGATCGGTGAAGCTGATGCCGCCCTGGGCGTTGAGCTTTAGCGCCGTCAGCGAGTCTGACCCAGCAGCAGCAACGATGATGAACGTACCCCCCGCGCCCTGCACGATCTGCACGTCGTTCGGGTTGGCGATTGGCAGACCGTCTGCCATCGACAGCGTCGACACAGGCGCCAACGCACCGCCTTCAGTCAGCCCGAAGACCGAGATCGCATTTTCTGAAGCTGACGCCGTCACGACGTAAGCCGCATCGGCCATTTCGACCGTTGCCATCGCCGACACGCCGCTGAAGCCACTGGATGCGTCGTCTCGGATGGTTTCACGCGTGGTCCAACCGCCCGTTGAGGTGACTTCATAGGTCGTGATCGCCCCTGCCGCCCCATCGGCGGCGATCACGTAGCTTTGGCCGTTCAGCGTGACCGACACGATCTCTATCGCGCTGTAGAGCGTCCCGGCCTCGCGGTCGTAGAAGGTCTCTGACGTGTTGGATGTGCCGGTGGTTTGCATCAGCCGGTCAACATCCGCATTGTCGATGCGCTTGCGGTCACCGTCGATACGGAAGCTGAACAGCGTGTCGGCATCGACCGTCGCCTGAGTGGTATCGTTGGACCGCAGCGTAAGCGCGAAATTTTGGGTCGGCGACCATGCGACAATCCCGCCGGAGCCTTCGCACAAACGGACGTTCAGATCGAACGTGTGGCGCGTATGGAACGTCTGGAGGTGACTGATGATCTGCACGTCGCGATCCCGGAACTGCTTCGAGATGCAGAGTCGCAGGCGCGCAAAGCCAAGCCGTGCCCCGATTGAGGCAGACAAGCGCCGGATAAATGCGTTTGCAAATTCACCTTTAAGGCTCGGACTCGGATTTAGATCCCTAAGCCTTTGTAAAATAGCATATTTTTAGAAGGTAAACATATTAGAATAGTAAACACGTCCCTACAATTCAGGTCGTCGAATCCTGCATCTTCTGCCAGTCGCGCTGGATCTTCTTCGACAGAGACCACTTATGAACCTCTGTCGGACCATCGTAGATCCGGAAGGCGCGGATCTCGCGGAAGATGCGTTCGACGGGCGTGTCGCCGGTCACTCCTTGCCCTCCCATCACCTGCACGCAGCGGTCAGCCACACGCATCAGCGCCTCGCTGACGGCGACCTTGGTCATCGACGACTCGGTCGTGCCACGCTCGCCCCGGTCCAGCACATCGGCGCACCAGAAGGTCATCAATTCGGCTTGCTGCAGATCGATCCTATTCTCGGCCAGTTGGAAACCAACGCCTTCGTGCTCGATCAGCGGCTTGCCGAAAGCGTGGCGTCGGCAGGTATAATTCGTTGCGATTTCCTGACTGCGATAGCAGGCCCCCAGCCAGCGCATGCAGTGGGTCAGGCGTGCAGGGGCCAGACGGACCTGCGCATATTTGAACCCCTCTCCCGGCTCTCCCAGCATCTGATCCGCGGGGATGCGAAGGTTGTCGATCTCGATCTCGCAGTGGCCACCGGGCAAGCTGCTGTCGATGGTATCCAGCTTGCGCACGATCTTGATCGCGGGGTCCGGCAGGTCCACCAAGAACATGCAGGCGCCTTCTTCGGCCTTCGCCATGACGATGCCGACCTTCGCCCCATCGACGCCGGTGATGTAGGTCTTACGCCCGTTCACGACCCAGTGGTTGCCATCGGCCTTGCAGGTCGTCTTCATCATCATCGGGTCAGAGCCTGCCCCGCCCCAATCGGCCGGTTCGGTCATGAAGAAGGCAGAGCGTGCGCGCCCGTCCACCATTGGCTTGAGGAACCGCTCTTTGAGTTCAGGCGAGCCGACCTTGTGCAGCAGGTAGATGTTGCCCTCGTCGGGGGCAGAGGTGTTCAGGCCCAGCATCCCCAGCGTGGACAGGCCAGAACGGATCAGAATCGCCGTCGTCTCGCGGTGTGTGAACGGCGTGCCGTCGTCCTTGATGTGCGGCGTCAGAAGGCCCTGATCGCGGGCTAGATCACGGATCTCATCCACCAGTTCGTCCGACGGGCCATGCCCATCCTGACGCGCGTCCTTCTCCATCGGGATGACGGTGTTTCGCACGAAGTGTTCTACCCGGTCGGCAATGTCGCGCGCCTGATCCGACAGGCCGGTAATCTGGTCGAGTGGGGTCATTTCGGGGCCATCCTTATCGCTCCGTCGAGGCGTATGACCTCTCCGTTCAGCATGGGGTTCTCGGTAATGGACTGCACAAGCATCGCGAATTCGTCAGGGTCGCCTAGCCGGTTCGGATAGGGCACCTGCGCGCCAAGGCTATCCTGCGCTTCTTGCGGCAGAGATTCCAGCAGGGGTGTCAGAAAAAGGCCGGGGGCAATGGCCATGACGCGGATGCCGTGGCGGGCGAACTCGCGCGCGATGGGCAGGGTCATGCTGACCACGCCCCCCTTTGATGCGGCGTAGGCCGGTTGGCCGATCTGCCCGTCGAAGGCCGCGACAGAGGCGGTGTTGATGATGACACCCCCTTCATCGCCCTCCCGCGTGCCGACCATGCGCGCGGCGGCTTGGCTGAGCACGTTGAACGTGCCGATCAGGTTGATGTCGATCACCTTGCGGAATGCGGCCAGCGACAGCGGCGCGCCTTCGCGGTCCACCACCTTGCCCGGCGGGCCGATGCCAGCACAATTCACGACGATCCGCGCGATTCCGTGGGCCTCTTCGGCCTGTGCGATGGCCTCACCCACTGCCGCCTCATCCGTCACATTGACGGCAATGAACGCCGCACCGATGGCATCGGCATGGGCCTGACCGCGCTCGGCATCCATGTCGAAGATCGCCACCTTGGCACCCTGCTCTGCCAGCCGCGCCGCCGTCGCGCCCCCAAGGCCCGACGCACCGCCTGTGACGATCGCCGCCTGTCCGTCGATCCTCATGTCAGACGCTCCACCGCGATGGCCGTCGCTTCGCCACCGCCGATGCAGATCGCGGCGACACCCTTCCGCGCATCCCGAGCAGCCATCGCGTGCAATAAGGTCACGATGATCCGCGCGCCCGAGCAGCCGATGGGATGGCCCAGCGCGCAGGCCCCGCCGTTCACGTTCAGCCTGTCGTGGTCCAGGTCCAGGTCTCGCATCGCCGCCATCGCAACGACGGCGAAAGCCTCGTTCACCTCCCACAGATCCACGTCGCCAGTCGCCCAGCCCGTGCGATCCATCAGCTTGCGCACGGCGTCGATGGGCGCGGTGGTAAAAAGATTCGGCGCCTGCGCGTGACCCGCATGGCCCCTAATGGCAGCCAAGGGCGTCAGCCCCTCGCGTTCCGCCACGCTCATCCGCGTCAAAACCAGTGCCGCCGCCCCGTCGCTGATCGAAGAGCTGTTCGCCGCTGTCACCGTTCCGCCCTCGCGAAAGGCGGGCTTGAGCTGCGGGATCTTCTCTGGCTTGGCGCGGCCGGGCTGTTCGTCTAGCGCGACATCGCCCACGGCCACCGTCTCGGCATCAAAAGCGCCCGCGTCGATCGCGCGTTTGGCACGGTTCAGAGACTCGATGGCGTAGGCGTCCTGCGCATCGCGGGTGAACTGGTAGGCCTCGGCACAATCCTCGGCGAAGGTGCCCATGGCGCGACCCTTGTCATACGCGTCCTCCAAACCGTCGAGGAACATGTGGTCCATCACCTGCTGGTGGCCCGCGCGAAAACCGCGCCGGGCCTTCTGCATCAGGTAGGGCGCGTTCGACATCGACTCCATGCCGCCCGCGACGACCAGATCGGCGCTTCCCACGGCCAGCGCGTCATGCGCCATCATCGCCGCCTTCATGCCCGACCCGCAGACCTTGTTCAGCGTGGCGCAGGGCACCGACTCTGGCAGTCCCGCGCCCAATGCCGCCTGCCGCGCAGGGGCCTGTCCCAATCCGGCGGGCAGCACGCAGCCCATGATCGCCTCGTCCACCTTGCCGGGCGCAACGCCCGCCCGCTCCAGCGCCGCGCGGATCGCGACGGCGCCCAGATCGGGGGCCGACACGCCTGACAGTGCCCCCATGAAGCCGCCCATCGGCGTGCGCGCGGCGCCCGCGATCACGATCGGATCGTCTGCTGCCATATCTGAATCCTCCGCTTTGAGCGAAGGCTAACCATAGCGCTCCGAAGTGAAAAGGGGCCGCGTCGGCGCACATGCCAAGACGCTCTGAAGCCGGCCGGCGACCCTAGCACGTCCAGTCCTTCAAAGCTGGACCACGCCCGCGCCCCATGGTTACGTCCGGCGCAAAGGAGATCCCCATGGCCATCGGAACGCACATCCGCACCTATCATAACGGCACCTGGCACGAGGGCGATCCGCCCCTCATCCGGGCGGCGGATCACGGGGCATGGCTCGGTTCAAACGTGTTCGACGGGGCGCGCTACGCCCACGGCGTCGCCCCCGATCTGGACCTGCACTGCGCGCGCTTGAACCAGTCTGCAACGGCCTTGGGCCTATCGCCGACGGTCGATAGCGACGCGATGGTGAAACTGATCCACGAGGGCCTCGCGCTCTATCCAGACGACGCCGCCATCTACATCCGACCGATGTACTGGGCCGTCGACGGTGGCCCCGGCGCAATCGGCCCCGGGTCCACCACGGCCTTCGCCGTCTCGCTTGAATGCATTGCGCTGGCCCCGGACGACGCGACCACGACGCTGACGACCACCCGTTTCCACCGCCCCACGTTGGAGACGAACGTGACCAACGCGAAAGCGGGCTGCCTCTACCCCAACAACGCGCGAATGCTGCGCGAGGCCCAGGACAAGGGCTTCGGCAACGCTCTGGTCGCCGACCCGGTGGGCAACGTGGCCGAAACGGCCACCGCCAATGTCTTCATCGTCAAGGACGGCGTGGTCCGCACGCCAATCCCCAACGGCACCTTCCTTGCGGGCATTACCCGTGCGCGCCACATCGACCTGCTGCGCCGCGACGGGCACGACGTGCGCGAAGACGTCATCACCTTCGATCAGGTCCGTGCCGCCGATGAAGTCTTCATCACCGGCAACATGTCCAAGATCACGCCAGTCACGGCCTTCGACGATGTGACCTACCGGCCCGGTCCCGTCGCATCCCGCGCCCGCAAGCTTTACTGGGACTGGGCGCGCGCGACCTGACGCCCCTTCATCGTTCGGCAAATACCTCAGGGAGCGCGAGTGGCTGGCCCCTCGCCCGCTACTGGACACAGGCGGCCCCCTCCAACATCATCGCCCCGTAGGAGGCCTCGAAATGCGCAAGTTCCTTGTGATCCTCGACGACAGCCGCGAATGTCTGAACGCCATGCGTTATGCGGCTATGCGTGCGGCAAAGACGGGTGGCAGCGTCACGATCCTGTCGGTGATTCCGCCCGAAGAGTTCAACCATTGGCTGGGTGTCGGCACCCTGATGCGCGAAGAGGCGCGTGAGCGGATCGAGGCCCACTATGAGGTCTTCGCCAAGTGGATGCGCGACCGTCAGAGCGTCGATCCAGAGCTGGTAATCCGCGAAGGCGAGTCGGTCGCCCAGATCATGGCGCAGATCAAGGACGATCCCGAAATCGGCGTGCTGGTTCTCGGCGCGGGCGACGACGGCGGCCCCGGCCCTCTGGTCAGCCACCTGTCGAAGGGGGCGGGCGGGCTGCCCATTCCCCTGACAATCGTGCCAGGCGGCTTGTCGAAGGACGAGCTGGAGGCGATCACCTGATGGCAGCCCCGATGGCGGCCACAGCACCGCAGCGCGTCGCCTGGATCGACCGGGCGCGCGGCATCGCCCTTTGCGCGATGATCGTCTACCACTTCTGCTTCGATCTGTCGTTGTTCGGACTGACCCCGTGGAATGTCGGCGGTGCACCGCACTGGCGGGCCTTCGCCATTTCCATCGCAGGCTCGTTCCTGTTCCTCGCCGGGCTGTCGCTGGCCTTGGCCAGCACCAGCGGCGTGAACCGCGATGCCTTCCTGCGCCGTCTGGCCATGGTCGCGGGTGCTGCGGCGCTGGTCACGGTCGGCACATGGGCCGCGATGCCCTACCCCGTTTGGTTCGGTATTCTGCACGCCATCGCGCTGTTCTCGGTGCTGGCCCTGCCGTTTCTGCGCGCGCCGACCTGGGCCATCGTCCTGACCGCCGCCGTCATCCTGATCCTGCCACAAGTCTGGCAGTCAGAGGTCTTTTCCAGCCCCCTCCTTTACCCCATCGGCCTTGACCCAACGCCCGGCCCCACCTTCGATTACGAGCCGATCTTCCCTTGGTTCGCTCCGGTCCTGCTGGGTGTGGCCGCGCGGCGTGTCCTGCCGCTGCCGCGCAGCGCCATGGCGACGGACCTGTTGGCGCGGATGGGACGGCACAGCCTGATCATCTACCTGTTGCACCAACCGATCCTGTTCGGATTGCTGATCGCCGCCACCCGTCTCGGGCTAGTTTAGAATCGTTCCAAACCTTGACACCCGGGCCCGCCCTTCGCATATCGGCACTACCCACTCAGGAGCGCCGCGCATGTTCATCCAGACCGAATCCACGCCAAATCCGGCAACGCTGAAGTTCCTGCCCGGCCAGACCGTGCTGGACGCCGGAACTGCCGATTTCCCCAGTGCCGAGACGGCCGACACCTCACCCCTTGCCGCCCGCATCTTCGCGGTCGACGGCACCACCGGCGTTTTCTTCGGCACCGATTTCGTGACCGTAACCAAGGCCGACTCGGTCGATTGGGACCACGTGAAGCCCGCCATCCTTGGTGCGATCATGGAGCATTTCCAGTCCGGTCAACCCGTCATGGCCGGTGAGGCTCAGCAAGCCGGTGGCCACGCCGAGCACACCGGACCGGACGGCGAAATCGTCGGCCAGATCAAGGAATTGCTCGACAGCCGCGTGCGCCCCGCCGTGGCACAGGACGGCGGTGACATCACGTTCCACGGCTTCGACAAGGGCGTCGTCTACCTGCACATGCAGGGCGCCTGCGCCGGTTGCCCGTCTTCCACGCTGACGCTGAAGATGGGGATCGAGAACCTGCTGCGCCACTACATCCCCGAAGTCGTGGAAGTACGCCCGGTTGCCTGACGAAACGATCCTCGCCTTCGACACATCGGCCGCGCATTGCGCGGCCGCTTTGCTGTCGGGCGGTCGGATCGTTGCGCAAGCGCATGAGGACATGACACGCGGTCAGGCCGAACGGCTGATCCCGCTGTTGCAAGAGGTGCTGCGCGATGCAGACCTCGACTGGTCAGACCTGACCCGCATCGGCGTCGGCATCGGGCCGGGCAATTTCACCGGCATCCGTATTTCGGTCGCCGCAGCTCGCGGACTGGCGCTGGGGCTGCGTATCCCCGCCATCGGCGTGTCGTCGCTGGAAGCCTTGACGCACGGGACGAACGGTCCCGTCGTCACATCCGTCGATGCGCGGGCTGGCAAGGTCTATCTAGGGATCGACGACAAAGAACCGATCCTGGCAAATCTCGACGCGCTTCCCGACCTGCCGCGTGGCGCGCGCTGCATCGGCTTCGCGGCGGATACGCTCGCCGCAGCATGCGATGGCCTTGCCGCAGACCCCGCACACCCGCTACCCGACGCCATCGCCTTGGTCGCTGCCGACCGCGTCGAAGGCCCCCGCCCCGCGCCCCTATACATCCGCGCGCCAGACGCCGCCCCGGCGCGCCCTGTTCCCCCTGTCGTATGACCAACGCCGACCTCGCCGCGATCCACGCTGCCGCGATGCAGGTGCCGCGTCCGTGGCAGGCGCATGAGATCGGCGCGCTCCGCCTGATGCCCGGCGCGATAGAGATCACGCGCCCCCAAGGCTTTGCAATTGGCCGCATTACTCTGGATGAAGCAGAATTGCTCACCATCGCGGTCCACCCAAACCATCAGCGGCAGGGCCACGCCCGCGCGATCCTGACGGCCTTTCACCAAGCACTGCGCAACCAGAACGCCACGATTTGCCATCTGGAGGTTGCCGCAGAGAACCACGCCGCCCGTGCGCTATATACCGCAACGGGATACACACAGACCGGCCTGCGCCGCGCTTACTATACGGAAAGCCGCCCGCCACAGGACGCGATCACCATGGCCTGCACGATTTAGCGCCTGAAAATCGGGCGCGCGCCCGTCAATCGCGCGCTTTCCCCCGCGACCTCCCTTGATTCCTTGGGCTGCCTCCTTCCTTATCGGCACATCGACAAGGGGCCGAAGCGCCTCGAACCTACATTCAGGGAGACCCCGATGACCGTTACCCGCAAACTCATGGCCGCCACCGCGATCACCGCGATCAGCGCAACCGCAGCCCTCGCAGAGCCTGGCCTGATCATCGATCTTGGCGGCAAGTTCGACAAATCATTCAACGAATCCGCCTACACCGGCGCCCAGCGCTGGGTCGAAGAGACTGGCGGCGAGTACATGGAAACCGAGCTGGCGTCCGAGGCGCAGCGCGAGCAGACGATGCGCCGCATGGCCGAGCGCGGAGCGAATCCCGTCGTGGTTCTGGGCTTTGCCAACGCCTCGACGCTGGAGCAGGTCGCGCCCGACTATCCGGACACCAACTTCACCATCGTCGATATGGTCGTCGATCAACCGAACGTGCAGTCCATCGTCTTTTCCGAGCACGAGGGCAGCTATCTGGTCGGTCTGATGGCCGCGATGGCCAGCGAGTCGAACACCGTGTCCTTCGTCGGTGGCATGGACGTGCCCCTGATCCGCAAGTTCGCCTGCGGCTATGCGCAGGGTGCGAAGTCCGTCGGTGACGACGTCGAAGTCATCGCCAACATGACCGGCACCACCCCCGCCGCGTGGAACGATCCTGTGAAGGGCGCCGAACTGACGCGCAGCCAGATCAGCCAAGGCTCTGACGTGGTCTACGCCGCCGCGGGCGGCACCGGCGTCGGTGTCCTGCAGGCCGCTGCAGACGAAGAGATCATGGCGATCGGCGTCGATGCCAACCAGAACTACATGTTCCCCGGCACGATGCTGACCTCGATGGTCAAGCGCGTGGACAACGCCGTTTACGACGCCTTCCAATCCGCCGAGGAAGGCACCTTTGAGACCGGCATTCAGGTGCTTGGCCTGGAGTCCGAAGGCGTCGCCGTCGCGATGGACGAGTTCAACGAGGACATGGTCACCGAAGAGATGATGGCCGCCGTGGACGAAGCGCGCGCCGCGATCATCTCGGGTGAGCTGGAGGTTCACGACTATACCTCTGACGACAGCTGCCCCGCTATCACGTTCTGATCTGGCAATAGCATGACCGGCGGGTCCCATCCGGGGCCCGCCATTCCATTTGATGAGGCGCGCATGACCGCACCGGCCATCGAACTCAAAGGCATCTCGAAGTCTTTTGGCCCCGTAAAGGCGAATAAAGACATCGATCTTGCGGTGATGCCGGGCACGATCCACGGCATCATCGGCGAGAACGGCGCGGGCAAGTCCACGCTGATGTCTATTCTGTACGGCTTCTACAAAGCTGACGCGGGCGAGGTTTTCGTGCGCGGCAAGAAGGTAGAAATCACCGACAGCCAAGCGGCGATCCGCGCCGGTATCGGAATGGTGTTCCAGCATTTCAAGCTGGTGCAGAACTTTACCGTTCTCGAAAACATCGTGCTGGGTGCCGAAGAAGGCGCGTTGCTGAACACATCGCTCGCCAAGGCGCGCACCCTGCTGAAGCAGCTATCCGAAGAATATGAGCTGCACGTTGACCCGGACGCCAAGATCGAGAACCTCGGCGTCGGCATGCAGCAGCGGGTGGAGATCCTGAAAGCGCTCTATCGCCGCGCCGACATCCTGATCCTGGACGAACCGACCGGCGTGCTGACGCCGACCGAAGCCGACCACCTCTTCCGAATCCTTGAAGGGCTGAAATCCGAAGGCAAGACGGTCATTCTGATCACCCACAAGCTGCGCGAGATCATGGACGTCACAGACAGCGTATCCGTCATGCGCCGCGGCGAGATGACGGCTACGGTGAAGACCGCCGAAACCAGCCCAGAGGATCTGGCCGAGCTGATGGTCGGTCGCAAGGTTCTGCTGCGCGTCGACAAGGCCGCGGCACGGACTGGCGACACGGTCCTTGATGTTCGAAATCTGCAAGTAACGGACGCATCCGGCGTCCAGCGGCTGCGGGGAATATCGCTAAAGGTCAAAGCCGGCGAAATCCTGGGCGTCGCGGGCGTGGCCGGAAACGGGCAGTCCGAGTTGCTCGAAGTGCTAGGCGGCATGCGCGAGGGCAAAGGCGAGGTATTGCTGAACGGCGAGCCTCTGGACCTTACCGGTCTGAAATCCGACGCCCGCACCCGCCGCAAGCGCGGCATCGGCCATGTGCCGGAAGATCGCCAGCGTGAAGGCCTGATCATGGACTTCCACGCTTGGGAAAACGTCGGCTTCGGCTACCACGATGACGCGCGCTACAACCGCGGCATCCTTATGAACAACGACGCATTGCGCGAAGACGCGCGCGCCAAGATAGAGAAATTCGACGTCCGCCCGACGGATTGCTGGCAGACCGCCAAGAACTTCTCTGGCGGCAACCAGCAGAAGATCGTCATCGCCCGCGAGTTGGAGAGGGAGCCCGACCTGCTTTTGGTTGGTCAGCCCACGCGCGGCGTCGATATCGGTGCGATCGAGTTCATCCACGAGCAGATCGTCGCCCTGCGCGATCAGGGCAAGGCGATCTTGCTGGTGTCTGTCGAACTGGACGAGATCTTCTCTCTGTCCGACCGGATCGCGGTGATGTTCGACGGGCGGATCATGGGCGAACGTCTGCCCGACCAAACGAACGAACGCGAACTGGGACTATTGATGGCCGGGATCACGGATACGGACACCGACCATTCCGTGGAAGAGATCGAGTCGAACCTGGCGGGTGCCAGCGGGAAGGTGGGCTAATGGATAAGCTACCGAAATGGGCCGACATCGCGCTGATCCCCGCGATCAACCTGGCACTCGCGCTGATCGTATCGGGCATCGTCGTCGCCTTCATCGGCGAGAACCCGTTGAACGCGTTGCAGATCATGGTGAACGGGGCCGTAGGCTCGACCTACGGCTGGGGTTATACCCTGTATTACGCGACGAACTTCGTCTTCACAGGGCTCGCCGTCGCCATCGCCTTCCACGCACGCTTGTTCAACATTGGCGGAGAGGGTCAGGCGCAACTGGGCAGCCTTGGCGTGGCGCTGGTCTGCCTGATGGTGCCGTGGCCGCATTGGACACTAGCCCTGCCCGCGGCGATCGTGGGCGGAGCGGTGTTCGGTGCAGCCTGGGCCGCGATCCCGGCCTACTTGCAGGCCAAGCGCGGCAGCCACATCGTTATCACCACAATCATGTTCAACTTCATCGCGTCTGCGCTGCTGGTCTATCTACTGGTGGAAACGCTGAAGGTTCCGGGGTCCATGGCGCCCGAAACCGCTCGATTCCCAGAAGGCGCACGGCTGCCGGACGCGCAGGCGGTATTTGGACTTTTCGGGCTTTCCTTCGCGCGCACCCCCCTGAACATCAGCTTCATAGTTGCACTTTTCGCATGTTGGGGCCTATGGCTGCTGCTCTGGCGCACCCGGCTTGGCTATGAGATCCGCGCCTTCGGTCATTCTGAACCCGCAGCACGATACGCCGGAATTTCCCCCACCAAGATAACAATGATCGCCATGCTGATCTCCGGCGCGCTGGCCGGATTGATGGCGATCAACGCGGTGATGGGAGAGCAGGAGCGGTTGATTCAGGACAACGTGCTCGGCGCGGGTTTCGTGGGTATCGCCGTGGCACTCATGGGCCGTTCGCACCCGGTGGGCGTGCTGATCGCCGCGATCCTGTTCGGCGCGCTGTATCAGGGCGGAGCAGAACTGGAATTTGAAACCAGCGTCCCGCGTGAGATGGTTGTGGTGATCCAAGCGCTCGTGATCCTGTTCACCGGAGCACTCGACGGCATGGTGCGGCGTCCGCTGGAAAGCGCCTTTCTGCGGTTCCGAAAGCAGCCCAAACCCGGCGTGGCGGCGGAGTAGATCATGGGTTTCATCGACATCATCCCGATCCTCGACTCGACGATCCGCCTCGCCACGCCGCTACTGCTAGCCTGCCTTGCCGGGCTGTTCAGTGAGCGCGCAGGCGTCTTCGACATCGGCCTTGAGGGGAAGATGCTGGTTGCGGCGTTCTTTTCGGCCGCCGTCGCGGCGCAGACGGGTAACGTTTGGCTGGGCCTCGGTGCCGGGATTGCAGCCTCGATGGTCTTTGCGTTGATCCACGGCGTCGCGTCGATCACCTTCCGTGGGGACCAACTGATTTCCGGCGTTGCGATCAACTTCCTGGCCGCAGGCATGACCGTGCTGATTGCGCAGGATTGGTTCAACCAAGGCAGCCGCACGCCATCGCTCTTCGGAGCATCACGCTTCGGCCCGGTGGACCTGCCGTTTGCCGACCAGATCGCCAGTATCCCCATCATCGGACCGTTCTACGCCGACGCGCTGTCGGGGCATACGATCCTTGTCTACGTCGGCCTGCTGGCCGTTCCTGCGACGTGGTGGGTGCTGTTCCGCACCCGCTTCGGCCTACGTCTGCGCGCGGTGGGCGAGAACCCCGGCGCGGTGGATACGGCAGGCGTGTCGGTGGTGCGGTTGCGCTATGCAGCGGTGCTGATCTGCGGGCTATTGTGCGGCTTGGCGGGCGCATATCTTGCCACCGGACTGGCCGCCGGGTTCACCCGCGACATGACGGCAGGACGTGGGTTCATCGCTTTGGCGGCGCTGATCTTCGCGAAATGGCGCCCTTGGTATGCGTTGTTCGCCTGCCTTCTGTTCGGGTTCCTGCAGGCCGTATCGAACCGCTATTCGACTCTCGATTTCGGCATCATCGAAATCCCCAATGCTTTCGTCCTTGCCCTGCCCTACATCCTGACAGTCGTGATTTTGGCGGGTTTCGTGGGCCGTGCCACGCCGCCCCGCGCGGGCGGCGAACCCTACGTGAAGGAGCGCTAGCATGATCAGTCAAGCGGCGCGCGATCTCGCGCAAACCATCCAAGAGCGTGCGGGCAGCGCGCCGGTCGAGTTCGGGATGATCCTAGGCTCGGGCCTTGGGCACCTGTCCGAAAAGGTCGACGGCACCGCAATCCCCTATGACGACCTAACCGGCTTTCCGCACGCTGGTGTTTCTGGGCATACGCCGAAGCTGGTTCTCGGGACGCTGGAGGGGCGGCGCGTCGCCGTTCTGGGCGGCCGCGCGCATTACTACGAGCAGGGCAACGCCGCCGCGATGCGGTTTCCGCTGGAAGTGTTGGCTGCCCTTGGCGCTAAGACCCTGCTGGCTACGAACGCCGCTGGGTCGATGCAGCCCGATATGCCTACCGGGTCCGTCATGCTGCTGACGGATCACATCAATTTCTCTGGCCTGAACCCCCTGATCGGAGAGCCGACGGACGATCGTTTCGTACCGATGACGGACGCCTACGATCCGACTTTGCGCGCGACGCTCGCGCAGGCCGCGAAGGACACCGGCACCGACCTGCACGAAGGCGTCTACGCGTGGTATTCTGGCCCCTCGTTCGAAACGCCCGCCGAGATCCGAGCGATCAAGATGCTGGGCGCGGATGCGGTCGGCATGTCGACGGTGCCAGAGGTGATCTTGGCGCGGTTCCTTGGCCTTCGGGTTGCCGCGATTTCGGCGATCACGAACATGGCCGCCGGCATGTCGGACGAGCAGATCGGCCATGCGCACACCAAGGAAATGGCCCCGCTGGGGGCGAACAAGCTGGAAACGATCCTTCGCGCGGCGCTGCCCGCGTTGTAGCGTGGCTTGACTACCCCGCAAACGAGGCCGATGGGCTGGCGGCGGGCAACTGAACAGAGGTACGCGCCGGTGCAAGTCTACCTGCCCATCGCCGAGGTGTCGGTGAACCTGTTCCTTCTGCTGGGACTGGGCGGTGTCGTAGGTCTGCTGTCGGGGCTGTTCGGCGTGGGCGGCGGGTTCCTGATCACGCCACTGCTGTTCTTCGTAGGCATCCCGCCTGCCGTCGCCGTTGCCACCTCTGCCAGCCAGATCGTCGCCGCGTCCTTTTCCGCGCTGCTGGCGCATGTGCGCCGCAAGACCGTGGATTTCCGCATGGGAACCGTGCTGCTGGTCGGCGGCCTGATCGGCGCTGCCCTTGGCATCTGGGTGTTCAACCTGCTGCGAGAGCTCGGCCAGGTCGATCTTCTGGTGCGTCTATCCTATGTGCTGTTCCTGGGGATCATCGGCGCCCTGATGTTCGTGGAAAGCCTGAACGCAATCCGCAATACCCGGTCCGGCAAACGCGCGCCGCGGCGCAAGCACAACTGGGTCCATGCGCTGCCGGTGAAGATGAAGTTCCGCACCTCGGGCCTGTATATCTCGGTGTTTCCGCCGCTATTGGTCGGCCTTCTGGTCGGCGTATTGGCGGCGATCATGGGCGTCGGCGGCGGGTTCATCATGGTGCCTGCGATGATCTATCTATTGGGGATGCCCACCAAGGTCGTCATCGGCACCTCGCTGTTCCAGATCATCTTCGTCACCGCCTTTACCACGATCCTGCACGCTACCACCAACTACACGGTGGACCTGTTGCTTGCCGTCATGCTGATCGTCGGCGGCGTGGTCGGCGCGCAATTCGGGGCAAAGCTGGGCACCTATCTGCGCGCTGAACAGTTGCGCATCGCGCTCGCAATCCTTGTGCTGGCGGTCTGCGGCAAGCTGGGTCTGGATCTGCTGCTGCGCCCGGCCGAGCTTTATTCCATCGGTGCCGCATGATCCGCTGGGTGCTTCTTCTGATGGCGCTGGCCCTGCCCGCAAAGGCGCAGGACCTCGTGGCCGGGCTTTCCACAAGCCGCATCAATATCAGCGCCAATTTCGACGGGTCCGAGATCCTGATCTTCGGCGCGATCAAGCGCACTGGCCCATTGGGTCCGGGCGACCTGAACATCATCATCACCGTCGAAGGTCCGAAAACGCCGCTGACGGTGCGCCGCAAGTCCCGCGTCGGACCGATCTGGATCAACACCGAAGGCGTCAGGATCGACGCGGCCCCAAGCTTTTATGCAGTGAACACCACCGGCCCGCTAAGCCTTGTGCTGACGCAAACCGCTGACCTGCGCCACGGCATCACCATCAACCGGGCCATCCGGTCAGTCGGTCTTGGGGTCCAGGACGGGTCCAATTTCACCGATGCCGTGGTCCGCATCCGCGAAGAGGCGGACCTCTATCAAGTGAACCAGAATGCCGTGACCCTGCGACAAGACACGCTGTTCGACACCTCTGTTGAACTCCCTGCCAACCTTGTGGACGGAATTTACACCGCGCGCCTGTTTTTGACGCGCGACGGACAAGTCGTGTCGCAGGCGTCAGAAACGATCTACGTCGAGAAGGTCGGGCTGGAGAAATTCCTGTACGGCATGGCGCATGAGCAGGCGCTGCTTTACGCGCTGATGTCGCTGGCCATCGCCATCGCGGCCGGGTGGAGCGCGTCGGCGGCGTTCAGGTATCTTCAGAACTAGAGGTTTCCAGCTTCAGCGGCTGCGGCGTGCTGGGCAGATCGTCGGTGGTCAGCGCCTCTGTCGGGCGGGCGAGCATGGCGCGCTGGACCCAGAACAACCGTTCCTCGGCGCGCGTGATCGCCACATAGGCCAGCCTCTTCCACAAGGGCTGTCCAGCCTCGTTCCGGCCCATGCGCGCGGCGATGCGGATATCGTCTGCGAAGACCTGAACCTCTGGCCATTGTGAGCCTTGCGCCTTGTGGATCGTGCAAGCCGCACCGTGCAGGAACGTGGCCCCCATGCGCGCGGCGAAGGGGATGAACGGCTCTTCCTCGTCCGGCATCTCGATCTTGACGATACTGGCCACGTTCACCCGCGGATCGGGGGCGCCGACCACGTGCATCTTGCTGAAACCGGGCTTCGATCCCGGCCCCATGTAGATGACCTGAGCGCCTTTGATCAGGCCGCGCGCTTCAAGGTCGATGCGCTTCTTGCGGTGCTTCAGAGGCAGTTCGATTCCGTCGCAAATCAGCGGCTCGCCCGGCAGCAGCGCATCGGCGGGGGCGCCATAGGCGTTGCGGAAGGCGTGGATCAGGCGGATGCGGGTGGCGTTGCGCCAGACCAGAACGGGGCTGCGCGCCATCTTAGCCGCCTCGACCCGCCCTGCCGTCACGACGCGATCATCCTTGGCGGACGCCTCCGACACCATCCGCTCGAACGCTTCGAAGGTCAGGTCCGGATCAGCCAAGGCGTGCGCGAGATCGAGGATCGGACTGTCGGCGTCTTGCCTGTGAACGCGGGACAAGTTCGCAACGCGGCCTTCGGGCAGGCGATCGAAAACCATTTCGCCGGACTGTTGCACGGGGGCAAGCTGGGCCGGATCGCCGAATAGCAGCAGAGAGGGGAAAATCTCCTGCAAATCCTCGAATTGTTTCTTATCCAGCATCGACGATTCGTCGACCATCCCGATATCCAGCGGCTCTTCGCGGCGCTTCCAGCCGGTAATGAAGTCAGACCCCCGCAAACCGGCGGTCGCCAGTGCCGCCGGGATCGAGTTCATCTGTTGAAACGCAGCATATGCGCGGTCCAGCGCCTCATCGGTCAGGCCTTCGACCTCGATCTCCGGCCGCTCTCCCTGCCCGGACAGCCATTCGGCGATACGCTCGTATTCCGGCGCATAGACTGGCGTATAGAGGATGCGGTGGATCGTGGTCGCCGGCACGCCACGGTTGCGCAGAACACTTGCCGCCTTGTTCGTGGGCGCAAGGATCGCCAGCGTGCGCCGGTCTTTCTTGCGACGGGATTCGTAGTCGCCCGACACGATCTCGACGCCCGCCTCTTTCATGGCGCGGTAAAGCGCGGCCATCAGCAACGTCTTGCCCGACCCCGCCTTGCCGGTGACGGCCATAACCTGTGATTTGCCCTCAGACAGCGGCGTGATCCGACCCTCCTCCAGATCGATGCCCGCACCACGCAGCATGTCGATGACACGTGCTTCGGCGCGGGCTTGGTCTTCTGACAGGGTGGGAAGGGTCTCGGTCATGCCGCCTTCTAGCGGGTCCGCCCGACGCCCGAAAGGTCAGGCGGCCCGCATGATCCGCTCATCTCCAGCGCGGCGTGCCAGAACATCGACCAGATGCGGCAAGAACCGCCATTCGCCAACGCAAATCGCGTCCCGGCCCGTGCCGCGCTGTCCCAGCATCCGACCGGGCGTGCCCAGACGGGCGTAGATGCGCATCATCCGCAGGTCGTAGACCCCTAGCGAGCCGTGCCACCCGCGCTGCAAACCCAGCTCTAGCGTGGCGAGGAACAGCGCCGCCGAAACATGGCGCGGCGCACCCGGCGCGATACAGTAGCGCGTGCATTCGACCCAGCCGGGACGGGCCATGTTCGGGGGTGCGATGTCAGGGAAAATCTCTGCCAGCATCGTGCGGCCCGTGGTGGGTAGCAATCGAAGCGAACCCAAGTGTCGATCACCGTCGGCACTGACGATATAAGTTGGACCGAGAGGGTCGTATTGGTCGATCTCGCGACCCGACGCATCGACGTTGATATTCCAGCCATTGCGTTCAACGAATTGCGTAGCGCGGTCCCGAAACATGTCGTCGCGCAGTGCCGGGCGGCGATTGATCTCTGCCCCGTCGAAAATGTGGATCATGTTTGCCCCCGTTTGGATGGGGGCAGACTGGGGGTGTGGGGGTAAGCGCCCCGGCAACGAGGCGCGCGCCGGGGTTAACGCGAAGTTACAGCGACAGAAGACCCAGTGACTGCGCACGCGCAACGGCGTGCAACGTGTTCATCGCACCGACCTTGCGGCGCGCGCTTTCGATATAAACGCGTGCGGTATGGGGAGAGATGCCAAGGGTGTCAGCCGCCTGACTGCGCGTTTGCCCAACGGCCAAAAGCGACAGCACATCGCTTTCCCGCGGCGACAGTTGACCGACGATGTGACCTCCGGCCCCATCCACCAGTTCCAGCGCCTTCTGGTTCAGGAAATGCGACACGAGGATCGCATCGGACATAAGGTCCTGCATCTGTCGCTGCCACGCGCCATCGTTGGTGCGATGGCTGAGGGTGAATACGGCAAACTGGCCGTCCGGCCCCCGGATCGGAAGGGAAAGACCTTGATTCCCAACGCCCGCATCGATGGCGTCCGACATCATGCTGGCCGCGACAGAAGCGTCCCAATCCAGTTGTTCCCAGTGCACCGGGCCGTAGCTTTGCAGACACCCTCGGACCACTGGATCAATCCGCGTCAGGCCTGCGTCCTCATAGTGATCTTGCCATTCGGGCGAGTACGTCGCTGCGGCAAATTCCTCGCCTATGTGACTGACAGAGTGATAGACAACGTGATCCGTCTCGAAGTCTTCGGTCAGACCCGAGATGGCATCCGCAAGCGCGCGCCGATCAGTGATCGCGCCTAACTTCTCTATCAGTGCTTCTCGGCTCCGCGCCATATCGCCTGTGTCCCATACCTTTCGGCTCGTCCGTCACCCGCAGGGTCCGGTCGGCCACGTCGCTTGCCTCGTCGAGTTTCTGAGCAAGTGACTGCATCCCGTTCAGTTCAGCAAAAGCCCGAAGGTCCTTGAGGACCTGCACCATCCATTCACGTTCCATGAGACAACTTTCAGAGGAAAGGTTAACAAAATCTTACTCAGCGTCTTCAAAATCCAGACTATACCAGGCTCATTGAAAGTCGCCTCACCATATGTGGGGAGTGCTGAATGCAAAACGGCCCACCGAAGGGCGGGCCGTTGCGCTTCAATTCAGTTTTGAGGAGGCGCGTCAGCCGCGGCGCGCCTCTATCGCGTCCTCGATGGTGCGCAGTCCGGTTTTCGGCGCCGAGACAAGGCAGGCCATGTTGCCCGGCTTGTGTTCGTTCTTGCGCATCTTGGTGTGGGCCGCTGGGATCTGATCCCATTCGAACACTTCTGACATGCAGGGATCGAGGCGGCGTTCGACCATCAGCTGGTTGGCGCTGGCCGCCTGCTTGAGATGCGCAAAGTGCGAGCCTTGGATGCGCTTTTGGTGCATCCAGACATAGCGTGCGTCCATTGTCAGGTTGTAGCCGGTGGTGCCGGCGCAGATCACGACCATACCGCCCTTCTTCACGACGAAGGTGGACACAGGAAATGTTGCCTCACCGGGGTGCTCGAACACCATGTCGACATTGATGCCCTTGCCGGTAATGTCCCAGATCGCCTTGCCGAACTTGCGTACCTCGCCGAACCACGCCTTGTATTCGTCGGTGTTCACCGTCGGCATCTGACCCCAGCAGTTGAAGTCCTTGCGGTTGATAACGCCTTTCGCGCCCAACCCCATGACGAAGTCGCGCTTGTCCTCTTCCGAGATCACGCCAATCGCGTTCGCGCCAGCGGTGTTCGCCAACTGGATTGCGTAGGATCCCAGACCGCCGGACGCACCCCAGACCAGCACGTTCTGGCCTGGCTTCAGCTCATGCGGGTGGTGGCCGAACAGCATCCGGTAGGCGGTGGCCAGCGTCAGCGTGTAGCAGGCCGATTCTTCCCACGTCAGGTGCTTGGGGCGCGGCATTAGCTGCTGGGCCTGCACGCAGGTGAACTGCGCGAAGCTGCCGTCGGGCGTCTCATAGCCCCAGATGCGCTGCGTGGGCGAGAACATCGGGTCGCCGCCGTTACACTCGGCGTCGTCGCCGTCGTCCTGGTTGCAGTGGATCACGACCTCGTCGCCGACCTTCCAGGTCTTCACCTTGTCGCCCACGGCCCAGACGATCCCGGACGCGTCCGATCCGGCGATATGGAAGTCCGCACCGTGCACGTCGAACGGACTGATTGGAATACCAAGACCTGCCCAGACGCCGTTGTAGTTGATGCCTGCGGCCATCACGAGAACCAGAACCTCGTGGCTGTCGGGGCGCGGTGTCGCGACGGTTTCAAGCTGGAACGACTCCTCCGGCTCGCCGTGCCGCTCACGCCGGATCGCCCAGGCGTGCATCTGCGCGGGCACATGGCCCAGCGGCGGGATTTCACCCACGTCGTAAAGGTCCTTCTCGGCGGTTGCCGTCATAGTATCTGCAGCCATGGCCATCGCACTCCTTCATCGCGCGCCGCAGTGCGGCGTGAATTGTCCCCACCGAATTACGGGGGACCGCGAAACATTGCAATAGACCTAAGGCCCGATTTTGTAACTTTATGTCCCGGTGACGTCGGGTTCGGGCCGAACTTCCTGCGCCGCAGCATTCAATTCTGGTACCGAGGCCGCGTAGAACGGCAGGATCGTCTCACTGCGATCCAAAAGCGCGATCTGCCCGTCCGTCAGGGTCAGCACGTGGCGCAACACATAAAGAGACAGCGCGCGGTCCACGGCATCCTCTGTCTGCTCCTCGGGAATGCAGACCGGGACACCGCGCGCCTCCAGCTCGGTTCGCATCCGCGCCACATCGGCCACGACCGTATCGCGCGTCCGGGCCCCGCCCAGCACGGACGCCGCCACCATGGGCGCGGCCAACACCGGCACGTTCGCAGCGATCGCACCCATGACCTGCCGCGCCAGAGCCTTGGTATCCGGCGTCGCGCCGAAATCGCTGAGCCGGATGGGGGCGCCGAAGCTGACGGCGGCCACGCCGAAGCGTCGCACCTTGCCGGTCATCCTCCGCCACAACCAGCGCAATACGAAGGCCGATCCGGTCACGAAGGATCCCCGGAAGCGTCGATTCCCGGCACGGTCGGCAGAGACGAGGATGTTGTCCTCTAACACCCGGTCGTAGTTCAGCGACACCGGCACGAAGGCAATCTCGCGCCCGTTTTCCACGTAGCCGTCGACGATGTAGCTGAACAACCCCAGCTTGGCTGGGCCGACCGCGCCGTTCAGGCTTAGCCCGCCCTCGGGGAAAATCGCCTGCGCCACGCCACCTGCCGTCGCGATCTGCACGTAACGCGCCAGAACCCGACGATAGAGCGGATTGCGTGAGCGGCGCCGGATAAAATAGGCCCCCATCCCCCGCAGCAGCCGCGAGATCGGCCAGATGCGCGCCCATTCGCCCACCGCGTAGGACAGGGCGGATCGGTCGGCGGCCAGATAGGTCACCAGCACGTAATCCATGTTCGAGCGGTGGTTCATCACGAAGACCACCGTTTCGTCTGGACGTGTCTCGCCCCCTTCAGCGCGCGTGACATGCACGTCGTACAACCGCGTCGACAGCCAGCGCGCGACACGCGTGGCAAAGCCGAAGTAGGCGGTCGCGCTGAACGACGGCACGATCTCGCGGGCATAGCGTTTGGCGGTGGAATGGGCCACGTCTTCGCGGATGCCCTCTTCCCGTGCGTGCTGGGCCACGGCCTCCAGCACCACCGGATCGTAGGAGAGACGCAAGATCATGTCCTGCCGCCGCAACAGCTTCAGCGGGTGGATCGGGACCGTCAGACGCTCGTTCAGGCGGGTCACCGCCCGCTCCAGCCGCCGCCGCAGGAACCAGCGAACCGGCGGGATGAACACATGGCTCAGCGCGGTCACCGCTGCGAACAGGATGATCAGTGCAAAAAGCCATACAGGAAGGGTCACGGTGTCGAACATGGCTGACAGCCTTGCCGCAAAGACCGCTTTGGGGGAAGCCTCACATGATCCGAGCCTTGCCGCCCTTTCGCACATGCAGCATCTGGACACGCAAGATTGTTGCGTATAGACCAGCGTAAAGCGAAGTTTTGGAAAGTCCCGCAATGACCGACACGCCCCAAAGAGACAAGCCCTGGCTCTTTCGCACCTACGCCGGCCACTCCACCGCCGCAGCGTCCAATGCGCTATATCGCGGCAATCTGGCCAAGGGGCAGACCGGCCTGTCCGTCGCCTTCGATCTGCCCACTCAGACCGGCTACGACAGTGACCACGAATTGGCGAAGGGCGAGGTCGGCAAGGTCGGCGTGCCGGTCGCGCATCTGGGCGACATGCGCGCGCTTTTCGTAGACATTCCGCTGGACCAGATGAACACCTCGATGACGATCAACGCCACGGCGCCGTGGCTGCTGTCGCTCTACATCGCGGTAGCAGAGGAACAGGGCGCGGATATCTCGGCGCTGCAGGGCACCGTGCAGAACGACATTATCAAGGAATACCTGTCGCGCGGCACCTACATCTGCCCGCCCGCGCCAAGCCTGCGCATGATCACAGACGTGGCTGCCTACACCCGGCAGCATCTGCCCAAATGGAACCCGATGAACGTGTGTTCCTACCACCTGCAAGAAGCCGGCGCGACGCCGCAGCAGGAACTGGCCTACGCCTTGGCCACCGCCACCGCCGTGCTCGATGACTTGAAGGACAAGGTGGCACCAGAAGATTTCCCCGAAATGGTCGGCCGCATCAGCTTCTTCGTGAACGCGGGCATCCGCTTCGTGACAGAACTGTGCAAGATGCGCGCCTTCGTCGACCTGTGGGACGATATCTGCCGCGACCGCTACGGAGTCGAAGACGCGCGCTACCGTCGCTTCCGGTATGGCGTGCAGGTGAACAGCCTTGGCCTGACCGAGCAGCAACCAGAGAATAACGTCTACCGCATCCTGATAGAGATGCTGGCCGTCACCCTATCGAAGAACGCGCGCGCCCGTGCCGTGCAATTGCCCGCTTGGAATGAAGCTTTGGGACTGCCCCGCCCCTGGGATCAGCAATGGTCTCTGCGGATGCAACAGATCCTCGCGTTCGAGACGGACCTTCTGGAATATGACGACCTCTTCGACGGCAACCCCGCCATCGAACGAAAGGTGGCCGATTTGAAAGAAGGTGCGCTGGCTGAATTGGCGCAGATCGACGCCATGGGCGGTGCGGTGAATGCCATCGAGTACATGAAATCCCGGCTGGTCGAAGCCAACGCCGACCGGATCAGTGGAATCGAAGGCGGCACCACTACGGTGATCGGCGTGAACCGCTACGAAAGCGGAGAGCCTTCGCCCCTGACCAGTGGACCAGAAGCGATCATGGTCGCCGATCCCAAGGCAGAGGCGGATCAGCTGGCGCGCCTGTCGAAATGGAAAACCAAGCGTGACGACGCCCGCGTGGAGGCGGCGCTGGCATCCCTGCGCCGGGCCGCGAAGGACGGCACCAACATAATGCCGCCATCGATCGAGGCTGCGAAGGCAGGCGTCACAACGGGCGAATGGGGCGACGTGTTGCGCCAAGCTTTCGGACAATTTCGAGGACCGACTGGCGTGGCGTCCGCCATGTCGAACCGGACTCAGGATTTGGATGACTTGCGTGAGAAGGTTGACGCGGTCTCTTCCAAGCTGGGGCGGCGGCTGTCCTTCATGGTCGGCAAACCCGGTCTGGACGGCCATTCCAACGGCGCCGAACAGATCGCCGCCCGTGCCCGCGATTGCGGCATGGCGATCAGCTATGAAGGCATTCGCCTGACCCCCGCAGAGATCGTCGAACGCGCCCGCGCGGAACAGCCCCATGTGCTGGGCCTGTCAATCCTGTCCGGCAGCCATATCCCACTGGTCAGCGATTTGATGGACCGATTGCGGGCCGAGGGCATGGACATTCCGGTTCTGGTCGGTGGCATTATCCCGGAAGAAGATGCCGAATTGCTGCGCCGCAAAGGAGTGGCACGTATCTATACGCCAAAGGATTTCGAGATGAACCGGATCATGGCGGATATCGTTACGCTTGCCGATCCTCAATCCGTAGCGGCTCAATAACCTGTCTATTTGGGCAGGTAATCGCTGCCTCAAAAATCAAGATTGCGATCAGCTATTGCAATCTTTCCAAACTTGGCATCAATTGCGCGCCTATAGTTCAAACGTAGGTATGGAATGGCCAAGAACCTAGAAGATATGTCCCGCGATGAATTGCTGGCGATGAAAGCGGATGTCGACCGCGCGATCGCCAGCCTTGATGACCGCCGCCGAGCAGAGGCGCGTGCCGCCGCCGAAAAAGCGGCTCGCGAATTGGGGTTCAGCCTGGATGAATTGACCGCAACGCAGAAGAAGTCCGGCAAAAAGAACCCAGCCAAGTATCGCAATCCCGAAGACCCGCGCCAGACATGGTCGGGCCGCGGTCGTCAGCCCGCGTGGTTCAAGGAAGCGATCGCCAACGGCAAGGACGCATCCGACTTCGAAATCTGATATGTCTTTCCAACAAAAAACGCCGCGTTCCTCTAGGGAGCGCGGCGTTTTTTATTGAGACAAATTGATACGTTAGACGGCGCGTTCGATCATCAGCTTCTTGATTTCCATGATCGCCTTCGCGGGATTGAGGCCCTTCGGGCAGGTCCGCGCGCAATTCATGATCGTGTGACAGCGATACAGCTTGAACGGATCTTCCAGATCATCCAACCGCTCTCCGGTTGCCTCGTCACGGCTGTCCACGATCCAGCGATAGGCGTGCAGCAAAGCCGCCGGTCCAAGATACTTGTCGCCGTTCCACCAATAGCTGGGGCAAGACGTCGAACAGCACGCGCACATCACGCATTCATACAGACCGTCGAGCTTTTTGCGATCGTCCACCGATTGCTTCCACTCGTCCGAGGGAACATTCGATTTCGTCTCCAACCACGGCATGACCGATTCGTGCTGGGCGTAGAAATGCGACAGGTCGGGAATCAGGTCCTTCACCACCGGCATGTGCGGCAGCGGATAGACCTTCACCACGCCCGACACCTCGTCGATGCCGTAGATACAGGCCAGCGTATTCACGCCGTCGATGTTCATCGCACAGGACCCGCAAATGCCCTCGCGGCAAGAGCGTCGGAACGACAGCGTGGGATCGATCTCGTTCTTGATCTTGATCAGGGCGTCCAACATCATCGGGCCGCATCCATCGAGATCGACGAAATACGTGTCGACGCGCGGGTTCTCACCGTCGTCTGGGTTCCAGCGGTAAATATCGAATTGCTTGAGATTCGTCGCACCGTCGGGCTTAGGCCAGGTCTTGCCAGTGCGCATCTTCGAGTTCTTGGGAAGCGTGAGTTCGACCATGGGTCTCTCCGGTTCGGACTAGTTCAAAAGGGCGGGGACGCCTCTGGTGGCAAGGCATTGCACCGTAGCCGGGCGTCGGATGATGGAAAAAACGGTCTGGATCGTGGCCTCTGTCGGGCCAGTGACCGAGTCGGACGCAAGGCCCAGAATCTCTCCCTGCGTCGCATTGTCGACGATGCAGTTAATCGACGGCTCGACCGGCAGACCGGGAAAACGGCTGACGACGACGCGGTTCACCGTGGACTTCGCCGCGTTGCGCGTAATGTCTTGCGTCGTGGGCACCACGCAGGCTGACAGGGCCAAGACCGGAAGGATCGCCAACGCCTTCATCGTGCAGCCATCGGCGGAAAGCCAGTCTTTTCGATGAAGCACGCGTCATACACGTCCTGCGGATCACGGCGCAGCAGGAAATCGGACGTGACGGTCAGACCCACATTCGTGGATATGCCACCGCTTCCCGCACCGATCCCCACGCGACCGCGCGGACGGTCCGCAAGGTTCGCACGATCCGCACAGATCAGCGCAGCCCGCTCAGGCGACATGGATTGCCGGGCGCACCCCGCGACCGAAGCCGCGGCCATCGAGACTGCAAACATCAATAGACGCATCCGATGCGCGCCCTCACGGTATCCTTGATCACGTAACCGGCACCACCAGAGAACACCGAGTCAGAGGCGCGATGGGGATAAGGGCAGCGACGGCCGCGCACGACCTCTGTCGCCGGGACGTGGCGCAACAGGGTGTAGAAAAAGCCCTGTCGCTGAACCATCACACCGTCCACGACCGTGCCGGGCTGCGCCGCCTCGACCTGATAGACCCCGGTGCCACGCGTGCACCTCACGCCTGCATGCAGTTGACCCGCAGCGGCAAGTTCGTCGCAGGTCGGAGCGCCGGAATAGCCACCAGCGGATGCCGCAAGCGGCGCCACAGCCAGCGTGGCAATCGTACAGATCGTGGACAGTCGGACCATCGGATCGTTCCTTTCCCTTAGCGCCGCAGATCGTGCGACCGCCAGTTAATACACGCGCGCCTTCGGCTTGATCTTGTCCAGGTCGATACCGCCTTCGTTGTGGCCCAACAGCGGGTTCACGTGGACGGGGCGATAGTCGAGCTCGACCTTGCCGTTAACCCGCGCCAGGGTGTGAACGCGCCAGTTCTCGTCGTCGCGGTCGGGATAGTCCTCGTGGGCATGGGCCCCACGGCTTTCCTTGCGCGCTTCGGCAGACACGATGGTGGCCAGAGCGTTGGGCATCAGGTTCGTCAGCTCCAGCGTCTCCATCAGGTCGGTGTTCCAGATCAGCGAACGATCCGTGACTTGGATATCGTCCATCTTGCCGGCGACATCGTACATCTTCTCGACACCCTGCGCGAGCGTCTCGTCTGTGCGGAAGACGGCAGCGTCGTCCTGCATCGCCTTTTGCATTTGAGCACGCAGCTCAGCGGTCGGGGTTTCGCCCTTGGCGTGACGCAGGCCGTCGAAGCGATCCAGTGCCTTTTCGACCTGCGCGGTGTTCACCGGCGCGGGCGATGCGCCACGGTCCACGACTTCGCCTGCCTTGATGGCAGCAGCGCGACCGAAAACCACAAGGTCGATCAGCGAGTTGGAGCCAAGGCGATTGGCGCCATGGACCGAAGCGCAGCCAGCCTCTCCCACGGCCATCAGGCCGGGCACAACGCGGTCTGGGTCGGATTCGGTGGGAGACAGGACCTCGCCCCAGTAGTTCGTCGGAATGCCGCCCATGTTATAATGGACCGTCGGCAGCACCGGGATCGGCTCTTTCGTGACGTCGACGCCGGCGAAGATCTTGGCGGACTCGGAAATCCCCGGCAGCCGTTCTGCCAGCGCTTCGGGCGGCAGGTGGTTCAGGTGCAGGTGGATGTGATCGCTGTCCTTGCCGACACCGCGACCTTCGCGGATTTCCATCGTCATGCAGCGGCTGACCACATCACGCGAGGCCAAGTCCTTGTAGGTGGGCGCGTAGCGCTCCATGAACCGCTCGCCTTCAGAGTTCGTAAGGTAACCGCCCTCGCCCCGCGCGCCTTCGGTGATCAGGCAGCCCGCGCCGTAGATGCCGGTCGGGTGGAACTGCACGAACTCCATGTCCTGCAAGGGCAGACCGGCGCGCGCGACCATGCCGCCGCCGTCGCCGGTGCAGGTGTGGGCGCTGGTGGCACTGAAGTAGGCGCGACCGTAGCCGCCTGTCGCCAGCACCGTCTGCTTGGCGTTGAACACATGCATGGAGCCGTCTTCGAGGCACCAGGCCAGCACGCCCTGACAGACGCCGTCGTCGCTCATCAGAAGGTCGATGGCGAAGTATTCGATGAAGAACTCGGCCTTTTGCTTCAGCGACTGACCGTACAGCGTGTGCAGGATCGCGTGGCCCGTGCGGTCGGCGGCGGCGCAGGTGCGCTGCACCGGGGGGCCTTCGCCGAATTCCGTCGTGTGGCCGCCAAAGGGGCGCTGGTAGATCTTGCCCTCTTCGGTGCGGCTGAACGGCACGCCATAGTGCTCCAGCTCATACACGGCCTTGGGGGCTTCCTGCGCGAGGTATTCCATCGCGTCCATGTCGCCCAGCCAGTCCGACCCCTTGATGGTGTCGTACATGTGCCATTGCCAGTGGTCCGGGCCCATGTTGCCAAGGCTGGCTGCAATGCCACCCTGCGCCGCAACAGTGTGCGAGCGGGTCGGGAACACCTTGGTCACGCAAGCGGTACGCAGACCTTGCTCGGCCAGTCCCAGCGTCGCCCGCAGGCCGGACCCGCCCGCACCGATGACGATCGCGTCGTAGTTATGTGTCTTGTATTCGTAGGCAGCCATCTTGGTGTCCCCCTTACAGCGCCAGCCGGACGAGGGCGTAGAGCCCGGCGACCAAGGCGGCGTAGGAAATGCAGTTAACGACGATCAGCGATACCTTGTAGGTCATGCCGCGGAAGTAGTCTTCCAGCAGCACCTGCGCGCCGTTCTTGAAGTGAAGCCAGCCCACGGCGATCGTCAAAGCGGCGACGATGGCGGGGAACGGGCGCGAATAGTAGGCGATGACCTCTTCATACGACGATCCAAGGATCGAGCCGAAGGTAAAGATGAACAGCGGAACAAGGATCAACAGACCGACAGAGGACTGGATCGTCTTCCAGTAATGCTCGGTCCCGGATTTCGCCGATCCCAGTCCGACGGCGCGCTTTCTTGCGGTAGTATAAGACATCTATGCGCTCCTTCAGACGATCAGCACGGTCAGGATGGTCAGCACGACAGAGCCGCCGATGACGCCCCAGCCCAGAATGGCTACTTGGTCCAGATTGAAGCCGCGTCCCGTGTCCCAGTAAAGATGCCGCAGACCGGCCAGCAGGTGGTACCACAGCGCCCAGAGCGAGCCGAACATGATCAGATCGCCAAACCAGCTGGTCAACACCGCGTCGGCGGTCGCGAAAGCGTCCGGACCTGCGGCGGCGGCGACCAGCCACCACGTGATCAGCAGCGAGCCTACGATCAGCGCATTGCCCGTGATCCGCGTCATGATCGACGTGATCGAGTTCAATTGCGGACGGTAGATACCGATGTGCGGGCTAAGTGGGCGGTTGCCCCGGTTCACGTCTGCCATGGCGGCGATCCCTCTTTCTGTCGGCTGGCCCCGTCTGTGGCGGGGTTCTGTTGAAATCTAGTTAAAGGTTTTTGAGCGCGTGTCACGGGCAACACGCCGCGCGCGGTGTCGCAGCAGGCGCTAACATGGCAATTGTGATCACAGTTGACCGCGCAGTGATCACACCGGCATCAACGCCCAGTAATCTAGGTCGAGCAGCACATGTGGCAGATATTTGCCGTCCTCGCCCCGTAGCCCTTCGCCCGCGCCCTTGGTCGCAACCAGCCGCAGCCGGATCGCGCCGACGCCGGGGGCATCGGTTTCAGCGATATCCAGAACTTCGGACCACGCGCGCACCGTGTCGCCCGCGAAGCACGGATTGGCATGCGCGCCACCGTTCAGCGCCACGATCATCTGTGCATTGGCCAAGCCGTTGAATGACAGTGCCCGGGCCATAGAAATCACGTGCCCACCGTAGATCAAGCGCTTGCCATCCTCTCGGTGGGTCGCGTCGAAATGCACTTTCGCAGTGTTCTGCCACAACCGCGTGGCCATCATGTGCTCGGCTTCCTCGATGGTGACGCCGTCCACGTGGTCGATGACTTCACCCACCCTGTAGTCACCCAAACGGTGCGGCTCTCCGGCCAGATCGAAGTCGTAGTCGGTGAAATCCAGGCCGCCCGGCACGGTCAGATCGCCTGCGGCAACGGTCTTTGCAAGCTCCGGCACAACCATTTCGGGCGCGGGCGCATCTAGATCGCGTTTGCGCACCATGACCCAACGCACGTAGCTAAGCACCGGCTCGTCATTCTGGTTCAGGCCCGTCGTACGCACGTAAACGACACCGGACTTACCGTTGGAGTTCTGCTTCAACCCGATCACTTCCGACTCGGACCGCAACGTATCACCCGGCCAAACCGGGGCCAGCCATCGGCCCTCGGCGTAGCCAAGGTTGGCCACGGCGTTCAGCGACACGTCCGGCACCGTTTTGCCGAAAACGATGTGAAAGGCGATCAGATCGTCCAGCGGACTGGACTCCAAACCGCAATCGGCGGCGAACACGTCCGACGAATAGAGCGCGTGACGCGCTGGGTAGAGCATGTGGTACAGCGCGCGCTCGCCCTCTGCCACGGTGCGGGGGACGGCATGGCGGATCACTTGGCCGACGCGGTAATCCTCGAAGAAGTAGCCTGCGTTCGTCTTGCTCATTGCGCGCCCAGCTTCATGTCCGGCGCATAGGGCGCGTGGTCATGCTTCACCACGGCCTGCGCGCAGCGCATGACGCCCGCCTGCGCATCGTAGGCGTAGGACGGATCGCCATAAAGCTCCCACCCCTTCGCCAGAGCGTCGGACACCTTATGGCAAAAGGCCGACGTATCATCGCCGGTCAATAATCTGTAGATCATCCCATCACCCCCAGGGCTGCACGCCCAGCCAATTGTGGATCAGCATCACGATCACGACGATCACCACCGTAATAACCGCGACCGAGATCTCTTTCTTCTTCCCGCCGTAAGGCACCGGCGTCCAGTCGGGCTGCGCGCGATTGATCAGCGTCATTTCCGCCAGCGCCCAGATCAGTAGGCCGCCGAACAGGATGAAAGACGGCACATCGCCGTTCACCAGCAGATGCGCGAACGCCCACAGGCTGAAGCCGATCAACTGCGGGTGGCGCAGTTTATGCCCCACCCAGTTGCGCCGCGACTTCGCCATGCCCGACGCGTAGATGTAGAAGGCCACGACCATCAGCAGGTTGTTGATGCCCACCATCGCGGGGCTGCGGCCCCAGAACACCGCGCCGTCGGCCATGCGGTAGCCGATGACCATCAGAACGATTGAAACGACGATCGCCAAGGCCAGCGCGCCCTTGCCCGGTTTGCCCAGACGCGCCCGCGCATCGGGGGCCAGGCGTTTGAACAGATGCGCGCCGACCCAAAGGGCGACGCCGAGGATTAGAACGATCATGCGTTCACCCCCGCTTTCGCCAATGTCTTGCGCGCTGTTGCCACGTGCAGGTTCTCGACGATCTTGCCATCCACAACGGCAACCCCCTGCCCCTTGGCCTCTGCCTCCTCGAACGCTGCGATCTGGCGGCGCGCCAACTCGACCTTGTCCGGCGAAGGTGTGAAGACTTCGTTGCAGATCGCGACCTGCGCCGGGTGGATCAGCGTCTTGCCGTCCATGCCCAAGCTGCGGCCCTGCTCGCATTCGGCACGCAAACCGCCTTCATCCTTGAAAGCGTTGAACACGCCGTCGACACAGGCGATTCCGCCCATGCGCGCGGCGGCCAGACAGGTCTGCATCGCCATCATCAGGGGCAATCGATCACCGCCCGTTTCGCAGCCGATCTCGGCGGCCAGATCGTTGGTGCCCAGAACGAAGCCCTGCATCTTCGGAGCCAAGGCGATCTCGGCGGCATTGAAGACGCCGTGCGTCGTTTCCATCATCGCCCAGATGCGCGTATCGCCCCGAAGCTTGCCGTCCAGCGCGCGAATGTCGTCCGCGCTGTTCACCTTGGGCAGCAAGATCGCGTCAGGCTCCAGCTCTGCCACCGCATCCAGATCGTCGGCGCCCCACGGCGTATCGAAGCCGTTGATCCGCACGATGCGCGCGCGACTGCCGTAGCCCCCACCGCGCAGCGCCGCCGACAGGGTTTCGCGCGCGGCGTCCTTCTCGGCCACGGCGACCGCATCCTCCAGATCGAAGATGATCGCATCGACGTCGAGTCCGCGCGCCTTGTCGAGCGCACGCTCCTTAGAGCCGGGAATATAGAGAACCGATCGCCAGGGTCGCATGCGCGCCTCCGCATGAGTGGGTAATAATGTGTCGTGGAGTGCCACGTCCCGGCACGATCCCGCAAGCCCGTTTTCGCCGCGTTGCGGCAGACGGCGGCCCACCGCGCGGCGGCTTTACGTGATTAACGCTATCTTAGCCGATCTTGGAGCATGATCCGATCCATGCCCCAGGAGGCCACGCCGATGATCCGCAATATGGTAACACTCGCGCTGCTCGTCTTTTCCATCGCCCTCGCCCTTGCGACCCTGCCCGTGAAAGCCGAAGGCGCACGCTGCGCCCCGCGCGACGTGGTGCTGGCCCACCTTGCGAAGAAATACGGTGAAAGCCGGCGCAGCATCGGCTTGGCAGGCAATGGGTTCGTGGTGGAAACCTTCGCATCGGAAGGCGGAAGCTGGACCGTCGTGATGACCCGGCCCGACGGCATCAGCTGCCTTGTCGCCTCTGGTGAGCATTTTGAGACGGTGGATGAGCCGGCCCTGACGGGCGATCCGGCCTAGGCCAGCCCATCCCAGATCAGTTTCGTGCCCGTCACGACCAAAAGCGCGTAGGTCACACGGAAATACCACTCCGACGCCACGCGCCGGTGCAACCAGACACCCAGGCCGATCCCGGCCACAGCGACCGGGATCAGCGTCAGGTCCAACCACAGTGTCTGGGCTGAAAAGGCCCCGAGCCATGCGTAGGGGCCGATCTTCATCATGTTGATGATCCAGAAGACCACGACCGTCGTCGCCTGATAGGTCTCTTTCGTCAGGCCGCGCGACAGCAGATAGACGGCGGCGGGCGGCCCGCCTGCGTGGCTGACGAAGCTGGTGAACCCCGCCACGCAACCCCAGAACCAGCCCGCCGCGCGTCCCGCTGGCAGCCCGGACACGTCCAGCACCCCAGACTGCCGCGCCAGTTGAAACGCCACGAACCCCAGCGCCACCGCGCCGATCAGGATGCGCAGCGTGTCAGGATCGGCGCTGCGGAACACCAGCCCGGCCACGATGACACCCGGCACCGCCCCCGCGCACAGCGCCACTGCCGCCACCGGATCCCATCTGCGCCAATAGGCGGGCAGCGCCGTCACATCCATGACCATCAACAGCGGCAACATGACGGCCAGGGCCACCGGCGGCTCTACGGCCAGCGCCAGGATCACCGCACCTGCGAAAGCGGCCCCCGACCCGAAACCTCCCTTCGATATACCCGCGACAAGAACCGCAGGAATGGCTGCGGCGTAGATCTGGACGGAAAAGGGGTCCAAGGCGGCTCTCCGAAAGGTTCCGATCATTATTTGCCGAAATTTCGCGCAGGAGACAGGAACAACTGAGCGGGCTGGCGATTGTGCAGGCAGAGCGCGAGAGACGCGCAAAAATGTCTAGGAGTGAGTTATGAAGAATATTCTTTCCACCACCGCAATCGCAACCATGCTGCTTTCCGGCGTGGCTTTCGCCGAGTCGCACACGAGCGAAGGCAGCGACGGACAGATGTCCGACACCGAGATGTCTTCGGATACCGAAATGTCGTCTGACACAGAGATGTCTTCGGATAGCCAGATGAGCGGCGATTCAGGTCCGTTCGGCACCTACGAAGACCAGGAAGCTCTGGAAATCTTCGCATCCGACTTCATTGGCAAGCGCATCTACTCCACCGAAGGTGAGATCATGATGGGCGACTCCGGTGGCGTGAATCAGGAGTGGAACGATCTTGGCGAAGTGAACGACCTGCTGATGGGCGCACAGGACGGCCAGATCGACTACGCGATCCTCGGCGTAGGCGGCTTTCTGGGCATCGGCGAGCGTGACGTTCTGGTGAACATGGATCAGATCGAAATCGTGCAGGACGGTGACGACGCTACTGACTACTTCCTCGTCATCAACGCCACGCAGGAGCAGATCGAAAACGCTCCTGAATTCGACAGCACTGTGGTGAACGAAGCCGAGGCTGCCGCTGCGGAAGCCGGCGCCGAGATGGAGAACGCCGCTGAAGAGACCGGCGACGCGATGGACAACGCTGCCGAAGAAACCGGCGAAGCCGCTGATGATGCGGCTCAGGCGACCGAAAATGCCGCTGAAGATGCTGGCAATTCCATGGAGAACGCAGCCGAAGAGACCGGCGAAGCCATGGACAACGCGGCTGAAGAAGCTGGCGATGCTGCCGAAAACGCCGGTGAGGAAATCGACGCCGAGACCAACAACAACTGATTGGCGTTCGAATGTATCCAGTGTCGGACGCGTTCTTGTCCGGCTCCGGCCGCCCCCTTCAGCGGGGGCGGCCGCTTTTGTATCCGGACCTTGCCTCTGCGGTGAGGCCCGCGTAACCCTCCGCGCGACCAAGCAACCAATGGAGATTTCCATGGCCAGACCCAAGATCGCGCTTATCGGCGCAGGCCAGATCGGCGGAACGCTCGCCCATCTCGCTGCCCTTAAGGAATTGGGCGATGTCGTCCTGTTCGACATTTCCGAGGGCACGCCCGAAGGCAAGGCGCTCGATATCGCCGAATCCGGCCCGTCCGAGAAGTTCGATGCGCGCTTGTCCGGCACGCAGGACTACGCCGACATCGCGGGCGCCGATGTGTGCATCGTCACCGCAGGTGTGCCGCGCAAGCCGGGCATGAGCCGCGATGACCTGCTGGGCATCAACCTGAAGGTCATGAAATCCGTCGGTGAGGGCATCGCCGCCCACGCTCCCGACGCGTTCGTCATCTGCATCACCAACCCGCTCGACGCGATGGTCTGGGCCCTGCGTGAATTTTCGGGCCTGCCCCACAACAAGGTCTGCGGCATGGCCGGTGTGCTGGACAGCGCCCGCTTCCGCCACTTCCTGAGCCTTGAATTCGACGTGTCCATGAAGGATGTCACCGCCTTCGTCTTGGGCGGTCACGGCGACACCATGGTTCCTTTGACCCGCTACTCCACCGTCGCCGGCATTCCGCTGCCCGATCTGGTGAAGATGGGATGGACCACGCAGGAAAAGCTGGACGCCATCGTGCAGCGCACGCGTGACGGCGGCGCAGAGATCGTCGGTCTGCTGAAAACCGGATCGGCCTTCTACGCCCCCGCGACCAGCGCTATCGAGATGGCCGAATCGTACCTCAAGGACCAGCGCCGCCTGCTGCCCTGCGCCGCTTGGTGCGACGGTCAGTTCGGCCTTGATGGCTTCTACGTCGGAGTGCCCACCATCATTGGAGCGAACGGCATCGAGAAGGTCGTCGAAATCAAGATGACCAAGGACGAACAGGCCATGTTCGACAGCTCGGTCGAGGCCGTCAAGGGCCTCGTCACCGCCTGCAAGGGCATCGACAGTTCTTTGAGCTAATCCCTTTGGATCGGGGCGCCATCTACGCGACGACCGGGCCGGACTATACAGCCCTTGCGGCACAGTCCGCCCGGTCCCTTCGCGCGGTTTGCCCCGATCTTCTCATCGATATCTTTACCGACACGCCGAACGCTAGCGAAGACGCCTTCGACCGCGTCCAAACCCTGCCCGACGACTTCTTCCGTCCGAAGTTCGCGGCCCTGCGCGACAGCCGGTTCGAACGTACGCTTTATCTGGATGCAGACACGCTGGTCGTTGCTGATCCCACGGATGCATTTGATGTTCTGGATCGGTTCGACGTCGCCATGGCGCACGATCCTTATCGCAATACCGAGCACGCGACCGAAACGTGGCGTGCGCCTCTGCCCGCCGCTTTCCCGCAATACAACAGCGGCGTTATCGTCACGCTACGCTCGGATCCAACGGTCGCGTTTTGGAATCACGTCGTAGCGATTTTGCGCGCCGACGATTTCAATCGCGACCAGCCAATGCTCCGCCGGTTGCTGTTCGACTCCGACCTGCGCATTGCCACACTCCCAGAAGAATACAACCTCATGGGACTGCGCTCGCTGAACGTCATGTCCGACCACACCACCGCTCCGCGCATCCTGCATTCGCCGCGCCTTCATGCCAGCTTTCGAAAGAACAAGGCTCCGGTGGCCAGCGCGCGCGATTTGCTGGGACCCGCTGGCGCTGCCCAGCTGACTCGCCTGATCGCCGCCGACCGCACGCTCGGCGGCACCCCGCGCGGGGTCAGGCCGCTGTTCGAGCGCGGGCTTCTTGGGTTTCTGCACGCAAGGACATCACTGATCCGTGGACGGTTCTTCCACCGTTGACGTTCCAGTCGTCAGTTTGCGCGACGCCTGAACCGTTGCGCGCAAACGCATGGACGGATACGCGCCGGGTGCGCTAGAAACCGGGCACTTGCAAGGAAAGCGCAGATGCCCGACGGACTGAACGTGCCCATCTACGACACCGGGTTCGAGCGGCTGCGCGAAGACGTCGACGCCAGCGGTGGCTTCTGGCGCGAGACCGAGCATCATGTGCTCGCCTATCTACCCGGCAGGGAGCGACTGGTCATCGGGTTCGACAACCTCGCCACGGTCGACGTGATCCCCCGCCGCATCTTCGGCGAGCCCCTGATCCGGGCGCAGGGATGGGGCGCTCTGGGTGTTCTGGCCAAGCGCAAGGACTGGTACCGCGACGCAAGCCTCTTCACCGAAATGGAGCGGGTCGCGAACGATGGGCTGTTCGCCCAATATCCCGCCACCAGTCTATATGGCGCGTCCATGGGCGGCTTCGGCGCACTGACCTTCGCGCGGTTGATCCCGGGGGCAACGGTCTTCGCCTTCGCGCCGCAGACCTCTCTGGCCGATGACCTGGTCCCTTTCGAAGGCCGCTACAGCTTCGTGCGTCGCTTCACCGACTGGTCCGGCCCATACCGAGATGCGGCGGAGGGGATCGCCGAGGCCAGTGTTGTGCAGGTCGTCTACGACCCGACCGTTCCAGAGGACGCCGCCCATGCCGCGCGTCTGACCGGGCCGAACGTGCGTCTGCTGCCGCAAGCCTACCTGACCCACAAGGTGCCCCCCGCCCTGCACCGGATGGACGTACTGAAGCCAGTGGCGCTAGCCGGTTTGAACGGATCGCTGGACACCGCGCGTTTCAGCCAACTGATGCGCGCGCGCCATGCCTCTATCCCATGGGTCGTGACGATGCTCGAAGATGCGACACGACGCGGGCACGGCGCATTGGCCATGAAGGCTTTGGATGCCCATCGCGAGAAAGTGGACAACTGGAAATTGCGGCAGCTGCGCCGAAAGATCCGTATCCACCTGAAGGACGGCACCCCTTTGTGATCACTGCCGCGCAGCGTGTGATCACAAAATGCGTTTGTTAGCGCCCATCCGCCGATCTTAACGTCCTTTTCATTGCCGATGGTGCAGCTAACTGGCACGTCAGTCGTGAACGGAGCCAGTCGGAGTCCCAGATGAATATCCACGAATACCAGGCCAAGGCTTTGCTGCGCGATTACGGTGCGCCGGTCAGCGACGGTCGTATCGTCACCAAGGCGGAAAACGCCAAGGCAGCCGCCGGAGAGTTGGACGGCCCCCTGTGGGTCGTGAAGGCTCAGATCCACGCAGGCGGTCGCGGCAAGGGCAGCTTCAAAGAAGCCGACGCCGGCGAAAAGGGCGGGGTTCGTCTGGCCAAATCGGTGGCAGAGGCCGCTGACGAGGCCAAGAAGATGCTGGGCCGCACGCTGGTCACGCACCAGACTGGCCCCTCGGGCAAGCAGGTCAACCGCATTTACATCGAAGACGGTTCGGACATCGCGCGTGAGCTGTACCTGGCCCTTCTGGTAGACCGCCAGACCAGCCGCATTAGCTTCGTTTGCTCGACCGAAGGCGGCATGGACATCGAAGAGGTCGCGGCGAACACGCCCGACAAGATCATGTCCTTCGACGTTGATCCTGCCACCGGCTATCAGGCCTACCATGGCCGCCGCGTCGCCTTCGCGCTGGGTCTTGAAGGCCAGCAGGTCAAGCAGTGCGTCAAGCTGATGGGCATCTTCTACCAAGCCTTCGTCGAGAAGGACATGGAACAGCTGGAAATCAATCCGCTGATCGTTACGCCCGAAGGCAACCTGAAGGTGCTGGACGCCAAGGTCGGCTTCGACGGCAACGCCATGTATCGCCATGAAGACATCGCGTCCCTGCGCGATGAAACGGAAGAAGACCCCAAAGAGCTTCAGGCCAGCAAGTATGACCTGAACTACATCGCGCTCGACGGCGAAATCGGCTGCATGGTTAACGGCGCGGGCCTTGCCATGGCGACGATGGACATCATCAAGCTCAAGGGCTCCGAGCCTGCGAACTTCTTGGACGTCGGTGGTGGCGCCACGAAAGAAAAGGTGACCGAAGCGTTCAAGATCATCACGAGCGATCAGAACGTCAAAGGTATCCTGGTCAACATCTTCGGTGGCATCATGCGCTGCGACGTGATCGCGGAAGGCATCGTTGCCGCCGTGAAGGAAGTCGGCCTGCAGGTGCCGTTGGTTGTCCGACTGGAAGGCACGAACGTCGGAAAGGGCAAGGAGATCATCGAGAACTCCGGCCTTGACGTGATTGCCGCCGACGATCTGGGCGACGCAGCCGAGAAGATCGTGAAAGCGGTCAAAGGCTGATGCGCATCGCACCCGAGACCTCTCCGATGTTGATCGGTGCCGCGCTGATCGGTGCGGGTCTGCTGCTGCGCCGGGTCGAACCCGACGCGCTGTCGCTGCCCGACAAGCCCGACGTCGCGCACCGTGACAGCGGAGCACGACGGGCGGCGCGCATCACCCGCGACGGCATCGCCAAGGTGCTGCCGTCGAACCTGACCGGTTCGGTCGGGCGCACCCTTTTGATGATGGGCGCGGGCCTAGTGCTCGTCCGCCTTCTCGACATGGCCGCGGACGAAAGCGAACAGCTTTTCTGACCCGCGCAAGACACGACTACAGGAGCCACACATGGCCATTCTCGTTGACGAAAACACCAAGGTGATCTGCCAGGGCTTTACCGGAAGCCAAGGCACGTTCCACTCCGAACAGGCGATTGCCTACGGCACCAAGATGGTGGGTGGCGTGACGCCGGGCAAAGGCGGGCAACAGCACCTTGATCTGCCGGTGTTTGACAGCTGCCACGAAGCCGTCGCCAAGACCGGCGCGAATGCGTCCGTGATCTACGTGCCGCCCCCCTTCGCCGCCGACTCGATCCTTGAAGCCATTGACGCAGAGATCCCGCTGGTCTGCTGCATCACCGAAGGCATCCCGGTGCTGGACATGATGAAGGTCAAGCGCGCACTGAATGGATCGAAGACCGTTCTCATCGGGCCGAACTGCCCCGGTGTCATCACGCCCGACGCCTGCAAGATCGGCATCATGCCCGGCCACATCCACAAGCGTGGATCGGTCGGCGTTGTGTCTCGTTCGGGCACCCTGACGTATGAGGCCGTCAAGCAGACCACCGACGTGGGCCTTGGCCAATCCACATGCGTCGGTATCGGCGGTGATCCGATCAAGGGCACCGAGCATATCGACGTCCTGGAATGGTTCCTGGCCGACGATGAAACGCACAGCATCATCATGATCGGCGAAATCGGCGGATCGGCCGAAGAAGAAGCCGCTCAGTTCCTCGCCGACGAGAAGAAAAAGGGCCGCTGGAAGCCGACCGCAGGCTTCATTGCCGGTCGCACCGCCCCTCCGGGCCGCCGCATGGGCCACGCTGGCGCCATCGTCGCCGGTGGCAAAGGCGACGCCGACAGCAAGATCGCCGCGATGCAGGAAGCCGGCATCGTGGTCGCTGACAGCCCCGCTGGTCTGGGCGAAGCCGTCTTGAAGGCCATTGGCTGATACCAACCGGGGGTGCCCGATCGGGCGCCCCCTTCCTTGACTTACGGACGCAGACCATGCGCTGCTCGATAAAATCGAACCAGTTTCCGCAGCCCGAACGCCCAGCGCTTCGGGCGTGCCGCATTTGGCGCGGCCAGTGCCGATGACCTTCGCATCCGCCGTCCGGACGTGCTTTTCGAAGTACCTCATCTTTTCGGGCCGCGCCCGGCGCAGGGAATATTGGTATTTCATCCTGTTCATCATCCTGGGCAGTTTCGCCGCCGGGCTGATCGATCAGGCACTCTTCGGGATCGACGTCGTCGCGACCGGCGAAGGCACAGTCGTCGCCAGCAACAACGGCCCCATCGGATCGCTGTTCGGCCTGATCGTACTGATCCCGTCGCTCTCTGCAGGTTGGCGTCGCATGCATGACACCGGACGCTCTGGCCTATTCCTTCTGTATCCGATGATCGTCATGGTCGGGATCGTCACATTCGCCGGACTTCTGGGCGGCTTCTCCCCGCTGCTCGCCGGCGACTTCGGCGCTTTGATCGCGGGCGGATCGGCCTTGGTGATCGGAGTCGCGCTGATCATCTTCTTCGTCTCTCCGCTGATCGTGATCTGGTGGCTCGCCCGCCCGACCGAGCCTTCCGCAAACGCCTACGGCCCAGTGCCGGAGGGCAAGGCATGAGCAGGCCCACCATTCTTGATTTCCGCCCATTGTCCGAACAGGCTTGCGGCAACACATACGCACCCAACCCGCATGAGGTGACACGATGACTGACCAATCTGGCAACGACGGCTTCGCTGCGTCCTCTTTCATGCAGGGCCACAACGCCGAGTATCTGGAGCACCTGCAGGCGCGCTACGCCGAGGATCCGGGATCGGTCGACGCCGAATGGCGCGCCTTCTTCGACGAAATGGACGTGGCCGGAGACGCCGCCATGGCAGAGGCCGCAGGCCCCAGCTGGGCGCGCCCGGATTGGCCGCCGCAGCCCGCTGACGAGCTAACGCATGCGCTCGACGGCCAATGGCCCAGCGCGCCCGAAGCTGGCGCCGACGGCAAGCAGATCGCCGAGAAGATCGCGGAGAAGGCGAAGTCCACCGGAGCGGCGGTCAGCGAAACGCAGGTCCGGAATGCCGTTCTGGACGCCGTGCGCGCGCTGATGCTGATCCGCGCCTACCGCATCCGCGGCCACCTGATCGCCGATCTCGACCCGCTGGGCCTGCGGGAAAAGGACTACCACGCAGAGCTCGACTACAAGTCTTACGGCTTCACCGAGGCCGATCTGGACCGCAAAATTTTCATCGACAAGGTGCTGGGCCTTGAAGTCGCCACGCTGCGCCAGATCCTGGACATCGTGAAGCGCACCTACTGTGGCACCTTCGCGCTGCAGTACATGCACATCTCTGATCCCGAGCAGGCCGGCTGGCTGAAAGAGCGGATCGAGGGCTACGGCAAGGAAGTCTCTTTCACCAAGGAAGGCCGCCGCGCCATCCTGAACAAGCTGGTCGAAGCCGAAGGCTTCGAAAAGTTCCTTCACGTCAAGTACATGGGCACCAAGCGGTTCGGGCTGGACGGCGGCGAGGCGCTGATCCCTGCGATGGAGCAGATCATCAAGCGCGGCGGCGCGCTGGGTGTGAAGGATATCGTCATCGGCATGCCCCACCGGGGCCGTCTGTCCGTTTTGGCCAACGTGATGGGCAAGCCGTACCGGGCGATCTTCAACGAGTTTCAGGGCGGCAGCTTCAAGCCCGATGACGTCGAAGGCTCTGGCGACGTGAAGTATCACCTTGGCGCGTCCTCGGACCGTTCGTTCGATGACAACACCGTTCACCTGTCGCTGACCGCGAACCCGTCACACCTGGAGGCGGTGAACCCCGTTGTTCTGGGCAAGGCGCGGGCCAAGCAGGACCAGCACGGCGACAAGGATCGCACCAGCGTTCTGCCGATCCTGCTGCACGGCGACGCGGCCTTCGCAGGCCAGGGCGTCGTGGCCGAGTGCCTGCAGCTGTCGGGCATTCGTGGCCACCGCACCGGCGGCACGATCCACATCGTCGTGAACAACCAGATCGGCTTTACCACTTCGCCCGCCTTCAGCCGCACATCGCCCTACCCCACTGACATCGCGCTGATGGTCGAAGCGCCGATCTTCCACGTCAACGCCGATGATCCCGAAGCGGTCGTGCACGCCGCCAAGGTTGCCACGGAATACCGCCAGAAGTTCCGCCGTGACGTGGTCATCGACATGATCTGCTACCGCCGGTTCGGCCATAACGAGGGCGACGAGCCCATGTTCACGAACCCCGCGATGTACAAGACGATCAAGAAACAGCAGACCACGCTGACGCTTTATTCCCAGCGTCTCGCCAAAGACGGGCTGATCCCCGAAGGCGAGATCGAGGACATGAAATCCCAGTTCCAGGATCATTTGTCCAAGGAGTTCGAGGCCGGCAAAGAGTATCGCCCCAACAAGGCCGACTGGCTGGACGGGCGGTGGTCGCACCTGGACAAGGAAGGCCAGAAGTACCAGCGCGGCAAGACGGCCATCTCTGAAGAGACCATGGCCGATATCGGCACCGCGCTGACGACCGTTCCCGACGGCTTCAACCTTCACAAGACGGTCGGTCGCCTGCTGGAAGCCAAGAAAGAGATGTTCAAGTCTGGCGAGGGCTTCGACTGGGCCACGGCCGAGGCTCTGGCTTTCGGCTCCTTGCTGACCGAAGGCTACCCGGTACGCCTGTCGGGTCAGGATTCGGGCCGCGGCACGTTCAGCCAACGCCATTCCGCGCTGGTCGATCAGAAGACCGAGAAACGTCACTACCCGCTGAACACCATCCGCGAAGGCCAAAGCCAGTATGAAGTCATCGACTCCATGCTGTCGGAATATGCGGTTCTAGGGTTCGAATACGGCTACACGCTGGCCGAACCCAACGCGCTGACCCTGTGGGAAGCGCAGTTCGGCGACTTTGCCAACGGCGCGCAGATCATGTTCGACCAGTTCATCAGTTCCGGCGAGGCCAAGTGGCTGCGCATGTCCGGTCTCGTCTGCCTGCTGCCCCACGGATACGAAGGACAAGGGCCAGAGCACTCGTCCGCCCGTCTGGAACGCTTCCTGCAGATGAGCGGTCAGGACAACTGGATCGTCGCCAACTGCACGACGCCTGCCAACTACTTCCACATCCTGCGTCGCCAGCTGCACCGCAGTTTCCGCAAGCCGCTGATCCTGATGACGCCGAAATCGCTACTGCGTCACAAGATGGCCGTCAGCCGCGCGGAAGAGTTCCAGACCGGATCGTCCTTCCACCGCGTGCTGTGGGACGATGCCCAGCAGGGCAACTCGACGCTGGAACTGGCACCGGACGACCAGATCGAACGCGTCGTGATGTGTTCGGGCAAGGTCTATTACGACCTTCTGGAGAAGCGCGACGCCGAAGGGCTGACGAACACCTACATCCTGCGGCTGGAGCAGTTCTACCCGTTCCCGGCCCACAGCCTTGTCAAAGAGCTGGAGCGCTTCAAGGGCGCGAAGATGGTCTGGTGTCAGGAAGAGCCGAAGAACCAGGGCGCCTGGACCTTCGTAGAGCCGAACATCGAATGGGTGCTGGGCCGCATCAAGGCCAAGCACACCCGCCCCGAATACGCCGGTCGCATCGCAATGGCCTCTCCGGCCACCGGCCTTGCCTCGCAGCACAAAGCCACACAAGCGGCGCTGGTGAACAGCGCCCTGGGACTCGAAGGATAAACCAATGACCGAAGTCAGAGTGCCCACGCTGGGCGAAAGCGTCACCGAAGCCACTGTCGCCACCTGGTTCAAACAACCGGGCGACACGGTCGAGCAGGACGAGATGCTGTGTGAGCTGGAGACCGACAAGGTCACCGTCGAAGTCCCCTCTCCCGCCGCTGGCAAGCTGGACTCGATCGTGGCCGAGGAAGGCGAGACGGTCGGCGTGGACGCACTGCTGGCCCACATTGCCGAGGCCGGGAACGCCGGACCGGAAGAGACCAAGCCGAAAGAAGAGACGAAGCCGAAAGAGGCCGAGAGCGAAAAACAGGGCGGCTACTCCGGCGCAGATGCCGAAAAACCTGCGGCAGAAGCGGATGACGGCGGATCGAATGATGGCGGTGCCGACGGCGGCGAAGAGGTCAAGGTGATGGTCCCCACGCTGGGCGAATCCGTCTCCGAAGCCACCATCGCCACATGGTTCAAGAAGGAAGGCGACACCGTCGAGGCCGACGAGATGCTGGCCGAGCTGGAGACCGACAAGGTCTCTGTCGAAGTGCCCGCCCCTGCCGCTGGTGTGCTGACCAAGATCATGGCGCAGGAAGGCGACACCGTTGAAGCGGGCGGCCAACTGGCCGTGATGACACGCGGCGGCACGGGTTCGGCCCATTCCGCCAACGAAGGCACGCCTGAAACCACCGAAGATCCCGCGCAGCAAGGTGGCGGCACGTCTTCCGGCGACGGCGAGGATGCACCCAGCGCCAAGAAGCTGATGGCCGAGAACAGCCTTTCGCCCGATCAGGTGACCGGCACCGGCAAAGATGGCCGGATCATGAAGGAAGATGTGCAAAAGGCGCTCGACGGCGGTGCGAAAGCCCCAGCTCCCAAGACCGAGGCACCCAAGAAGGAAGCGCCGCGCCCCGCCTCCAAGCCCGAAGATGCGGACCGCGAAGAGCGGGTCAAGATGACGCGTCTGCGCCAGACCATCGCGCGCCGCCTGAAGGACGCGCAGAACACCGCCGCCATGCTGACCACCTACAACGAGGTGGACATGACCGAAATCATGGCCCTTCGGAACGAGTACAAGGACCTGTTTCAGAAGAAGCACGATGTGAAGCTGGGCTTCATGTCCTTCTTCACCAAGGCCTGTTGCCACGCCCTGAAAGAAGTGCCAGAGGTCAACGCAGAGATCGACGGCGACACTGTCGTCTACAAGAACTTCGTCCACATGGGCATCGCCGCCGGTACGCCGACGGGCCTTGTCGTGCCGGTCATCCGCGATGCGGATTCGATGTCCTTCGCCGAAATCGAGAAACAGATCGGCGTCATGGGCAAGAAGGCCCGCGACGGCAAGCTGTCCATGGCCGACATGCAGGGCGGCACCTTCACCATCTCGAACGGCGGCGTCTACGGCTCGCTCATGTCCTCGCCCATCCTGAACCCGCCGCAGTCGGGCATCCTTGGCATGCACAAGATCCAAGATCGCCCCATGGTCGTGAACGGCAAGATCGAGGCGCGCCCGATGATGTACCTCGCCCTGTCCTACGACCACCGCATCGTCGATGGCAAAGGCGCAGTCACCTTCCTTGTCCGCGTGAAAGAAGCGTTGGAAGACCCCCGTCGCCTGCTGATGGACCTGTAAGGGCTGCAACGCGCCTGGCGTGGAATGATGGAGAGAACTTCGATGTTCACAAACTCTGATCTTCGATCCGTCCTATCGCGCTGGGCGCTGCGCGTTGTCGTGGTGGTCGGACTGGCTTTCGTCTACCAGTCGTGGTCGGCAGAGCCGCATCCCTGGCTTTGGCAGTTGGTCGCCTTCTACAGCGTCGTGATGCTGGCTGTTCTGCTTCTGGCGTGGCGTCTTCGGAAGCGGAAGGCTCAGGAATGAAGCGCGCGCTTCTGCTTCTTCCCTTCCTCGCCGCCTGCGTCGCCCCCGTGGTGCCGCAGCAAAACGTCTCTGTCCGGCACACGGCCTCCACAGAAACAGCAGGGAACGGAGCACGCTGGCATCTGTTCCTCTTCGACCCGCGAGAGCCGCGCAGCCTTGAGGCCCGTATCGCCCTTGCGAAAGCCAACCTGCAACCCGGCTGCCGCTGGGCGAACCGCCCCCGCGCCGAGATCGAGGCGCAGACGGCATCGCAAGGTGCGCGATTTGCAGACACGCTGCTTGCCGCGCCCTTGATCTGCCGCACCTGAAAGGTACGACCATGCAACTTCTGATCCGCTACGACACCCACGACGCCGGCGCCTTCCGAGATGCCCACGCCGCGAGCCGCGAGCGCCGCGATGCCGCCGGTCTGTCTCAACTGCAGCTCTGGGAAGAAGCCGATTCTCCCAAATCCGTCTGGGCGCTCTACGGCGTGACAGACCGCGACCGAGCCGAGGCATGGTTGGCCGAGAAATCCGCGTTGGCCAGCCAGATCGACGGCCTCGACGCCCATTTTCTGGCGACCGTCTGATGGCTGCTGAACTCACCGTCCTCGCGCTCGCGCTGATCCTGCAGGGCGTGCAATTCGTCCTCTACGCCGTTCCGGCGAACCGCGAACTCGGCCCCGGCTACACCATGTCCGCACGGGACCGCGAACCCAGCCGCAGCCTGTCGGATCGCACGTCCCGACTCGGCCGCGCGATGGACAACCACTTCGAAGGGCTGATCCTGTTCACCGGCGCGGTCGTGCTTGTCACCGTGTCCGGCCAGGCCAACGGCTTCACCGCCCTTTGCGCGTGGATCTACCTGATCGCCCGCATCGCCTATATCCCCGCCTACGCTTTAGGCTGGCGGCCGTGGCGCAGTTTCATCTGGATGGCGGGATTCGCCGCCACCTTCGCCATGATCGTTTCGACGCTTTTCTAACTTATCCGCACCCGAGGAACCCCCATGTCCCAATACGATGTCATCGTCATCGGCTCCGGCCCCGGCGGCTACGTCTGCGCCATCCGCTGCGCGCAGCTTGGCCTGAAAACCGCCTGCGTCGAAGGGCGCGACACACTGGGCGGCACCTGCCTCAACATCGGCTGCATCCCGTCGAAGGCCCTGCTGCACGCCACACATATGCTGCACGAAGCTGAGCATAACTTCGCCAAGATGGGCCTGAAGGGCAAATCGCCATCCGTCGATTGGGACGCGATGCAGGACTACAAGAAAGACACCATCGGCCAGAACACCAAGGGCATCGAGTTCCTGTTCAAGAAGAACAAGATCGACTGGCTCAAGGGCTGGGGATCAATCCCCAAGGCTGGCAAGGTCAAGGTCGGCGACGAGGTGCACGAGGCGAAGAACATTGTCATCGCAACGGGCTCCGAGCCATCATCCCTGCCGGGCATCGAGATCGACGAGAAGATCGTCGTCTCCTCCACCGGCGCGCTGGCCCTGAGCAAGATCCCCAAGAAGATGGTCGTGATCGGCGCGGGCGTCATCGGGCTGGAGATGGGCTCTGTCTATTCCCGTCTGGGCGCCGAAGTGACGGTGGTCGAATATCTCGACACCATCACGCCCGGTATGGACGGCGAAGTGCAGAAGACCTTCCAGAAAATCCTCGCCAAGCAGGGGATGGAGTTCATCCTTGGCGCCGCCGTACAAGGCGTCGAGGTGAAGGGCCAGAAAGCCAAGGTCACCTACAAGTCCAAGAAGGACGATGCGGAGTCGGAAATCGACGCCGATGTCGTGCTGGTGGCGACCGGTCGCAAGCCCTTCACCGACGGTCTGGGCCTGTCCGATCTGGGCGCCGACATGCATGAGCGCGGCCAGATCACGACCGATGATCACTGGAAAACAAGCATCGACGGCATCTACGCCATCGGCGACGCGATCACCGGCCCGATGCTGGCCCACAAGGCCGAAGACGAAGGCATGGCCGTCGCCGAAGTCCTTGCGGGCAAGGCGGGTCACGTGAACTACGACGTGATCCCCGGCGTCATCTACACCCACCCAGAGGTCGCCAACGTGGGCCGTACCGAAGAGCAGCTGAAGGAAGACGACACGCCCTACAAGGTCGGCAAGTTCTCCTTCATGGGCAACGGTCGCGCCAAGGCAAACTTCGCCGCCGACGGCTTCGTCAAACTGCTCGCCCACAAGGAAACCGACCGTATCCTTGGCGCGCACATCATCGGCCCAATGGCGGGCGACCTAATTCATGAGATCTGCGTCGCGATGGAGTTCGGCGCGGCAGCGGAAGACTTGGCCCTGACCTGCCACGCCCACCCGACCTACTCCGAAGCGGTCCGCGAAGCAGCCCTCGCCTGCGGAGATGGCCCGATCCACTCCTGATTGGGGCCGGGCAACAGAATGATGCGGGGGGCGTGACACGACCCGCCGCACAATTCGCGCTTGTGGATTTCCGTCGCTCCGCCCCCGACGAGCGTGATATCATTCCGGGAATGCCACAACAGGAGCCGGACCATGAGCGTCTACCGCGCGATCTACACATCGCAGCCCTTCGGCTTCGACACGGGCATCCTTCATGCCATCCTGCTGGACGCACAGCGCGCGAACGCCCGCGACGACATTTCGGGCGCGCTGATCTGTCGGGCCGACATCTACTTGCAATGGCTAGAAGGCCCCGAGCCTGCGGTGAAGGACGCTCTGGCACGGATCGCTCGCGATGACCGGCACCTGAATATGCGCATGCGCGTCGAAGGCACTATCCCGGAACGCATGTTCGGCGAATGGGCCATGCTGCACGATCCCGCTGTCTCTTGGATCTGGACCCAGAAGCAGGTCGCCGACGGTGCGGTCGACCGCGCAACAGCCGCCGAGATCGAAGCGTTCTTCCCACCCCTGCGCGATCTGGCCACCATGCAAGCCGCCGACTGACCCCCGGCTTCATCGTTCCAGAAATACCTCGGGGGAGCCGCAAGGCGGCGGGGGCAGAGCCCCTAACTCTCGCCGGCCAGGATCAGTCGCAGCCCTTGCGTGACATCCGCCCGCACCGCCAATCGAAGGCCCGGCTCGTCACCAGCCTTCAAAGCCGCCACGATCTGCCGATGCCCACCGGGCACGCTGGTGCGGTTCAAACGCCCATAAAGTTTGCGCATCGTCGGCCCCAGTTGCAGCCAGACCGTCTCTGCCATCGCAAGGATCGCAGGCGCTTGCGCCCGCAGATACAGCATCCGGTGGAATTCGAGGTTCTGGCGAATGTAGCCCACTGCGTCGTGCTTCGCGATCGTCTGGGCCAGCAGACCGTTCTGCGCTTCCATCCGGTCGATCAACGCCAAATGCGCGCGCGGCAAGGCGCGGCTGGCCAATTCGACTTCCAGAAGCGCGCGCAACGCGGCCAGCTCTTCGATCCGATCCGCCGTCAGAAGCGGAGTCGTCACACGCCCCGAGGACGACAGCGACAGGGCCCCTTCGGCCACCAATCGCCGCACGGCCTCTCGCGCGGGGGTCATGGACACATCGTAATCCAGCCCGATGCCTCGCAGGGTCAGCGCATGGCCAGGCGCGATCTCTCCATGCATGATCCGCGTGCGCAGATGGCGATAAACGCGGTCATGGGCGGCCAGTTTGGCGCCGGGCACGGGATCGGGGCGAATTTGCATCAGCATGGACGTATCTGACGCCTTGGCCCGTCAGCCGTCAATCGTCGAACCGCCACGCGTGAAGCGCCGCGCCATGGGCACGCAGCCAGTCGCGCTGGTTCCGCCAATCGGGCCGCAAGCGCGCACAGGCTTCCCAGAAGGCCGCCGAGTGATCCATATGCTCCAGATGCGCGACCTCATGCGCAGCCACATAATCCAGCACCTCCCACGGGGCCATCACCAGCCGCCACGAGAACATCAAGTCGCCCTTGTGATTGCACGACCCCCAACGCGACCGCGTATCGCGCAGGGTCAGCCGTCCCGGGACCCGGCCCAGCGCAGTCGCATGGCGGGCCACCGCCTCGGCCAGTCGCGCCCGCGCCGTCTCTCGCAGAATAGCCGCCACCTGCGGTCCCACCGCGCGCCCCGTCCGCACACGCAGCACGCCGTCGCCCAGACCGGGCCGCCCTTCGATGATGCCATGCGATACGCCGCCTACTGGCACCGTACCGTCCAGAACAGCCGACTGCCCTTCAGGCACACGCCCCGTCTGCGCACGCAGCCAATCGGCCTTCGTTTCGGCAAACCGCAGCGCCTCGGCCTCGGACACGAATCGGGGTCGCGTCAGCGTCACGCGCCCGTCCAGCGATGACACCCGCAAGCTGATCCGCCGCGCGCGCGCAGACACCCGGCACAGAATGTCCAGCGGAGGCTCTCCGTCCAGCCTCTTCACTATATGCGATCCCGTTCCCATATCACTCGTCTAGCGTTGCCCCCCGGCTGGCGAAAGCCTTTGACACCCCAAAGCCGCTATGGCAGGGGACGCAGGTTCCGGAAATCACCGAAAAAGAGGGTTCCATGCCCAAGGAAGAATGGGGAACGAAGCGCGTATGCCCGACCACCGGCAAGCGTTTCTATGACCTCAACCGCAATCCGCCCGTCTCGCCCTACACCGGCGAGGTCGTGCCGCTGGATACCGGCAAGAGCAACCGCACGATGCTGGCCGACAAGGCGGACAAGAACGCCAAGAAGGACCAGGTGGAGGACGATGAAGACGTCGTGCTCGACGATGACGAGGACGCCGATCTGGCGGTCGCCGACGATGTGCTGGACGAAGATGACGACGACGATGACAACGTCTCGCTGGACGAGATTGCCGACGTCGCCGACGAGAAGTCCGACGACTGATAGATTGCCGCCGGGAAAGCGGGATTTTCCGCTTGAACGCCCCCGGCGGCTCTTCTAGAGACACCGCACGCGCCACATAGGCACGTGCAAAGGGCCCTTAGCTCAGCTGGGAGAGCGCCTGCATGGCATGCAGGAGGTCAGCGGTTCGATCCCGCTAGGGTCCACCAACATCTTGCAAATCAGAGATTTGAAGGATGAGTGCGCGACAGCGTTTGCCCCGCAAACGTGTGCGGCACCCGGTTAAAATTGTCCCACACCGCTCGCCGTCGCCGCACACACACGACGCGCTGCGTCGTTCCTGACCCACGCATCATGCCACAGGGGCTTTCCGCAGCGTCTGCCGTCCGATACGGCCTGCCCCCATGAAAGCCGAAAACACGCAATCCCTTGCCAGCCTGATCGTCGTCGCGACCGGCGCGATGTGGGGTCTTTATTGGCTGCCCGTCCGTCAGCTGGAACAGGCGGGGCTTTCAGGCGCGTGGGGTACGCTCGTCGCCGTTGCCATCGGGGCCCTGCTGCTGAGCCCCTTGGCTCTGTATCGCCGCCGCACCCTGTGCCGCGCAACCCTGCGCACCATGGCCTTCACCGCGCTGGGTGGGGCCGCCTTCGTCCTCTACTCGATCGGTTTCGTGTACGGGCGTGTCGCGATTATTATCCTGCTGTTCTTCCTGACACCCGTGTGGAGCGCCCTGATCGGCCGCTACATCATGGGATGGCGCAATTCCCCGGCACGTCTTGTCGCCATCGTCATGGGGCTTCTGGGCCTCGGGATCATTCTAAGCGCGGACGGCCAACTGCCCCTGCCGCGCAATGTGGGCGAATGGATGGCGCTGGCCTCGGGCGTCCTATGGTCCATCTCATCCACCGGCATCCGCACCAGCGAAGGCATCCCGGCCATCGAAGCGGGGTTCGTCTTCGCCCTTGGCGGCTGCGCAGCGGCCTTGGTGCTGGCGCCGCTTTTGGCACCGATCCCTACAGCCCCGGACGTCGGTGCAATCGCCGGATGGGGCCTGGCGGCGGGCGGACTGTGGTGGGCGGCATCAATGGCTGCCTTGATGTGGGCCACGGCCCGCTTGGAGCCAACGCGTACCGGTATTCTGCTGATGTCGGAAGTTGTTGTAGGCGCGGTATCGGGCGCCTTGCTGGCCGGAGAGGTGTTGGGCCGATTGGAGATCGCCGGCGGCACGCTGGTCATTGGAGCGGCCATTCTGGAAATCCGGTCCACGCGTCGGACCGCGAGTGTGAGCGCATGATTCCCTGGGAGCAGCTTGCAACGGCCACGGCCCCTGATGGAGACACTCTACGGCTGATGCGGCGCGGCGATGAATTCTCGATTCGAATCGCTGGCGGCAACGAGTTGATGAACAGCCGTCTGGGTGGCTCGGAAGAGGCGCTCGCGACGTTGACGTTGACCGCGCTGAACCGTCCCGCCCCACGCATTCTGATCGGTGGGTTGGGCATGGGCTTCACCCTGCGCGCCGCGCGCACCGCGGCCCCGGACGCGCAGATCATCCAAGCCGAGATCGTGCCAGAACTGGGCGACTGGGCGCGCGGCCCCATGGCCCTGGTGTTCGGCGATTGCCTGTCGGACCCGCGCACCACGCTTTCCATCGCCGATGTCGCCGACGCCATGCGCAACGGCCCCTACGACGCTATCCTGCTCGACGTCGACAACGGCCCCGACGGGCTGACCCGCCCCGGCAATGATGCGCTTTACTCCGCCGTCGGGCTGGCGCGCGCCTACGCCGCCCTGTCGCCGGGGGGCATCCTGTCGGTCTGGTCCGCCGCGCCCGATCGCGCCTTCACGCGGCGGCTGGGCGATGCGGGCTTCCATGTGACGATCGAGACCGTGCGCGCAGGCCGTTCGAAACGCGGGCCAAAGCATACGATCTGGCTGGCCCGCCGCAGCTGACGCGGCGCGTTGACATCCCCCGCGTCCCGCCCCCACATCGGATCATGGCAGACGCATTTCCCCGCTTTACCCCCCTTGGCCTCGACGGCCTGCTGGTCAGCTTTTCCGACCGACTGGACGAGGCCGCGAATCGGGCGGCCCTAGCCTACGGGGCGGCATTGCGGGCGGAAAACTGGGAGGGCGTCACCGAGGTCGCAACCTCGCTTGCCTCCGCATTCCTGTCCTTCGATCCCGGTCAGGCACGCTACGATGATCTCGCCTCGCGCGCCGAAACCTTGGCCCACAGCCGCGACTGGACCGACGCCACCCTGCCCACGGGAGGCCGCCTCTTCACCATCCCCGCTTGCTTCGAAGACCCCTTCGGCCCCGATCTGGCCGACGCCGCCCGCCTTGCCGGCGTCTCGCCCGAGACCGCCATCGCCGAGCTGTGCGCGGAACCCCTGCGAGCGCTGGCATTGGGCTTCGCACCGGGGCAAGCCTATCTGGGCGAGTTACCCGACCATTGGGCCATCGACCGCCAGACCGATCTGACCCGCGTCGAAACCGGCGCCATCGTCACCGCCGTGCAGCAGGTCATCGTCTTTGCCACATCCGGCCCCACCGGTTGGCGACAGGTCGGCATGACTCGCTTCCACGGGTTCCGTCCCGACAACGCTGATGCGCCCATTGCGTTGCAGCCGGGCGATGAAATCCAGCTGAAGCGCGTAGGTGCTGACGCCTTCGCTACTCTGTCGGCCCCCGATGGCGGCGCGACCGTGGAAGACATCGCATGACCCACGTCACCATCACGCGAGCCGGTCCGGGTATCACGGTGCAGGACCTCGGCAGACCGGGCTACATCGCTCAAGGCCTGTCACGCGGAGGGGCCGCCGACCGGATCGCACTGTTCGAAGGCGCTGCGTTGCTGGGTCAAACCGTGACAGCCGCGCTGGAACTGCCCCCCGTGCTACTAACGCTGACCGTGGACGCACCCACGCGCATAGCCCTGACCGGGACGCCCATGCGCGCCGCGCGCAACGATGGTCCGTTACGCTGGTCAGCCAGCCACCGATTGCAGGCTGGCGATACGCTGACCCTGTCGCCCCAAGGCGGTGGCTTTGCATACTTCACTTTCGGCGGCGGGATCGACACCGCTTTGCTGATGGGCAGCCGCGCCACCCACCGGGCCGCAGGGATCGGCTCAACACTAAAGGACGGCGACACACTACCCCTCGCCGAAGACACGGGCACGATAACTGACCGCACGCTTGATCCGGCCCCGCGCGGCACCGACGCCCCCCTGCGTCTACTGCCATCGGCCCACACACATCTGTTCGACGACGCCACCCAGGCACGCTTCACCGACACCGTCTTTACCCGCGACACGCGCGGCAATCGGCAGGGCATCCGTCTGACCCATGAGGGCGCGCCTTTCGCAACGGCGGGACAACTGTCTTTGTTGTCCGAGATCGCCCGCCCCGGCGACATCCAGATGACAGGCGAAGGCACGCCCTACATCCTTGGCCCCGAATGCCAGACGACCGGTGGCTATCCCCGCATCGCGTCGATCCTGCCCGCCGATCTGCCCCGCGCGATGCAGGTCGCCACCGGGGCCAAGCTGCGCTTTGCCTTCGTCACCCGCGAAGAGGCCCTGACCACCTACGAAGACGACGCCGCGCTGCTGGCACGTCTGACCAAGCGCACCCGCCCGCTGACGCGCGATCCGCGCGACATGAACCTGTCCGACTACCAGTTGATCAGCGGCGTCACCGACGGGGACCAGCCATGACCAAAATCGACCTGAACGCCGACATGGGCGAAGGCTTCGGCCCGTGGCGCATGACCGACGATGCCGCCCTGCTGGACATCGTCACCAGCGCCAACATCGCCTGCGGTTTCCACGCCGGAGATTGGGACACGATGGCCGACGTTATGGCGCGCGCGGTCGCGGCGGGTACCAACATCGGCGCGCATCCCGGCTTCCCCGATCTGCAGGGCTTCGGGCGACGCAAGATGGACATGGCCCCCGCCTCGGTCGCGCGGCTGGTGCAATACCAGCTGGGCGCTGCACAGGCGATGGCGCGCGCGGCAGGCGGGCATGTGCGGCACCTGAAGCTGCACGGCGCGCTGTCGAACATGGCGATGGTGGATGGCGACCTCGCCCGCGTTGCCTATGCCGCCGCGTTGGACGTGCAGCCGGACCTTGTGCTGATGGTCTTGGCGGCAACGCCGATGGAGGATGCCGCCAAAGCCCTTGGCGCCACCTACGCCGCCGAGATCTTCGCGGACCGGGGATACGCCGAGGACGGCACCCTGATTCCGCGCGGCCAGTCGGGGGCCATGGTAACGGACGCGGACGAGGCCGCCGAACGCATCAGCGCCATGGTGCGCGAAGGCGCGATCATTACCGCCAAGGGCACACGGATCGAAGCGCGTATCGACACCGTCTGCCTTCATGGGGACGAGCCCTCTGCCGTGGCCGCCGCGCGCACCCTGCGCGACCGGCTGGTTGCGGATGGCATAACCATCGCGCCCTTCTAGGCCATGCGCCCCGTCCCTACCCTTGCCGCCGCAGTGGGCATCGTCGGTGCGAACTCTCTGGTTCTGTCGCCTTTGGCCGGTGCGGTGGGCGCAGACCTTGGCACCACAGCCGCTGCCGTGCTGTCGGCGACCGCGACCTACGGCGCGGGCACGGCAGTCTCTGCCCTGGTGCTGGCCCCCTACGCCGACCGGATCGGACTGGCCCGCGCTTTGACACTGGCGCTGGGAGTCATGGTTGCGGCGCTGGTGGCCTCTGCCCTTGCGCCGTCCGTCACGTGGCTGGCCGCCTCGCAAACCGTTGCCGGTCTTGCCGCGGGAATCGCGCTTCCGGCGATCTACGGCCTGGCGGCAGAACTGGCTCCGCCGGGCCGCAGTGCCGAGGTCATGGGCAAAGTGCTGACCGGCTGGGTGCTATCCCTTGTCTTCGGCGTTGCGGCATCGGCCCTGCTCGCCGACCTTATGGATTGGAGGCTGGTCTATGCCGTGATGGGCATCCTTGGGGCAGCCCTTGTCTGGCTGGTCCGTGCCCTGCCGAACACGCCGCGCGACCGCGTCCGGGGTTCGGCCGCCTGGCGCATCCCCGGTGTGATCCCCGCGTTGCTGAATGTGCTTTCGTTCATGGCCGCGTTCTACGGGCTATACGCATTTCTCGGGCCGCATATCACCGAAGGATTGGGTCGTTCGACCACGGTCGCGGGGCTGACGGCGCTGTTCTACGGGATCGGCTTCGCGGGGGTGTCGCCACTGGACCGGATGATCGACCGCGTCGGAGCAGACCGAGCGGCCCCGCCCGTCTTTGCAGCCCTGATCGCCGTTTACGTGGCCCTCGCCATGACGGCGCATAGCCTGCCGTTGCTGCTGGTGACCTGCACGGTTTGGGGTGCCGTGAACCACCTTGGCCTGAACCTGATCGTCGGGCGGCTGACCGCACTCGCTCCGACGCGGCGCGGTGCGATCATGGGCCTGAACTCTGCCACGACCTACGCCGCCGTCTTCGGCGCAACATTGGCGTTCCGGCCCGTCTACCAAGCCTACGGTTTTGTTCCGCTGGCCTTGCTGAGCGCCCTCGCCGTCCTGCCCGCCTTGTTTCGGGCGCTGCGGGCTAGAGCAGCCCCAGTTCTTTGAACCGCACGCCCATGTCCGTCTCGGGCCGGGGGCCCACGTGCCCGATGACCTCTGCCGCAGCGGCAACTCCCATGCGGCCCGAAGTCTCCATATCCCGGCCTGTCGTATAGCCATAGAGAAAGCCGGCGGCGAACTGGTCGCCCGCGCCGGTAGCGTCCACCGGAACAACCGTTTCAACCGGGATCTCCACTCGCTTGCCGTCCTGAATGACGAGAACTGCGTCGCCGGAACGGGTGCAGACCACGGTGCGACAGGCGCTTGCCGCCTTGTCCAGAGCCGTATCCAAGTCGGTCTCGTACAGCGTCGTCCACTCAGCCTCGTTGCCGATGGTGACGTCCATCTCTCCAGCGATCAGCTGTTGGAAGTCAGCGCGGTGGCGGTCGGTGCAGAACGGGTCGGACAGGGTGATCCCGGCCTGCCCGCCCGCGTCGTGCATCAGTTGCGCGGCGCGGCGGAAGGCTGTCTTCCCCTCGTCCTTGTCGAACAGGTAGCCTTCGAGGAACACGAATCCGCCGTCCGAGAACGCCGCTTCAGCCACATCGCCCGCGCCCAGATCGGCACCTGCGCCCAAATAGGTGTTCATCGACCGCTCGCCATCGGGCGACACGAAAATCATCGAGCGCGAGGTCGGCGCGTCTGCCCCTTCGACCGGCGGGTTCGGGAATGCGATACCGTCGGCCTGCATCCCCTCGGCATATCCACGCCCCAGCGCGTCGGCCTTCACCTTGCCGATGAACGCGGCTTCCAGTCCCAGCTTGCCCAGCCCCGCAATGGTGTTCGCGACCGACCCGCCGGGCGTCTCGACCCGATTCTCCATCGCGGCATACAAAAGCTCGGCGCGCGGGCGGTCGATCAACTGCATGATGCCTTTCTCGATCCCCATATGCTCCAGGAACGTATCCTCGGCGCGGGCGATCACATCGACGATGGCGTTTCCGATGCCGATCACTTTGGTCATTCGGTCTTCTCCTCGTAGGGGCATAGATCCCGGATCAGGCAGGCCGGGCATTTGGGTTTACGCGCCACGCAGGTATAGCGTCCGTGCAGGATCAGCCAGTGGTGCGCGTGAAGCTGGTATTCGGCGGGCACGTTGTCCTCAATCGCCCGCTCGACCGCGACGACATCCTTGCCGGGCGCGATCCGCGTGCGATTGCCGATGCGGAAGATATGTGTGTCCACAGCCTGCGCGGGATGGCCCCACCACATGTTCAGCACGACGTTCGCGGTCTTGCGCCCGACGCCCGGTAACGCTTCCAGCGCGGCACGCGACGATGGCACTTCGCCGCCGTGTTCTTCCACGAGGATGCGGCTGAGCTTGATGACGTTCTTCGCCTTGTTGCGGTACAGGCCAATGGACTTGATGTGCTCGATCAGTCCCTCTTCCCCGAGGTCCAGCATCTGCTGGGGCGTGGTGACCTTGGCAAACAGGTCTTTCGTTGCCTTGTTCACGCCCGCATCGGTCGCCTGCGCGGAAAGGGCAACGGCGACGACCAGCGTGTAGGCGTTCACGTGATCCAGTTCGCCCTGGGGTACGGCTTCGGCAGCCTGAAAGCGGGCGAATATCTGCGATTGCAGCTGATAGGGAAGCGGCTTGGCCATGGGCGCGTTCCTGCACCGGCGTTGCGCCTCTGTCCAGCTTCGGGTCGTGAGTATTTGTGAAAACAAAGAAGGGGGATGCGCAGGTTCCGGGTCGTCGGGCGCGTTGCGGGCGCGTATCTTGAGGCCATGACCCAAATGACAGAGATCGAATCCCGCTACCACTGGCTGCTCATGCGCCGGGCCATCGACCGGCTGGATCAAGGCCGCGACCTGAGCCTTGAGGACATCGCCGCCGAGATGGACCTGAGCCCTGCGCACTTCCAGCGCCTGTTCTCGCGCTGGGCCGGGGTCAGTCCCAAGCGGTTCCAGCAATTCCTGACGCTGGGCCATGCCAAGCGGCTGTTGGACGAGCGGCACACGCTGCTGGATGTCGCAGGTCAGACGGGGCTCTCCGGCACATCGCGCCTGCACGATCTGTTCCTGCGGTGGGAAGCGATGAGCCCAGGTGACTACGCGCGCAAGGGCGAGGGACTGACGATTCGGTACGCCTACGCGGACGGCCCATTCGGGCGGATGCTGGGCATGGCGACGGAACGCGGTCTGGCAGGACTGGCCTTCACCGAAGAAGACGGCGATACGGTTGCTTACGATGACCTGTCCGCGCGCTGGCCTTCCGCCACCTATCTGCAGGACGAAGCGGCTCTGGCCCCGCATTTCGCCGCGCTTCACGGTACCGGCGAGCATCGGCTGCACCTGATGGGCGGCCCGTTCCAGATCAAGGTCTGGGAGGCGCTGTTGGCGATCCCCGAAGGACATGTGACCACCTATGCCGAGATCGCGCGCGCCATCGGCCATCCGAAAGCGCATCGCGCCGTGGGCACGGCCGTGGGGCGCAACCCGATCAGCTGGCTGATCCCCTGCCACCGTGCCCTGCGCCAGACCGGCGCTCTGGGCGGTTACCACTGGGGGTTGCCGGTGAAACGCGCTTTGCTGGCGGATGAGGCAGCGCGCACCGGCTTCTGATCTTGGCGGTTTCCCGCGCACGTTTTCGGCAACGGGACTGTGAAACCTGCCCATTTGGAATAGATACGCGCGCAAGAGATGTGCATCTCAACCGATTTCAGAGGATCCCATGACCTTCACCAAGATCACCCTTCTTACCGCCACCGCCGCCAGCCTGACGCTGGCCGGTTGCGTGACTTCCCCCACCACCGGAGAGCCGGATCGCGTGCGCAACGGCGCACTTGTCGGTGCCGCCGTGGGCGCGCTGGCCGGTGCCAGCCAGGGAGACGACGCCAATGACCGCCAGCGCAACGCGTTGATCGGAGCGGTCGTCGGTGGCGGCGCGGGTGCTGCCGTCGGTTCCGTATTGGAACGCCAGGCCGCCGAACTGCGTGCGCAACTGGGCACGGGCATCATCATCGAGAACACCGGGTCCGAACTGATCGTGCGTATGCCGCAGGACATCCTGTTCGACACCGACAGCGCGCAGCTGAACATGAACCTGAACGGCGATCTGCGTCAGCTGGCGGCGAACCTGAACAAGTACTCTGCCTCGACCATCGAGGTGCAGGGCCACACCGATTCCACCGGTTCCGACGCCTACAACCAGAACCTGTCGCAGCGCCGTGCACAGGCGATCACGCAGGTGCTGGTCGCGAACAACGTATCCCCGTCGCGCCTGCGGGCCGTGGGTTACGGCGAAAGCCGCCCGGTCGCGTCGAACGATTCGGCACAGGGGCGTCAGCTGAACCGCCGCGTGCAGATCGTGATCCGCCCGAATCAACAGTAAGCTTCGGATCACCCCGGACGACAGAAGGCCCGCGGCATCCCCGCGGGCCTTTTTTGTGTGCGAGGACTGGGCACGGACATAAGAAAACCCGCCGCGATTTCTCGCGACGGGTTATTTTTCTCCCTGGCGGACTGGCCTCGTTCGGACCTAGTGCAGCTTTGCGCGCACCGTTTCGATGGACTCGTCGATTGTCGTGTTGCGACGGGACGCATCCATTTGCTCGGCCAGAACCTGACGGGCGGCGGCAATAGCCACGTCCACGGCACGGCTGCGGATTTGCCGCTTGGCGTCATCCTCGGCCTGCGCGATCTGGTCCTTGGCAGCGGCAAGACGGCGCTCGACCGAGGTTGCCAGTTCAGCCTTGGCCTTTTCGGCATTCGCCTCGGCTTCAGCCCGCGCGTTTTCGACGATGCGATCGGCCTGCGCCTGCACATCCTTCTGCTTGCGCTCGTAGGAGGCCAGCAGCGTCTGCGCTTCTTCCCGCAACTCACGTGCTTCGGCCAAGTCGGCCTTGATGCCTTCGGCACGATTGTCGAGCATTCCCAGCAAGGTCGACGGGATCTTGTAGTACAGCAGGATGCCGATGAAGATCGCGAAGCCTAGCGTCACCACGAAGTCGGTGTTGTCGAGGTCGAGGAAAGCGCCCTCGGCCGCGAAGGCCTGTGCCGGGATCAGTGCGGCGGCGATGGCGATATAACGGTTCATGCCGTGCCTCCCATCTTGCGGTCGACCGCTGCGTTCACGGAGCCTTCGTCGGCAGCGCCGCCGAATGCCGCCACGATGGCTTGCGCGGTGTCCTTGGCCACCTTCTCGACGTTCTCGGTCGCGCTGGCCTGGATCTCGGCGATCCGGGCCTCGCTTTCCGATTGCTGCGCCGCGATCTCTGCATCCGCACGTTCCATCGCGGCGTCGAGTTCAGCGCGCATCTCGGCCTTGTTCTCTTCCGCGATGCGGTTCGCCTCGGCGCGGGCATCTGCCAGCGCCTGATCGTAAGCTTTTTCGGCCTCCGCAGCCTTGAGCTTCAGCTCTTCGGCGGCGGCAATATCATTGGTAATCGTGCCCTGACGTTCGGACAGCACGGATTCAATCCGCGGCAACGCCACTCGGGACAGCACGAAGTAGATCGCGCCAAGCGCGATGAGAAGCCAGAAAATCTGGTTCGGCAGCGTGGTAAAGTCGAGCTGAGGCATGCCGGTGGCGGTCTCGTGCCCGGCTCCCAGCGCGGCTTCTCTGGATTCGGTCGCCATCAAAGCATCCTTCTGAAGTCGGTCGACCGGGGATGCAGAGCGCCCCCGGCCACGAAGAGCATCAGGTCAGACCTTAGACGGCGAACATCAGCAGCAGGGCGACCAGGAACGAGAAGATGCCCAGTGCTTCGGCGAACGCGATGCCGATGAACAGCGTGGCGGTCTGACCGGCAGCAGCCGACGGGTTGCGCAGCGCGCCGGACAGGAAGTTGCCGGCCACGTTGCCAACACCCAGAGCGGCCAGGCCAGCGCCGAGACCTGCGATGCCAGCACCGATGAACTGGCCCATGTTTGCGATATCGCCTTCCATGATCATTCTCCTTGGATTGGAAGTCAGTTGTCAGGACAGGGCAGAGCGCCCCGCCCGCGTTAGTGAGACGGGTGCAGCGCGTCCTTGAGGTAGACGCACGTGAGGATCGTGAAGACGTAGGCCTGGATGAAGGCCACAAGCACTTCGAGCGCGTAGATCGCCGTGATCGCCAGCACCGGGACGATGCTGAACAAACCCAGCGCACCGGCGAAGCCAGCGAACACCTTCAGCACGGCGTGACCGGCGGTGATGTTACCGGCCAGACGGACAGAATGGCTGACAGGGCGCACGAAGTAGGAAATCAGTTCGATGATTGCCAGGATCGGGCGCAGCACCAGCGGAGCGGAGCTGACCCAGAACAAGCCCAGGAACGAAGCGCCGTTCTTGACGAAGCCAAGGATGGTCACACCCAGGAACACGAACAGCGCCAGAACGACCGTTACGCCGATGTGGCTGGTGGTCGAGAAGGACATCGGGATCAGCGCAAGGCTGTTGGCCATGACGATGAACATGAACAGCGTCATGATGTAGGGGAAGTACTTCAGAGCGTCGCGGCCCGCGACATCCTCGACCATCTTGTAGACGAAGCCGTAGGCCAGTTCGGCGACCGATTGAGCGCGGCTTGGGATGACGGCGCGGCCGCGCGTGCCGATGACCAGCAGAAGCACCGTGGCAAGAACCGCCAGCGCCATCCAAAGCGTCAGGTTGCTGACCGTGAACATGCCGACCCGACCGTCCGAGAACAGCGGCTGGATCACGAACTGGTCCATCGGGTGGATGTTCAGACCCTCTCCCGTGCCTGCGAAGACGAGCGTGGCCAGAAACGCCACGACAAGCAGTACGATGCCGATCACCTTGGTCACGATCTATTCCCTCTTTTGCTCCGATGCCGCTTCAGCTTCCGCCGCATCGACGCCTAACTTAACTTCCTTCGCCGTGCGCAGCATCACGTTGATGCCGGCGGCGAAGCCCAGGAAGGTGAAGAGCACCAGGAAGATCGGCATCGTCCCGAACAGGACATCCAGACCGTACCCGATGCCGAAGCCCATCCCCAGGCCGACGACCAATTCGATGACCATGCGGTAGGCAAGCTCGCCCCCCGAATAGCCCTGACCGTGGGACGAAGGCTCTGGCGCGTCGCGCCTTTTGCGCGCGGCCAGCTTCTTCTCAAGCTCTTCCATGCGGGCGCGTGTCGCGTCGTCCACCATGGCGGGGCCCCCTCTCGGTCGGCCGTTACCTACGCCGGAAGCGCTCAGGGGGTCAAGACTGCCAGAATGTCGTCAAATCAATATCTTAACGCGACCGTCATATACCATTCATATTCAACGCAACGGTTGAGTAACGGCGCCCATATTCTTTGTTTTCTCAAATACTCATGGCAAGACCTCGGCCCTGCGCGACCTCAACACCACTTGCGCGCCGCGGCTCGCCAAGCGCAAATGCCCCATGTCCCAACCGCTCGATCTTGTCTTCCAAGCCCTCGCCGATCCAACCCGGCGGCGTATTCTTGCGATGCTACTGGAAGACGACATGGCCGTAACGGATGTGGCGCAACCGTTCGAAATGTCCCTGGCCGCCATATCCAAGCACCTTGGCATCCTGTCCCGCGCTGGCCTGATCGCTCAGGAACGGCGCGGGCGCGTGGTCTGGTGCAAGCTGGAACCCGATGCTCTGCGCTGCGCGTCCGTGTGGATGCAGGGGTTCGGGCAGTTCGATCCCGTCAACCTTGACGACTACGAGCGGTTCCTCGTCTCCGAGCGTCTATCCGACCCGTCCGACGGCTAAAGCTGCGCCGTCGGCCACTCTTTGGCTGCCTCTTTCAGGAACGTCAGGAACGCCTGGACCTTCACGCTGCGGTGCAGGTCCACGTGGGTGACCAGCCACAGCGGCACGCGCCATTCCTCGCGTGGTGGCAGAACTTGCGTCAGGCCGTCGTCTCGCGATCCCGTTGTATAGCTGTGGAACCCAAGGCCGACGCCCGCCCGCACCGCATCCAGCGCGATGCGTTGGTCATAGGTGCGGAACACGATCCGCTCTTTCGGAACGGCATCATGAAGCCATCGGTAAAACGGGGCGCGCGTGTCGGGGTCTTCCGGTCCTACGAAATCGTGCTGCGCCAGATCGTCCTCCGATCCCGGCGCACCCTTCGCATCCAGATACGCCGCGCCCGCATAAAGCGCGAAATCCATATGCCCGAGGCTTTGCACCACGTTATCGGGATCGCTGGGCGGCGCGCCCGCCCGTATCGCGACATGCGCCTCACCGTATTCCAGCCGGAACAGGCGATCCCCCGCCAGCAGGTGGATCAGCACGTCGGGATGCTGGGCCCGAAAGGCGGTGAAGATCGGCGCCAGCAGCGGTGACAGCGAATCGAGCGATGTCACCACCAGATCGCCCGATACGGCCTCTCCACGCCCCTGCACGCGGCCTGCGAGCTGCGCGAACTGATCGTCGGCGGCTTGTGCGACCTGCAACAGATCCAAACCCGCTTCTGTCGGTGTGTAACCCCGCGCGTGGCGCTGAAACAGCTTCACGCCCAACTGATCCTCCAGCGCGTCGATGTGACGGATCACTGTCGCATGGTGCACCCCAAGGACCGACGCCGCCCCGCTGACAGTGCCGGACCGCGCCACTTGATAGGCGGTCCTCACCTCATCCCAAGTCTTGATTGCCATGTTGATTGTGCGCCCTTGAACAATGTTACATATATTATGACCCAAGGGTGTGCCATCGCAAGGGCATCAGCACTGCATCCGACAAGGATACAGCGCATACGGAACAAGGACCGTCGCGCCGGGTTCACCCTGCGACCCTTTGCCTACGGAGAGCAACATGACCCCGACCACCCGCAATTCCGCCATCGCCATCGCAGCCGCCGCCACGATCATTCCGGCCGTGGCCGCCGCGATGTATCCCGACCGCACCCGTCGTTTGGGACATGACCTGTCGAATCGCGTCCACGATGCCTTCGACAGCGGATCGTCTGATGTCGAAGGCCAAGCCCGCAAAATCATGTCCCGCCTCGACGGCATGTCGCACGATCTACAGGTCCGCGCGGGAATGGCCAGCGACCGACCCTCTTACGGCACCATGATCGCTGCCGGGGTCGTTGCGGCCATCGCGATCCCCGCCGCTCTGACCGCATGGTTCGCGCCCGACCGCGTACGTCAAGCTCGTGATTATGTCTTCGGCGAAGGCGATCCAGAACAGGATCTGGCAGACCTGTCTTCGCGCCTTGACGACCTGACCGCCAATATCGAACGCCAGCGCGAAGACGCGTTCGACAGCGTGACCGCCGCCGCACACCGCGATGACTGATACTGCGCGCCAGGGTCTGCGCGCCGCGTTGACCCTGGGTTTTCTATGGTTCGGCTTGACCAAGCTGACCGGCACGGCCGGAACCGTTGCATTGTATGATGCACTCGGTTTCGGCCAGTGGCCACGTTTCGTGACCGGCACGGTTGAAACTTTGGGCGCATTGGCCCTGTGGTCGCCCCTGGCCCGGCTCGCCGCGCTTGCCCTGTTCATTACCATGATCGTCGGCTTTACCGCGAAGACCATGCTCGTCGGGCCACCAGTCTGGCATATCGCAGCCATGGGCCTTGCCACTGCCCTGCTCATCTATCTTGACATGCGCGCGCGCCGCGCATAGCTGGCTCTCAATTCCGGAAGTCACAGCTTCCGGTCCCGGCATCGCGTCGGGATCGCCCCCCGCCAGCGAGTTTCGCCCGCGGGGGCCAATTACGTTTGCTTCGGGGGACTACGCCCATGTTCGACAACCTGTCAGACCGCCTTGGCGGCGTCTTCGACCGGCTGACCAAGCAGGGCGCGCTGTCCGACGACGACGTCAAAACCGCCCTGCGCGAAGTCCGCGTGGCCCTGCTGGAAGCAGACGTCTCGCTTCCCGTCGCCCGCGATTTCGTAAAGGCCGTGCAGGAGAAGGCCACGGGCCAAGCCGTCACCAAGTCCGTTACGCCGGGCCAGCAGGTCGTCAAGATCGTCCATGACGAGCTGATCCACGTCCTTGGCGGCGACGACGAGGACCGCGGCGCACTCAAGATCGACAGCCCCCCCGCCCCGATCCTGATGGTCGGCCTGCAGGGATCGGGTAAAACCACCACCACCGCGAAACTGGCCAAACGTCTGAAAGACCGTGACGGCAAGCGCGTGCTGATGGCATCTCTCGACACCAACCGCCCCGCCGCGATGGAGCAGTTGCAGATCCTGGGCGTGCAGATCAGCGTCGACACTCTGCCCATCGTCAAGGGTGAGACCCCCGTTCAGATCGCCAAGCGCGCCAAGACGCAGGCCAGCCTTGGCGGATACGACGTCTACATACTCGATACCGCAGGCCGCCTGCACATCGACGAAGAGCTGATCCAGCAGGCCGCCGAAGTGCGCGACGTCGCCAATCCGCGCGAAACGCTGCTGGTCGTCGATGGCCTGACCGGTCAGGACGCGGTCAACGTCGCGACCGAGTTCGACGACAAGATCGGCGTCACCGGCGTCTGCCTCACGCGGATGGACGGGGACGGTCGCGGCGGTGCGGCCCTGTCGATGCGGGCCGTCACTGGCAAGCCCATCAAGTTCGTCGGCCTTGGCGAAAAAATGGACGCGCTTGAGACATTCGAGCCAGAGCGTATCGCCGGCCGTATCCTTGGCATGGGCGACATCGTCGCGCTGGTGGAAAAGGCGCAGGCCACGATCGAGGCCGAGCAGGCCGAGCGTATGATGAAGCGCTTCCAGAAGGGCCAGTTCAACATGAACGACCTGCGCACGCAGCTTGAGCAGATGCTCAAGATGGGCGGCATGGAAGGGATGATGGGCATGATGCCCGGCATGAACAAGATGGCCAAGCAGGTCCAGGAATCGGGCATGGACGACAAGGTGTTCACCCGCCAGATCGCCCTGATCCAGTCCATGACCAAGAAGGAACGCGCCAACCCGCAGATCCTGCAGGCCTCCCGCAAGAAGCGGATCGCGAAGGGCGCGGGTCTGGAAGTGTCCGAACTGAACAAGCTTCTGAAGATGCACCGTCAGATGGCGGATATGATGAAGAAGATGGGCAAGGGCGGCATGCTCAAGAAGGCCATGGCCGGGATGATGGGCAAGGGTGGCCCCTCGGAAGAACAGATCGCCCAGGCGCAGGCCCAGATGGGCAAAGGCGGCATTCCCGGCATGGGCGGCGGCAACCCGTTTGGCGGCGGCCAGAATCCCTTCGGCGGCGGCGGTGGCCTACCCCCCGGCTTGTCGGGCTTCGGGAAGAAGAAGTGAGCACCGCCCTCGCCCATATCTCTGGCCCGGTCCTGACGACGGACCGCCTGACGTTGCGTCTTCCGACGATGGCGGATTTCGACGTCTATGCGGCGTTTTACACGTCTGAAGACTCGGTCTTCGTCGGCGGGCCTTTCGCTGGCAAAGATCTGTGGCGTGCTTTTGCCGGAATAACAGGCCACTGGGCGTTGATGGGCTACGGCTGGTTCTTCATCGAACGCCGCGATACCGGCGCTGTCATCGGCATGACCGGCGTTCACCATCCCCCCGTCCATTTCGACCGCGAAATCGGCTGGGTGCTGTTTACGGATCGAGGCCAAGGTTTCGTCACAGAAGCCGCGACCGCCGCGCGCGATTGGGCGGCAGCCACCCTGCCTCCGGCCCGTCTTGTCAGCTACATCGACCCGGACAATGCCCCCAGCCAAGCCGTCGCCCGCCGATTGGGCGCAACTACCGATGGCGAGCGCGCGGCCCATGACGCGGGCTGTGAAGTGTGGGTGCACCCATGACCGACCTTCAAACCCTGCGCGACCGCATCGACCAGCTGGATGCGATCCTGATCCACACCCTTGCCGAGCGTTTTCGCAACACCGATCAGGTCGGCGCGCTCAAGGCGACTGGCGGTCTGCCGCCCCTCGACGAATCCCGCGAAGCGCAACAACGCGCCCGCATCGAAGCACTGGCCGAGGAGACGGGCGTCGATCCCGCCCTCGCCCTGCAAATCCTGGCCCTGGTCGTTGACCGGGTCAAAGACAACCACCGTAAAATCTCAGGAGATCAATAACATGGCTATGAAAATCCGGCTCGCCCGTGGCGGCTCCAAGAAGCGCCCCCACTATTCCATCGTCGCCGCCGACACCCGTATGGCCCGCGATGGCCGCTTCGTGGAAAAGCTGGGCACCTACAACCCGCTTCTGCCTAAGGACAGCGAAGACCGCGTGAAGATGGACATGGAGCGCGTGAAGTACTGGTTGAGCGAAGGCGCACAGCCCACCGACCGCATTTCTCGCTTCCTCGAAGCCGCTGGCGTGATCGAGAAGAAAGAACGCGCCAACATGCAGAAAGCCAAGCCGGGCAAGAAGGCCGAAGAGCGCGCGCAAGAGCGTGCCGACAAGGCCACGGCCCGCGCCGAAGCCGCCAACGCTCCTGCCGAAGAGACCCCTGCGGAAGAAACCGCAGAGTGATCCTGCCCAGCGAACGGCCCCGCACCCTACGGCGCGGGGCCTTTCAATTTCATGAACGGAGCGCGCGATGGCCGATTCCCTTGTCTGCGTAGGTCAGATCGCCGGATCGTTCGGCGTTCGTGGTGACGTTCGTCTGAAAAGCTTCTGCGCCCAGCCGGAAGCCATCGCGGCCTACGCGCCGCTTGTCACCGACGATGGGCGGACCTTCGATGTCACGCTGAATGGGGCGATAAAGAACGGGTTCTCCGCACGGTTGTCAGGCGTTGCGAAGAAAGAAGAGGGCGACGCGCTGAAAGGCGTCCGCCTCTACGCTCCCCGAGAGCGCCTGCCAGACCCGGATGACGACGAGTTCTACCACGCCGATCTGATCGGACTGGATGTCGTCGATACGGGCGGCACGATTGTCGGAAAAGTGAAAGCCGTGATCGAACAAGGGGCCGGTGATCTGCTGGAGATTGCAGCAAATGGTCAAACCGAGCCTGTGTTGCTGCCGTTCACCCAAGCCTTCGTCCCGACAGTCGATCTGGCCGGGGGCAGGCTTGTGATAGACCCGCCAGAGGGCATCTTTTCGTGAAGGAACAGGCAGGGCAGCGATCCGTTGCTCTGCCAGTCACCCTTTAAAGATTGCCCGTCCCATGCTTCAACTCATTCTTATCCTGCTGGCCGTCGCCGCCATCGCAGCGCTTCTTGGCTTCGGCCGCATTTCCGGCGTTGCCCTATCAGCCGCCAAGGTTCTCATCGGCATCGCGCTGGTCCTGTTCCTTCTGCTGGTTCTTGGGGTCGTCGCCATCGCCTGACCCTTGACTTGGGCCGCAACCGGGGCCACCCGGTTGCGATGCCCGCCCCGACCAAATCCCACGGCCGCCTGTCGGCCCGCGCCAACCTGCAACCGCGTGATCTCATGGCCGAAGTGCCGTCGGATGCGCACACGTGGGACGCGCGCGTCATCACCCTGTTTCCGCAGGCCTTTCCCGGCACGTTGGGGCTTAGTCTGACCGGCAAGGCGCTGGAGGACGGACTGTGGCGGCTGACTCCCATCGACCTGCGTCGCTTCGGCGAGGGACGGCACCGCAACGTGGACGACACCCCCGCAGGCGGCGGTGCGGGCATGGTCCTGCGCCCCGATGTCGTCAGCGCAGCCCTGCGAGAAGCCGCTCAAGGCACGCCGGACGACCGGGCGGAATGGCCCGTGATCTACCTGTCGCCCCGTGGTGCGCCCTTCACACAGCGCACGGCCGAGCGTCTGTCCCAGACCAAGGGCGTCACCCTTCTGTGCGGGCGTTTCGAAGGTGTGGACCAACGCGTTCTGGACCATCACCGCATCGAGGAAATCAGCCTAGGCGACTATGTTCTGACGGGAGGAGAGATCGCGGCGCAGGCCTTGCTTGACGCGACGGTCCGCCTTATACCGCGCGTGCTTGGGAATCAGGCCAGCACGGAACAGGAGTCCCACTCCGACAACCTGCTGGAGCATCCCCAGTACACGAAGCCCGCGCACTGGTCCGGCCATGACATCCCCGAGATTCTTCTTTCGGGGCACCACGGCAAGATCGAAGACTGGCGCCGCGCAATGGCCGAAAGGCTGACGAAAGAACGACGACCTGATCTCTGGCGGGCATACTGCGCAGCGCGCGGCTTGGACCCGGACGAAGACCGAGAGCTCTGAGGTGGTAATCAATCTCCGGGGAAAACCCTGGGCAACGAAGGAGCGTTAGGCATGGACCTGATCGCACAGATCGAAGCCGAGCAGATCGAAGAGCTCGGCAAAGAGATCCCGGACTTCAAGGCCGGTGATACCATTCGCGTGGGCTACAAGGTGACCGAGGGCACCCGCACCCGCGTTCAGAATTACGAAGGCGTCTGCATCAGCCGCAAGAACGGCAAAGGCATCGCCGGCTCGTTCACGGTTCGCAAGATCAGCTTCGGTGAGGGCGTCGAGCGCGTCTTCCCGCTGTATTCCACGAACATCGAGTCGATCCACGTCGTCCGTCGTGGCCGCGTCCGCCGTTCCAAGCTGTACTTCCTGCGCGAGCGTCGCGGCAAGTCGGCCCGTATCGTCGAACAGACCAACTACCGCGCGCCGAAGTCCGGCGACAGCGCCAGCAAGTAAGGAGCGACCCGATGAAAAAGGATATCCATCCCGACTACCACGTGGTCGACGTCAAGCTGGTCAACGGCGATGTCGTCCAGATGCGCTCGACCTACGGCAAGGAAGGCGACCAGATCTCTCTGGACATCGACCCCTCCGTACACCCCGCCTGGACCGGCGGTTCGACCCGCCTGATGGACACCGGCGGCCGCGTTTCGAAGTTCAAAAAGAAGTACGAGGGCCTGGGCTTCTAAACCCTCCCCCGTTCGATTTTCGGCAAACGCCGCCCTGACCGGGGCGGCGTTTTGCTTTTGTGTGCCTGCCCTGCCCCGAATGGCAGACCGCTCTGCCCAACCGCTTCCATTGGCGGCGATCCGCCCATATAACGCCGCAAAACGAACGGGACAGGCAGCACATGGCGCACATCATCGTCGTCGGAAACGAGAAGGGCGGATCGGGCAAGTCCACGACCTCTATGCACGTCGCGACTGCGCTAGAGCGTATGGGCCATAGGGTCGGCGCGCTGGATCTGGACCTGCGCCAGCAAAGCTTCGGTCGCTACGTCGAGAACCGCATCGCCCACAACAAAGCGACGGGCATGGAGCTGCCGATCCCTGAATATCGGCTGCTGCCAGAGCTGAAAGCCGAAGATGTTCCGGAAGGCGAGAACATCCACGACACGCGGCTGTCGATGGCAGTGGCCGGCCTGGAAGATCGCGTAGACTTCATACTGATCGACTGCCCCGGTTCGCACACTCGTCTTAGCCAAGTGGCGCACTCTTTGGCTGACACGCTGATTACGCCGCTGAATGACAGCTTCGTGGACTTCGACTTGCTGGCAAAGGTGGACGGACAGACCAACCGTATTCTCGGCCCCTCGGTCTATTCCGAAATGGTCTGGAACGCCCGTCAATTGCGCGCTCGCGCCGGGCTGCCGCCGATCGACTGGATCGTGGTGCGCAACCGTCTGGGACCGCAGCAGATGCGCAACAAAAAGCGCATGGCAGAGGCGGTGGACAACCTTGCCAAGCGGATCGGTTTCCGCGCAGCTCCCGGGTTCTCCGAGCGTGTCATCTTCCGAGAGCTGTTCCCGCGTGGTTTGACGCTGCTCGACCTGAAGGACATAGGTGTCGGCGGGCTGAACCTGTCGAACGTGGCCGCCCGACAAGAGCTGCGCGACCTGATCAAGGCGCTCAAGTTGCCTGGCGTCGAAGTCGCGTTCTAGACCTTCGATGAGGTCGTGTTCAGCCGGTCCTGCGCTTCAAGTGCTGCAAACCGCCGGGCGGCCCGCACCGATTTCGCGCTGCGCGGTCGGGCGTTGCTCGGGCGATGACTTGGGGCCTGCGACGGCACCGCGGAGGCCTGAACCGATAGGATAATCAGAACGACAGCCACGGTTCCATTGATGATGGCCGCCGTTAGGCCGATGCCTGTGAAGATGGACCAGTCAGAGGCTTGGGATTGGAAACCGGGTTCATCCAGCACAAGGCTCCCTGTTTCCTCATCGCGCCAAACAGTCATGCGAACCAATGCGGTTCCGTCCCCGCGCCGGGTCCAATCCTCTGCCGGAACAGCGAAGCCTTCGGGAACGACCACGCGGGCGACCGATATGCTGGTCGCATCGAGTGCGTAGGCATCCAAGGTTCTTTCTGTCGCGTCAAAGCTTGCGGGGAAAATTCGAACGATGGCCGAGATCGGCCTATCGCTTCCGGGGAGCATTTCGGTCAACGTCAGCTTCAGATCGGCGGCGCGCTGCATGGCGACATAGCCACCAATCATCCAGTTCAGCGCGCAGAACAGCGCAATCAGCGCGAACACGCCTGCGGCGAGCTGATACAGAATGGAACGGCGAAGAGAAAACATAAGCAGCACGGGCGTTGCGACGGTTGGCTCTCTTCTCCAGCCCAAAGGCGTCGACGATAAGGCGCTACCGTGAAATCGTTAGGCCCCGTCCACCTGCCAAAGCGTCGGATCGACGGCAGCCCCAATGGCGATCCAATCGGCACCGATCCGGGCGATCTGGCTGTCACCCCACGTGCGGAACACCATGTCGAAGCCATCGGAACTGATGTTTTGCGCAAGGATTTCAGCCCGAAGATTGGCAGACCGCCCTACGTCCCACATGCTGATAGATACATTTACCGCTGGGGGACCGGCGAAAGCGTTATTGAACGTTATTCGGGTGCTAACCTGCCGCGGCCCGCTTCCGGTCCACATCTCTCCATCGGTATCGAAGTGCGAAAACAACTGTTCGCGCCCTTGGTCGATGGAAATGTAGGAAAGGGATTCAGACATGGCTCGTTGCATCGGGCGCTCGCGTCAGCGAACGCCCTGCTGGGTCAGAGATTGGATTGCTTCGGCGACAGGCCGATGTGCGTGCCCATGGCGACCATGTCTGCCATCAGCTTGGCCGCGTCGTCCGCCGGGCCAGGCTCGTTGTGCGAGGCTTCAACAGCCTTGCGCTGACGCTCGGCGGCGGTTTCCAACATGCGATCCAGGATTTCTTGGCTCATCTCGTTGCGGTGGTAGCTTTCCTCGGCCAGCACAGAGATACCTTCGGGCGTGATCTGCGCGAAGCCACCCGTTACGATGTACTCTTCGGCCCCCTTCTCGCCTTCCACATGCAGCACACCGGGGCGCAGGGTGGTGATCAGCGGCGCGTGGTTCGGCATCGCGGTCATGTTGCCTTCGGTACCCGGAATGGACACGGCAGACGCCTTATAGGACGCGACGCGGCGTTCGGGGCTGACGAGGTCGAATTGCATCATGTCGGCCATGATCGGTCTCCGGCTTGGGGTGTCGGGTCGCGGACCACCGCGACCCGTATCAGCTTCAGGCTTCTTCGCTCATCTTCTCGGCCTTGGCTTTGACCTCGTCGATGCCGCCGACCATGTAGAACGCGCCTTCGGGCAGGTGATCGTACTCACCCGCGACAACGGCCTTGAAGGACGAGATCGTGTCCTCCAGCGACACCTGCACGCCGGGCGAACCGGTAAAGACCTGCGCCACGTCGAATGGCTGCGACAGGAAGCGCTCGATCTTACGTGCACGGGCGACGGCCAGCTTGTCGTCTTCCGACAGTTCGTCCATGCCCAGAATGGCGATGATGTCCTGCAGTTCCTTGTAGCGCTGCAGCGTGTTCTGCACGTCACGCGCCACTTGGTAGTGCTCTTCGCCCAGAACCTGCGGGTCCATCAGACGCGATGAGCTGTCCAGCGGGTCCACGGCCGGGTAGATACCCTTTTCCGAGATCGAGCGGTTCAGAACCGTCTGCGCGTCGAGGTGCGCGAAGGTCGTGGCGGGTGCGGGGTCGGTCAGGTCGTCTGCCGGCACGTAGACGGCCTGGATCGAGGTGATCGAGCCGGACTTGGTCGAGGTGATCCGTTCCTGCATGGCGCCCATGTCGGTGGCCAGCGTCGGCTGGTAGCCCACGGCAGAGGGGATACGACCCAGCAGAGCGGACACTTCCGAACCCGCCTGCGTGAAGCGGAAGATGTTGTCGACGAAGAACAGAACGTCCGAACCGGACTGGTCGCGGAAGTACTCGGCCAGCGTCAGACCCGACAGGGCGACGCGCATACGCGCACCCGGAGGCTCGTTCATCTGGCCGTAGACCAGCGCCACTTGGCTGTCGGGCAGGTTGTCGGGCTTGATGACGTTCGATTCCACCATCTCGTGGTAGAGGTCGTTGCCCTCTCGCGTTCGCTCGCCCACGCCGGCGAACACCGAATAGCCCGAGTGCACCTTGGCGATGTTGTTGATCAATTCCATGATCAGAACGGTCTTGCCCACACCGGCACCACCGAAGAGGCCGATCTTACCGCCCTTGGCGTAGGGGGCCAGCAGATCGATGACCTTGATGCCCGTCACCAGAACTTCAGAGCTGGTGGACTGCTGCGCGAACTCGGGCGCGGGCTGGTGAATGGCGCGGTATTCTTCGGTTTCAACCGCAGCGCCCTCGTCCACGGGCTCACCCACGACGTTCAGGATGCGGCCCAGCGTGTTGGGGCCGACCGGCATCATGATCGGGCCGCCGGTGTCGCGCACTTCCTGACCACGAACGAGGCCTTCCGACCCGTCCATGGCGATGGTGCGGACGGTGTTCTCGCCCAGGTGCTGGGCGACTTCCAGAACGAGGCGCTTGCCGTTGTTCTCGGTTTCCAGCGCGTTGAGGATCTCGGGCAGGGCGTCGTCGAACTGAACGTCGACAACGGCGCCGATGACCTGCGTAATCTTGCCTTTGGCTACAGCCATGGTGTTTCTCCGGTTCGTCCTAGAGCGCCTCGGCGCCCGAAATGATTTCGATCAGCTCGTTGGTGATGACGGCCTGGCGGGTACGGTTGTATTCGCGGTTCAGGTCTTCGATCATGTCGTCCGCGTTGCGGGTCGCGTTGTCCATGGCGCTCATGCGCGCGCCTTGTTCGGACGCCGCGTTTTCCAGCAGCGCCGCGAAAATCTGCGTCGCCACACCGCGCGGCAGAAGATCCGCAAGGATCGCTTCTTCCGACGGCTCGTACTCGTAAACCGTGCTGTTCGACGTCGCATCGTCTTCCGGCGCATCGTAGCTTGCGGGGACGATCTGCTGCTCGGTCGGGTGCTGCGTGATGACGTTCTCGAACTCGCCGTAGTAGATGTAGGCGACGTCGAACTCACCACCGTCGAAGCGGGTCAGCACGTCCTGCGCGATCTCTTGCGCGTTGCCGTAGCCGACCGTTTTGACATCGGTCATATCGACGTGGTCGATCAGCATGTCCTCGTAACGACGCTTGAGAACAGCACGGCCCTTCTTGCCGACAGTGATGATCTTCACCGTCTTGCCGCGCTTCTTCAGATCTTCGATCCGCTCGATCGCTTTCTTGGCGATGTTGGTGTTGAAACCACCGCACAGACCTTTTTCCGCCGTCATGACGACCAGCAGGAAGACCTCTTCCTTGCCGGTGCCACGCAGCAGCAGGGGCGCGGTATCGCTACCGCCCACGCCCGCCGCCAGCTGGCCCATCACTTGATCGAATTGCTCGGCGTAGGGGCGCGCGTTCTCTGCGGCCTCTTGAGCACGACGCAGTTTCGCCGCCGCAACCATTTGCATGGCCTTGGTGATCTTGCGCGTATTCTTGACCGACGAGATCCGGTTCTTGAGATCCTTCAGGTTAGGCATTCAGCCGTCCCTCCTATCCGCGTCCGCTTACGAGAAGTCCGCCGAATACTCGTCGAGCACCTTCTTCAGACGGTCGGCGGCATCGCCTTTGATCTTCGGATCTTCGTTGGTGATCCAGTCGATCGTGTCCTGATGTTTGGCGTGCAGGAAGCTGATCAAGCCGTCTTCCCAACGCTGCACATCGCTCACTGCGACATCGTCAAGGTAACCGGACGTACCCGCGAAGATGATACAGACGATTTCGGCGTTCGACAGCGGCGAATACTGCTTCTGCTTCATCAGTTCGGTCAGGCGCTTGCCCCGGTTCAGCTGACGCTGCGTGGCCGCATCCAGGTCCGAACCGAACTGCGCGAAGGCCGCCATCTCGCGATACTGGGCGAGCGACAGTTTCACCGGACCGGCGACAGAGGCCATGGCCTTGGTCTGCGCCGACGATCCAACGCGAGACACCGACAGACCGGTGTTCACGGCGGGACGGATGCCCTGATAGAACAGGTCCGTTTCCAGGAAGATCTGGCCATCGGTGATCGAGATCACGTTCGTCGGAATAAAGGCCGACACGTCGCCGCCCTGCGTTTCGATGATCGGCAGCGCCGTCAGCGAACCCGAGCCGTTGTCTTCGTTCAGCTTGGCGGACCGCTCCAGCAGGCGCGAGTGCAGGTAGAACACATCACCCGGATAGGCTTCACGGCCCGGCGGACGACGCAGCAGCAGCGACATCTGACGGTAGGCCACGGCCTGCTTCGACAGGTCATCGTAGATGATCAGCGCATGGCGGCCGTTATCGCGATAGTATTCGGCCATCGCTGTTGCGGTGTAAGGGGCGAGGTACTGCATCGGCGCAGGTTCGGACGCGGTCGCAGACACGATAGTCGTGTACTCGATGGCACCCGTCTCTTCGAGCTTCTTCACCAGCTGCGCGACGGTCGAACGCTTCTGACCGATAGCGACGTAGATGCAGTACAGCTTCTTGCTCTCATCGTCGCCGGCGGCGTCGTTGTAGCTTTTCTGGTTCAGGATCGCGTCCAGCGCCACGGCGGTCTTGCCGGTCTGACGGTCACCGATGATCAGCTCGCGCTGGCCACGGCCGATCGGGATCATGGCGTCGATGGCCTTGAGGCCCGTGGCCATGGGCTCGTGCACCGACTTGCGGGGCATGATGCCCGGCGCCTTCACGTCGGCGACGCGGCGCTCGGCGTAGTTGATCTCGCCCTTGCCGTCGATCGGGTTGCCCAGACCATCGACAACGCGGCCCAGCATGTCGTCACCAACGCCCACGTCCACGATGGCGTTGGTGCGCTTTACGGTGTCGCCTTCCTTGATGTCGCGGTCGGTGCCGAAGATCACGACGCCGACGTTGTCGGTCTCAAGGTTCAGGGCCATGCCCTGGATGCCGCCCGGAAACTCGACCATCTCGCCGGCCTGAACGTTATCAAGGCCATAGACACGGGCGATACCGTCACCGACGGACAGCACGCGGCCAACCTCGGCGACTTCGGCTTCCTGGCCGAAGTTCTTGATCTGATCCTTCAGGATCGAGGAAATCTCGGAAGCTTGGATGCCCATTATCCGACCTCTTTCATGGTGTTCTGGAGGGAGGCGAGTTTCGACTTGATCGACGTGTCGATCATCTTCGAACCCACCCTGACAACGAGACCGCCGATAAGGCTCTCGTCGACGGCAAGATTGATATTCACGTCCTGACCGACGGCCTCTTTCAAGGCGGCGGCGAGATTCTGGCGTTGCGCGTCCGACAGTTCGGTCGCGGCGGTCACTTCAGCGGTCACCTCGCCACGCTCTGCGGCGATCATCTCGCGCAGCTGGCGGGACAGTTCACGAACCACGAAGAGACGACGCTTCTGCGCCATAAGGCGCAGCGTGTTCTGCATCATGGGATGCAGGTTCATCTTCGCGGCGATCGCAGCGATGGCGGCGGTCTGCTCATCCCGGCCGTAGATCGGCGAGTGGATCAGATCGCGAAAGTCGGCGCTTTCGTTATGCGCGGCGACAAGCGCGTCCGCGTCATTGGCGATCTGGTCAAGCGCATTATCTTCCTTGGCCAATTCAAAAATGGCGGTGGCATAGCGTTGGGCGATGCCAGTAGAGATCGAAGCCGGTTCGGACACGTCCACCCTTTCGATGTTGCTCGCACCACACTCCCCCAGACCCGGCGGGCCAGAGAGAGAAGGTGTCGGGTCTTAGAAGGGCCTGTTCTTGAACCCCCCGTCGAAATCGCAGTCGATCTAGCAGAGGGTTTCGGGGGTCGCAACTGCTTGATGGCGCAATCACGTGCGGTTCCGAAGGTTTCCTCGTCTATTCGTCAGCCCGCGATCACCCGGCTTGGAACCGGCTGCCCCGCCGGAGCCGTCGCCCGAGCGGGCCGGGCAACCCTGATCCCCAAGCCACCGGCCCGGGCCGGCACCTGCTTGGTCGCTTCGACCATCAGTGCGCCGCCTGCAAAACGACCCGTGATGTTGCGCCCCCATCTTTCGATCATGGGGCCGGATCGCAGCCAGAACCGCTGTTCCGACACCGGTTGATACAGGGCCGCCGCGTGACGTTGCGGGTTAAAGTCATAGTCCCGCAGCAACGCTTCCAGCTGGCCCAGCGAATAAGGCCGTCCAAAACCGAAGGGCGTCTTGTCGTTGCGTGACCACAGCCCCGCCCGGTTCGGCACGATGAACAACGCCCGCCCACCGGGGCCAAGGATACGGTAGCATTCCTGCAACAGACGTCCCGGCGTTTCTGACGTCTCCAACCCATGCAGACAGATCAGGCGGTCGGCGAATCCCGTCTGGATCGGCAACAGCGTCTCTTCGCACAGGACCGAAATGTTATCCTGCCCGCGCGGCCACGCCATCACCCCCTGCGCGCCCGGCATCAGCGCAATGGTCCGCCGCGCCTGCCCCATCATCGGGCGCAGCAATGGCACCGCGAACCCAAGGCCGATCAGCGTATCGCCCGTCACGTCCGGCCAGAATCGCGACACCTGGTCGCGGATCGCGGACTGCGCCGCCCGCCCCAACCGGGAGCGATAATAGAAATTGCGCAGGTCCGTTACATCAAGATGCATTGCCGCGTGCCGCTCCTGCGTTACCGTGTCTGTCGAACACTATAGGATCTAGGGATCAATCCAAATGCGTATCGACATCGTGACCGTTGCCTGTCGCAGCGACAACTACGCCTTTCTCGTACGCGCGGACGGCAAGACCGCCCTTGTGGACGCGCCCGAAGCCGCGCCGATCCTGGCAGAGCTTGACCGTCGCGACTGGTCGCTGGACGAGGTCTGGATAACCCACCACCACGCCGATCACGTTGAAGGGCTGGCGGGGTTGAAGGACCGTTTTTCCGATCTGCACGTGACGGGCGGCAAAGCCGATATGGAACGCCTTCCCGCCTTGAACCGCTCGGTGGAGGATGGCGATAGCTTTAACTTCGCGGGCTATCCCGTCCATGTGCTCGACGTGTCGGGCCACACCGTCGGCCACATCGCCTTCCACATGCCGGATGCCGATGCCGCCTTCACCGCCGACAGCCTGATGGCCCTCGGCTGCGGGCGCATCTTCGAAGGCACACCCGAAATGATGTGGAACAGCCTGCAGAAAATCGCGGCCCTGCCGGACGACACGGTCATCTATTCGGGCCACGAATACACCCTGAACAACGCGAAGTTCGCGCTGACGATCGAACCGGACAACGCCGACCTGCAGGCCCGCGCCGAACGGGTCGAGGATATGCGCGACAACGACGAGTTTACCGTGCCGTCGACATTGGCCGAGGAAAAGGCGACCAACCCCTTCCTGCGCGCCCACTTGGCATCCGTGAAAGAGGCCATATCTATGGACGAAGCCGACGATATCTCCGTCTTCGCCGAGATCCGATCCCGCAAGGACAGCTTCTAGGATCCGTTTCCGCGCAGCCGCTTTCTGGGCCCCGGCGCGGCACAGTTTCGCAACTCACGGTAATTGTGAGCGCTGACGCAAAGAAATTGCTTGAAGACAGGGCGGAGACAACCAAGCTTTAACTTGAAGATGCAAAGGTGGTCCCGGCCTCTCGCTTTGACCGCCAAAGAACAAGGAGCACGCGCGTGCCGTCATTTTCGACCACACTCGAGCAGGCCATTCACCAGGCACTGGCGCTGGCCAACACCCGCAGACATGAACTGGCCACGTTGGAGCACCTCCTTCTGGCCCTGACGGATGAGCCTGACGCCGCCAAGGTGATGCGGGCCTGTTCCGTCGACCTGGAAGAACTCAAGCAAACCCTCGTGGAATTCATCGACGACGATCTGTCGACGCTGGTGACGGACGTGGAAGGCAACGAAGCCGTCCCCACAGCCGCGTTCCAACGCGTGATCCAGCGCGCCGCCATCCACGTGCAGTCCTCCGGTCGCACCGAGGTGACCGGCGCGAACGTCCTGGTCGCGATCTTCGCCGAGCGTGAGTCCAACGCCGCCTACTTCCTGCAAGAGCAGGACATGACGCGCTACGATGCGGTGAACTTCATCGCGCATGGCGTCGCCAAGGACCCCAGCCAAGCCGAAACCCGTCCCGTCTCCGGTGCGCCGGAGGATGGCTTTGAAGATGACACAGCCATTGACGAGCCCGACAAGGACGACTCGGCGCTTGGGAAATACTGCGTGGATCTGAACGCGAAGTCTTCGAAAGGCGACGTCGATCCCCTGATCGGCCGCGAGCACGAAGTCGAACGCTGCATCCAGGTCCTTTGCCGCCGCCGCAAGAACAACCCACTGCTCGTGGGCGACCCCGGCGTTGGCAAGACGGCCATCGCCGAAGGTCTCGCCAAGAAGATCGTCGAAGGTCAGACGCCGGAAGTCCTGTCGAAGACCACCATCTACAGCCTCGACATGGGCGCGCTGCTCGCAGGCACCCGCTACCGTGGTGATTTTGAGGAGCGTCTAAAGGCAGTGATGACCGAAATGGAACAGCACGACGACGCCGTGCTCTTCATCGACGAAATTCACACGGTGATCGGCGCCGGTGCGACCTCTGGTGGCGCGATGGACGCGTCAAACCTGCTGAAGCCCGCGCTTCAGGGCGGCAAGCTGCGTTGCATGGGCTCCACCACCTACAAGGAGTTCCGTCAGCACTTCGAGAAGGATCGCGCCCTGTCCCGTCGCTTCCAGAAGATCGACGTGAACGAGCCGTCTGTGGACGACAGCGTGAAGATCCTCATGGGCCTCAAGCCCTACTTCGAGGACCACCACGACATCCGTTACACGCAGGACGCCATCAAGACGGCCGTGGAACTGTCGGCACGCTACATCAACGACCGTAAGCTGCCCGACAAGGCGATCGACGTGATCGACGAAGCCGGTGCAGCCCAGCATCTCGTAGCGGTTTCGAAGCGGCGCAAATCCATCGGTACCAAGGAGATCGAGGCTGTCGTCGCCAAGATCGCCCGAATCCCGCCGAAGAACGTGTCCAAGGATGATGCGTCCGTCCTGAAAGATCTGGAAGGCACGCTGAAGCGCGTCGTCTTCGGACAGGACAAGGCGATCGAGTCGCTGGCGTCGGCCATCAAGCTGGCCCGTGCCGGTCTGCGAGAGCCCGAAAAGCCCATCGGCAACTACCTGTTCGCCGGACCGACGGGTGTCGGCAAAACGGAGGTCGCAAACCAACTGGCCGATACGCTGGGCGTGGAACTGCTGCGCTTCGACATGTCGGAATACATGGAGAAGCACGCTGTCTCCCGTCTGATCGGCGCGCCTCCGGGCTACGTCGGCTTCGACCAGGGCGGTATGCTGACCGACGGCGTAGACCAGCACCCGCACTGCGTGCTGCTGCTGGACGAGATCGAAAAGGCCCACCCGGATGTCTTCAACATCCTTCTGCAGGTGATGGACCACGGCAAGTTGACCGACCACAACGGCCGGGCGGTGGATTTCCGCAACGTGATCCTGATCATGACCTCTAACGCGGGGGCCTCGGACATGGCGAAGGAAGCCATCGGTTTCGGACGCGACAAGCGTACGGGCGAAGATACCGCCGCCATCGAGCGGACATTCACGCCCGAGTTCCGCAACCGTCTGGATGCGGTGATCTCGTTCGGCGCGCTGCCGAAAGAGGTGATCCTGAAGGTCGTCGAGAAGTTCGTATTGCAACTCGAAGCGCAGCTGATGGATCGCAATGTATCCATCGAACTGACCGAACCCGCCGCCGCATGGCTCGCCGACAAGGGCTACGACGACAAGATGGGCGCTCGCCCGCTGGGTCGTGTGATCCAAGAGCACATCAAGAAACCGTTGGCGGAAGAGCTGCTGTTCGGCAAGCTCGCCAAGGGCGGTATCGTGCAGGTCGGCGTGAAGGACGGAGAGATCGAACTGAAGATCGATCCGCCCGAGACCAAGCGCCTGTCGTCGAAAAAGCCGCCTCTTTTGACCGCAGAGTAAGACATCAAACGCCCCGGCCATCGCGCCGGGGCGTTTTTCGTTTCTACGGATCCGATTCAAATGCGCCTTGCCCTGCCCCTTTGCCTGCTTGCCACACCGCTTGTCGCGCAGGATTTCACCCTGTCCGTCCCGCTGGATTGCCCGGATGACAGCTGTTTCATACAACAATACGTGGACCGGGACCCCGGCCCGGGCGCGACCGACCTGACCTGCGGCCCCCTGTCCTACGACGATCACAAAGGCACGGATTTTGCCCTGCCGTCTCTGGCAATGATGGAAGGCGGCGTCCCCGTCCGCGCCGCCGCCCCCGGCACGATTACGGGCGTCCGCGACGAACTGCCTGACATCCCCGCCGACGCGCCCTACGCCCCCGATTTGGACGGCCGCGATTGCGGCAACGGTGTCGTCGTGGATCACGGCGGCGGCTGGGAAACCCAGTATTGCCATATGAAACAGGGATCGGTCGCTGTGGCCGCAGGCGATACGGTCAGCCTGACGACCGTACTAGGGCAAGTCGGCCTGTCGGGCCGCACCCAATTTCCGCATCTGCATCTATCGGTGCGAAAGGATGGCGCCGTCGTCGATCCGTTCGAGGCGGTCGACGACGGCGCGTGCGGCTACGATCCCACCGCAACACTGTTCGCCGATCCCCCAGCTTATCAGCCCGGCGGCCTGATCGCGTCGGGATTTTCAGATGCCGTGCCCGAATATGCCGACGTGAAGGCGGGCACTGCCGGGGCCGCCTCCCTGAGCACGAATGATCCGGCGCTGGTCATCTGGTCCTATGCTTTCGGCAGCCGCGCAGGCGACGCGCTGGACATGAAGATCACCGGTCCCGAAGACGAGGTGATCGCGCAGAGCGTCGATCTGGAGCGCACGCAGGCGCAACTCTTCCGCGCGATCGGTCGCCGCACGCCGCCAGAAGGGTGGCCCGCTGGCAGCTACACCGGAGAGATCGCGCTGCGTCGCGGTGATGACGTGATCGACCGGCAAACCATACAGATCACGCTGGATTAGCGCTCCGTCAGTTTCAGCTCGATGCGCCGGTTCTGGGCGCGCGCCGCACTGGTGTTCGCCGGATCGACCGGGCGAGTGTCGCCGAAGCCAGTGGGCGCCAGTCGCCGTTCCGGGAACCCCAGTTCCTCTGCCATGTAACGCACAACGGACAGCGCTCGGGCCTGGCTAAGCTCCCAATTGTCAGCGAATTCGCCGAAGCCGGACAACGGGATGTTGTCGGTATGGCCATCGACACGTACGACCCAGTCGATGTTTTCGGGGATCTCGTCCGCCACGTCCCCGAGCAGATCGGCGACTCGCGCCACCTGCGCTTGCCCCGCTACGGACAGGTCGGCAGAGCCCGAGGGGAACAGCACTTCCGACGAGAACACGAAGCGGTCACCGACGATCTGGATGCCTTCGCGGTCGCCCAGCACTTCGCGCAGGCGGCCGAAGAACTCGGACTGATAGGACTCCAACCGCGCCCGCTCTGCCGCTTCCAGCTCGGCCACGCGACGCTGTTCCAGAAGCTCCCGCGCCATGGCGGCATTAAGCTGCTGGGTCAGCGTTTCGATACGCACCTGCGCCTCGGCGTCTTCTTCGTCCTGCAAGTCGAGCGCCGCCTGTAGTGACCCAAGATCGCGGCGCAACTGCTGGACCTGTTCGTTAAGCGCGGCCACCCGGCGTTGGGCGGCATCGGTCAGGTTCTCCTGCTTTGACAGTTCAGCGCGCGCGGTCGACAACAAGGTCGCCTGACGCTCGGCTTCCGTCAACTGCTCCGCGGCGCGGTTCTCTGCCTGCAGCTTCAGGGTCAACGCCTGCTCAAGCTGGTCGCGCAATTCGGCCTGAGCATCCTGTGCCGAGTCCAGCGCCGCCGCTTCCGCGCGTGCCGCCTGTAGTGCTGCGGCCAGCCGATCCCGCTCCGTCGCCTCGCGGCCCACATCGGCGCGCAACTGTGCGACCTCTGCCTCTGCTTCGGCAAGTGCGGCCCGCGCGTCATCCAGATCACCTTGGAACGCCAGCCGCGCGGCCTCTGCCGCCTCCAATGCGCTGGCGATAGAGGCCATTTCGGCCTGATCCTGATCCCGCTGGGCCAACGCCGCTTCCAGAATGGCTTGCGTGCGGTCCACCCGATCCTCTGCCGCCGCCTGCGCGTTCAAGGCAGCCTGCAGCTCCTGATCCGCTGCGCTGAGCTCCGCGTTTTGCTCCAACGCTGCCGACAGGCGCTGGGTCACCGCGTCAAGCTGTTCCTGAGTATCGCCGCGCGCCAACAAGGCCGCCGCCAACCGCGCGCTCAGATCCTCTTCCGCCGCTTCCGCTGCAGCTAGAAGCGTCAGCGTTTCCTCTGCCTCACGGCGCTGTTCTTCCAGCGCCAGCGATAGCGCACTCAGTTCTGCGTCGGAGTTGGCGAGCCGCTCGCGCAAAGCCTCTGCTGCTGCGGCTTCGGCCAATCGCGTGGCTTCTTCTTCGGACAAAGCGTCCTGGAGGGAGGCGACAGCCGTGTTCTGCTGATCCCGCTCTCCTTCCAGATCGGCAACCAGCGCCTCAAGCGCCGCGCGCCGGGCAGCGGCCAAGCGTGCTTCCTCGGCGCTGGCGTCGATCTCGTCGCGGGCCTGCGCCAGTGCAAGGTTCAGCGCCTCTTGCTCGGACAGCAGCTCGTCGCGCGCCCCTTCCAGACCGGCGATGCGCTGCTGATCCGCGTCGCGTTCCGCGAGCAGGGACGCGATACGCTCCTCGAAGGTGGCGGCCTGACGCTCGAACCCCGCGATCTGCTGTTCCTGCGTGCCGATAGTCTGCTGCAACTGCGCGATGCGATCGGCCTGCGTGTCGCGCTCTGATTCCAGCGTGTCGGCGCGGGCGTTGGCAAGGCCCAGTGCTTGGGTCAGGCCCGCGATCTCGCCCGACAGCGCATCAAGTTGGCTTTCCTGACCGGTGATCTCTTCGCGCAAGACGTATTGCACGACGATGAAGATCGTCAGAACGAAGGTCATCACCATCAAGAGCGAGGTGACGGCGTCCACGAAACCCGGCCAGATATTGGCCGTTACGCGGGCAGAGGATCGGCGTAGTGACGCCATGGCCTAGACCTCCGACCGGCGACCAAGGGCACGGGCGATCTGGCGCAGTTCCTGCCGTAACTCTCCGGTGGCCTCTTGGCGACCGGCAGCCATCTCTTCCAGCATTCGCAGCATTTGCACGTCGATGGACCGCAGGCGCATCCGGCTTTCGGCGTCCAATCCGCCCTGACTGTCCGAAAGCGCCTCTGACAGCCGCTCTTGCCCCTCGGCCACGCGGGACAGAGCGGTGCTCATATCCGTTTCGCCATCCAGCCGGTCGGCGATACGTTCCAGCCCGCCGGTCAACGCCTCGATCCGGTCATCGGTGGCCATGCGCCCCGCTTCGGACCGCACGAACAAGTCTTCCAAACGGTCGATCTGGCCGCTGATGTGTTCCAACACGCCGGACGTTCCCAAAGGTTCGCCGGTGCCGTCGGCATCACCACCGGCTAGGCCGATGCGTGTGATACTAGACAGCCATTCCTCCAGCTCGCGGTAAAAGCGGTTCTGGCCGTGGCTGGCGAACAGTTCCAGAAGGCCCACGATCAGCGATCCGGCAAGGCCGATCAGCGACGACCCGAAAGCCACGCCCATGCCGCCAAGCTGAGTCTCCAGCCCATCCATCAGGCGTCCGAAGATCGCCAGCCCATCGTCGCCGTCGCCGGGATCGAGCGCGCGGATCGTGTCGACGATGGCGGGCACGGTGGTGGCAAGGCCGTAGAAAGTGCCCAGAAGACCAAGGAAGATCAGCAGGTTCACCAGGTAACGCGTGATGTCGCGCGCCTCGTCGATCCGGGTGGCGACCGAGTCGAGGATCGAGCGTGAGGACGACGACGAAATCTGCATCCGCCGCCCGCGCGACCGCATCAGCGTGGCCAGCGGGGCCAGCAAGCGCGGTGCGGCTGACAGGCGGTGGTCGGGATCTTCGCGCACAAAGCCTTCGATCCACTGGACCGAGACGATCAGTTGATAGACCTGCCAGAAACAGGCCATCACGCCGATCACGAAGACCATCGCGATGAAGCCCGACAGAAGCGGATTGTTCAGGAAGACTGGCAGCACGCTTGGCAGCGCAAAGACGGTGCCGACGGCGACCAGCACCAGAACGAGCACCATCGACACGATTTGGCGCACGGGCAATGTGAACACCGGACGTGTGCCCTGATCGGTATCGGCCTGCATCGCTTTACCTTGCTGCGTTTCTTATTGGCATTCTTATATCACGCGGCCTTTGCCGCCAAGCCGCTGACAATTACGTGGCTTTCAGGTCACGCACCCGTGCACTCAGCCAATCAAGGTCCGCGTCGGCGATTCCAAGCTGCGCCAGATGACTGGTCGTGTTGAACAGATATTCATCGTTCGGCCCGCGTCCGCCGACGGCCCCCGCGATGATCTTCGCCTGAGTCTCCAGGTCCAGATCGCGCAGGTATTGCTCATGATTCTGGTCGATCACGTAGGACACCGCCGTAACCTGCCGCCCGTCCTCCAAATCAACGGATAGGTTGCGCTCGACATAGGCCGATGACACCAGTTCGCGTTCGCGCAGCATGGCCAGCGTCGCATCCTCATGACCGTCACGCACCCGCAAGGCAACGCCGGTGCAGACCTGTCCGGGCCGCTCGTCCAGTGCCAGCACAAGGCCGGGTGCTTCAGGCGTCCCGCGATGGTGGATAGAGGACATGCAAAACGAGCGCGCGTAGCCATCAAGCCGCGCGACGACCTGTTCGGCCACCGGAAACTCTGGATTCCATACAAGCGAGCCGTAGCCGAAGACCCACATCTTTTCTGGTTGCACTGGCACGTTCATGGCCGCGCCTATATCGGGGGACAGGCCGTTGCGAAAGGCCACCGGGAAAGGAACATCATGCGCTGGCTTATCGGATTGATCGTCGTCGCTGCCTTGGGCTGGTCCGCCTACTGGTTCATCGGCGCCACCGCGTTGGAGCGCGCGTTGACCGACAGCATCGACGCCGCACGGTCCGAAGGCGTCGAGGTGCAGACAGAGGCGCTGAATGTCACCGGCTTTCCCAACCGGTTCGACACGATGATCGACGAGCTGGAAGTACACGTGCCCGCAAGCGGCCTTACGTGGTCCCTGCCCTTCCTGCAGATCTTCGCCTTGTCGTATCGGCCCAATCAGGTGATCGTGGCGCTGCCGCCCTCGCAGCGCCTGACCGGGCCGTTCGGAGAGGCTACGCTGACCACCGAAAGCGCGCGCGGGTCGGCGACGGTGTCTCCGAGCACGGATTTAACGCTCGACCACGCGAATCTGGTGGTAGACGATGCCGTGCTGTCCTCTAACGGCGTAGACCTTAGCGCGCTACGCATCCTTGCCGCCAGCCGCTTGGCGCCGGGTGACGACAGTGGACGCGCGCATAACATCGGCATCACACTGGACGACGTGCGCCTGCCGCCCGCGCTGGCCGACCGGCTGGGTGGGCCGGACAGCGGGCTGATCGACGGGGCGACGCTGGACGCGACCGTGACCTTCGACCGGCCCGTCGATCTGGCCGTCTACCAAGGTGCGCCGCTGGAAGTGCAGGTGCTGGAGATCGCGGACCTGAAGATCGACTGGGGTGAGATCGGTCTGGATGCAGCCGGAGACCTGAACGTCGGCGCGGACGGCTTCGTCACCGGCACGCTGGAAACGACCCTGCGCAACTGGCAGGGCGCGCTGCAGATCGCGGCACAGGCGGGATTGTTCCCGCAAGACAACCTGCGGCAAGTGGAGCAGGCACTGGGGCTGGTCGCCATGATGTCGGGAGGCGACGGACGGCTGACCCTGCCGCTGGAGTTCCGCAACGGCCAGACGTTCCTTGGCCCCGTGGCACTGGGGCCGGCCCCCCGTCTTTAGACGAACTGTTCGCGCAGCAGGCGTTCCTGCAGCCCGTGCCCCGGATCGAACAGGATCGAATGAGTGATGTCCGGCGCGGTCGTCACTTCCACCGCAACGACATCGCGCACCGAATGGCCGTCGGCGTCGGCCATAACGGGGCGTTTTTTCGGTTCGCGCACTTCGAATCGCACGGTACAGGTCTTGGGCAGCAATGCGCCGCGCCAGCGGCGAGGACGAAACGCCGCAACCGCCGTCAACGCCAGAACATCCGCGCCGATGGGCAGGATCGGCCCGTGGGCAGAGTAGTTGTAGGCGGTGGACCCGGCGGGCGTCGCGACCAGCGCGCCGTCGCACACCAGCTCTTCCATACGCTCGCGCCCGTCCACCATGATGCGCAGCTTCGCCGCCTGCGGGCCTTGGCGCAGAAGCGAGACCTCGTTTATCGCCAGATGCATCTCCGACGAACCGTCGGCCTTCATCGCGCGCATGCTCAAAGGATTGATCGTTTCGATCTCGGCCACGTCCAGACGCTCCAGCAACCCGGTCTCGGAATACTCGTTCATCAGGAAGCCGATGGTGCCGCAATTCATGCCATAGACCGGCGCGGGCAGCGCCTGCGTCTCGTGCAGGGTTTGCAGCATGTGACCGTCCCCGCCCAGCGCCACGATCACGTCGGCCTCTTCGGGCGTGACGTTACCGTAGGCGCGCGACAAAGCGGCCAGCGCGTCGCGGGCCACATCGCTGCGACTGGCGAGAAACGCGATCCTGCGGTCCATGGGCGGCCCTCCTGCATGGCAGGGTTGCCCGCCCATGGCGCGAATGACAAGCGGTGCGTCGCCCAGAACACTTCCCCCTTGCCCGACCCTGCGGTAAGAGCGGCCAACCGTTTCCCGCTGGCCAAGGAGCACACCCCATGAATGCACCGCATCGCGACGAAGGCTTCTTCACAAAGCCGCTTCATCAGTCCGACCCCGAACTGGCGCAGGCCATGGATCAGGAGCTGGGTCGTCAGCGCGACGAGATCGAGCTGATCGCCTCCGAAAACATCGTCTCGAAGGCGGTGATGGAAGCGCAGGGCTCTGTCCTGACCAACAAGTACGCCGAGGGCTATCCAGGTCGCCGCTACTACGGTGGTTGCCAGTACGTTGACGTGGCCGAGAACCTTGCAATCGAGCGTGCCTGCAAGCTGTTCGACTGCCAGTTCGCCAACGTGCAGCCGAACTCCGGCAGCCAGGCGAACCAAGGCGTGTTCACGGCGCTGCTGCAGCCGGGCGACACGATCCTTGGCATGAGCCTGGACGCCGGTGGTCACCTGACTCACGGCGCCAAGCCCAACCAGTCCGGCAAGTGGTTCAACGCCATCCAATACGGCGTCAAGCGCGACACGCTGCTGCCCGACTACGATCAAATCGAAGAGCTGGCGAAAGAGCACCAGCCCAAGATGATCATCGCCGGCGGCTCGGCCATTCCGCGCGTCATCGACTTCAAGCGCATGCGAGAGATCGCCGACATGGTAGGTGCCTACCTGCTGGTCGACATGGCCCACTTCGCAGGACTCGTGGCAGCGGGCGAATACCCCTCGCCCTTCCCCCATGCCCATGTTGCCACGACGACCACGCACAAGACCCTGCGCGGCCCGCGCGGCGGCATGATCGTCACCAATGACGAGGCGCTGGCCAAGAAGTTCAATTCCGCCATCTTCCCCGGCATTCAGGGCGGCCCCCTGATGCACGTGATCGCGGGCAAGGCCGCCGCTTTCAAGGAAGCGCTGGAGCCGGGCTTCAAGACCTACCAGCAGCAGGTGATCCTGAACGCCAAGGCGCTGGCCGATCAGCTGATGAAAGGCGGGTTGGACATCGTCACAGACGGCACCGACACCCACGTGATGCTGGTGGACTTGCGCCCCAAGGGCGTGAAGGGCAACGACACCGAGAAGACCCTGGGTCGCGCCCACATCACCTGCAACAAGAACGGCATCCCATTCGACGACGAAAAGCCGATGATCACCAGCGGCATCCGCTTGGGATCGCCCGCCGGAACCACCCGCGGCTTCGGTGAGCCCGAGTTCCGCCAGATCGCAGACTGGATCGTGCAGGTCGTCGACGGCCTCGCCGCCAAGGGCCCCGACGGCAATGAGGAAGTGGAAGAGAAAGTGCGCGCCGAAGTCGCCGAACTCTGCGGACGCTACCCGATCTACCCCGAACTCTGATGCGGCTGGCGTCCACGACCCTTGGGCCCGCGGACGCCCCGCGCCTGCTGATCGCCCACGGCCTCTTCGGGTCGGGGCGCAACTGGGGCGTTCTGCAGAAACGCCTGTCGGACGCCTTTCGCGTCACGGCGGTGGACATGCGCAATCACAGCGGCTCGGACTGGTCGGAGGATCACGCCTACACCGATCTGGCCGATGATTTGGCAGAGACGCTGGATGGCCCGGCACATGTTCTGGGCCACTCCATGGGTGGCAAGGCTGCTATGGCGCTGGCCTTGCGGCACCCGGACAAGGTGCAAAAGCTGATCGTCGCCGACATCGCGCCCGTCGCCTATACCCACAGCCAGATGCACTTGATCGACGCCATGCGCGCGCTGGACCTGAGCGGTCTGGACAGCCGGAAGGACGCCGATGCGCGGCTGGCCGAAACGGTCGACACCCCCGGCGTTCGCGCGTTCCTTCTGCAAAGCCTCGATATGGCAGAGGGGCGCTGGCGACTGAACCTAGACGCGCTGGCAGCCCGGATGGATGCGATCACCGGCTGGGCCGATCTGCCCGGCGCATTCCCGCGAGAGGCCCTGTTCCTGTCGGGCGCCGACAGCGATTACGTTACACGGGATATGCGCCCAGCGATACGGGAGGTTTTCCCGAAGGCGCGGTTTGCGGCGATACCGGGGGCGGGGCATTGGCTGCATGCGGAGAAGCCGCGTGAGGTCGAGGCGGCGGTGCGCACCTTCCTGCAATGACCTGCTCACGGGAACTCGAACGGCTGTGATCCGTTTCAGAAGGAACAACCAGCAGGAGAGCCAAGATGGCAACGCGACTGACGATGATACTGGGACTGATGCTGTCCCTCACGACCCTTGGCGGGTGCGCCGCTGCCGTTGGCGCAGGCGCCGCGATCGGAGCCGACTCGATCGCCGAAGAGAACGGCGAGAACCTGTTCTGATGATCCGGATCGCTGTTCTTCTCGCCCTGATCACCGGCCTTGCAGCATGCGAAACCGCGCAAGGTGTCGGGGATGACTTCGACAACGCAGCCGACGTCATCGTCGACGGCTGAAGCCTTTTGCGGCCCATGATTAAAGGGCCGCGGGACATCTTGGATGGGCGGCCTAGCTTATACCGAAACGGATAATCAAGGACCGCCCGACATGTTCACCACCCGCAATATCCTGATCGCCGTCGTTGCTGGCATTCTTGGCTGCATCGCCAATTCCATTGCCATCACCGTCGTCACCGGCACGCCCGTCATGGGGTTGATCCTGTCGGCGGGGCGAGAGTTCTGGTCGGTCGTCTTCGCCTTGGCCTTGATCCCTATCTTTGCGCGGATGGGCGGTGCGGCGGCTTGGATCACGGGGATCGTGGTGCTGAATCTACTGGCCACACTAAGCGCAAAGCTGATCTGGGGCGCGGCGGCACCTTGGGGATTGGTGTTTATCTTCAACGGGATATACGCCATCGTCGCGACGGCCGTTTACGCCCTTGCGCGTAAACCCGCCCACTGAACGCACACGCAACGATTGCAGGCCTCTCTCCCCTTACGCTGGGGCAGAATAGGGGCCATGTGGAGGTTATGATGTACCCTTCGATATGTGGACCTTCCAAGATGAAAAACCCCTATATGAGTGCCTGGCTGTCGGCTGCGAACCAGATGGCGGCCCCGGCGCGCGGCCAGATGATGGCCGAGGCCAGCAAGATGCAGACCCAGATGATGAACCAATGGGTCGAGATGTGGATGTCCATGTGGATGCCGGGCACCAAGCGAAAATAAGTCCCGCATCCGTCCCGCAGGCGTGCATATGCCGTAGGGCAGATGTGCAGCAAAAGGCGGGCCGATGTGCAGTAAAGGGCGGGCCGATGTGCATAGGGTGTCGGGCCGATGTACATCCCCCTGCCCCTACAGCGCGCTGCGTTTGCGCGGCGTTTACCCCGTCCCGGCCAGTCTGCCCCGTGATACAAGGGGGCAGCGATGGACAAGGATCACGAGTGGCGGGCGATCCGGGCAGAGATCGGCGGCATCCACCCGCCCGACGCCTGGGCCCGCATCCCGACCTACAGGAAACCCGCGAAGACGCGGCTGACGATCCGCGTGGATCAGGACGTGGTGCATTACTTCAAAGGGTCCGGCCACGGCTGGCACACCCGCATGAACACGGTGCTGCGCTACTTCATGATGACCCGCACGGGCATCCCGATCCCCAAACGCTCGATGATGCAGCGGATGACGCTGGAGAAAGAGATCGAGAAACTCCTGCGCAAGAAGGGCATGGGCAACGCCGAGGCGCTGTCACGGGAGATTCTGACGATCGTGGATGGGGAGTGATGTCCGCCTGTGCTTGGCAAGATAAGGGGCGGCTTATGCAGCCCGGCGCGGAAAAGTTGCATGGAATCGCCGATTCGTGATCGAGACAGGAACACGAACCGCTCCGATCGGTTGGGCGACGGAAGCAACCCACGGAGAACACCCATGCGTATCACCCTAGCCGCCCTTCTGGGCCTTTTCACCCTCACCGCCTGCGAGACCGTCGGCGGTGCAGGAGAGGACATCCAGAGCGCCGGCGGCGCCATCGAGAACACCGCGCAGGACGTCCAGAACGACCTGTGAGATCAAGGGACGGGCGCGGTCATCGAACCGGCCCGTCCCCAGACGAACGATGATGCAGCGGATGACGCTCGATAAAGACGTCGGGGAGGTCCTGCGCAAGAACGGCATGGGCAACGCCGAGGCGGTGTCGCGGAAGGTTCTGCCGATTGTATATGGGGAGTGAGGGTAAACAGCTAGTTCAAAATCCGCTCGAGTAGCCTCGAATATCTTGAGATAAGCTCAGAACATTTGCAGTCAGAAAATTGAATGTTCTTCTTATATCGAGGATCGCCGCCGTAGATATTTGCAATTAGCTCATGCTCGATCTCAGACTTGTTTGACTGGGAAAGACCGTAAGAAGTTGCCAGTACTTCTCCACTCACCTTCTTACCAGGCAGTAGCCTATTGTTGAGGGCATGAAAACCAAAGCCTAAGAACATAACAACAGATGAATCTGTAATCTGTGTTTCCAATCGGCCGCGATTTATCTTTTCGCTGCCTTCCGTAAATGTCCTGATGTTATCAACTGCGTCCAGAGCCACTACTGGGAAGCCCCCACTGTACATTCGCCTATCACCATTGATGTTGGCGAAATCATATTGCTCAAGTACGCCATAAGGATGTAGAATATTGAGATTGTCAGCTAGGTCGGCAGCTGCTCCCGGATTATTGAAGTAGCTTTCATATGCTGCAGTAAAAAATCTTTCGATACACCTATCGTAATTGAAACTGATGAATCTGATCTCACTTAGATCCTTGAGAAACTGTTCAGAGGTCCTGCCTGAAGCAAGAATTTTAAAAAGCTCTACTAGCCAAGTTCGCGTAGCAAATTCCGGGACACGCGGGCGACCAAGAGTCGCTTCCTCTTCAAACAATGAAGAGCCTTCTTCCGCCCTTCGCAGGCAGGTGAAGATCGCGAGCTTGCCAGCAATGACAAGTTCTTCGCTCTCTGAATGAGTATGAAGAAAGTTGTCGATTGATGGAGCTAAATGCATATTTTGACTTATCAGTCGCGCTCCAGCAAGAACCTCATCGAAACGAACATCGAACTTCTCCGACGCTTTCTTCAACAAACCAAAAAAGGCGCGGTCACCAGCTTCAATTCCATTGTAACGAGTATCAAATTTACACAGATTTCCAATCTGCCCCATGAGATCGCCGCCAGTAGGAAATCCAAATTCTTGACTAGCTCCAGCGCCAATTATCATTACAATTTTTGTCATCGAAGCTCCGAGGATCAGCTATCCATCTTAAGCGCGTTTATGAAAGCCTCTTGCGGAATCTCCACCTTCCCGAACTGGCGCATCTTTTTCTTACCCGCCTTCTGCTTCTCCAGCAGCTTCTTCTTGCGGGTCGCGTCGCCGCCGTAGCATTTGGCGGTGACGTCCTTGCGCATGGCCGACAGGGTCTCGCGCGCGATGACGCGGCCTCCGATGGCGGCCTGGATCGGGATCTTGAACATGTGGCGGGGGATCAGGTCCTTGAGCTTTTCACACATGGCGCGGCCCCGCCCCTCTGCCCGGTCGCGGTGGACCATCATGGACAGGGCGTCCACAGGCTCGTCATTCACCAGGATCTGCATCTTGACCAGCGCGTCCTCGCGGTAGCCGATCATCTGGTAATCGAAGCTGGCGTAACCTTTCGTTACGGATTTCAGCCTATCGTAGAAGTCGAACACCACTTCGTTGAGGGGAAGGTCGTAGACAACCATTGCGCGGGTGCCCGCGTATGTCAGGTCCAGCTGGATGCCGCGGCGGTCCTGGCACAGCTTCAGCACGTCGCCCAGGTATTCGTCGGGCACCAGGATCGTGGCCTTGATGCGCGGCTCTTCGATGCGGTCCACCAGCGTCATGTCGGGCATGTCGGCGGGGTTGTGCAGGTCGGTGCGCGTGCCGTCCTTGAGGTAGACGTGGTAGATCACGGAAGGAGCCGTGGTGATCAGGTCGATGTCATACTCACGCTCCAGCCGGTCGCGGATGACTTCGAGGTGCAACAGGCCCAGGAAGCCGCAGCGGAAGCCGAAGCCCAGCGCGGCAGACGTTTCCATCTCCGACGTGAAGGAGGCGTCGTTCAGGGCGAGCTTCTCGATGGCGTCGCGCATGTCCTCGAAGTCGTTGGTGTCCACGGGGAAGAGGCCGCAGAAGACAACGGGGATGGAGGGTTTGAAGCCGGGAAGTGCTGTGGCGCAGGGCTTCTTCTCATGCGTGATCGTGTCGCCCACGCGGGTGTCGCGCACCTGCTTGATGGAGGCGTTGAGGTAGCCGATCTCTCCCGGCCCCAGCTCCTTCACGGCGGTCATGGCGGGGCGGTAGATGCCCACGTCGTCCACGTCGTAGGTGCCGCCGGTCTTCATCATGCGGATGCGGTCGCCCTTCTTCAGGGTGCCGTCGATGATGCGCACGATGACGATGACGCCAAGGTACTGGTCGTACTTGCTGTCCACCAGCATGGCCTTGAGCGGGGCGTCGCGGTCGCCTTCGGTGGGCGCGGGCAGGCGCTGGACGATGGCTTCGAGGACGTCGGGGATGCCGAGGCCGGTCTTGGCGCTGATCTCGACGGCGTCGTGGGCTTCGATGCCGATGACGTCCTCGATCTGGGTCCGCACGCGCTCGACGTCGGCGGCGGGCAGATCGACCTTGTTGAGGACGGGCACGATCTCGTGGTCGGCCTCCATCGCGGTGTAGACGTTGGCGAGGGTCTGCGCCTCGACGCCCTGAGAGGCATCGACCACCAGCAGAGAGCCTTCGACGGCCTGCATGGAGCGGGAGACCTCATACGCGAAGTCCACGTGGCCGGGGGTGTCGATGAGGTTCAGGATATAGGTGTGGCCGTCCTTGGCGGGGTATTCGATG